>CAXHCD010000092.1:0-13766 GCA_964015265.1 uncultured Oligoflexia bacterium
GATTGGCACTAGTCTCGTGGGCTCGGAGATGTGTATAAGAGACAGGTGTTGCAAAGTCCTCTATTAACTCTTGCCCACTCTCATTTTTAGTATAAATGATTGGAGAACTTTTTTTATAATCAAAAACTATCTCAAAAATACCACCATGAGTTGGGTATTGAGTTTTAACTCCTACGTACTGAGCTTCAAATCTAGTTTTTATTTTTTTAATAATTTGTACTGGTCTATAAAAGTTCATATTAAAACTCACTTCCCCAACACCAACATATGTGACAAATACAGCAACTTGCTCAGTATTTTCAAAAGAAAGAATATCCATATCATTGCCAACTATTTTTTTTGTCGAATAATTTCCCAAATAAAGATTTTTATAAAAGTTTGCTGATGAGTTAGTTACTTTGTATGAAACAACAATATTACTCATTTGCTCTTCTATAAATGGATCATTTGTTGGATTTTCATATTCAATATGACTAGCAATCATTCTTGGAGTTGTTAAAAGAGCAAGATCTTCTCTATTAATAATAAATGCTTTAGTCTCATTTGTTTTTAATGTAATTGAATTTTCACCAGAATCACTATCAAAACCTCCTCCTATTGGTGCAATTTGAGGGCGATATTCTATCGATAAACCTTTTTGCATTTCTTTTGTAAATCCAGAAGATTTAGCTATTTTTGTACTTAAAGGTTCAAAACTATTATTTTCCCTATGTGGTAGAAGTAAATCAAAATAGATATCATGAAAGTTTTTCGCAACCCTAATATTTGATTCCTTTATCTCCATACCTTCCATTGCTCTATAGCACTCACTCACTATATTATAAAAATTATTACTTCTTAATACACCTTTATCCAAGTACCCAAGCTCAGCATAGCAATCATAAAAATAATTCTCACTAAACGAATCGATTACAACTGGTAAACTATAATAAAACTTATCACTGTAAATTTTATTTAAATCTTCAAAGTTTTTATACTCACCTGTGGATATAGATCGGAAAAGATTTGTAAAACTAACCTCCTCATAACCTGAATAAAAATGCCGAACATTTATATCAAAGTCACCATCGTTAAATACATTATATTTTTCAGCACTGGCTTCTAAAATAAATCTATAAAATAATGAATCTTTAAATACATCAGGCATATTATTATTATTTTGTTTTAAGATATAATCAAGAGACTTAATATGATGACTCTCATGTCTTAAGGTTGATTTGAGTTTTACCTTTCCAAATTCTCGATCAAAAAAATTCGTTAATTTTTGATAATTAATTTTAATAACCTTTGGCTGATCAAAATCTACCCAGCCATATGCCTTTCCATTACTCTTTGATAATTCGATAATTTTTGGAATTTTAGAAAAATCAACACTTGGAATAACCTCTAACAAATCTTCTAATTGTCTTCTTATTCTAAAGTTATTAAAGAAATAAGAAAATGAGTCTGTTGCTGACAAATACCGATATTCTATCTCTATTCCTTTTTCACGAATGGAATGTAGTTTTTCACGTAGAACACTACTTACTGAATTTATATAACTAATAAACATTGATCCGCTAGAAGCAGATTGGTTTAAGCTATAACTTACTTCTCTTGCCTTACTTGACTTTCTTATATTGATACTTGTAAAAACACCTTCTGCATTAGGAGAAAGACTAAAAGAATCCTCTTCAATATAAGAAAATAAAGTTTGATCATTTGCTTTCACAATATATTCAACATTTTCACTAGATTTAACTAATATTTTCTTTCCTTTTCCGTTTGGATAGTCTGCTACAAAAACTTCAGCTAACTCTGTTGAATCATTCTTAAACTCCAAAGAAACTCCATTTAATCCCTCGTAATTATCAATTGTATATATTTCTCCTTCAACAGGTGTAATTTCTCCCACTTTAACAGGATCAAAAAATTGAAAATTAAAATCTTTAGTTATTAAATTATTCTGGGTTTCTATTTCTAAAGTAAGAACTTGAGAACTTTCAGATTGAGAAGTTGTATCGATACTAACATTTCCTAAAACATCTATACTCACGCTTGATAAGTTTGGTGAAAATCTTATATCAACAATTTCTTCTTTAATGTTTTCAATATTAATGGATACTTGGTCTAAAAAGCCATTAACAAATACTAATTCATCTTCAGCCTCAATCAAAGGTTCATCTGGATAAACTTCAAATTCAATAACCTTACTAAAGCTCTGTCCATAAATATCACTAAACTCTAGCCTAATACTTTTTGAACCTGAACTTAAGTATGTAAATGTAGGAATTTCATCTAAACTTTCTTCATTTGTTTCTTCATTAATCCATTTATAAGTGGCCACTTCAAAATCATTTTTATTAACATGAGCAACCTTTATTGCTGCTGGTAAGAACTTACTAATATACTCTAGACCAATAACAACTTCTTCATTATAGATGGCTACATTTTCTTCTTTTTCGGTTATTACACCCGCTTCATCAGTAGCGATGACTTTAACTAAAGAATTTTCTGAAAAATCAATTTCTTTTGAAAAGAATCCATTTTCATTTGAAACGGATTCTCCATCAATAAAAGCTTGATAACTTACAATTTGATCATCGTTAGAATTTTGTTCACTAGGCTCTGCAATACAATCAATTTTTTTCGTTGTTTTTAAACACCCTATTTCAAACTGTGGAGGATTATTATATAAAACATTAACATTTTCAGAAACACTAACATTTGAAACCACATCACTTACAGTTAGTTTTACTAGAATTTCGCCAGATGAAAGAGTTCTTATGTCTAAATCTTGAGTAGTATAATTATTTCCTTCTACTTCCCATAAATAACTTAATTGATCTCCATCATTATCAAATGCGTTACTACTACATTTGATTCTTGATAAAAGAGATTGTTCACAATTTATCGCCACACTCGGAGGAAAGTTTAAATCAAATGCCTCATACTTAGAATTATAAAAATTAAAGTTATTAGCTACTTCAAGGCCAATAGAAACTGAGCCACCACTTTCATGGGTATAACTCATACTTGATGCTGTTGAGTGTTCATTTCCATTAACAAGCCACCTATAGCTTGTAATTTCTCCGTATGGAGTTGATGAACTTGATCCGTCACAATTAATAGTGTTTTCAACCACATTACAGCTAAAATCAGCCACTGGATAAACTGGAACATTTAAAAAATAAGATTTTGTTAAATCATCACTTTGATCAAGACTATTAACTACGACTAGACTTATATAATATTCAGCTGGATAATTTGCTGTGAAACTAAAGCTTGTTTTATCAACACCTTCTGAAGCTAGCTGCCCATTTACAAACCATAATCTATTTGTGATTACTCCATTTGAATTAATTGAACTATCACTGCAGTTAAGCTCAGCCCCTAAAGCTGTACAATCAAAGTTTGCGATGGGTTTAGTTATATCTTGAGTAAAGTAGCCTTCAGCATAGCCAACTCTTCCTTGGTTATCTACAACCCATAATTGAACATAAACTGACTCACTACTTCCCATGGGATACTCAACACTAATATTTGGAGATATCCCATCGCCTCCAATATTAAACCAATAATTAACAATATATTGAGAAGGCCCTGCGACAGATTGAGATCCGTCACAATTTAGAATATTCACATCAAAGGAGCAATTAAGCACTGCAACTGGATCAATTGGTGCGTTTCCTTCAAAAAGAGTTTGAGATCTTTGAATTGAATCTGAGTTCTCTCTATTTAAAGTAGCTAGCACTTCTAATTCAGATAAATCATTTTCATATGTGTGATAAAGTGAGCTTTGTTGGTAAGTTTGATTTGAAATCGCTATATTAGAGCTATTTCCATCTCCCCAGTCTAGATTTAAAGATGTTACTGACTTTAGCTCATCTAAAAAAGCTAGATCACATCGATACTCTAAATAATTATCTTCTTCAGGAGTACAGTTAAGCTTTAAATCAAATAGTGAGCCGTCTCCATTAACATTTATAACTCTTGAAAAAGAACCCATATTACCTAATTCATCAACGACTTCTAAGCTTATTTCATAAATATTAGGTTCTAATATTAGCTCAACTTCAGATCCACTAGCTACAATTACTCCATTAACTTTCCATAAATAATTTATTATTTCACCATAAGCAGAAGCTGATCTTTCAACAAAAAAGCTATAGCTTTTATCAAAGTCATTAAGAAGATAATTAAACCTAGCGACTGGCTCTAAAATGGGAGTTGGATCTTCAGTGATATTTATATTTTGAGAAACAATCATTGATTCAATATCAGGATTAGTTGATTTCATTTGAGCGCTAATATTATAAGATCCTGCGCTTTCATAAACATGAGAGCTAAATGCTTTTGGAAGAAGTGCCTCTGAACTATTACCATCTCCAAAATCTATTAGAACTGGTATTTCATTTTGAAAATAATCAAAAAGCTCTTCATTTCCCACAAAACTTTGAGAAGCATCTACAAATACTGTCTTTGGAGCACTCTGATATACATCAAGATTAGCGATATAATTCATCTGTCCAGGATTAGCATCAACTTGATAGCTCTTTACTGATTTTTGATCGAGATCATCAACTAGCTCCATTGATATTTCTTTAATTCCAGATCTTTCAAGATCCGCTCTCACAAAAGTAAAGTAGAAAAAATCTTCTGGAACAAACTGAACTCCATCTACAAAGTATTTAATACTTTTAATGGATCTATCTTTTCCCACACTTCCTGAAAAACTTAAAAATACTTCTGGAAGGTCTCCTTTACCTATAACAAATACAAAATTTGCTTTTGGAGAATTATCAAAGGGAATATAAACATTAATTTTACGTGATCTTCTATGGCGCAAACCTTCTGAGCTAATCGCTATGACTTCAATTTTATGAACACCTGCTTGATTAAACTGATAACTAAATAAAGCAGAGCTTCCCTCCTGTACGATATTGCCATCAATTAAAAAGATAAAATTTGCTGCTCCCACAGATCTTGAAGCATCAAAATTAATTACACTTCCAATAGCAATATCAGATTCAACCTTTTTAAGTCTTGCTATGGGAAAGCTTGCTGTTAAACAAGTTCCTAATCCTTCAAGGACATTATTTGATAAAGAACATTCATTTGACTCTAAAACAATATTAGAAGAATTAAGTTCTAAATTTTTAGCAAGCCTTATTCTCGCATCAGAATTAATACTAATAGACTGTGCACTAATATTTGTATCGCGCCAAATGGCAGAAAACTCACTGACTGAATTTAGATTTACCACCCCACTAACATTATAAGTACTACTATGACCTAACGTTGCACGAGCATGTCCACTCACCGACAGGTTAGATAAATTTATATTTGAGCTATGTCTTATATGAGATCTAGAAAACTCATCATCTCCACTTGATATTAAATGAAGATCAGATCCATTAATTGTTGAGTTATTTCTAATCACAACCCTATTTTTTGAAACTAAACTCATATCCCTAAAAGATAAAGTTGAATATGGTCTAATGATCACACCAGCTTGTCCATTAATACAAACATCACCACTTACTTCAATTTTCTTAGAATCAGTTAAAATTACACGACAAGGAGTAGCGATACTTAAAGAGCTGCCAGCTATATCAAAATCTATTTTAAGGTTTTTAGGCACTCCGTCTTTTTGTTTAAAATCTATTAAATAAGAATTTATATCCTCAATACTTTGCGCTCTAAAAGTTTTAGCACACACCTTATCTTGATGTTCTAGTGCCAACTCACAGACTGGCTTACCCGCGAAGGCAAATGTAGATATAAGCACAGACAGTCCAGCAATATAATTAAACATTTCTCACCCTTTTTTAGATTATGAAAATATTCTTTTTTTATTATTATCGGAGTATCAGAGTTAATTATCTGGAGAATTTTTTAAAGATACATCAAAGCTCAATAATTTTAAGAACTTTTAGATTCATAAATAAAAAACAATTATAATAGGCACGTGGCAATTAATTGAGACAGAGACTAATTTTTAACTACTTAAGACATAATAATATATAAAGAATTTTTTACTTTTATAGTATATTTTAGATATCCTTTTGCTAATCAATAATTGCAAAAAAGAATATATAATTAGAAAATATAGACCTAATAATAAAACTTGTTGAATTTAAATAACGATGTATAAAGACAAAAAAACCTATAACAAACTTCTAGAGTTACAACCCTATAAAGTGGACTACTTCATAGAACATGAAAACTTTATTCCTATGATTATATACAGCTCAAGAAAGAGAAGTGGAAAAAAACAAAAAGTTGCTGCTAATGAAATAAAACGAACACAGGGAAATTTATCTAAAATAGAAAACCTAGAAACGTCAGTGAATTTAAAAACATGGTTTGAGATTCAAAATATATATAAAATTGAAGACTTCACACGCCATCTAGGGTTTATACCAAGTAATCAAAGTTTAAAGAATCATTTAGACTCTAATGCAATTATATATATTCCATTATTTTTAGAGTTACTGCACCTATTAGGACTTAATGAGTTAAGACAATATTTTCTTACTAAATCCAATATTGAAGGTTTTCTTAAGTTCTTTCATGAAGAATCTATAATTGATAATTATTTAATAGAAGATTTATTTAACATTACAAGGCCCAATATAAAAAAGATATCAATTGAAAGAATGCAACAAAATAAGGATTTTATCTTAAAAAGCTTGGCCTATCTTAAAGTAAGCACGAAAAAGAAAATAACAAATGAGAAGTACCTACAATTCTGTCATTTTTTATCAGAAGAGGTAGAAAGAATTAAGCTAATTAAGGGGCTAGATAAGACTTGTATAAATATTCTTTATGAAGTTTATTCTGATGATCTAAACATTTAAAGTAATACTTCATTTAGGTATTGCATTTAACTTCATATTTAGAAAACTAAAAAATTTATTCACTTCATCTAAGCTAAGTTCTTTAAAGTTTGAGTTTAAATGGTTTAAAAACATAGACTCATCAATTGCTAAAAGGTTTTTAAATTCATTTTCTCCAAACTCATCCAAAAACCAACAAATTGCTTCTTCAATTGAAAATTGATTTCTTATAAGATTTGTCATGAACATTAATTTTTCAATATCTAGTTTGTTTAATTCTTTCATAAAACTTCCTAATTTAGAGAGATTATTAGACCTATATTAATCCTTGCTAGTTTTTCCCTTTTTAATCGCATCTATTTCTTTTTTTAATTCCTCAACCTTTTCCTCACTGGCCGAGCATAAAAACCAGTTATAGCACTCTTTAATCGAAGCGATATTTGAGGCCATTACAACTGGTAAGTACTCTTTAATAATTTCATTTTTAAAATCAGAGGTATTAAGATTTGATGGGATGCTAATCCTTAATACACTATTAAACATATCGATTTGAATATCTATTTCAGAAATATTGTCCTTTATTTTTATTAATGGTTTCTTTATAAAAAACAGATGATCTTCTTCATCGTTAAATAACTGATTATCTTCAGTACCTTTTATATTTTTTAGTTTACTTAGAAATAAATCAATTAAGATCCCGACATCACTTACATCCTTGAATATCTTGTTTTGCCTTTTCTTATAATCAAGTCTTTGTTCAATTACTTTTTCTTGCTCAGTCTTCATACAAACCCATTTATTATGATATGAATAATACATAAACACATATTATATGAGATTTATTGAGTTACAATACAAAATATTAACAACAACACAAAAAATGTGTTAAAAAATAGTATAATCAATATGTTACAATTCACTTTAAAAGTGATCACATTTAATATGAGAGATAAATGAAAGATAAATCTTTAGAGTTCGTACAGCCTTTAAAGTCGGCCATAAAAAAAATGCTCCGAGATAAAATAAAAAATGCCGACGGCCGCGAAGAATTTGCTAGTTTTTTAAAAAAATACTCTCTACCCCATTCAAACTCTCATATAGAAAAACTTTTATATCAAGAAGACTACGGTGGCCTTGAGGCCATAATTTTTTCTCTATATTTTTCTTTAGGTATAAAAAAACCTCTTACAAAGGAAAATCTAGAAAGTATCCTAATCGGACTTCAATCTGAATACACAACAAATGAAGCTGATAAAATATGGCACTCAATGCCACTAGAAAAGAGAACCTATTTTGCCAAAGTCTTAAAAGCAATGGATAAAATATAAACTCAAACCAAGCCTATAAATAATCTCTAAGCAATTCATTGCAATATAATTCACTACTTCTAAGCTTTATAAAATTGGCCAAGCTATCAGAAATATTCCTTTTTATATTGCGAATTGTTTTAATAGAAAGATTAACGTTTGTAGAATAAATCCCCAAACCATTACGATTACTATATTTTCTATCGAAAACAAGTTCGACATTTTGTTCATCATATCCAAAACCTAATATAAAAATTCGACTTGCATTGCTTAAATACTCTTGTGACTTAGTTTTTATCTCATTAATAAGTCCCTCTCTTTCCTCACCTACAACTCTAATAGATCTAGATGCTTGTAATAAAGCTTGAGGTTTTTCTCCCTTTATGTCGTCAAATCGAATTTCTCCAATTTTACCGTAAACATGAAAGATTGGTAATTGCCCTAATAATTCAGTAGCTTCTTTTTCAGTAAAGTTTAAATACTTTTCAAAACGTCTTAGAATATATTCTTCAAGAAGCCTGTCATAATTAAAAGTAATCACATTTGGAAAAAATCTAATAATCTCATCCTTATCAGAACTATTAATATAGTTGTTAATAAACATTTCAATCCAATTATCATCATAATTTCTAACTGGATCAGCTCTTTCAAACTCCCTTAATATTTTAGAAATTATTAGTTTTCCAATTAATGACCATTTTGGATGTAAGGAAAGAAAAGCATCAATTGTTATACTGGAAGAATCTAAAAAATCTGAAACAAAACTCTTTAACAACTCATTAAAAGTATCAGAAAATTGAAAATTTCTATTCTCCCAAAGCCAATTATACTCAGTATATATTTCAGAAGAAATTTGCGTTGAAAGTCTAACCAAACTATTTTTAATTGCTTGACCCAATATATAATCATCCATCAAATCAGGTGATCCATAATAAAAACATCTTATTATATTTTTTAACCTTGCACCAGATGGGAACCCATATGGCACATGTGCACCTGCTCCTATAACAAATAAATCTTTATTACTCTTACTCATTACAGCCAAAACTCCTTTTAAAGCTGATCATATTAAGAACTATTCAATTACTCTTAATTTTTTAATTCAATATTTTTTCTAATATCTCCATTAAGTGTAAAATTAAAAGTTTCTGGATCGCAACTCACTTTTAAGCTGCCATAATTTTAATGAAGATAATCTTGCAATATCCTTATTTACATTACCATTTAGATAATAACTATGTTCAACAATTCCATGAACAACTCTAGTGCAATCAACTTGTTTAATCTTGTCATGAATTATATTTGGCCTAGCTGGCCCACTCTGTCCAAGCCTTCTAGGGTTACCTTTTGTTTTATCACTTATCATTAAGGGCGAATCACCTTCATTATGATAAACTGTTATAGATCTAGTCAGTTCATGAAGTCTTTCCATTGGCCTTCCATCTTCAAACACATTTTCATCAACATCCGCTGCACATAAAAATATATTTGAAAATACAGCTCTCAAATTATTTGATGGACTAAACTTTATAATTTTTTCTAAAGCATTTTGAAGAACATAATTACCCATAGAATGACAAAGAAGATGGATCTCTTGATTACAAAGAGTGTTTTTCTTTTGCATTACTTCAGATCGCAATTTTTCGAAGAAATCTACTACTTTTAAAATTCCTCTTCCAAATGAGTAACCACTATTTTTAGCATCTAATCTATCTGATTTATAAGCTGTGAATGGCATCATAGATCCATCACTTGGCCATGAAAATAAAACAATCTCTATTTCTTTTGATGAGCTATCTAGATTGTTATTTAAACTCTCTTTTAATGAAATTGCTGATCCTACAGCATCTTCCCATGAAACGTTATACCCATGTATATAAATTAAAACATCTGATCCTTTATCCATTTTCTTTTTTAAATCTGAAAAAAAGCCAGTAGAGCCAAATTTTGATTTATCTTGAGAGCTATCAGGTAACTTTTTATTAAGTCCTTCCCTATAAGCTTTAATCTTTGCTTTTTTGGAGCATTTTGAAAGATATGAACCTAAACCTTCACCATCTCCAATTCCTAGATCTTTTATTTTTTTATTTAAATATTTTTTAACCTTAGAAGAGTCTGCTAAAACTTCAACTTTACCAAATCTAAGGTTTTCAGCGCCATCTTTGCTAAATGATTTTCCATATCGTTTGGGTTGCCATTGATTTGATCCCTCGTGAGATCTATTTGTTGCATAAAAAATTGAATATTTTTTTACATTTTCCATAACGCCTTCCTAGCTTTTAATAAGTATTAAAGATAAAACTATCTTTTCATGTTATTCGTACTCGAATAAACTGTAAACAGTTCAATAAATTTTCGGAGAGCATTTGAAAAACATACTAATTATATCATCTATATTTTTTCTAAATAACAATTACGCAAAAGAGATCCAATCAGAACTTATTTCAAAAGTGTTTGTTAATACAGTTGATGATTCAAGCGATTATTATCAAGGTAAATGTTTTAAAAAGGTAAAAGGCAGTGAAGTAACAAGCTTTGAAGAAAAAATTTCAGACGGTAAATGTGAAAAACTTCCAATGGGTAAAATAATTTATGGAACCAGAGAAGATTGGAAATATCATACAACTGGTGGCTTTCCAGTTCCAAGATGGGGAAATAAAGATCTAACAAGAATAATCTATAAAAACTATGTCGTAGCTTATTCAAATAAATATAAGCTTCCTTTATGGGTAATGAGCAATCAAGATAAAAGAAGTTCAAAAATAGAAATAACAGGAAGAGGTGCTGATAAATTTAGCTGCGACCCAGGTCTTCCTTCTCACCTATCAACATTTCAAGAGACATTTAATAATGATTCAGGAAGTAGTTTTTATCATAGAGGACACTTATATCCAAATGGCCTAGGAAGAACATGTAAAGAAAGAGTATCTACTTTCTTAACAACAAATATTGTTCCACAAGTAGGATCAAAGTTTAATGCAAAAGTTTGGAAGGACTTAGAAGAATGTGTAAGAAAGCGTACAGAAAAGGAAAATAAACTAAGTATTATTTCAGGTGTAATATTTCCAAAAAAAGGTAAGACATGTAATTTTCCAGATAATCCTAAATACAAAAATAAACTTAAAAGTGGTCTAGTTGTTCCCTGTAAATTTTATAAAATTATTATGGACAAAGAAAATAAAAAATATGAAGCCTATTTATTTGATAACATAGAGTACGATAAAAAATCCAATGATGTACTAAAAGAAAATAGTACAACGATAACTAATATTTCAAATATAACAGGGTTAAGGTTTTTTCCTAATATTAAGAATAAATATAAATCAGGCTTAATTTGCGAATAGAAGAATATAGAAGTGTAAACTATGTCTCCGGTATAAAATGTAAAAAATGTATCCAGAATAGGCCTCTAAAAGCGAGTTAGTTTTTAGTACTAACTCGCATAACATCAACTAAAAGCTTTCTAAAATTGTTTTAACCGTTTTTAACTTTTCAAAAGGTAGTCTTCTTAAAATTTCAATACATTCTGATAATGTATGCTCAGGCACTTCCTTTTTATTTTCTAAGAAGTCTAAAAAATCTTGGTAACTATACCCTAAATGAGTCACTACTTTTAAAATAAATTCAGGATTAAGATCTTTTCTACCATTCTCAGCGTGATTTATTTGAGCTTCACTTACTCCAATTACTTTTGAAGCTTTTCTCATTGATAAATGTCTCGACTCTCTCATAAACTTAAGGATCATGGCCTCTCTGGTAACCTTCTTAAAGTTGGATCTTCGTTTCTTAATTCTTTTATTACTCATTCTTCCTCCATTTTAGATACGCAATGTATCCAATAAAATTAAGCAGCTACGCTACGTAACGTGTTTAAAAATACGCAGTGTAGTCCAAGAATGACGACATAACTTTTTTGGTAAGCCAAAAGTAAGCCACGACTAAGCCAACGAGGGTAATGTCAGGACATTTCCAGTAATGTTGGCAACGAAGGACTTGATCTAACCTATTGAAACCTAATTGAAATATTTATAATTACTTATGAATTAAAAGGGTGGGGTGCCACCAAATCCCTTGCGAAATTTGGTGGACCAACCCGAATACGGGAAGAACACCCTTATTATACTGATATCATTGAACATTCGATTATTCCTCACAAGATTTCACCTGCATTTATCGCTAAACTTTACCTAGATGACGGACTTTCATCATCTCAGATAGCTCTCAAGTTCGGACTTTCCAAAACCGCTATACTTGAAAGACTCCGCTCTCTTGGAATTAGAAAAGGCGATAAAAAATCGAACCCATCAAACAAAGAAAATTATCAAATTCCCCAGGCCCCCTTTGGCTATAAAAAAATCGACAACAAAATTGTGCCTAACCAAAAAGAAATTAAAATTTGCAGGATGATTGTCAACTCCATCAATGACGAAAAAATGTCATATCGAGCGACTGCTAAATTCTTAGTCTCTAAAAAAGTTAAAAATAGAAAAGGAGAAATTTCATGGGGACATTCTGTTATTAAATCCATCTATGAAAGGTGGAATGGAAAGCTCTAATATTTGTGGCAGCGAGTCCTACTTTTTTTACAAAAAGAACTAGACTTAGAAGAGCTTCCAAGGGAACTTCTGAATAGAAGGAAAAGGAAATAAATATGAATAGTCTTAATCATCTCACTCCTAAAAAACTTGATAAAGTTGCATATCGCCTCTATATGGCAGAAAGTTCTCTTAAGGGTATAAGTGGACTTTTTACTCAAGGAACAAGAGACGTATGTCTTGAAGATGACGAATATTATGGAATCGGAAATTTACTTAGAACTGTTTCTGATGAACTTCAAATTTTGGGGGATATTTTAAGGTGCGGTTACGACAGCACTGCCGATGAAAGAAATGGCTTAGAAAAAGAAGATGATGAAGATGGCGATGAGGAGGAAGAATAATGAGATTAATTTTAGGTTTTTTAGCAGTAGCTTCTTTATTCACTCTCGATATGTCACCCAAGCTTCAACAGCAAGTTTTATTGAAATTAAAACAAGAAGTTGCCATAAAGATAGATAAGGGCCTAAAAAGAAAAATAGCCCCATATTCAAAAAAACTCACTGGTTCCAGCTCATCTTTTCTTTCAAAAAGATAAAAAACTCATATTTTATCCTAAAAATATTTTTTTAAATCTGGCCAAATCATTTTAAGTACAGCTTCCTGATGAGAAAAGTCATTATCATCTTCGACTCCCCAAAGGACACTTAGGCATAAGTGAACAAAAGAAAAACCAATAATTCTCTCTTTTGGTAGGTCTAACTCAGAAGAAAACTTTTCAACTCGGCTTCTGTATAAGTCTATATCATGAGAAATTTCTGGATAGTCCCAAGGATTCTTTAGAGTTGTTCCAAGTTCATAAGAGGGGTCACCGATCATTCCTTTTGGGTCAAAGCAAACAAAGTCACCATCTTTTTTCTTCATCACATTTTCGTGATGAAGATCACCATGTAAAAGTACTTCCTTCGTTTGAGTAGAAACAAGATGATTTGCTAATTCTTTTCCGTTGGCCAATAAGCTTTCTAAATGCTTCGGATACCTTACTCGCTCAAAAGCATCAAACAGCTTTTTCACGGGAAATAATCCATCGCTATATTTAATCT
>CAXHCD010000093.1:0-13677 GCA_964015265.1 uncultured Oligoflexia bacterium
TTTCTAAAGATCTATCTCATTCTCAGAAACAGAGTTGTTTAAAATCTTTAATAAATTTTACTTTCAAGTCTGGATTGATGAATGACTTTCATGTTTTAACATTTTCTAATAATAATAAATTCTGCTTTAAAAAATCATTTCTTTTTAGTTTTCATAATAAAATAGGTGCAAAATTATATAACGTATCAAATGATCTCAATGAACATGGATTAATAAAGTTAGATGAAAGAGAATTTCAAATTGATCTTTCTTTAATATAAGTAGTTGAAAATACATTGTGTACATTATTTCATAGGCATTGTCTCAAACGAATATGATTGGTAGCATATATGTGTTCAAGGTAGGAGCATAACTTTGAGAGATAAAATAATATATAAAAAAATAGCAGTAAAAAATATTGATAATAATTTAAAAAATGAAATGTTTAAACTGTTTGAGCAATATTACGATGATGTTACTTTTAATGGTTTTTCAAAAGATTTGGCCGAAAAAACTCATTGCTTTATCCTCAGAAATTCAAAACAAAAACTTATAGGCTTTTCCACTATTTTTAGAAGAAAGGAATTTCTACCAGACTCTGGACAGTATACAGCACTATTTTCTGGAGATACTGTTATTCATAAAGATTACTGGGGAACTAAGGCCCTTCAGAAAGCATTTTTCTTTTATATATTGCAATCAAAAATATTTTCATTTAATAAACCTGTATATTGGTTTTTACAAAGTAAAGGACATAAGACTTATTTAATGATGAGGAAAAACTTTATAGCATCATTTCCAAATTATAAAACTCCAACTCCTGTAAAGGCCCAAGTAGTTTTAAATTCATTTTATAGACAAAAATATGGTGATAACTTCAAATCAAAAAGTGGTTTAATTCAATTTGAAAATTCTCTAGGGGCAGCAAAAATTGACATGTGTAAACCGTCAAAAGAAGCAAGTTTAGATAAAGATACTCAGTTTTTTTTAGAGCGTAATCCAGATTATGCAAAAGGTGATGAGTTAGCTTGTATTTGTGAGATTCGTTTTAGAGACTTTTTGGGACACATTCCGAAATATTTTTTAAAGGGTTTATTACCCAAAAAAGAGAGAAGGGCACAGGCCCCTCTCAAATCGTAAAACTACTTTTTTGTATAATAATAAATTGCATGACCGCCATTATCAGCGCATGAATACTTTGTAATTGAGTTAGGGTTTTGCACAACTAGTTTTCCATCAGAGTATGAATAAGAAAAGTTGCTTTGCTCTTCAACCCCAAAAAGATTTTTTCTTAATATTTTTTCCCAAAGCGATGAATTACATTTTACTGATTCTAGGGGAAGGTTTCCTTCATATGTATCATTTGAAATTATAGAATAGTCTCCATAGTTTTGTTGAACGCAATCTAATTTAAATGGGGCCCAAGGTCTATTTTTAGCTATCGCCGTCATTCTCATTTTTGATTCAAAAACATCGAGTGTGATTGTATAAACCATAAACTTTCCACCAAGTTTAAGTGTTTTATTACCTACACTACAAGCAATCTTATCCAGCAAATAAGATCCTTGAGGTATATTTGCAAAAGTAGTAGTTGAAATCAAAAAAGCAATTAATAGAGTTTTCATTTTTTCTCCTAAAATTGATAAGACATGGCCAGTTTATAATCTAAACCAGTTTCTTTAAGAAATGTTCCATGCTTTCTATACCTTCTATTCGTTAAATTATCGATTTTTGTTTTTAAAGTGAGGCCTTCTAAAAAGCCTGTTCTAAAAGCTTTGTTTAAAAATACTCCGTGAACATTATAACCTGGAGTCTCATCGGTTCTTTCAATTGTATTTCTATTAATACGATCCTGCTTGTTTGCTAACAGTAGGCTATAGCCTATATCAATACCCTGGTCATAAAACTTGTGCGATACATTTGCTCTGTAAGTGTCAGCTGGAAATTGAGAAAGATACATAGCTCTTTCAACGTGAATTCCTCTAGACCTTGTGTACGATATATTAAATTCAAAATCATTTATTAAATAATCGATCTTTAATTCTAAACCTTTTATTTTAGCATTTGGAATATTTACAAATTGAGTGGAACCATTTTCATCATCAAGAATGGATCGATCAATTCTTTCCAAATAAATATAATTTTTTGCGTATGTAAAATATTGAGAAAAAGAAACACTCAAAAGATCTGAAGCCTGAAAACTATGGTCTACCTTTGCTCCAAATTCATAGGTCTTTGAGGTTTCAGCAACAAGGTCAAAATTAGGAATAAAGAAATTATCTTTTATGGCAAAACCATCTGTTGGAGAATGTAGTCCATCAATAAAAATTTCTTGAACTCTTGGGCCATTAAATCCTTCTGAGTACGTGGAATTTAGGGAAAGAAATTTTAGTGGTTTATAATTAATACTTAAGTTTTTTGAAAGATTTTTATAATCCTTGGTCTCAAACTCAGTTCTATTTGATTCTACTTTAAATAGATTTGCTCTTAGTGATGGCGTAATTGCAAGCTTCTTAATAGGGGCAATAGTTGTTTGAGTATAAAGCCCAACTTGTTGACTCTTTCCATTAGGGTAGGAACCAAGACCTTTTACCGACCTGGAGTCATCTTCTCCATTAATCTCATCAATAATTATTTCACTTCCAACTAAGACTTCTAAACTTGAAATTAAAATTTTTTGATTAAGGTTTATTCCGTTAGTTTTTATTTCTCTATACTCAGTTGATTGATCACTTCTTCTAGTCTTAAGAGAGCTCTGCTCCATTTCATAATACTTAAAAGAAGTATTTTTATTTGTGAAATCAATTGAATAAGTTGATCTATTTATTTCATTAGATCCATTTAAATCCATAAATTCTTCTATGTTTGGTGGATTAAATAATGGGTTTAATGGGGCATCATCAATTCGTTTAAATTTTTCAACAAAAAGTTTAACAACAGAATTTGCTTTTAATTTATAAGAATACTTTCCTGAGAAATTTGTATCTTCATAAGATGAGTTAGGTAAAACTTCATCTCCTCCTAATCGCAGATCTCTTGATACTCTTTTTCCAAAATTTAATAAGTATGAACTCTTCTTTTCTTTTCCGTATAGTCGACTATTTAAAGATCTCTCATTATTTGATCCCTGATAACCAAGTTTTATGATTGCGCCTAAGTTTTGATTTGCTTTCAAAAAATCTGCTGCATCTTTAGTTACAAATTTAACTCCGCCACCGATACTCGTTCCCTCACTAACTGAAGCATTCGTTGTGAAGATTTTTGCTGATTTAATATTATCTGGGTCAATTGCCACCATGGAGCTATGATCAGATGAGAACCCTTGTTTAACTCCATCAACGTAAGTGAATATTTTATTAGAGTCCATTCCTCTAATTTGTATTCCTTCAGCTGAAGTTCGAGGACCTCCAACACTTACAGCAGAGTTAGATAATTTTAAAATATCATCAAGTGAATTAATTTGAGAGTTCGAAATTTTTTCTTCAGTTATTTCTTCTTCTATGGTTTCGTTTTTTACTGTTGTAGAGCTTTGTGAATCAATGATTTCAATTGAATCAAGTGAAATACTTTGAGCAAAAATATTAATAGATATGATGCTTGTAGTCATCAGTGCTGATAGTGTAAGTTTCATGGCCCAAACAGTAACACGCAGATTATAAAATGTTGTCATAATTTTGTAGATAAAATTAAATTAGACGATAAATGATGGAAATTTGCACTGTAAATGACTTTCCTTCCAACTCTTTAGGCATTGGAGGCAGTTTTTTTAGCTCATTAATAGCTTCTATTGCTGACTGATTTAAAAGTTTGTATTCCGAAGCGGATTTAATTTCCACTTGTTCAATCGAGCCAGGCCAAATCAAGTTAAATTTAACTATTACATCTCCTTGTTGACCCAATCTTTTGGCAACACGTGGATATCTTTTAATTTTAGCAATTTCATTTCTAATTAAAGTTAGATATTGCTCCAGTAACGTATTTTGGCCCTGTAATGTTTTTTCTTTTATGGCCTTTTCAATCGGTTTGGACTTTTTAGATTTAATGGTTTTTTTTACGAGCTTTTTTTTCCCAGAAGTCTTTTTAGGAGGGGTCGGGGCCGTAACTATTTCTTTGTAATAAATCGTCGCTTTGGCCTGTGAATTTTTTAAGTTTATTTTAGAAAATTGCGATTTTTTTGGCCTTAACCAATCAAAATTTAAAATCACTGGTAAGTGAAATATTAGGGATAAAATAAAGGAAATAATAAATGTTTTATTCATAGTTTAAGCTAACATATTGAAATTATGTAGGTTTGCCAAGTAATTTTTACTCATGTATCTACTTTTTATAGATTCAAATGCTGCGATGCGATATTTAGGTAAGGAAAAAATAGGGAGATACCGATTGAAAAAAATATTAACGCTTATTTTGACTTCACTAATAATGGCCTCTTGTGGAAATAAATCTCAAGAAAGTAATAATGAGGCCCTAAAATCAGATATTATTATAAACGGAGAATCTCGTACTAAAGTAGAGTCTCTAGACTCCATTTCAGATAAGGTAGGCCATTTATTTATATATAGAAATGGCAAAAAAGTTTTAAGACTTTGTACTGCAACTGTCATAGCAAAAAATTACTTAATTACTGCTGCACATTGTGCAATTAGATCTCGTAAAACAGACGATCAAATAGAAGAACTTTATTTCGAATTGAACCCTTTAGATGGTGATTATAAAAAGCAATCATGGTTGATTAAAGAAGGTTTTGTTTCTAGAACTTATTTTAATGAAGCGGAGCAAAGAGATGGAGATGGCCTTTCTCAAATTATGGTTGAGAATGATATAGCAATATTGAAAGTAGAACCTAAAGATGGAGTAAGTATAGGTGAGAATTTGGGCACATTTGAGCTCGGGGTTAATGAATCAGATAATATGGCATTAGATACTGTTGTCTATGGTTACCCTGGAGATAAGCCTAGTGGGACAATGTGGAAAGATGTTTGCTATACCAAGAGATTAAAAGCAAAATTTAGTTGGAAAAAGCGATATAAGGCAATTGATTTACTATGTGATATTCATAAAGGCTCTAGTGGAAGTGCAGTTATAAATTATAATTCCATGAATCGCCCAATGATCACTGGAGTTGTAAGTTCTGAAAGTGAAGAAGGTAAATATAATCGAGCAGCTCCAATTAGTATGAATAACTTAGAAGAGATCTATAATATCATTAACGATTATCACAGTGGATTGATATTTTTTAAAAAAATTAATTATAAAACTGATGGGCTGTACGAATTTATTATTACATCAGAATGTGACAAAGAAATTAATGTAATAGCTTTTTTGAAAAACTCTCAAGGTTGGATTGAAAAAGTTGAAAAAACAATTGAGCCTTTTAAAAATGTAAATATTGGTAAGGGAGTGGACTCTGAAGCTCTATTTACTGCATATGCAAAAACTTTAATTTGGCGAGGGAGTGAAAGGATCACATATCAAGGAAAGGATTATTATCCCCTTAAGTATGCTTTTCATGGCCTACCATCTGAAAGGAAAAGGACTCTTTCTTGTAAAAAATAAATGATATGAAGAGTGTTTTTTTTAGCATAGAATTTTTCTATAATGAAAAACAAACTTCGCAATATATACTTACGTGTTATCTTCTTCGTTTTAGAATCTTTTGTTAGTGTAATTTCTAAATGGGATAAAAAACTTCAAAAAGAATTAAGTGTTTTGAATAGTGGATGGAGTTTTTCATTAGAAACCTTAAATGATCATAAAAATAAATTAAACTTAATTTATAATGGAAAAACATTTATTCCTTCAAAAGATAAGGCCGATTTAAGATTTATTTTCAAACATCCTAAATTTACTTTTTGGACAATGAGTTTTCAGGAGAATACTTTTGTTTCATTTTCAAGAGAGCGAATGATAATTGAAGGAGATACTGATCATGCCTTATTAATAGTTCGTGTGTTAGGAAGAGTTCAGTCCATATTGTTACCCAAGATGCTGAGTCCTCTTGCTGTTCGAAAATGGGATGGCGTAGGCATTATAAAAAAAATTACTTATTTTGCTTTAGTTTTTTTTAATTTAATAAAAAGGATCATATTTAAATGAAAAGTTTTGAATTTCACGCGCCAGTAAAATTAATTTCAGGTAAGGGATCACTTGATCATTTAGCATATGAACTACAAAGTTTGGGTGTTACTCGTCCTCTTATCATAACTGACAAGGGGATAGTACAAGCTAAAGTTGTTGATATTGTAATAAGCTCATTATTAGAAGCAAACAATGAAAAATCAATTGTTTTTGATGATGTTCCACCAAATTCATCATTTTCCACTATCATGAAGATATTAAATTTCTATAATCAAAATAATTGTGACGGAATAATCGCTCTCGGTGGCGGTTCTGTTATGGACAGCGCTAAGGCCGTAAATATTTTAGTCTCATATAAGAGTGAAAAATTATATGATTTTGCAGGTGCTGGCGTCGTCAATAAAAAATTAAGGCCATTTATAGCTCTGCCAACTACATCGGGAACAGGTAGTGAAGTTACTAAAGTGTCTGTAATTTTTGATGAACAGAAAAATAAAAAGATACCTTTTTCATCTTCATTTTTATTTCCTGACACAGCAATTTTAGACCCAAGGCTAACACAGAAACTTCCCGTACATATAACGGCCGCAACTGCAATGGATGCACTTACTCACGCAATTGAGGCATTTATTGGACTTTCAAAAAATCCTGTTAGCGATATTTATGCTGAACTTGCTGTAGAAAAAGTTTTCAAAAATATAAAATTACTTATTCGAGACCCTGAACATTTAGGTCATAGACAAGAGTTAGCTCTTGCCTCTACTTTTGCAGGAATTGCATTTTCTAATTCTATGGTGGGACTAGTTCATGCTATTGGCCACTCTGTAGGGGCCCACTGTCATCTTCACCATGGTGTATGTATGTCTTTATTTTTACCTCATGTCTTACGGTATCAATTAGATAAATGCGAAGAAGACATTTCTCAAATACTAAAGTTTATAATAGGCGAGGAAGCTTACTTTTTAACTTTAAAAGAGCATAGGGCAAGTAAGTGTATTGAGCAAATTGATAGCTTGATAAAGTTTTTAAATGAAACAGCAAAACTACCAATTAGTCTAAAAGATACAAAAAAAGTAAGTGAAAAAGACTTCAATATAATTGCACAGAATGCAATTAATGATGGAAGTATGATGTATACAATTGATGAGTATGGCACTGAAGATGTTTTAAAAATTCTTAAAATAGCCTGGGATTATAGATTATGAATATTGAGCATTTAGTAAAATCGCAAAAACAAAAGTTTTATAGAGATGAGACTTTATCTATAGATTTTAGAAGAGATAAACTTCAAAAGCTTAAAGAATTAATCATTGAAAATGAATCTGAATTAATGGATGCCGTTAAAAAGGACTTTGGAAAAAGTCAATTTGAGGTTTTATCAACTGAGATTAGTATC
Source organism: uncultured Oligoflexia bacterium (assembly GCA_964015265.1). Classification (GTDB taxonomy): domain Bacteria; phylum Bdellovibrionota; class Bacteriovoracia; order Bacteriovoracales; family Bacteriovoracaceae; genus CAXHCD01. The sequence continues at coordinate 7,454 of CAXHCD010000093.1, forward strand.
CTATTGGCAGAAATAAAAACTGCCCAAAAAAATTTAAAATTATGGATGAGACCTAAAAGAGTTAAAAACTTTATTTTTAATATACCTTCTAGAAATTATGTGAGTAATGTCCCAAGGGGTGTGAGTTTAATTATTGGAGCTTGGAATTATCCCATTCAATTACTTTTAGCACCTGCTATTGCATCCATTGCTGCTGGTAATACAGTGATTCTTAAACCTTCTGAACTTGCAATTAATACTTCTAATTTAATTTCTCAGTTAATTCCTAAGTATTTTGAATCCGATTATATGGCGGTTGTAGAGGGGGACGGTAGTGTTTGCCAAGAGCTAATTTCTCAAGATCTGGATATGATCTTTTTCACTGGTAGCTCTCAAGTTGGTAGTAAAATAATGGAATCTGCATCAAAGTTTCTGACACCTGTAGTCCTAGAACTTGGAGGAAAATCACCTTGTATTGTGGACTCTGATAAAAATTTAAAACTTACATGTGAAAAAATAGCTTTTGGAAAATTTGTTAATGCCGGACAAACTTGTGTTGCTCCTGATTATATTTTGATCAATGAAGGGCTTAAGAATAAATTTATCGATGAAATGAAAAAAGTGATCAAAAACTTTTATAATAATTCGGTTGAAAGTTCTGATTATGCAAGAATTATTAATGAGAGACATTTTCAAAGATTAAAAAGATTACTTGATAATCAAAATATTTTATTGGGAGGTGAAGTTGATGAAGCTTCTAGATATATTTCACCAACTTTAATTGATTCACCCTGTTTATCTGATCCTATTATGAATGAAGAGATTTTTGGGCCCATATTACCAATAATTACTTATAAGGATGTTAATGAATGTATTGAGTTAATTCGTTCAAAAACTCCGCCTTTGGCCTTATATCTTTTTACAAATGATAATAAATTAAAAGAAAGCTTTTTTCGCAAAGTTTTGGCGGGTGGAATGTGTATCAATGAAACGATTGTCCATCTTGCAAATGATCATTTACCATTTGGTGGTGTTAAAAATAGTGGAATTGGTAACTATCACGGAGAATATGGTATGAAGGCCTTTTCACATCAAAAGGCAATACTTGATAAACCATCTTGGTTTAATTTACCAATTAGACAACCTCCCTATACGAAAAGAAATTTTAAATTACTAAATTACTTGATTAAACTTCTTTACCACTAGGAGTTAATTAAATTTTATTTGAATTAGATCGATAAGCTTTTGTACAACAGAGGTAGAGATATGAGAGCTTACTTTTCGATTTTAATTTCATTTTTGTTATTAATTCAAACATCTTTTGCATTCGAAGGAAATAATTCTCAGAGAAAATACACTTCAGCTAAATCCCTGATCGATACGTATGTAAGGGCCTATGCCAAAGCAGTTGATCAATTTGTAAAAGAATATGATGCTCACAAATCTGATTATAGAAAACTTTTAGAAAATGATAAGAGGTTTTCTTGGGTACTTTCTGAAATCGGAAATTCTAATCCAAAGCTTCCAAGTATTTCAATCATCAATAATAAATATCAAATTAAATCTGGAAAATACAAGCTTAGCTTTGACGCCCTAGATTTATATAAAAAACAATTTGTGTTAAATGGAAGAGTCCTTCCTATCGAAACTATTACTAATCCAGAAAAATTAAAGGAAATTTTCAAGGTTTCATCTAATTTAAATCCTTTTGATCTAATTATCCCTAAAGCAAATGCAGGTCTGGGAGTCGCTATAATAATAGTTCTTGCTATCGTAGTGATGGCCGCAATCGGATTTAAAGGTTTATTAAGAAGTATAACAGGAATCAGTCAAAAAGATTTTATGGATGAACTTTCTAAAACTAAGACTCAATGTCAAAATGACTTGGGACAAATTTCTAAATATAAAAGGCCAATGCTTGATGATGCAGTCTTGCCAGGTTCAGAAGTAGTCAAAAAAACTTTTGATCTTATGAATGATACTTTAAATAATCGCGGAACAGTAAATAAACTTAAAAACTATTTTTATAAAAAACTTGAAAAAAGAATATCAAATGGATCGGGTGATAATTGTGATAAAGTATTAGAAGGTGTTTTAAGTTTTGAAGAAGATGTGAAAAAAATGTGTGATGAAGTTTCACAAATAAAAGATTGTCTCGATAATTATAAGGCGATTCATGATAGTTATAAGGATAAACCTCTTTATTATGGTGGACCTAAGTATGATTATGATCAAGGTGTTTTTGAAAAATAATTAAATTGAAGCTGACGAAAGATAAATAAATATCTATCATATATAGATGGAAAATCTTGACTCACTTAATCAAAAATACTTTGAAACCTTATATGACCTTTTTAAAAATCCAAAAAAGCACTCTTTAAAAATTTGTGTAGGAAATGAAGGTAATGTATTTCCCACTGCGATTGCCAGCGATGAAATAATGTTAAACCTTCCTCATATTCAATATGAGGATTTATTGAAAAACAAAAAAGACTTAGAGCAATCCGCAAAAGATGTATGTTTGTGGATAAAAAAAATGCAAGCTGGAACAGGGACAAGTTTAGAGCGAACTGAGTATCTTAAAAAAGTAAGAGATAGTGATGCAGTAAATATTGGTGCTAAAGGAACAGATTTATATATTGAAATAAACGATAAATTAATGAGCTTAGCTCAAGTTCAAATTATGCAAATGAAAAAGTTTGCTGATGATAAAAAAGTAGGAGAGGTATATTTTCACGATATTGTTGGCCCTGAAACTCAAAATTCATTGCAAAAAATTTGGGATGATGAAAATATAAATTCACTTTGTAATGATAACTTTTTTTATTTTGGAAAATCATTTCAAGATCACATTCCTAACTTAAATGAAGACTTGCAAATTACTGATGAGAGAAAGTCTCCTGGTGGTCATGGTCTCTTTGCTTTTGAAGCTATATTAAATTGTCTTGATGAAAATAAATTACCTAAAACGGATAAAACACTTATTTCTAGTATTGGAAATGGTGAAGATTTGGGGTCTCGTCCTGATGAATTAATACTTGGGCATATGAGATTAAATGAAATCCCTATCATTATGGTTACTACTACTAAGACTGAAAATGATTTAAAGGGTGGTCAAATTGCGATAGCTAAAGAAAATAATTTCTATTATGCAACTATTATTGAAAAGGCGCAGGCACAAGAAAATGATCAATTAGAACTATTTGAACAACTGGGTCTACGAGAAAAAGATTCAATGGCCTTTTTTAACACTAATATGGCCTTAATAAATTATGATATTCTCGTTCCATTAATTCAAAAATTATATAATGAAATAGGTGAGAAAGAATTTTATAAGGTCATCTCTCCAGACCTAATTCAAAATTGGAAGAAAAAGGGAAATAAAGAGTTTTTACAATTAGAAGGAGCGATGGGCTCTATTTTATTAAATTTAGATAAATACTTTAGAAAGAAATATAAGAAAGAGTTAATTACTTTTGTAAATATTGATCAAAAGAATAGGTCTCGTTTTTTTTCTCCTATAAAAACAGCATTTGATTTTTGGATGCAGTTTTATTCAGATAGATTTTCTTTTGATAAAGAACATTTTGAACTAATTAATAATTTTCCAGAAGGCCTACCCAAAATTGAGCTTGATAAAGAGTATAAATCCCTAAATATTGTTTTAAATAGATTTAATAATACTTCAATTGGTCAGTTGCGTCATTTGAGAGTAAATGGAAGTGTAGACTTTTCTAGTTGTAAGTTAGCGGGAAATATAATCGTAAATAACTTATCGGAGCGTATTTATAGACCTGATAAGAACTTGAAAGATATTGAAATTCAAATTGACGCAACAGGTTCAGTTTCTTCAAAAGATATTTCGTCTATTAGGATTTAGTTAGACTATTAAATCTTGATTGCTCAAGTGTATTCCTATTGATAAATAAACTCCATAATATCGAAAGAATTAGGGAGACTTTTATGAAACACTTACTATTATTATTAGTTTTTTCTTCAAGTTCAATCTTTGCTCAATCAACACTTTCTACTAAAAATTTAAAAAACATTGGTCTTGGATTAAGCACTGAAATTGAAACTGAAACTATTAAAAACAGCGATAATGACATTGCTGGGACAAAAACATTTTTTTTAGCTGAACCTAGTTTAAAATTATCAGCAAACCAAAAACTTTCAATGCCTGTTCAATATGCTTTAAGAACAAATGAAAGTACAAAATTAACAAATACAAGAGATTATATGGAGGAAGCTGGTCTAAAATATTCTTATAAGGCCTTAAAATCTTCTGAGTCATTAATTGATTTAAAACTTCAAGCTAGAGCATACTATAATGCAGATCCTTTATTTAGAGATTATTACGGTAATAATGGTAACTATCAAATGAGAGCTTATTTCGGTAGGCCAATCGTTGGTAGGTTAGAGTTAGATAAGTATGTATCTTACGTTAGGTTTAAAAAATATATGACTAATGATGAAGCTGGTTCTAGAACTAGAGATTATGAGTACAGATTAAGAGTTTCTCCTGCTTATAGTTTTTCAGATGCACTTAAGGCCGGAATTACAATTACTTATAATCAAAAGATTGAAATTGATAATGACAAAAAAGAAGAAATAGATTTAGGTGCTTCTGTTAGATACGCTTTTGGAGAGAAAGGAAAGTATGCTTTTCTTTTAATGAGCGATTACACTCCATATGAAACTAATAAAAATGGAAAAGTTGCGAAAGTTGATTCAGCTATAGATGAGGTTACTTATAGATTGAATTTCTCAGCAAATATTTTATAGTAAAAAGTTTAAGCTTAGATCTCTATATAGGGGTCTAAGCTTTATTTAAAAATCCCCATAAATTTATCAAAAGCTTTTACACAACCAGATTTTAAATTTGAATATCCCAGTTGAATAACATCTTTTGCCATTAGTGGGTAATTACCATCTCTTTCCACTAAGGCTTCAATAGTTTCTTTGAAAGCAAGTTTTCGAGCTATTCTACCAGACAATTTTTCATAACCAATTATTGATCCAAGTTGTTTCACTAATTTAGCTCCTCTTGCAAGCGTTACTAGTTGGTCAGGGATTTGATATCCTTCTTTGATCATAAGTTTAATCCAATGATCCATTGGTATTTTCTTTGATACTGGAATTTCTTCTAGAGAAGCATCAACAATTTTAAATATATCGTTATATAATTTACTTTTATTTTCATCAGATTTAACTAAGGAACTCAATGATTCTGCCAGTATTTCAGCATCTCTTCCTGAAGTTGCTCCTGCTAGTCTAACAAAAGCTCGTCTAATATCTTTTTTGACTGTTTCAACCATTCCGTAATCATAAATTACGATGTCTATTTTTCCATTTTTTTCTACGATATCAATGGCAAAATTACCTTGATGAAGATCACCGTGCATAATTCCTGATTCAAAAATAACTTGTTCAAACCAATGTCTCGTCATACCTTGGGCAACAAACCTAGCATCTGTTTTATTATTATGAACGACTTTTTCAAACTTATCGCCTGATAATAATTGCTGAACATGAATTTTTGGATTATCTTCAATTTCATTCCCGCCATTTGGTAAAAATAGTTTTGGAACTAAAATACTAATTTTTCTGAACTTAAATCCAACTCGCTCATAAAAACTGTTTTGATACAATTTCAACGCATCTAACTGTCTTAACATGGTTCCTTTCAAGTCCAAATCTAGTCTTAAAAAATCTCCAATACCTGAAACTAAGTTTTTAATTCCTGGTATTTTTATAACTCCAGACTCAATCATTTCATCAACAAACTTAGTTAATATCCTTATATCGTCTTCGGCCCTTTGATCTAGTCCTGGTTTAATAAATCTAATTACCGTTTCAATTTCTTTACCATTAACTTCAAGTGTTGCTTTATGAACCTGAGCGACTGTTCCTGTTCCTAGTGCTTTTTGATCTATACTTGTAAACTTGTATCCATTTTGTTCATTTACAAATTCTTCTACAAGATGGAAAGGAACGGCCTTTCCTTTTGATTCTAAAATGACCATTAATTTTGCAATTGAGTCTCCAAGACCTGGTTCTTTTCCCAGCTGCTGGAGTGTTTTCCCAAGTCCTGGACCTGAGTTTAAAAACATGATTTTAACCATCTCTTCCTTAGAAGGTTCTCTTCGTAGAGAAATAGTATCTGATATAATATTTTTTATTACATCAATATGTACATTTTGATAGTAAAAATTTAAAAAAAGTTTAACGAATTTTTGAAGATC
>CAXHCD010000094.1:0-13673 GCA_964015265.1 uncultured Oligoflexia bacterium
GAAAAAAGCAGCTAAAAAAACAGCAAAAAAAGTAGCGAAGAAAACGGCAAAGAAAAAAGTTGCTAAAAAGGCAGCGAAGAAAACGGCAAAGAAAAAAGTTGCTAAAAAGGCAGCGAAGAAAACGGCCAAGAAAAAAGTTGCTAAGAAGGCAGCAAAGAAAACGGCAAAGAAAAAAGTTGCTAAGAAAGCAGCAAAGAAAACGGCAAAGAAAAAAGCCGCTAAAAAAGTGGCAAAGAAAAAAGTTGCTAAAAAAACAGTTAAAAAGGCCGTAACTAAATCTTCAAAAAAAGCTGTTAAGAAAACAGTAAAAAAAGAAGCGACTAAAACGGAAGCACCGAAGGCAGCAAAATCAAAAACAGCTGAAAAAGTTGAGTCTAAAAAAAATAACGACGAAGAGAATGTTGAACTAGAAAACCTTACTCCTACAAAAAAAGATGAAGAAGTAGAGATTAAGAAAAATATAGCTGATGAAATTACTGAGCTTGCAGAAGATCATAATTTAGCTGATATCTTTGTTGCGATAAGACAATTAGAGTTTTTCCAAAATGATACAGATGATTGTTTGGAAAGAGGATGTGACAGCCCAGCAACAACAGGTGGGTATTGTAGATTGCATTACATTACAAATTGGCAAGAAATTAAAAAGAAAAACGCTATTCTTCAAGAAGGAAAACTTCAGGACTATATTGAAGAATTAGTTGGAAAATATCCTCTAAATTATATTGGTGAGATTATTTCTGATCTACTTGATGACAAGAAATTTTTCAGCGTGCTTCAAGAGTTAAATATTGAAGCTGGTGATGGAGAATTTGAAGAATCATCAGATGAAGATGGTGAAGATGATCAAGACATTGCATTTGAAACAAAGTCTGTAGTCACTGAAAAAATGTTTGGTGATGAAAGCTGAAAAACTTACCTACAGGTAAGTTTTTACTTCGAATGAATCATGTAATGAGAAAAATTTCGTTCTAGCGAGTCAGCTTTCGTGCTGAAAAACGTAGCGAGGTCGCTTCGCATCGAAGTTCAACTTTTTACTTTTTTTAATGTATCTATGTTTCACTCCGCACTAAAATCTACCGATTTTAGCGCAGGCGATTCGTGCTGAAAAACTTATTCGTAGGTAAGCTATCAAATTTTTTTAATCTCTCTTTTTTCAATAAGAAGTTCGACTCCTTTACTTGTTAAAGAGTAGTACATACTTTCGATTTTAGAGTTTTTGTGAACGATTTTTCGACTGTGTTTCTCTTTGATAAAATAACAACCCTTTTGAATTTTAAGAGGAAATTGCTGGGCCTTTGTAAATTTAGAGTCACCACTTAAAATCCACAATTGATCATCAAATGTAACAGCTCTAACTTTATTCAACTTAGAGTGAAGAATTGAACTCTCTTGAATACAAATCATCTTAGATGAGGCCAAAGAGCTTGAGCCTATAGAACATATTAAAATAAAATAAAAACAGGCTTGAAACTTCAATATTTTGTCCTAGGTATTAGTATTAGAACTCAATATTAATACAGGTGGATTGAGAGCTGTGCTTTAGATAAAAATTTATAGACTTGTATACTTTTTAAGCGTTTAAAAAATATCTTAAATATCAAGAGTTTAGAAGCTCATTGGCCATAAGCGTGTGGTTGATATTTTCTCTTTTAACTCGGTAATAAATTTTTATACCTTTAAAGTCATCTTCAACCCATTCATTATGAAAGTCTTCCCACTTATCTTTACTAAAATACATATCTAAGAATACACCCAATGAATCCACAACAGTTCCAAGTACTTTTTTTGCATCGACTTTGTCATTTAGTTCAACAGACACACTAAACGTTGTAGGTGCTGCCATATTGTCATTTTTGTGAGTCAGGGATGTCATTAGTAAAAGCTCGTTTGGGTATGTTAGTCCCCAGATGTCTAATTCTTCTTCTCTAGCAATTGCATGCTCTGAATAAATTGAGTTTAATAAATTTAGTACTTCATTTTTCCATTCTGTTGGTAAGAATTTTCCAATTTCTTCATCATTAAGTCTGCTAAACATCAGATTTCCTTTTAACATTGTAATGAGCGAAACTTAACTTATATGGAATATTTATGCAACTTTACTACTTTAAAGACGCTTGGTAGGATTTTCCAAAATTATTTAGTGCGAGGTGTAAATGGAAGTTTATCTATTATCAGGTTCAAGAACTCCTAGTGGAAGTTTTATGGGATCTTTATCAAGTGTTACCGCTCCAACTTTAGGTTCTGTTGCAATAAAAGGTGCATTAGAAAAAGCAGGTGTTAATCCTAGTGACGTTGATGAAGTATTTATGGGACAGGTTGTACAGGCTGGATCTGGTCAAGCTCCAGCAAGACAAGCATCGTTATTAGCTGAAATTCCAGATTCAGTTCCATGTACTACTTTAAATAAAGTATGTGGTTCAGGACTTAAAACAATAATTACTGCTGCACAGACTATTAAGGCCCAGGACAATGATTTAGTTGTTGCAGGTGGTATGGAAAATATGTCGTTATGTCCTCACTTGTTACCAAATACAAGAGGTGGTTATAAATTTGGATCTGTTGAAGTTAAAGATTCAATGCAATGGGATGGACTTTGGGATGTTTATTCTGATCAACCAATGGGGAATTGTGCTGAAGAATGTGTTGATAAGTACAAATTTACTAGAGAAGAGCAAGATGAGTTTAGTATTGAATCATTTAAGAGAGCTCAAAATGCAACTAGCGAAGGAATCTTTAAATCCGAGATTTCACCAGTTACTATAAAGTCTCGAAAAGGTGATGTTATTGTTGATCAAGATGAAGGACCTTTTAAAGCTAAGTTTGATAAAATTCCACAATTAAGACCTGCCTTTAGAAAAGATGGAACAATTACTGCTGCTAATGCTTCAACTATAAATGACGGAGCAGCTGCTTTAGTTGTTGCATCAGAAAAGTATAAAGATAAAGCTAAGTTTAAAATTGTATCTTATGCTTCTCACGCTCAACATCCAACTTGGTTTACAACAGCACCAATTGAATCAATAAAAAAGTGCATTGATAAAGCTGGTATAAATGTATCTGATATTGATTTGTTTGAAATTAATGAAGCTTTTTCTGCTGTTACTTTGGCCGCGATTAAAGAATTAAACTTAGATAGAAATAAAGTAAATGTTTACGGCGGTGGAGTAAGTTTAGGTCACCCAATAGGATGCTCAGGTTCAAGAATTGTAGTTACATTAATGAATGCCATGGAAAGGAAAAACTCTAAATATGGCCTAGCTTCACTTTGTATTGGTGGTGGTGAAGCATTATCAATGATCATAGAAAAAATATAATTTAATACTTGAGAACTAGAGACAACTTTGTCTCTAGTTCTTTAGAATTTTCTGCCCCTTACGCAATTTTCCTAGTTTATGTAAAATAAAAGCTGTTTGTTGAAAGTAAACTGAGGAAAAAATGTCTACTTCTCCACTTAAGAAAAAATCGCCGGGCAAGGCACAAAAAAAATCTGGTTTAAGAGTTTTAAAGGCCGGAGAAAATTTATTTCATGAAAATGATAACGCATCCTCTTTATATATAATTCAGAAAGGGCAGTTAAGATTATTTCGTCCGAAAGGGAAAGGGTTTATTGAGCTTGCGATACTTCGTGCCGGAGAAGTTATTGGTGAAATGGCCTACTTTGATGAAGGTAGTAGAAGAAGAAGTTGTTCTGCTGATGCCATGATTGAAACTGAGATAATCGAAATTTCATTTAATGCTTTTGGAAAAACACTTGAAGGATTAAACCCTTGGTTCAAAACAATTATTAATACTCTCGCAGATAGACTTAGAAAAACTAATGAAAAAGTTAAAGAACTTGAAAGTAATTCTGTCGGATTTGCTGCTGGTGGAAAGGTTGCTAACTATAAGTTTTTTAATAACGCTGATATTGTAAAAATGCTTTCTGTTTTATTCTTAGCATTTAAGGCCCATGGAGAAGTCAAAGATGGAAGAGTAGATCTACATAAAGATAGATTGAAATTTTATATGAAAGATATTTTTGCCATTATGGAAGTTAAGTATGAAGAGTTCATAAATTTATTAGAAACTCATCACTTAATTAAAATTGCTGAAGATGAAAATAAATTACCAAAAATTCTTAGGGTTCAAGATGTTAATGTGTTTAAACAGCAACTTGCTTTTTTTAACTCTCAAAGAATGGTTGCAGATGACAAAAAGCTTATCATTTCCAATAAATGTGAAAGGTTTTTGAAAAGAGTTCTTGATCAGTTTTCCGAAGTAGAAGAGAAGAAAGATAAAATGATGGCCAAGCTATCGCCTATATTAGATGACTTTAAAATGAGAAATGTACCTATTTCCGAAGAAGACCTTAGAGATGCACTAGATGCAGGACTTATGGAAGATATTATGGTCGGTGAAGGAAACACTTTAACCTCTGTCGTAAATTATAAAGAGCTTCGCAAAACTTTTCCAAGTATCGTATTAATGAATGCAATTAAAAAGGTTAATGATTCTAAATCTAGTTAGATGCAGGATCATATGTGGCAGAAATACTAACGCCATTTGTATATTGGTTTAAGTATTGTTCCCCATGAATTTTTATGAAATAACCTGATCGGTTATCTGCCGGTACACCTTGCTGAGATGGGTTGGTAGGACTTGCTATTTTAACATTCAATGAATCAAAATATCCAATGTATTCCCAACCTTGCGGACTAGAGGCTGACATATTCGCTTGAGGAATTTCAATACCATTAATGATTAATCTAATCGTACTTGGAACAGGAGCCGTTTGTAGTGCAACATATCCATAATAGTCTGCTGGCGACTGAGTTTGTATTTGAATACATTGAGGGTAAATTAATTGTGCGTTTCCATAAAGCCTAATGAGGTGTCCTGTTACAGGTTCTCCTGGAGTAGGTAAAACTCTAGTGTTTTGATTAACTAGGTATCCAGCATATGTGAAACCATTAGTATTACTTTGAACAATATTTTGTCCATTAATTGTGACTGTTATTTTTCCTGGGTCAAACGAAGCATTATTAGTGGTAGCGATAGGCCAATAGTTATACTGGAATTTAATTAAAGTATCCTTGATAGAATTGTTGATACCATCAAAGATATATCTAAAGTTAAGTCCACAAATATCATAACCATCTGGTGTTGGATCGTAACCTTGGTCAGTTAAAAGAGGAGCTCCAGCCTCATAAACTCTTTTTGAAGTTTCTTTATAAACATAGTTCGATTTATACCCTGGAGCACAAGCTGAGTGAGCAGAAATACTCATAAATCTAAACTGATCAGCATTAAGACTACTCTTTAAACTTATAAGTTGATTGTATTTATTTGTGATATATTGTTCTCTTGCGTAACCTGAGTCAAATCCCCCTTCAGGTATATAAGAGTTGTCATCACCGTTAGACATTACAACTACAATAGTATTTGCATTGTTTCTAAATATTCCATTAGACCTATTAGCATTGATCAAATCAACAACTCTAGTAAGTCCATTTTCACTTGATCCAGCTCCACCTAGAAAATCATTCAGTTTAGCAGGTGCCTGTGCTGGAGATATCAACATATTTTGTGCCGAAGAACTTAACCCATCAGTATTGAACGCCACAAGTGCTGCATTATTATTTCCACTCCCAATAAGAGGGGCCATAAATACATGATAATCAAACTTTGATGAATCATATGAACTTAGTGCCTCTGCAAGAGCAAGTTTAGTTGAATCGTTTACAAATAGTTGAGAACTTGAGTTATCCCATAATAATAAAAAATCAACTTTAGGTCTTATTAATTCACTACTAGCACATCCAGAGTTAGAAAATGAATCAACTGTTGGAGTCGTAGTACTTTGTGTATTTTGATTAACTTTAAATTGATGAGGATTAGAACATCCAAATAAGAAGGAAAATAGAATTATGGTTATGAATTTAAATCTCATCGTTTTCATAAAGTCATCTTTTTGCTTAAGAACAAATATTTCTAATATTTTATCGGTATAGGGACTAAAAAAATTAAATATATTTAGATGAAATTAGTCGGATAATACTGAGTAGGGAAAAAATGCCCGATTAATTTAATAATTTCAGGAGGTTAAAATAGAAATAAGATAAATTAAAATTGGAACTGTTTTATGAATACATGGTATTACGTTGAAAACAATGACAGAGTAGGTCCGGTCGAGCAATCTGAAATGGAAAACTTGGTAAGGTCTGGTAGATTAGGTGCAAGTTCATTTGTTTGGAGAAAAGGTCTAGAAAACTGGATAAGATTAGAAGAAGCAACTGAACTATCACATGTTCTTGAAATAAATCAGTCTCCAGAAGTTATCGATATACCACCAATTGAAACTGTTAGGTGGGATAGTATTTCAAATGAAGATAGAATCTTCACAATTAAGACTGGTCTAGATCGTGGGGGAAGTGATTCTGAGTATGGCCCATTTTCTATAGAGATTTTAAAAAAACTTTTTAATGAAAATAGAATAAATGCAAAGACTTTAATTTATACAGCGGGATTAGAGAACTGGAAGTTTTTAGCTGATACTCCTATTTATAAAAGAGTAACTAATTCTTTGCCTCCTGTTATTTCAGATTCAGAGAAAAGATCAAATGTTCGAAAACCATTTGTCGCCAGAATGTTATTTCATGATAATGAAAGAGTATATGATGGTGTATGTAGAGATATTTCAATAGGTGGGTTACAAGTATTAATTTCTGATTTTCCAGGAGAGGCTGGAGATAAGGTTTCTATGAATGTTCATCCTGACAATTCAGAATATAGCTTTGTTGCTTCAGGGACCATTGTTCGAAAGCTGGAAGGAAACACTGGATTTTCAATTAGATTTGTAAATTTGAGTAAAGAAGCTCTTGAGGCCATTAAGTCTTTTATTGAAGGTCAGTAAATGTCTAAGAATTTACAGGAAGAGTTTTCGGTTTATGAAGGTCTTTTTGTAAAAGAGATATTCTTAAAATCTAACGAAGAAGGAATTAATAAAGTTCTATTTTGTTTTCATGATTGGTTTCATTATCACAGTCAATTTGATTATCTGATAGAATTTTTAAACAATCATTTTTCTGAAAATTTGAAAATAATTGTTATAGACTTTCCCGGACATGGAAGAACTCCTGGAACAAGAGGAGAATTTAAAGACAAAAATATACTCATTGAAAATTTAGATAAGTTTATTGAAGAGAAATCTTTAAAAAAGAATTACTTTTTATCATGTGGAATTGGTTGTTTACTAATTCCATTTTTAAGAAATGAGATTATCCCAAAGTCACATTTATTTTTTGTTTCTCCAGTGTTTAATATGTCTCCATTTATGAGTGAAATTTATGCAAATATTCCATCGATTTTGTTCAATTATGGGAAACAAATGAGAATGAAAATACCCCACCTCGAAAAAATTTATACCCATTCTGCTGATTATATTAAGTTTAAAAACGATCCTTTAAACCTCGAATTTATTACAATAAATACCTTCAACATGTTAGAAAAACTGGCAAAAAAAGTCCTAACAGAGTCCTATTATCAAGAGGGAGAAGTTACATTAGTTTATGATGAGAGTTCTCCGTTTGTATGTAGTAGCTCAATTAACTTATTTTTGAAGACTATGCCAAAAGATTTGTCGATCTCTAAAACTTATTCTAATATTGGACATAGTATTATTTCCCAATCGGTTTCAGATGAGATTTTTAAGGATGTTCTAAAATGGCTAAAATAATTATTATCATCGCTTTAGTATTAAGTTCATGTGCACATAGATCTAAGAATTTTATGTCTCAAGGTAATACTTTTATAAAAGGTGGAAGTAACAAAGATAGTACTTGGAGTGACTCTTTAGAATTTAAAAGAGCTTCTTGGTACAAAGAGTTAACACTAGTTGCAGATGTATGGATTTCAGACATTTCTCCACAATCACCTTTTTATAGCTGGATAAGTGAAAATGGTAAAAAGAAGTTAGAACAGTGCCAACAAAGACTTTTAACATTTTCTTATGTTTTAGACTCTTCAATGTACCCACTAACTTCACTTGTTTCTCAAATAGAAGCTGCTGGAGGAAGAAAAATAGCACTATCCTCTTTTAAGGACCGTTTAAAGCTACACTCCGACTATGAAAGAAAGTCATTAAGACTATATGAATTTAATGCTTTTTGCTTCAATTCTTCGACAAGAGAAATAATTGTTAAACTGCCAAATTTTAAAAGTCTAAAGTTAAATTTATAGGTTCAATCTCACCTAGATTTACTCAAGTTTTGTGGTATAATATGCCGGATAGGTTTTCCGCACGTTGATCGTTAAATCCTAAGTGTTTTGCATGGCCTTTATTGGTAGGGCATTGGAAAAGTTTATGGAATTGATCAAATTCTTCGTGGAAATTCGTAATTTTCAAACTAGCAACTATTTAAAAATATTACATTTTCACCGATAAGTAATCGAATATAAAATTTTTTTGACACTACTTAAGAGGGTGAAATTGTGAAAAAGCTAATACTAATTTTTATTCTAGTTTTAAGCTCAAACGCTTGGTCAGATGAAAGTGATCTTTATGACTTCTTATGGCTAGATCCAGATAAGCAAGTTTATGTTTTACAAAATAAGGTCTATGAAAAGAAAGGTACTTTTTATTTTGACGTAGGACTTGTAAAAGGTATGAGTAATGATTTCCAAGATGTCATTGGCTTTCAAGGTAGACTAGGATACTTCTTAAAAGAAGAATGGGCAGTAGAAGCATTATTTAATAAGTATAGTCCTAGTAATAATAGAACATATGATAATCTAAAGGCCCTTAATAATGGGGAGCCTTTTGTTAGAAGGATCTTACAGTCTCAAGCCTTGCTTCTTGTATGGTCTCCATTTTATGGAAAGATAAATACATTCAATAAAATATTTTATTTTGATTGGTCATTTGCAATTGGTCCAGCACTTATAAAATCAGAAAGTAATGTTAATACAGTTGCAAATGTAGCACTCTCTGGTGTCTATGAAGATGAGAGTTATACTGGGGCCATTTTTAAAACAGGGCTGAAATTCTATATAAATAAACGCTTTCATGTGGGGTTAGAGTTTATGAATACTCACTACTATGCTCCTGGTCCACAAAATACAAGTAAAGATATTTTAAGAGCTGATTCTGATGTTTTACTTTCTGTTGGAATTTCTTTTTAGGAGAGATGTGAAATGAAAAAACTCATCTTTATTTTTATATCTCTGATAATCTCAAGCTCTTATGCTTCAGTTCAAAAAGCTGGAAAATATTATTTTAGTAAGAAAAAAATTAAAGATAGATATGAAAAAATAACATTTGAACTAGTGAAGAGTGGTTATTATTTTGCATCTATCGAGTTCGCTAAAGCACATTTAATTGAAACAAAAGAAATAAGTGATACTTTTGAAAAGGTTTTGGAGAAATTGGTTCTAAGAACCGGAACACAATCTTTTAATGATGTTGAAGAAAAATACGTTAAAAAAGTAAAATCGCCAACTTTATCTTTTATTCTTGCTTTTAAATTTTTTAAAAGTGGGGACTATGATAAGGCCTTAAAATATATTAATGATGTACCATGGAAGCATCGGTTTATTCCTGAAGCATTAATGATGAAAGGCTCTATTCATAATCTAAAAAATGAGTATGCTGAGGCAAACGAAAGCTATAGTAAATGTGTTGAACTGGCCACTCAATTTGAAGGAGCCAGTAAGCATGAAAAGTTAAAGAGGTATTTTGCGATTGTAAAAGAAAGTTGTATAATTCACAAAGGACGAGTGAGTTATAAGCAACAAGAGTTTAAAAAATCTTTGGTAACTTATGATGAAATTCCTAAAGTGTCTTATAGATGGCCATATATACTTATAGAAAAAGCATGGGCCAATTATTATTTAGAAGATTTTAATAGAGCACTAGGTTTACTAGTCACCTACAGATCTCCATTACTTGAAAGTTACTTTATTCCTGAGAGTGAAGTTTTAATTGCTTTATCATATTTAAAACTATGTTTATGGGAAGATGCTTTAAAAGTAATTGATAGATATTATAATGTTTATAAACCTAGAAGTGATAGATTAAAGAAAATTCTTTTAAAGCATAAAAATTCTACTAACTTTTTTTATAATTTAGTATTTACCCCATTAAGCAAGTCTGAAAAAGGAAATGAATATCTAAGAACATTAGTTACACAAATTAGAAAAAAAGTTAAATTTTCACTTGATCTAGTTGCTTTCGAACAAGGAAAAAAAGAAATTAAAAGATTAAAAGAATTAAAAAGAACTAAGTTCGTGAGAATTTTAAGAAAACTAGCAATTGACGAAGCGAAATATAGGAAGAGACAAATTAATTATTTTGTTAAAAAGAATATGTTCGATTTTATTAACAGTATTCATAGATACTCTTTTGAAATGTTCAATATTAAATTAGATATTATCTCTAAGAAAAGAGACCTTGTTTATTCAAACAAGAAATTAATTTCAAAAAGAAGTCGAGGAAGCGAGAAAAACCTTAATAGAAAAGAAACAGAACAGCTGTGGGAGTTTCAAGGTGCATTCTGGGCGGATGAGTTAGGAGATTATTCTTTTGGCCTAAAATCAAACTGTGAAGAAGTAAAGCTGCGAGGTAAAAAATGAAATATATAATCTTGCTATCACTATTCTTTTTAGTCGAAGTGACTTTTGCTCAAAAGAAAGATGAAAATGTTATTTATAAATACAAAAAACATGAATCATTTGACTTAGGTAGTTTGGAAATTAAAGGAAATGTTATTGCTCCAGGAGACTTAACAATTAAGAGAAGAGGAAGAAGAAGATTTTCAAGAAAACTACTCGATCGATTTGATTTTGACAAAGAAGTTGAAGAGGATATTAAAAATTTAAGGTGATAAATATTTGTAATTAGGTTAAAACACTTAATTTTTTTAAAGGGCTGATTAAAAATGGCCGATAAATTTAATTGAATAGGTGTTTTTTAAGGAGACGACAGATGAATATGTTAGCAGAACAGTCATCATTCATTAGAGATTTAGCAATTTTTATGGATGAAGGTGGTGTCTTTATGTGGATTATCTTTGGAGTTTGGACTCTAGGGATTGCAATAGCCGCAGAAAGAACTAGAAGCCTTTTTAAATATGATACGAATGCTTCTAATTTGATGAATATAATAAAAAAACATGTATTGCTCAATGAAGTGCAAAAAGCTATTCAGTCTTGTTCTGAATCAAGTGCTTTACTTCCAACCGTACTTAGAAGTGGTTTAAAAAGAGCTAATCAAACCAAAGAACAAATTACAGATGCAATTGAGGCGTCAGTGCTTGAAGTTGTTCCTAAGGTTGAAAAGAGAATGGGTTACTTGGCATTAGTTGCAAATATTTCAACACTTGTTGGATTACTTGGAACTATTTATGGTCTAATACAGTCTTTCTCTGCCGTTGCAACAGCAGATCCTGCTTCAAAAGGTAAGTTACTTGCACTTGGTATTTCAAAAGCGATGAACACAACTGCTTTTGGTCTAATTTCTGCGATTAGTATTATGGTTATTCACTCTATCTTAACAAGTAAGCAAGAAAAGATTTTAGGTGATATAGAAGAGTTTTCAGTAAAGTTAATTGATCTACTAGGAACTAAAAAGAATCATAAACCTGAAATTGATGATGCTGCATAGGAATTAGTATGAATGTGAAAAGAAAGAAAAAAGGTATTCCTAAGTTAAATCTAATTCCAATTTTGGATGCCGTATTTATATTTATTTTCTTTCTATTGATGTCTGCTCAGTTTATAAATATTTATGAAATTGGTAGTGACGCTCCTATTATTTCTACTTTTGATCAAGAGGACAATAAGGATAAAAAGGTTCCTCTAAACCTTGTTGTGGAAGTTAAGCGAGATCAGATTCTCGTTAAAACTGGTCTTGATGGAATTATAAAGAAAACAATTGGACTTGATGAGGAAGGAAATTATAACCTAAAAGAGTTAAATAAAATTCTTGTAGATATAAAGCTATCCCATCAAACTGAAAAATCAATAATTATTAAGCCTGATAATAATGTTCAATATAAGAAAATTGTTAAAGTTATGGATGCAGCAGGACATATTGATAAGGATAGTGGTTTTATTGAATTAAAAGATAAATTTGGAGAGAAGTATAAAACAAAGAAACTTTTTGACCAAATTATCTTTGAGACAATGTAGTAGATAGAGGTAATATATGCGCTCTAAAAAATTTAAAAGAATCTCAAGATCAGGTGATAAGACACTGGATCTTGATATCACCTCTTTACTTGATATTCTTGTTATTCTCTTAGTTTTTTTATTGAAATCATTTAACTCAAGTGATTTGAAAGTTGATTTAGTAAAAAATATTGAATTACCTAATTCGATATCTGACAAACTAGGAAATCACTCTGTAATAATTCAAGTTGATAGAAAAAAACAAGTTTTTGTAGATAATAAGATGGTTGGATCTGCCAGTATGGGTGAAGATCGAATTCCCTCTCTTTATAAGGTTTTACAAGTCGCTAGAGAGAAAGAAGATAAAAAAATGGCAAAGCTGGATAGAAAAGTTGCAGCAGAACAAAAAAAGAAGAGACAAGTAAATTTAGTTATGGATCAAAATTTAGAGTATGCAATTATTAAAAAAGTAATGCATACAGCAGCGGAAGCAGGGTATCCAAAATTTAAATTTATTGTCGAAGGTAATTTCGATTAGAAATCGAAAAATGTGTAGAGATGAAGATAGTCGCGCTGATAATATTTTTTGTCGCCTTTTCTGTAAGTGCGGCTCCCGTCAAAATGCCAGCAAAATGGCATAAGATTAATAATTTAATAAATCAAGAAATCAAAACGATATTAAAAGTTAGAAAAAGAGATGCTAACTTAGAGTTTAGACTTTTAGAGCTTTATTCTGAGAGGATTGCTCTTTTAAGAGAAAAAGAAAATAAAGAGTTTTTAGGTGCATCTTATAAATTGCGAAAAAAACATCCAAAAAGCTATTTTTTCAAAAAATCTACAGATTTGTATAGTAAGACCTTAGCGCTTGGAAATAAAATAATTAAAAAATTTCCAAACAATAGATATAAAACAGAAATATATTATACGTTGGCCCTAAACTCTAGAGACTTTTCAAAAGATGGGAAAACAGAGCAATTTCTTTTAAAATCATTAAGTTCGACAAGAGGAAGAGAAACAGCAACTTCTTATAATGCAAAAGTGTCATTGGCAGAACATTATTATAATGAGAAAAAATATAAGAAGGCAATTCAATATTATAAACAAGTTGTAAGAAACAGAAGTGATGAATGGTATAGTAAGCATTTGTTTAATTACTCTTGGTGTTTATTTAAAACAAGGCGTTATGATGAAGCAATTTCTAATGTGAAAGTTGCTTATAAATACAGTAGAAAGAAAAAGTATATAAGTTTAGATGAGCAAATTTTAAATTCTCTAGGTGTGTTTTATTTAAATGGCGGAAGAGTAAAAGAAGCCGTTTCATATTATTTAAAAAATGTTCCTGAGGCTACTCCTTATTTATTTTCTTTTTTAGATCGAGTTACTTCAAAGGGCTCTTTTTCAGATATTTCATATGTTTTGGCCAAAACTCTTTCTTATGTTAAAAGTAAAAAAGATAAGAATTCGGAAATTAAATTAAGATCAAAACAATTAGAGCTGTCTCTTATACACATCTGACGCTGCCGACGATA
>CAXHCD010000095.1:0-13523 GCA_964015265.1 uncultured Oligoflexia bacterium
CATATTGATAATCTAGATTTAATAAATGCTTTAAGAAATAATAATCAAAAAAAGAATAGGCTTACAAGATTGATAAATTCAATTGATTTTAATACACCTAACTTCGCATTAAATATTGATATTTTTATAAATAAGTTATTTGAAGTTAGATATGGAATACAAAATTTAGAATTTTCTTTAAAGACTGGCGAAGAAATAAAATACTTTTCAGATGTATATAGAAAAGTATTATTATCTGAGTCATTAATCGATAATCTCGCAAAGTTAGAGGGGAGTCCAAGTAAAAAAAGTTATTACATGCTTTCCAAGAATTATGCTTTAAAATCTATGTCGAGTATTTATTCGAGAGTAATATTAAACTCTTTGGAAGTAATTGGAATGATTAACTTTGGATTACCTCCCTTTTTATTTAAAAGAAATATAGATTTAAAGAAAGAAATAGTGGACATGATTATAAGTTTAGGGCCACAAAAAGCTTTTCAGTTAATAGAAAAAGATCTTAAAAATGAAGCTCGTAAAAAACAATATTATAATAAATTTGTAAGTACATATAATTTAGTAATTGTTCCAGTTATTATTGTAATACTTTATGATAAATATAAAGAAAAAAATAAAGAACTCTACGAGTCTGTGAGTTCTGAAACTAAATCTGCATACGTTCAATATGAAAATGATAAAATAACAAAAGAAGAGTTTGATTCAATTTTTATAAATGAATTACTTCAAAAAGGTCAGAATGATTTAGTTAAAGGAAGGTTGGAGTTACTTAAATCTCTCTTTTCTGAACTCGTATATTATGAGCAAGTCTTAGAGACTGTTGATGAAAAAAAACGACTACTATTAATTGATGGTATAAATACAGTTGTTAATGAGATTAAGATGAATATTAGCATTTTAGATCAATCGGCGATAAATGAGGCCCAGAGCTATGTTAACTTAAAAAATAAAATTTTATTAAAAATTAACAGTTTAAAAAGATAAGGTGATAATGAAGTTTATAATAGTAAAAATTTTAATTTTAGTGATTTTTCAATCCTGTTCAACATCGAGGATTGAAAGAAATATTTCATCTTTAAATCAAAAAAGTTGTGTCAATTCATTTTCAAATTTAATGGATTTATTTATTTCTAAAGAAAACCTTTTTGCTCCTAAAATCTATTTTAGAAAAGAAATTGAATAAATATCGGATTCACTTAGACATGATTTTTTTGTTCGACTGACAAAACTGTCAATTCTTTTTAAAAAAGCGGATAGTATGGATGATTTAACTCCAAAGAAAAAGGTTAAGCTAATTAGTGACGAAATAGTAAACTTGTCTTCAAGCCTTTTAAAAGATTTGAATATTGAACATAAGGTGCATTTAAGAAAGAAAAGAGGAAATTATATAATATTAAAAAAGAGTGAGAAGAATCGAATTGGAAAAATGATAAAAATTTTAAAAAGAAAAGTCTCTAATTTAAAAGTTGTTTTCTCTCCTTATGATTTAATCACTGATAATTCTTTGGCATATTTCGATACTAATAAAAATAACTTATATATATCTTTTGATACACTTTTAAGTATGAGTAGGGATGGAAGAGTTATCAATTTTATGCGGCCAACTTATACAGAATGGCACGAGTTTTTGCATTCAAAAATGTATTCTAATAGAAGAGCTCAAGTTGATGATTTTTTTAATACTAATATTACTATTAAAAAATTGGACGCTTCATCTGAATTAAACGAAGCATATGAAGATGGATTTCTTCTTGAAGAAATCCCTATATATATAAATGGATTAGAATTTCATCGGCAAAAGCTATTAAGTAAAAATTTTGATGAAGTTGAAAGTCAAAAAAGTATTTTCAGAGAATTAAACCATGAAATCGAAATAATTCATTCTCTTATAAATGTGTCACAGGAGATTTTAAGTAAATCTAATAGAGCTTTAGAAAAATTGAGTGTTGAAAAAATATCGGAAGATGATTGGAGCTTATATTTGAAGTCAAATATTAAAGATTCAAATATAATACTGACACAATACCATAGAGAACACCGAAAGAATGAAGTAGTTGAATTTTTAAATTTGGAAATTGAACTTGAAGAAGAATTAATAGAGTTTTATTTCTATGATAAAAAGATGCAGAGCTTGTTTGTAAAGTCCTTAGAGTCTGGTAAGGATTTAATAACAGGAGAGCTGATAGATAAAATGAACTTAAAGAAGGAGTACTTATCAAAGTACCTAAATCAAACGCAAGAATTTATCTCTGCTTTAAAGGATAAATTAAGAAATAGAAATGATGAAAGCTTTGATTTTATGGAAGTTAATGTCTTATTATTAAATCTTAGAGAAATTAATAGTAGTATGAGAGAAATTATTATTCAATAGTTGAGATGTTGGAGAGAACTTCTTCAAAGTAAGGGCCTTCGACCATTCCGTTTAGAACAGAGCTTTTACTTTCTGCGAATAAAAATCCATTTTTAATTTTATCTTTTATCAAGTAAGCATCGTAATATATTCGATCTTGTTGGTCTTGAGTTGCCGTTCCTTCAATTCTTATGGCCTCAAAGTTATTAGACTGCATTTTTTTATTTTTAAAAAGAAGTTCTGATTTATGAATAATACTTTGGTCGAGATCAAATTCTATTTTCTTTGAAGAAATTAAATCTTTATATTTTTCTTCAATAGTTTGATTGGGAGTAGTTGAAATCCACTTTAAAGTTGCTTGCCACTCATAACGAGTATCATCTCTTTGAAAAATTATTTCGTCTGAGTTTTCGTTAATATACTTTCCCCACCATGAGGGAATTAAAAATTTAAAACCTTTAAACTCAATAGGAACGGCAGATTCCCTAAATGAGCTCTTCTCTTCCTTGACTACAATCATCGTGTATATAAGAGCGATAATAATTGTCAGGAAAATAATCCATTCGAATATATTTCCTAGAATATCCATAAGCGTTTAATATCATAAAGATACAAAGCATAACAAGAGCAGATTATATGAGCTAACTCATTAATTATGCACACAAACTAAAGTATTTCACCCAGATTCCCGATTAAGTAGACGAAAAGTAATAAAATTCTGTGGATTTTGTTCATGGAAGATATTGGAGAAAGAGTAATGAAGTTATCATTAAAACGTAAACTTAAAGTCTTTTGGATCTTGTTTGGGCTACTGTCTTTAAACACTTATGGGTTTGATATTGATTCCTGTAAAGAGTTAGCAGATGAGTCTTATTACAAAGTCGATATGGACAATTGTATAACAATGGCAGCAGCACAGGATTGTGAACATTGTATTGATGCACTCTTAATGCAACAAGAACAATCTAATCCTTGGGTTGATGCTTTAGGTGTCGTTGGTAACGTTTTAACAAATACACTCCCTTATTACTTTCTTTCAAAATATGCTAATGACTCTCAAGAAGCCTGGGCCGATGCTTACACAAGTGGAAAGCAAGCTTGCTATGGAAGTATCGATTCTTATCAAATGTATTTAAATGATCGTGGTGCAGCAGCTCTTTTATCTGAACAACAAGAAGGATTGATGAGTCAATGTAATGGATATGGAATGGGTGCATACGCAGGTTATGGTGGCCTATATGGCAATATGTTTGGTGGAGCCTATAATCCATATTTATCTAATGGATACTCAAGTGGTTTTTTAAATGGAATGGTAGGGCCAAATATTTATGGTGGCGGAAATATGGGTAACCTTGATACAGGTGCTCTTCTTGCTTTAGGTCTTTTAGGAGGCGGCGGTCTTAATTTTCAAATCGGTGGCGGGATTGGTACTGGCGGTGGTGGTTACCCTTACGGAATGGGTGGAATAAATCCTCTTCTTCAAGGTGGTCTATATGCTGGTGGGGGATTAAATCCTTATATGATGGGTGGAATAAATCCTATGGGAGGTTACTTGAATCCTATGGGTGGAATTAATGGTTCTTTAACATTAGGAAACCCTCTTGCTTCACTTCAAAACCCTTTTCTTTATGGAAATGGAATTAATGCAAATATCAATATTGGTAATCCATTAGGAAACTTACTTAATGGTGGATTTCAAATTGGTGGTCAGATCGGGGTTCCAGGTGTTGGAATTGGTGGTTATCCCAATATTGGAATTGGTGGCCAGATAGGAATTCCAGGTGTTGGAATTGGTGGTTATCCTAATATTGGAATAGGCGGTCAGATTGGATTACCTGGTTCTACCGGAGGTCTAATCACGGGCTATCCAAATATTGGAATAGGTGGTCAAATCGGTATTCCTGGCGTTGGAATCGGTGGACAAGTTGGTATACCTGGAATTGGAATTGGTGGGCAAATCGGTATTGGTGGAAACCCATGGGCCGGTGGAAGTGTAAATTGTATGGCCATTGGTTGTAATGGAATGAATACAGGTGGGTACTTAAACGGACAACTAGGTTTGGGGAGTCCATATGGTTATGGTAGTCCTTACGGTTATGGTCAGTTTCAAAGTCCACATGGTTGGAATCAACAATATCAAAATGGAAATCAATATTGGCAACAATATCAACAACAACAATATAATATGGCCGGACAGGCAAATATGTATATGAATAGATCTATTGCTGCTGGACAAGTTGGACAACAGAACTTGAATGATTTCTATAGAAACTATCAGAATGCTGGAGCTGACCTTTATAGAAATATGCAAGGTACTCAATACGGTTTTAATTCTGGCTTTGGGGCCAATTTTAACATGGGATTAAATACTGGTGCATATTGGGGATACTAATAGCACTGCTGTTTTAAAGACAGAACATGAAATTTGAAAAAGTGAACCCACTATTAATGTTAATATCAGTTGTATTGGGTTTTGCTGTCTCAATTAATTCTTATTCACAAATTTTAAATAATAATGTCATTTTTATCAGAGATGTAAGTCCAGAAAATATAAAAGAAATCATAGAACAAGTTTCAAATGTGGTTAATAAAGAAAATAAAGATCAAGCAAGTGAAGCTGCAACTAACGCTGCGACAGAAGCATTAAATGAAAGTGGAGTAAGTGTTCAAACTAGTACTAATCCAGATGGGAATAATACTTATGTAATAACTGTTCCAATTAAAAATGAAGAGGGAAA
The DNA here is from genome assembly GCA_964015265.1 of uncultured Oligoflexia bacterium. Lineage (GTDB taxonomy): Bacteria > Bdellovibrionota > Bacteriovoracia > Bacteriovoracales > Bacteriovoracaceae > CAXHCD01. The sequence continues at coordinate 5,086 of CAXHCD010000095.1, forward strand.
TGTTGTTCCTGTGAATATTAACTATACTGAAAACAGTGATACTCAAAGTATTACTATCCCAGGTGTTGGTAATATTACTTTTGTTGAGTCTGGTGAAAATGGTCAATTTCAATTAACTCCTGAACAGATTGAAGGTGCCGAAAATGTTCAGTGTACAGGTAATACCACGGGAAAAGCTACGTGCGTTGTAGAACCGTTAATGATTATTGATGGGAATCAAGTTATAACTAGTGATAAGTTTGAGTTAAGTTACGAAGAAGGAAAAGATTTTAATTTATTGAGTGGTACGGGTAGTAACTTTATGGTTACTAATAGAGATTCTCAAACAGAATTTACAAATAGTGAAACATCACTTGGTGATGTTAAGATAAACTTTCTTTATGATAAAGAGGGGACGAGCTCAAATGCACCTGTAAATAATTTACTTGCACCGTTAGGAATCTCTAATCCTGTTCCTTCTCTACCAACACCTTCAGAATTTAAGGATTCTAAAAAATTTACTTTTGAAGTAACTTCTTCGAATTTAGTAAATCGAGTTTCAGATCCAAATAACCCAGGACAAATGCTTACTCGATTGGAAGTAAAAGATAATAAAGGAGCAGATGCGAGAGTTGTATTAAATGAAACAGATGTATTAGTTTCAGTTGCAACACATTCAGGAGTTAAATATTCTTCAACTCCTGACTCACCTAATTCAAGTGTTACGGTTGATACAAATTCCCCCTTAGATGTTCAATTAGCAATTAAAACAGATTCAGTTGTACCACAAGCTACATTAAGTTTAGCAATGGGAAATACTGATAGAGCAGGGAATAGATCTCAAATGCAAGTAATTGATAGAAGAGATAAAGGTGAAGTAGATTCAATTACTGTTTCAGGGAATACGGCAATAAAAATTAATCAAGTCTTAGTTCCAAACACTGATCCAAAAGATCCTAAATTTAGAGAAGATATACCTGCTACTTTTGAAATTTATAGTGATGATATCTTAATTGATAGTTCTAAAAAAAATGGAAGAGAAAGTTCAAGGGTTAATATTAGTGGGGTAAATGGTAGAGGTATAATTGATTCTCAAAATGATCGATTAACAGCTAGGGTTGATGCTGATAGTTTCTCAAAGGAAAAAAATAAAAATGGTCAATTTGATTCAATTTTTGGTTTTGATGGAAATGTTGGTTATTTATTAGTTGAAGATAAAAATGTTAAAAATCAAACAGGCCAAGCAGACTATGCTTATTATAGAAATGATAAAAATCAAGCAAGTCTTGATGGAAATATTTTTATAAATGTAACAGATTTTAAAAATAGAAAAGAAGCTTCTACTTTAGGTGGTGTTCCTGTAAAAAGAGTATCTTTCGCTTCGGGTGATAGAGCAAATTTTCAAAAAATTGGAGAAGATAAATATATAAATATTGATAGTGGATTTGTTTTAAGTCGAACTGAGCTAGTAAATGGAGTAGCTGTTGACACTCTTGTAGGAAAATCTGGAGAGATTGTTAATGACGAATATAAAATAGATATAAACGGACCAATTGGAATAACCAATGTTTCTTCAAAAAATAATGGTGATGGAACAGTCCAAACTACAGTAACAGCTTTAGAGCTCAATGGTGTTAATACAGAGAGTGGTGATAGTTTTGATATTCGAAAATCATTTACAGATGTATTAAAGTTGGGGAAAACACCAAGTGGAAGCGATATTTTACAAATTACTCAAACAGCAAAAGGAATTGATTACAAAAAAGGTGATGGTACTGGTGTCGCAACTCTTTCAGATTCAAATTTAGCAATGATTGATGCTGACGAAGTTAAATATGGAACAATTTCGTTTTCTGAAGGAGACTTTAAAAGCAAAAGTGATGATAAGAAAAGTGAATTTGATGAAAATATTAAAATTCTAGAAGCCGATGCAAGTTTTTATGTCGATAAAACAAATCCTGATAGAAAAAGACAAAGTGGAACTTTAACAGCTCAAGTATTAGATGCAAAAGGAGCTGACTATAGTGTAAAAATAGAAGTACCTGGTTCTAATGGAGAAGCTGAAAAATTCAGATTAATGTTTTTTGAAGATGGTCCTGCTACAAAATATTCAATCCTTAATGAAAATGGTAAAAAAGTGAATTTAGAAGGATTAGATAAGGATGGTAATATTTTTAAGGTCCTAACTAAATCTATTGAATACTTTGAAAGTGATGATTTTAAGTCAGTGCTTGGTGAAAAATTAGATGGAAGGCTGGAAACGGTTGATCCTAATGATAAAAAAATTCAAGAATTTACTTTAGGTAAGGTTGAAGGTTTTGAAAGCATTGATGGAAAATATCGCCAATTATCAATTGAAAATGGAGTTTTAAAAGAGAATAACTTAAGCGAGAAAACTGAAACATTTGCTGATATAAAAAATTTAGCTTACACAAAAAATGACAAAGTTCAGTTTGGGACCGTCGTTATAAACTCTGGAAGTTTTACAGATAATAATATAGCTGAAAATGGAGGAGTAAGCGAGAACGTTATAATTCGAAGTGCTGATATTGTATTTTTTGAAGATAAAACAGATCCTGAAAAAATAGTAAGAAATGCAAAACTTAAGGCGGAAAGTGTTAGCTTTGAAGATAAAGACTACTCTGTTAAGGTAGATATTAAAGGAGATGATGGAGATCCAAAACAATATGAAATAATTGCTTTTGAAGAGGGTGAAGATAGGTATTATAGAATTTCAAATGAGTCGGGAGAATTAGTTAGTATTGAAGCCTTAAAAAGTGATGGAAAGTTATATGAAGGTCTTGTTCAAACTCTTGAATACGTTAAACAAGGAAATTTAGAAACATTATTAGCAGATAAAATCTCAGGTACGCTTTCTGACACTAGTGGAAATGATCCTAAAGTTCAAAAATTTAATATTGCAAGACTTCAAGGTGTAAAAGAAATTAATGGCAATTATGAAACTGTAACTGCCTTGGCCTCTAATGGATTAATTACAGAAGTAGATCCAAGTAAATCTTCATCAGGAACAGTGTCTTTTGATTCATTAGGTTTCTATAGCTCGAAAGAAAGTTTTGAAGACGGAAAGTTTAAGCAATTTGAATTAGTCAATATTGATAAAGGTTCTGTGGAGTATATAGATTTAGAGAAAGAGGGTAAGATTGACTTCAAAAGTTTAGTAGGTTCAAGAACAACAATCCCTGACGGAACAGATATTACATATTTTGACTTTGGAGAAGCTTCTTTAAGTGCGATTGATTATAAGGAAAATGTTAGTGGAAGTGGGGCTATCGGTAGATTACAAGGTTATAAAAGTGAAAATGTTGATTGGATGGAGTTAGATGATTTGAAAAATTTCAAGGTCGAAGATTTATCTAATGGTAGTTATGGAATAATTGATGGGAAAAAGGTGAAAGGTGTTGTCATTAGAAGTGATGACGGAAAAGTGGAGAGTCGAAAAATATTAATTGATCAATCTGTAATTAGGATTGTTGATCCTGAAAAAGAATCTGAAGGAAAAGTTACATTTGAAACACTTTCTTCTTTTTCACAAACAGAAAAATTTGATGATGAAACAAGTACAAAATTTGAAGCACTTAGTATAGATCGTGGAAATATCGATTTTGTTGATGCAAAAACACAAGGGGATATAGAGTTTAGCTCTTTTATTGGAACCAGACTTACTAATAGAGACAATAGTAAAATTACTTATTTTGATTTTGGAAATGCTTCTATCACGGCGATAAACGTGGATGATAATACTAGAGGGCAAGGAAATATTGGTCGTTTACAAAAATTTGAAAGTGATGAAGTTGAGTGGTTTGAGCTCGATGATTTGAAAAATTTTAAAGTGGAAGATCTAGAAAGTGGTGCTTTTGGTGTTATTGATGGGAAGAAAATAAAAGGCGTAGTGATAAAAGATAAAAATGGAGAAGTTTTAACTAGGCATATTTTAATTGATCAAACAGTTATAACTGCTAAAGATTTGGAAAGTGAAGTTGATGGAAAAATTGATATAAAAAAACTCGATGTTTTAGAAGATAAAATTGCTGGTAGAACAATTTTAAATGAAGCAGATGTAGAGTTTAAAATTAATTACTCAGGATCTATCCCTGCCTCAATTTCAGGGGCATTAAAAGGAAAATTATTAGAGTTTAATAGTGGTAAAGAAGTTTCAAAAGATGGCCTTGTTAAAACTCAGTATGCTGAAGTAACCTCCTTAGATGGTGGTAATTTGGAAAAAGTTGAGTTATCAGCTGGTCCAGATTTTTTGCAAGACTTTATATCGATAAAAGCAAAAGGTGGCGAAAATGGAAGAGCTCTCAGATTTTCATTTCGACAAGATAAAAAAGCTGGAACTTATTATTTAAGAGCTGAGTTTAAAGATGGTGAAAAGGTTAAAGTTAAACTCTTTCCATTTGAGTTAGAATCAAAAAAAAATGAAAATGATGCTGTTGCAGATTTATTTCTTCAAGCAAAAGGTCAAAACTATCTTAATCATCTATCTATTATTAAAGATATTATTGGTGTTGAAAGACTAACTAATTGGCTTTACGTAAATGATAAAACTATTAAGGCCAGACTTAATGTTACTAAAGGTTCTGCATTTGAAGTCTTTTATTCTAAGGAAGATTTATGGAATCCGCCGCATTTAGATAAGGATATTGGAACTGCTAAAAAAGCATATTCTATAGGTGCTAATTATGTTGATAAAAATAAAGATGGTAGTGAAAATATTTTTGGTATCGCACTAACTGGTGATAGTGAATTTGCTTATTCAACTAATGGAAAATTTAAAATTTTTGGAATTGAACAGGATCCTCAAGGAAGTATCCCTGGAACAATCCAATTTGCTTACGACAGAGTGACTAAGGCAGGTAATACCTATGGATTAAGAGCTGGAACATCAATTCCAACTTATGCTGTAGACTTTGATACATTAGACGAGAACTCTGAGTTTTATGAAGGTAGAAGAGGAAAAGGTGGTGGTTTTATTTCAGCACATATGAGAAAAAACCTAACCGAGACTAGTAGACTTTATGCCGGCGTTGGAATGTATCAAGATTTACAAACTCCTGCAGCATTTGTTGCGTATGAAGGACGCTTTGGAGCTGGTCCAAAGTTGTCCGATGCTCAAAAAGTTAGAAGAGCATTAAGCTCTCTAGATCTTTATTTACGTGAAGAAAGAGCAAATATTTTAAAAGATTTCAATCCGGATTTTCTTAAGCTTAGGAATGCTAGAGATGGTAAAATGAGTGAATTAGATGATGCCCAAAAAAGGAAAAAAGATAGATTGATTTATCAAAGCTTTAAGGAATTATCCCCTGCTCAAAAAAGAAAAGCTTTAGACAAGAAAAGAGAAGAAATTTCTTCTGAGCTTTTGAAAAAAGTAAATACTTTTAGACTTGTTTATCCAGGAAGTCTTCTAATCTCTAAGCTTGAAAAAAAGTTAATAAAGCTTTATGCAGGTGAAGAAGGCGAAGCAGTTGACCCATCTTTTGTAATTGAGAATATGTACAATCCTAGAGCTTTATTTGATTTAACAAAAGAAGAGTTAGAAAAACTTAATCAATTATTTGGAGTTATCAATAACCCATATAATCCCAAAATATTTGATGAACTAGAGTTATTAAGAATCACACAAGGATGTGATTTTTCTGAGAAACGTTACAAGTTGGCCATATTAAATATGTATAGAAAACAATTAGTTCGATTTAAAGAACAATTTCCTAATAATTCGCCACAAGAAATTTTACGAGATTGTAGGAAATACCACGATGTTTACTTAGAGATAAGTAATCCACCTTTAAAAAAAGATCTTTGTCCTAGCTCTTAAATTATTTAATATTATGGACCAGAGTTTTATAACTATCTTTGAAGATAACTTCAATTTTATTACTATCAATAAACTTTTCAACAACACCTGTTCCAAAAGTTGCATGATCGATTACATCTCCTGTATTAAACTTAGATTTTGGAGAATATGTTTGATTTTCCTGACCTGAAGCATTTGAAATCGCTTCGTTCCACTGTTCTTCTATTGATACTGAAGGCTTTCTTGTTCGAGTAGATTTTTTTCTGGTTTTTTTCTTGGCCGAAGGGTCTTTAAATGTTTGTACTGTTTTACAACTTTTGCACTCAACTTTACCAATTTTATCTACATCTCTCATTACTACGATTATTGAAGGAGTGGCATGACCACATTTATTACAATTAGAGACAACTTCTTTACCAGCACTTAATTCATTGGCCATAAAATACAAAACCTTTTTTATTTGGGAATTACTTTTTGAATTTCCAAGTTATATACTTATTCTAAACGTCTATTTTATTTTTGTATAGGAATTAGATAAATGAAGCTTTTGCAACTACTTGACAAGGCAAAAACACTACCTAAAAAGCCTGGTTGTTATTTAATGAAAAATAAGAACGGCGAAGTTATTTATGTAGGAAAAGCTAAATCCTTAAAAAATAGAGTAGTTAGTTATTTTCAAAATGGTGCCAAAACTCCAAAAACAGAAATACTAGTTACACATATTAGAGATTTTGAATTTATATTAACACAAACAGACTCAGAATCTTTTGTTTTAGAAAATAACTTAATTAAAAAATATTCGCCAAAATACAATATATTGATGAGGGATGATAAGTCTTACCCTTATATTGTTGTTAATAACAACGAACCTTTTCCAAGACCTATATATGAAAGAAGGCCGAAACGAGGTAAAAATATAGAAGTTTTTGGCCCATTTGTTGTAGGAAGTAATATATCTGAAGTATTAAGAGTTTTAATTAAGTCATTTAATCTTCGTGATTGTACACTAAGAGAGTTTAATTCAAGAAAAGATCCATGCTTACTTTATCAAATGAAACAGTGTTCTGCTCCTTGTGTGGGAAAAATAGATGATATTTCTTACTCTGAGGACCTTACTCTTTGTTTAGATTTTTTTAGAGGTAATGGTGATAAATCAATTAGTGTTTTGCAAAGACAAATGATTGAAAGCTCTGAAAGAGAAGAGTTTGAGCATGCAGCAATTTTACGAGACAATATTGATATTTTAAAAAACTTTGTTGAATTTTCTCAGCAAAAAAATGCAGAGTTAAATACAAGTGATAAGGACTTAGATGTTATTGCATATCATAAAGGTGAAATAGAAATTGATTTAGCAATTTATATGGTGAGAAATAGTTTATTACTGGGCCATAAAGTGTTTCATTTTCCAACAATTGATTGCAGTGAAGATATTGGAGAGGAAATTAAAAGTTTTCTATTCCAATACTATACAGATACATTTGATTCTCTTCCTGAAAAAATTATTACTGAATTTGCTGATGAGATTTTAGTAAATAGTTTAGAAAGTGTTTTCATAGAAAGAGAAAATAAAATTGTAAAAGTTCAAAAACCGAATAAATCATATAAACCCATTTTCGATTTAACTAAAGATTATGCCTACGAACAACAGAGAGTTCGTATTAGCAATGAAGACAGTGTTTTCATAGGTTTAAATAAATTAAAAGATCTTTTAAAACTTAAAGAAAGGCCTAAAAAGCTTGAGTGTTATGATGTGGCCATTTGGCAAGGGCAGTCTCCAACAGCATCTCAAATAGTTTTTATCGATGGTAAACCAAGTAAAAAAGATTATAGATATTATCATCTTGAAACTTTACCTGAAGGAAATAATGATTTTGCAATGATGAAAGAACTAATTGAAAGACGAATTAAGAGTGGAGAGCTTCCTGATGTAATGATTATTGATGGCGGAAAAGGCCAGCTTTCTACAGTTATAGGAGTATTAGAAGATTTAAAAATATCTATTCCTGTAGTATCTTTGGCAAAAGCGAAAACAAAATCTGACAAGACTTCAAAGCAAATTGAAAGAACTGAGGAGAGATTGTTTATACCAGGAAGATCGAATCCTTATATATTAAGAAAAAATAAATCATTATTTCAAATAAGCACTCAAATGAGAGATGAAGCACATAGGTTTTCAAGAAAGCTACATCACAAGGCAGAGCAAAAAAGAACTTTAAATTCTTGGTTAGATGCCATTCCTGGTATCGGGCCGAAAACAAAAAATAAAGTCTTAAGGTCAGGTATATCAAGGATCGCCTTTAAAAATATGAGCAAGGAAGAACTAGCAAAAGAGTGTCGTATTACATACACCCAGGCAGAGTCTATTTTAAAGTACTTGGAAGAAGATTGATGGCTTTTCTCGGATAATCTATAGATTTGTGATCGCTACAGCGACACAAGGCATGGGCGGATCTCTATTTAATTTGAGGGATCATTATCGCATTGCAGGCGCTGACGCTTCTGCACTACGCTTGCGATACGTACAAATTGCGCTGCAATTTGACGATCGCTTTACCGTTGTGACTTGTGTTCGCTACAGCGACACAAGGTATGGGCGGATCTCTATTTAATTTGAGGGATCATTATCGCATTGCAGGCGCTGACG
>CAXHCD010000096.1:0-13472 GCA_964015265.1 uncultured Oligoflexia bacterium
TACCTGCTCCGTTGACTCCAACTAATGCTAGCTTTTCTTGTCTTTTAATTATTGTATTTAAATTTTCAAAAACTAATAATTTTTCGCCGTTAGGCTTATCCCATTCTTTTTTTAAGTCCTTGATTACAACGACGTCATCACCGCCCCTAGGCGGAGCTTTAAATTCAAAATTTATTGTTTCTTCTTCAGGAGGAATTTCTATTTTATCTATTTTATCTAGTTTTTTTACTCGCGATTGTACCTGGGCCGCGTGAGAGGCCCTTGCTTTAAATTTTGCAATAAACTCTTCATCCTTTGCAATACTCTCTGCCTGCTTTTTCGCTTCTGCCTTAAGTTGATTAAGCCTTATGACTTTTTCTTTTTCATAAAAATCGAAGTTTCCATTATATACTGTTACTCTTTTGTGAGCGACTTCAACAATTTTTTTGCAAACATTATTCATAAAATCTCTATCGTGAGTTGTCATGAATACCGCCCCATCATAATTTTGAAGCCACTCTTCTAACCACAAAATAGTTTCCATATCTAAATAGTTGGTAGGCTCATCCATAATAATTAAATCAGGGTTTATAACGAGTACTCTTGCTAAAGCAATTCTCATTTTCCAACCGCCACTAAACTCTTCAATCATTTTCCGATGATCTTCTGGATAAATACCAAGTCCAGTTAAAATTTCTTCGGCCCTTGTTTCTAAATCATAACCACCACGCTTCTCAAATTCAGTCTGAACATCTCCCATTTCTTCTAGTACTTTGTTCATTTCATCTGGATCTAGATTAGGATCGGCCAATTTATTTTCAAATTCTGTTAACTTAGCTTGGAGCTCTTTAATAGTTTTATCACCACTTAAAACAACATCAAGGGCACTTTGTCCTTTCATCTCACCGACATTTTGAGAAAAATAAGCAAGTCTCAATCTTTCAGGAAAGCTTATTTGTCCTTCGTCTGGTCGCTCTTCCCCAACAATCATTCTAAATAACGTGGTTTTTCCAGTTCCATTAGGGCCCACAAGTCCAACTTTTTCACCTGGATAAATTTGAATATTTGCACCTGAATATAATAATTCAGAACCTTGAATTTTTGATAAGTTAGATATATTTAACATTTTTCTCTCGATTAAATTTTTGTAAGTATATTAAAAATACTTCAAAAATGCGAGAGTTTCTAATATTACTTTGCCAGTGACTTTATGTAGTTTTCTAAGTCTGTTAATTCATCTCTAGAAAATACATTTACCCAACCTGGCATTGTCCCTTCTAACTGAGAGGCATACATAAAAAACTTAAAATTTGGCACTTCATATGCAAGTTTTACTAAGTTTTTTGGCCTTAAACCTAATTCTTTTGCCATTTTTCCATTACCAGTAGCATCTTTTCCATGGCATTTAATACAGTGAATATTAAAAAGCTTTTCCCCTCTGCTATTAGATTTTGCATCCAAAGGAGCTTCTCTTTTCACAGATCTTCCAATTTGAATTGGAACAACACCATGCCTAAATTCAGTTTTATCCTTATAATACTCACTTGAGCTATTATTAATTTGTGAACAACTAACAATACTTGAAATAATTAAAATACCTAAAAATTTCATATCTATCCTCTAATAATTTTTAAATCACATGGTGCAAATCTTACCATAAATTCTGCAAATGAACTTGTAAAAAGAGATTCAACTCCATGTGTTCCACGAGTACTTACGATCATCTCATCAATTCTATAATCCATAGCATATTGTCTTATTAATTCTTTCGGAGACGTACCGATTAAACAAGTTGATCTAATATTTAAATCTTTTGCACCTACTGTTAATTTTTCACCTAAACTATCTAATAACTCTTTTACAGATTTTTCAATAGGTCCATACTCTGACTCTAGTGGGTAAGTTGAATAAGTAAAAGTATCCACATATGTTTGAGTTTTAAAACCATGTACTAAATGAAGCTCACTTACTTTACTCCAATCATATTTTTCAAATTTCTTCTTATAAGTATCAATTGAATAATCTGTAAGATCTACACATAATAAAATTTTCTTCATTAATTTACTCCTCCATAAAAGTATATTGATATTTTATAAGCAATTGAAAATAAAGGAGATGATTACTGGCCCTAATTTAACTGATATTTATCAGTTTTTTAAAGATTTCTGATAAATAATAAAGGCCAAAGCTGAACGAAAAATAACTGTTATAAGTAATATTAAAATCCAGATTTTTAAACTTAATTCTAGGTATTTAGGAAATAATAGAAAAACCGAATATGCAATACCTGTTTCTCCTCCTTCTGCTAGCCCTGCTCCTAACCTTAAACTTCTATTGTCATGTTCACTTATATCTAATGATGCTTCTAAGTTTCCAAATGCCAGTGCACTTGTAATACATAAAACGTAAAAAAATAAAATAAGACTACACTCTATAGAAAATTGAGGAAACCTGAGTAATAATGCTAGAATAAATAGAGAATAAGCACACATATCTAAAACAATATCTAAATACCCTCCAAATGCTGATTGTTGATTTGTCTCTCTAGCATAAATACCATCGAGTCCATCAAATAATCTTGATAGCCACCACACACCTAAGGCCAAGTAAAATTGATCTAAAATAATGAAGTAAAAACTTAAACATGAAACAAAAAAACCAATTAAAGTAACTTGGTTAGCACTTAATTTTAATAGTTTAAAAAGCTTAACAAAAGAGCTAGTGTACTTAGGTAATATCTGTCTAAAATGATTATCTATCATATTGATTTTTAATGGTTTTTCTTATTATTCCTTATAATTTACATAGACACAAATAACAATTTACAAATGGCCAACAAACTTAAAACTACTCTCAGTTATATTAGTCTTAAGAATTCAGTAACAAGGAGAAATTATTGAAAAAACTAGCTTTAATCTTTTTAATATTAGGTCCAATCATGGCCCTAGCATGCGAAGGAGGTAAGAAAGACAAAACAACTGAAATTCAGGCTACTCAAGAAAACACAATAAGTGTTGTAAAGACAAGTACTGTAGATGAATAGTTACTCCTAACGAAAAACTCCCCGCCCCGCTACTGTCAAGCGGGGCAATATTTCAACAACCGACAAAAAAGCTCTATTAATTCCAAAATTTCCTTTTTCATCCCATAAATACTAATCTAGATGAATAAGTAAATTTAAAATGGAGTTTAAATGAAAGTACTTACACTAATAATCTCAGGTTTATTTTTTCTAAATCTATCTGCCAATGAAATATCATTTGCATCAAGAAGTTTTAAAGCTAATGATAAAAAATTTGTTTTTATAGATATTAAGAAGGCCAATTACAAAATTATTTATGATTCAAAAAGTAAAACAACTAGAGTTTATTCAGAACTATATTTTAGATCTTTTGAGGATGGTTATCCTTTATTTGACTTAGTTCCTAAGCTTGAAAGAGCAACTTTAGATAATAACACAATAAGTGTTGAAGAAGTTTCTCATCCAAAAAATATTACAAAATCTAAATTTATGAATGAACTAGTAAAAGCAGGGGATCATGTTTTAAAAACAATTCATTACATTAAAACTACTTCATATAAATCAAATAAAATTAGATCTGCTTTTTGGTTTAGTGATTTAAATGATAGAAGATTTCTTGAAGCTTACCTACCTACAAACTTTGACTTTGACAGAGTTTCTATGAATTTTGATATTAAAGTTATTAATACTCAAAGGGAGCATGAAATAAAAGTAAATTGCCCTCAAAGATGGCTGTCTAAAAATCATTGGCAAATAAAATGTCCTAAACATTTTAATAGTGCATCTATTTTTTATCATTTATTTGAAAAAGGTCGATTCAAATCTTATAAGAAAAAGTTTAAATCTATAGATGGTCGAATTGTTACAGCAAATATTTATGGCCCGTTATCAATGATGGTACATAATAAAGTAAAACCTATTTTTGATGAACTTGAGGGAGACTTTGGACCTATGCCTCATGAGCATCTTATAATTTATGCAGCAATTAGATCTGGTGGGATGGAATATGCAGGAGCAACTATTACTAGTCCAATGGCCCTAGGTCATGAAATGCATCATTTTTACTTTGCTAGATCAATGTTTCCTGCTGGAGGAAATGCTGGTTGGATAGATGAAGCTCTCGCTTCATGGAGAGATAAAGATTATATGCAGGTTCAAAACTTAACAGAAAAAGACAGAACTATAATGGGTGCTCATTCTCAGTACATGAGAGTTACAGATAGAAATGCTTACTCTAAGGGAGCTAGATTTATGGCCCACTTAGATTATAAATTTAAATCAAAAGGTGGAATGAAAAGCTTTGCTAAGGATTTACATGAAAAATATATGAGAAATCAAATGACCACTAAAATTCTTCAATCTGAATTGGAAAAATATTTTAATACAAGTTTAGATAGCTTATTTGATGAATTTATTTATGGTAAAAAAGGTATTTCGACTAAACAATCTTTTTCTGAAAATCCAATTCATAGAAAGTTAACTAAAAAACAAATGCAAGAAATCTTATAAACTTTTAGATTTTTTATTCAAACAGGCCTGGTTTAAAAGCCAAGTAAAAATTGATTTTTTTTCTAGGCCTGTGTCCATCTCCGGGTGAAACTGAACCCCAATAACATTCTTATCAGTAAACTCTAAAGACTCTGCAATTTTTCTATTATTTGAGTAAGCACCTATTTTTATATTGGCCCAGTTTTGATTTTTATATTGATTAAAATAATCGAGTCTTATGGCCTGATGATGATATTTATAGGCCTTAAAAACAGAATAAGGAATAATATTTGATATCTTAGAGTTCTTGTTTTCAATATAAACCCTATCAAATAAATACCTTCTATTTCTAATTCCTAATTCTTCGCGAATATCTATATAGAGAGGTATTTTTTGAGATACCGCTAATATCTGCATTCCTCTACAGATTCCTAAAACTGGTAAATTCTGATTTTTCTTATTGTTGAAATAATTCTTTAATAAATCAATTTCAAAAGGATCTCTTATTTTTCCTTCTTCAGAGTAATCTACTAGATGATCAAGAGAGTTAATTTTAGTTTGAAGCTCTTTTGTCACATAAGGTCTGTAATATTTTGGATTTATGTCCGCTCCACCTGGAATTAAAATACCATCAATACTTGAAAAGTGATTTCTTATGTTTTCTGAATACATATCTACTATTTCAATTTTATAATCCAAAGATTTCGCGACAGAATTTAAAGCGAGACTGTAAAATAATTTACACTTAGTTGTGCAACCAATTTTTAAAACTTCATTATTCGAGAGCTTGCATTCTTGTGCATTTGATTTAAAAACTAAAAAGGTAACGAATATTAAAATAATCTTCATTATTAAATAGTATATTTATAGAATAACTAAGCAAGCATAAAGAGATTGACTAAAACAGTTAACATTTTGCTTTATTAATTATATCATTAACTTATGCCAACTACGTATCGAGCAAAACACATTCTATTAGAAGAATTAGACGATGTAGAATATATCATCGAAAAAATGAATGAAGGACAAAGCTTTGAAGAGCTTGCTAAAGAGTTTTCTGAGTGCACTTCAGCTGATAATGGTGGAGACCTAGGTAAATTTTCAAGTGGTCAAATGGCCCCAGAGTTTGAAAGGGCCCTTTATCATATGAAACCAGGGGAATTAAAATACCCTATTAAAACTAAATATGGGTATCATATTATCCTTCGCTACTAATTCATCATCATAATCGCTAAATAAGGAATCAAAAAGAAGATGAAAATTGATAGTTTAAAATAACCCATTAGTAGGTATTGGGCCCCATCAAATTGCTCTCTGGATAAGTTTAAAAACTTTGAATGAAACTCATAAATCCAATCCTTAAGCATCCCCATCATGACAAGCCAAACAACTAAAAATCCAAAACTAATCAAAAATGCTTGTTTAAAAAATTCACTTAGTTCAATAATGTCCATCTAAAACCTCCATCTAAAACCTCTATCTATATGAAAATGGTCTCATATATATATACCGCAAAACATGATATTTATCACTTATTTTTGAGATACTAAAACTTTAGAATACTCACATTATGGCCATAAAAATCCACACTAAAGAAATATTTCTTTGATAACCAATTAAAAGTTTCTTTAGAATAAAAACTAATATGAGTTGGATCATTTCTATAATGCCAATTTTTAAATTTAGATTCATCTACCAAAAAAGAAGTCATTATTGCGATAATTCCATTTGGTCTTAAGCAACTAATTAATTTTTTAAACTCATCTTTAGGACTATATAAATGCTCAAAAACTTCAGATGAAGTTATGAAGTCATATTTTTGATCGAGATTTTTTTCTTCTTTAAAATAAATTGGATCATATAAATTTACAGTATGTCCTAATTCTTCAAGCATTATATTTAATGTCGGCCCAGGTCCACACCCAAAATCAAGTCCAAATGAACCGGGGTTTAAATTAGAGCTTAAAGGATCTAAAAGTTGAGATAGAAATTTTCTATAATTCATATCTTCTGGGTCATTTTGATGAAAGTCATATTGTTCTTTTTCTAATGCATAACTTAAACGTAATTTCGGCTCTTTGAACACTAAACTACACTCTTTACACTGAAAGTACTCATCAGAGTAAAATTTATTTAAATCAGAATGTTCACATAAAATACATTTCATTTATATAGACTATATAGACTTAAATACGATTATCAAGTAATAATAAACTATGGAAATAGTTTATATTTATGCCTTATTTTCAAACTTATCGTTTGCATTAGGCACACAAGTATTCACACATTACTCAAGAAGTATATCCTCAAATTGGATGAATGCTTTCAAAGCGACAGTAGGTCTTGTAGGATACTTTTTAACGATAATTATTTTCACTGGATGGCATGATATTAGCCTATCCAGTAGTGCCTTTTTTCTAATTTCAGGCTTTATTGGACTAGGTATCGGCGATATGTTCCTTCTAAAGTCTTTTTCTGACCTAGGGCCAGGAAGAACTTTAATTGTCTTTGGCCTTCACCCTTTAATTGTCGGGTCAATAAGCTATATCATCTTTGGTCAAGAAATTGGTCCCCGTAAGTTTATTGCAATTATATTTTTTATTTTATGTTTATTAACTTTTGCACGAGAACAATTCAAAGCAACTAAATCATTCCAATTTAGAGGTTTAACTTATGCACTTATAGGAGTCTCTTTAGATGCTTGTGGAGTAATTCTTACGAGGGCAGCCTTTGATAACTCTCCAGCAGTAAGTGGCTTTGAGGGAAATTTTTATAGAGCACTTGGAGCAGTGAGTTTTTATTTAATTTTATCGAGATTCAAACCACTACACTTTACTCAAAACTTTTTAAAACAAACAATAAAAGGCAGAGGTATGGTCATAATTGGATCTATTCTGGGCACATATTTATCACTGGCCACCTATTTATTAGCAGTAAAAAGTGGAAATCTCGCTACAATATCA
The DNA here is from genome assembly GCA_964015265.1 of uncultured Oligoflexia bacterium. Lineage (GTDB taxonomy): Bacteria > Bdellovibrionota > Bacteriovoracia > Bacteriovoracales > Bacteriovoracaceae > CAXHCD01. The sequence continues at coordinate 7,453 of CAXHCD010000096.1, forward strand.
GCGATTAGTATTACGGGAAGTATATTTTCCTCAATTCTGGAGTGCATCATTGATAAAAAGTGGCCAACAAAATATCTCATGATCGCATTCTTCTTTTTTCTATTTGGATTTTATTTCACTAATTGGTAAATTTTATTATTACTAATAAATAGGAAAATTAAATGTTATTACTTATCAGTTTAGTTTTAAGTTTTTCAATACAGGCCCACACAATTCACCTTATTCAAAAAGGGCCATTAGAAATAATAAAAGTTGGTCATCCTACGTTAAACAAAGTGGCAAAAGATGTTGATTTAAAACAAATTCAAACAAATGATTTTCAAACCTTTGTGGATGATATGATTGAAACGATGAAGTCTGCTGGAGGTGTAGGACTCGCTGCCCCTCAAGTAAATATAAGTAAAAGATTATTTGTCATGAAGCCAAGTTTTTTAAAAGAAGCTGAAGCAATTATAAACCCTACAATTGACTATATTGAAGAAAAGGGAACTAAAAAATCTACAGAAGGTTGTCTTTCAATTCCAGGAAAAAGGTTTAGTGTAACTAGATATAAAGAATTAAATATGACTTATCTAAATAGATATGGTGAATTTAAAGCTGAACACGCAAAAGGTTTTAGGGCGATAGTCATTCAGCATGAGTATGATCATTTAAATGGTGAATTAATTTCTAATTTATATGATGAATATTATAATATTAATGAATTTGAAGAGTTAGATATACCTCAAATGTAACCTAACATTCAATTCCATCAAAAGAGATACTTAACCTTTTTTCATCAGTCTCAAACGAAATAGTTTCATGCCAATAAAAACTTGGAAACATAATGATACTACCAACATTAGGAGTAATCATAAAAGTTTGTGGTTTAGATTTATGATAAAATTTCTTTGGTGCATTTCCAAAAAGCAGCTTCGACTCATTTGTGGAAGGATCTATCTTCTTAGGAAGAGATAAGTAAAAAACAGAGCTCATCCACCCATCTGAATGTATGTGTGAGTCTTGGTATCCTCCCTTAGATAACTCCACTGCCCAAGAACTAATTCTATAATTTTTGGGTATATTAGAACAATGAGGATGATCGCTTTTTTGACTAGAAACAAATTTAATATACTCTCCACTCACCCAACCTAATAAATGCTCTAATTGAAAAGTCATATCTGCTTCATGCAAAAGTAAGTTTCCAAATGTTTGCCTTCCATTTTTAGTAGAAAAATAGTCTTGCTCGTTTATCATACTTGGATGCTTGATTAAGTAATTTGTCATATTACTAATAAATTCATCATTAAAATCTTTTCCCCAAAATTCCTCTGAGTCATAAGCTTTTACCCAATCTTGTGAAAATAAAGAATCTAACTCCTTATTCATTGATAGCTCGCTATAACAAATTTGAAGATATGATAAGGCCATAGTATTTTTTGGATTTGAATCTAAAAGAGATTTACAATAATCATATGCTTTGTTTGCTTCACCTAAAAGTAAATTTAATTCCACTAGTCTTTCAATAACATTTGAATTATTAGGTCCAAAAGTATTTGCCATTTCAATTAATTCAAGGGCCTTTTCATTTTGATTATTAAATTTAAAAAAATCAGAGTAATTAAGAAGTAACATAGGGTCATTTTCATGAATAGAAAGAGCTTTCTCAAAGACCTCTCGAGTGAGATTTGTATCTTTTTTTCCATGAGACAGGCTCATAGCATAATTATTTAAATAAACCTGTGACTCTTCATCCAATTTTAAAAGTGTTTTATAAATTTTAGCTGACCAATCATACTGAGCATTATTTAAAGCAAGTAATCCAAATTGATGTAATGAGAAAGGGTTGTCTTGATTGGCCTCAAAAACACTCTTGAGTTTTTCACAAGCTTTATCAATAAATCCTTTAGCAAAAAGTGCTCTAACAGCGGTATAATCTCTGTCGAGTTTTTCAATTCGCTTTTTTTCTCTTGAAATCTGTCTTTGCTCTAATTTCCTTTGTGATCTATTTTTTAATACCTTGCTCATACTTCAATCCTTTAAGGATTTATCGGCAAGATGAAATACCCAACTTAACTGGTCAATTGAGTCTAGTTGTTAATAGAATAAAATTCCTACTTAAAGCTTTAAAAATTCAATTGGATCCACTAGTGGCTCAAATTTATATAGAAATTTTGATACATTATCATTTAAATCTCTTCGAAATTCAAAAATATCATGTGATGGATTCAACTTTATCTCATCTAAAATAACCATAAATTTATCATCCTGATATTTCGCCACAGGTGCTTTTAAAACATCTCTAAATTCAACTAATAGATCTGAGTTATACTCACTACCGTCTTTAATCTCAACAACACCATATGCTGCGTGAAAGTATTTTCCAGTATAATCTGAAATGGGCCTATCCAATTCTTTTCGCTCAATGTATTTAACTGGCGGAATTGGTTTCAAGTCTCTTCTTTGCAATCGGTCTAGCCATGGACCGAAATTAAAATTGATAACAGATTCAAAGTAAGAGAATCCAATAAAATAAGGAATTATACTTTCAGAGTTTCCAAATACAACAATCGCTCTATCATGTTCAGGTAAAAAGCCTACAAAAGTTACAAAGCCATCAATTCCACCACCATGATGAATTAGCTTTTCTCCATAAAATTCATGAACGCCCCAACCTAGTGCATACTTAGGATTTTTTAATTCAGGATAGTTACTTACTCTTGTACTGATTTGCCCTTTATGAATTTCTTTAATGGTGTCTTTATTTAATATAACATGATCACCGCTGATCCCTTTATTTAATTGAAGTCGAAGCCATTTTCCCATATCTGTAATACTTGAATTAACTGAGCCAGCAGGGCCGACAGCATCTATATTTCTAAAAGGAATTTTATAGGCCTTCTTTTTTTGTAATGAGTGAGGATATGAATAGTCTGAAGATTTTTGTATAGCACTTAAAGACACGGTCGTATTATTCATTCCAAGAGGTTTAAATAAATTATCTACAATAAATTCTTCCCATGAAATACCTGTGACCCTTTCAATAACAATTCCAGCAGTCATATACATTAAATTTTGATATTGCATTGCCTCTCTAAATACTTTACTAGGCTTTAAGTATTTTAATTTTTTATAAAGCTCTTCACGAGAATCACTTGAGCCATACCAAGAAAGATCATGCCTTGGAAGTCCTGTTCTATGAGTCAACAAATCTCTTAATGTTGCTAAGTTTGTAGCTTGAGAGTCCATTAACTCAAAATCTGTAAGATATTCTTCTTTTAAAGGCCTGTCCCAATCAAGAATATGTTTATCAACTAAAATTCCTAAACTGGCGGCCGTCATCGCCTTTGTGGTCGAACCAATTGCAAATTGTGTGTTAGGAGTTACTAAATTACTTGTTCCCACTTCTTTAACACCAAAACCTTTTAAAAATAGCGGGCCACTTTTATCGAAAACTCCTACTGCAACTCCTGGAGTACCAGTCTCTTCCATCATTTTTAAGATTAAAGATTCGAACGCTTCAAAATTTTCTGATTTTGCACTAACAGAAATAGAATTAATAACTATACTTAATATGATTAGTAACTTTGCCACATTCTCTCCTCTTTAATTTTGAATAATTTATTGATAATAAACTTAAGGACTTATAGTCAATGACTGATTTGTTTAAGGTAAAACTTATAAAAATGACGCCATGCAAAGTATTTGATATTGTGAAATTGCATAAGAAAAATTAACCTCATTAAAAAGTACAAAATACTAGGAATTAAAAAATGGAATTATCAAATAGAATTCAAAAAATTATGAGTAACCCCTCGGCCATCTTAGAAGGGCACTTAATATGTCATAGTGATCCTTATAGTATTGATAATCCTAATGGATATTTAAATTTTGGTATAGCAGAAAATCATCTTATGGATGATATGCTTCTTCCTTATCTAAATAAGGAAAATCATCTTGAAAAAGAAGACCTTCAATATTTCGATTTATCTGGACACCCACAACTTAGAAAATCTTGTAAATTATTTTTTGAAAAATACTTTAATTTTAAAATTGAGAACCCTGATAATTTTGTAATCACAAATGGATTAAGCACTGCATGTGAGTGTTTAAGTTATTCATTGTTTAATGATGGTGATTATTTAATGATCCCCACACCCTATTACACCGGATTTGAGTTCGACTTTCAAAAAAGATTTAATGTGAATTTTTTAAATGTACATTTGGAATCTAAAAACAATTTTTATCATGATATAAAATTATTTAAAGAATCATATGAAAGCTTTTCTGATAAAAGCAAAATTAAAGCAATTCTTTTAACTCATCCTCATAACCCAACTGGAGAAGTTCTAAGTAAAGAGTTCTTAACTGATATAATAGCATTTGCTAAAGAAAAGAAATTAGAAATAATTACAGATGAAATCTATGCTTTAACTAGAATGGATAATGGAAAACATAATAGTCTTATGAAGATCGGGAAAGATTATGATGAACATATTCATTTTATGTATGGACTTGCCAAAGACTTTACATTAGCAGGATTTAAAGTTGGAATTTTTTATTCTAAAAATGAAAAATTAGTTAATGCGATGAAAACTCTTAGTTATTTTCATTGTGTATCAAGTCTTACTCAAAAAAGTTCTGCAAAACTATTATCAGACTTTGAGTTCATTGATCTTTATCTTGAAGAAAATAATAAAAGGTTAAGAGAGACTAAAAACCTTATTATATCTTCTTTACCAGAGTTAAAATATATTGATGGTGACAGTGGACTATTTTTTCTCGTCGACTTTAGGAAATTTTTAAAAGAACAAAGTTTTGAAGAAGAAAGAAAGCTTTGGCGAACATTGATTCATGATTATAAAATTTCACTTTCATGTGGACAAGATATGGGAATAAATGAAGCTGGTTTCTTTAGGTTATGCTTTTCTAAATCGAAAGATTCAGTGAATGAGTTAATAAAAAGATTAAAGGTTATTTTAAGTAAACAATCTCTATAGATGTATATTTATTTCCCCTTTTAGCTGAATCAACGACTTTAATGGCATTATATCCTAAACTCATTGCCATTTTTGCAGACCAAGTTTGTTTAATTGCCTCCTCTACAGAATAGTTAAAAGGTGGATCAATATACCTTTGGAATTCTTCTAAATTGTCTCCATCAATCCATCTATCTTTTATTCCTTTAAACTTACCTTCAAAATATTTGACAGCTTTTAAATATTGATCTTTTCCTCGAAAGTTTTTTGACCTTGTACCATCTTCTAATTTTGCCTTAATATAAAAATATAAATAATCTTCCCTATTAACTTCGGCCAAAATCATTATATCTTCCAGTTCACTATCATAAACATAGTATTGATTCGGTGTTGATTCATTTACTAAATCTGCAATCTTTGACTTAAGACAGTCATTTGCCATGGTCAAGAAACTATATAAGAAAAGGACCGTTATTAATAAAGATTTCATTTTTTAAGTCAGATTTTGAGGTTGAATGAAAAACTCTATTCTATTTAACTCATCACTTAAATAAAGAGATTGATCTTCTATAAGACAATCGAGTTTCATAGATCGATTAATTAATACTTCAAAGTCTTCCTGGTTTTGAATGTGATAAATTTTTACTTTCTGATTACCTATCAATTTATTTTTAATTTTTTCAAACCATAGATGGGCAGTATTTTGATTATAAGTATATATTGTTACCTTTTGAGATTTACCACATACTTTTCTGATTCTTTTTTCATCGGGTTCACCCATTTCTATCCAGTGAATAACTTCACCACTCGCGCCTTTTTCCCAAACTTCAGGCTCATCTGTAGAGCTTAAGCCGCGAGTAAACTCTAAATTTTTATTAGATTCATGCAAGTAAGAAACAAGCCGATACATCATTCGAGACTCATTCTCTGAAGGATGCTTGGCCATGGTCAAATTAAAAGACTCATATGTGTGCGAGTTTAAATTTGAAAGCTCTACAAAAGCTTTATATATGGTTGAACTCTTCATTTAATCCATTAATTTTTTATTTAATTAATTATATC
>CAXHCD010000097.1:0-13127 GCA_964015265.1 uncultured Oligoflexia bacterium
TTTTGCAACTTTCTTTTTAGCAGTCTTTTTGGCAACTTTTTTGTCTTCTTTTTTCTCTGGCTTTTTTTCAGTTGCCTTAGCTACTTTTTCAATATGTTTATGTGCAGGTTTTTTTGAAGGAAGTGGTTTTTTTAATTTTTTACCTGACTTTAACTCTAAGTAAACATCAAAAATTTCTTTATAAAATTCAAAAATTTCATCAAATTTTATAGATTGGAAGCGTTGATAATGTTTAGTCCATATTGAAGGATCTTTTTGCTTGATGAGCATTAAAAGGTAAATACATTTTCCTCTATAGTTAGCTGGATTCGTTTTTGCTACTGGGCCATTAAATGCCATTGAAAACCTCTCTTCAAAATATTAAATATCGCACTAAACATATCGGTTATCCAAATATAAACTTTAGTCGTTTTTTCCCATATAAATCCCTAAAATTAGGCCCCTAGAGTAAAATAAAATTAAGATAATCCCATATCCGAAGAAGATGAAAAAAATCTTCCTATTTCAACTTGTCCCACTTTAAGATAGGATTAAATATACTCGTAAGTACCTGTAAGTACCTGTAAGTATTAATTATAAAGGATAAAATTATGGCCTACACTCCTCTTAGGATATCTACTATTAAACCAGACAGAGATCTTTCTTTTGATTTATATATTTTCTACAAAGAAAGATTTTTAAAGTACCTTGATTTAGGAAAGTGTTTAAACAATGATCAACTTGCAAAATTAAAAACTCAAAAAATTGCAAAGTTTTATATTACTGACTCTCATGAGCCAGCTTACCAACAATATTTAGATGAAATTCTTAATGAAGCTGTTAATAGTGATACTATGAATGTAGATGAGAAAGTTAATGTTGCCGAAGGTGCTTGTTCTACAGCAGTAGAGAGAATGCAAAAAGATCCAGGTAGTAGATCAGCTTATAAGATGACTGAAAATGCAGCTAAAAGTTTAAGACAAATCGTTTCTAAAAATCCTGAAGCTCTTAAAAAGATCTTTGGTAAGAAGGCAAAAGATAGTGACATAATTATTAAGCACTCTTTAAATGTATCAGCTCTTTCAACAAAACTAGCAGAACTTATAGGTGGCTTTTCAGAGAAAGATCTTGATGATCTTTCTACAGCGGGACTCATTCACGACTTAGGAATCACAAAGCTAAACAAAGATGATATAATTTTATTTGAAAAACCAAAAGATAAGTTAACAATGGAAGATAAGAGGGTCTATAAACTACACCCTAAAGATAGTGCCGATATGTTAGCTGAAAAACCGTATATTAATGCTGAAATTATTGGACTTGTTTTAAATCACGAAGAAGTTTTATCTGGAGATGGACCCCAAAGAAAAAAACAATTAAGCCCTCTAGAAGAAATCTTATCAATAGTAAATATGTACGACAAAAGAGTACAAACTACTAAAAAGGAACCTAGTGAAGTAATGAAAGATATAATGCTTGAAGAGCTTGGAAATTATAATCTAGAGCTTATTAATAAGTTTAAGAGCTTATTAAAACAAGAAGGAATGATTGGATGATTAAAAAGTTAATAATTTTATTAGCTTTAACTTCTTGCTTCAAAAAAGAATATAATCAAAAAACATGTCAAGAAATTGCGTTCAAGGCCTATAAAGGTCATCCAAGATCAAATCATGAGTTTGATAAGAATTGTAAAAACATCAAGCTTCTTTTTGATCCCAAAATGTGCCAAGCTGCACTTGTATACTTAATAGCTTCAAATTCTGAAAAATTAACAGCTCAAAAATATGGACAAGAATCAATTAAATGTTTCACTAAAAATGATCTAAAAAAGTTTTCTAAAGATTAAATAATTCAATTTGACCTAAAGAATGTGAAACGGCCTGTTCCAATCTTAAAATCGAATTTGAAATTTTTACAGGCTCAAAGTCATAACTTAGAAATTTAGTCTCTTCATCTTCTGTCCATCCCCTTTCAGGTCCGAAGGCCAGTACTAACTTTGAACTTGAATATGTTTTATTAAAACTTAATTTTCCATTTAAACTCAATAATGATTTCTTATAATTTTCATCATACCTTTCATAAGGAATATAATCGAATAATTCAATCTTTGGAGTTTGAAAATAAATTTTAGATTGACCAAGGGCCTTCTTGAATTCTGAAACTAAGCTTTCTTTTTCATATATTTTAGAAGAAAGATAACTTTTTTCACTAAGTTGTGCTTTAACAAATGTGATTTTTCCTACTCCAAGAGTTAATGCATAATTTATAACTTTTTTTGCAGTTTGAGGTCTACATGCGCCAACTAACAACTCAATTTCGTTATAATTTCTAGACTTGAGAGCTTTGTACAATTTAATTGTTAATGATTTTTTATTTTTCTCAACCACATTTGCACTAAAGATTCCCCTATCCAATACAGTAATAACTAGGTTAGGTTTGCTTTTTAAAATTTCATTATAATGATTGATAATTTTATCATCACAAATTTCAATTAAATCATCTGAATTATTTTCAATTACTATACTATTCATGGATATATATACTTAATATCTAGTTCTAAAGTACTTCCTCTATCAGTTGGTATATTAGTAAGTCCTGAAAACCTGACTAATTGTTTTTTGTCATTATAGAAAACATTGATTTCATCGACAAATAGTTTTAATAAAGAACTTTTAACATTGAGTTTAAATTGTGTAATTTTATCTTTCGATTGCCCAACTTTAGATACTGTGAAGGTGAAATAATCAAGTTTATCAATTAACAAAAACTTAATTTCAACTTCTTTACTTATCTCTTCTTTAAACATTTTTTCTACTATAAAATTATGAAATCCTTGACCACTAATCATATTTGAAGAATACATTAATTTTTTTTCTTTAATTACTTTGTCTGTTTTATAATTTCGATGCTCAATTATTATTTCTTTACCATTTCTTTTTAAAATCTTCTTTATATTATGTCTCTTATCATAGAACGTAGACTCAGGAACATAATCTCCAAAAACAAAAGATGAGTTAATTTGAGCAAATTCAGAATTATCACTTGGTTTCTTATATTTGGTATTAATGTTTTTTACTGAATACTGATTTTTTTCGTACTCTACAACATGCTTTTCAATATAAAATAAATTATCACTTTTATCATAAGCTCTACCTTCGAACTCTAAGATATTTTTTGAATACACTAATCTAGACATTAATAAAGTTAAATAGAATATAATTCTAAAATATGTCATAATCACCTCTGTATTATTACTTTAAACCCAAAGAGTCATCTATGAAAGTAAATCAAAAAAATGTCTATATAACTGGTGGAAATCGAGGTATAGGACTTGCTCTTGCTAAAGAACTTCACTCTCAAGGAGCAATAATACATATATGTTGCAGAAACCCTGATGAATCAATAAAAGACAACTTCGTAAGTGATAAAGAAAGGGTATTTCTAAAAAAGCTAGATCTTTCTAGTCGGGAAAATATTGATGAATTTATCAATGCGGCAAAGTCAGGCAAGTGGGAAATTGATATACTTTTTAACAATGCGGGTCTTTTAACCGGCGGCCTTTTAGAAGAACAAAATACTCAAGACATTTATCAAATGTTTCAAGTTAATATAGTTGGATTAGTTCATCTTACTAAAGGCCTATTACCACTTCTTCTTCAAAGACCTGAAGCAAAAATTATAAATAATTCAAGTGTAAGTGGAATAATGTTTTTACCATGTGCTAGTACATATGCGGCCGCAAAAGCAGGAGTAGTCGCATTAACTAGATCTCTAGATGTTGAATTAAAAAACACAAATGTATCTACGCTAGTTTTAATAACACCAGGAATTAAAACAAGGATGTATGATGAAATTGAAAATAAATATGGTAAAAATGTTGATCTAAGTTTGATGTCTTATATTAGTCCAGAAAAGTACGCTAAAATAGTATACAAATGCATTCTCAAAAACAAAAAAGAATATTGGCCCAGTGGATCAGCTAAGTTAGTGCTTTTATTATCAGTTTATTGTTTATGGTTATTTAAAATTATTGCGGGCTCACAATTTAAAAGATCTCCCAATTAAAATACTCGGGTTCTAATTTTATCATCAAAAAGTGTCGAAAAGAACTTGATGCAAAAAAATATATTAATCATATTCATTCTCTTATTTTTTGGGTTCAGGAGAAACTCCACAGACACAAAACCTAGAGATCTAACAATAACAATTCCTAAATCTGTTGAAGTACCAAAACATCTGTTAAAACATGCTAAGTACTGGACTTTTGAAGATACAATTTTACATACCCACAACCATATTAGAAATATAAATATTTTATTTCAAAATGCAATTAAATACCTAGACGAAGGAATTCCTGAATATTCTGACACTATAGAACCTTATTCAAAAAATAAGTCAAAGCATCGACCTGCTGTAAGTGCAAAAAAAATTAGAAAATCTCTTGGTATTCCTGAAAATGCTTGGAAAAATCCTGAGCACAAAAAATTAATCTTGCAATATATTCAAGAGCGTATGGAAATTCATGACTGGGCAAAAGTAAATACTTCTCCCAAAGTTAGAGATATGTTCTTATCTCCTGAATTTATCAAAAACTATAATTTAGAAACCATTGGCGCACCTGACTTTCATAACTTTTTTATAAATGGACTTCATCACGGTTTTGGAGTTAATCCTTGGACGTATAAATATGGCGATGAAATTAGAAAAGATCCAAGTCTTTTAGAACGCATAAATGAAAAACCAATGGATGGAAGTAGTCGATACATTCAAGATACAGTTATTGGTATTAATGAGTTTGATGACCAAGTGGAAAAAGCTTTAAATGAAAGATGGAAATCTGTCTTACCTCCAGAACTAAACCAAGATTGGTTCTTTAAAGTTGGAGATAATTTTGAAGTTTTACTTGATAGAACTGAAAGAACAGGAAATAAAGTAAGTATTATTGAGTTTGGCAGAAAAATGATAAGAGAAAGTATAGGAACAATGAAATTAGGTAAGTTCACTCCATTTACAAATTGTAATGCTAAATGTTTATTAACTGCTCGTTTAGAAAATGATTATCAAAAAGTAAGTACTAATTTTTTACACTTTAAGGCCATTTCAAAAAAGATTTTTTCAGAACTTAAAAAAAATGGAATTCCGGTTGATAGAATGCATCCTGTTAGAAAATTTGAAATTTTTATTTTATCAAATGGAGAAAAACCTAAACTGAAAAATATGTCTGCAGATGAAGCAATAAATTGGGCCATTAGAAGACCCGATGAATTCATCGATTTATTCCCTTCACCTGGAGATAAACAATTAGTTCAAAAGTTTATTTCCCAACGCATTTTTGAAGCAAAAGACACTATATTTAAAAGTCTATGTAAATAAACTAAAGTATTCTGCAACTTTTTGAAGAACCTTATTAGGTATTTCGTGTCCACCTGTAAATGTCTCAAAAGTATAATTTGCACAGTGATCTTTTAACTGATCGCTAAGAGTTTGACCTAGTTCAAATGGAAGAACATTATCTTCTCTTCCATGAGACTGAAATACATTTCCAAAATTTTTCTTAGATATTTTGTCTTGCCACTGAGATTTTTTAATCATAGCTGAGGATAATAATAAAAGATCATTCGCATTGTCATTTCTTAGACTCAGTTCAACGCTCATCATTGACCCCTGTGAAAAACCACCAACTATTACGTTTTGGTGCTTCTTTTGAAGCTCTAACAATACTTCATTAATATTATTTGCAACTTCATCAAAGTTTTCAGGCATTGATTCATAAAAAAGATCATGATCATGAGCACTATAGGCCCGTTCTAATTTTGCCATATCAATTGGAAACCAAGCTCTACCTGCACCAAATAAAGTTTGAAATACTATTTCTGGAGCATCTGGAAAATACCAAGTAATTGGAAACTCTTTAAACACATCAGCTAAAGGTGCTAAATCTTCTTTATTAGCGCCATATCCATGCATCATTAAAATTGCTATTTCATGCCCTTCATTTTTACATAACAAGTCAAAATTATTTATTTTCATTTAAAATACCATCTATTTGAGAAATATATTTCTGCTTTAATTCTTCACTTATAAAGCTAGAATGAAATGAATTTTTTGCAATCGTTGCAATATCTTCATTAGATAAGCTAAGGGCCTTGGCCGTACCAATAAAGTTATCATTCATATAACCACCGAAGTAAGCAGGGTCATCAGAATTAACAGTTACTCTTAAACCTTTATCCAAAAGTCTTTTAATATTATGATCTTCTAATTTATCAAAAACTCTAAGTTTAATATTAGAAAACGGGCATACTGTTAGAGGCATATTCTTTTGTGCTAAATAAGCGCACAATTTTTCATCTTCTATTGATCTCACACCATGATCTACTCGATCAATTTTTAAAAGTTCTATGGCCTCCCAAATATATTCAGTCGGACCTTCTTCGCCGGCATGAGCTACAGTTTTATAACCTTGCTTTAAAGCTTCTGAAAAAACATTTTTAAATTTAGATGGTGGATGTCCAACTTCACTAGAATCTAATCCTACACCAATAATCCAATCTTTATATGGCCTGGCCATTTCTAATGTTTTAAATGCTTCTTCCTCAGGTAGATGTCTTAGAAAACACATAATTATTTGAGAACTAATTCCAAGTTCACTTTGAGCTTGATCTAATGCTCTTTTTATTCCTTTAATTACAACATCAAACTCAATTCCTCTATCTGTATGAGTTTGGGGATCAAAAAATATTTCTGTATGCGTAACATTATCTTCCCTGCACCTTAGAAGATATTCCCAAGTTAGATCATAAAAATCTTCTTCTTTAATCAAGACACCTGCACCTTCATAATAAATATCTAAAAAATCTTGAAGGTTTGAAAAGTTATAAGCATTTTTAATTTCTTCAATTGAATTAAATTTGATCTTTATATTATTTCTTTTAGCAAGCTTCATCATCAATTCAGGCTCTAAACTTCCTTCAATATGTAAATGTAACTCTGCTTTAGGAATAGACTTAATAAATGATTCCATTTTTGCCCCCTCATTTTTAAAAATAAAAAAAGGGCCCAAAAAGGGCCCCTAAAATCACCAGTAGATGATTATATACATTACTTAGTTATTTTTTCAAGTGCTCTATAAGCATCAACTCTACCAGCTGATACTGAATATTGATTAAGTAAATCTGTCTTCTTCGAAGTTAGTACCATTCTTTTTCTCATAGTACCTTTGTTCTTATCAGTTGGCCCGTCAGCTGCTAGTGCCATTCCAACAATACCTGATACAAATGGTGTTGCCATAGAAGTTCCTGACATTTTTCTATATTTTCCATTTGTTACAGTTGAAAGAATATCTCTTCCTGGTGCGAATACGTGAACAGTCTTTGCTCCATAATTTGAGAAACTTGATTTTTTACCATCTGAATCCATAGAACCAACAGAGATCACATTAGAAACGTCATAGTTAGCTGGATAAGTTGCTCTTGAATCATTATTACTTCTTGAGTTACCCGCTGCTGCGACAAAAATAATTCCTTTTTCTTTTGCTGCTACAATTGCATCTTTAAGAGCTTGAGAAAATCCTCCTCCCCCCCAAGAATTACTCATAACATGTGCTTTAACTTTAATTGCATATTCAATTGATTTAATTGCATTTACAGTTGTTCCACTTCCTCTGTCTGTTAAAAACTTAATTCCAATTAAGTTAACTTTATCTAAAACACCAGCAACACCTTTTCCATTATGAGATGCTCCAATTACACCTGCACAGTGAGTTCCGTGACCATGTCCATCAGTTGGATCTCCATCATCATTAGCAAAGTCATATCCATGGATATCATCAATGAATCCGTTTCCATCATCATCAACACCTTCTTTTCCATTTTTTTCAGCTTCGTTTACCCACATATTTTCTTTTAAGTCCGGGTGCTTCCAATCAATTCCTGTATCAATTACAGCAATTCTTAATTTTTCATGACCTTTAGTAATTGGCCAAGCATCTTCAGCATTTATATCTTCACCTGCTTTTGCAGTAAAACTTCCAGAATTTTTCCCTGTATTATTTAATCCCCATTGCTGAGAATACATATTATCACTTGGTACTTCACTTAAAGCTTCTCCAGAAATAATTGGATCAATTGTCCAAGTTTGATTTTCTTCAACATATTCAATTCTTGAATCTTCCATTAAAGAAGAAAGAGTTGATTTATCATCAGATTTTAAAAGTCCGAATTCACCAAATGTAACTCCGATATCTTTAATATCTAAGTCTAAACTTTTTTGAGACATAAAAGGTTCCATTGAGCCTTTCTTAAATTTAACAATGTATTCAGTGGAGAATACGGCCGAACTTGTAGACATGGCCAGTGCCAGTAAAAGAAGCTTTTTCATAACATCATCCTTGTTTTAGTGTCCTACCCTGGACTAATAAGCTTAATGTTAAAATTTTAATGGCAATCCAAATAAATATCTAAGAGTTTTTAAAGTTGTCAGAAAATGAAAGTTGAGTTTTTTGATTATAAATAAAAAAAGGGCCCATATAGGGCCCCATTTTAGAATTCAATAGCAACTAGTTACTAGTAATAGAAAATATCACAGTCAATTAAGTAGCCATACTCGTCATAATAACAAATTTCTTCGTAATCATCGTAGTAGTACCACTCTTCATCGTAGTAGTAGTAATCATCGTCAGTATCAACAGATGCAACGATAGCTACTAAAGCTACAACAACGATAACAACAAGAGCTACATCAAGAGCAGGGTTACCTGTCCAGTTAGCACCTTTAGTATTAAACTTGTCAGCAAATTGTGCTGAAAATTGAGCTGCTTCATTAACTGACATACCTTCAGCATCAATTGCTTTAAAGTGCTCTGAAAGATCACTTGCAATTTTCGCGTCTTGTACACTGTTAGTTACGAAACCTAAAAAGTCTTTAGTAGTAAGACCTTGCTTAGAAAGTTTTTTAACGTCAGCTCTGAACTCTTTATAAGCTTGAGTTCTAAAAGCAGGATCTTTTTGATCCCAAAGTACGTTAAGTTTAAGATCTAACATCTGATAAGCTTCTGAAAGCCCTTTCATTTTGTCAGCAGAAGCAGCAGGAGCTGTTTCAGCAAATGAATAAGATGCTAGGAAAAATGAAATAATTAATGCAACTAATTTTCTTGTCATACCTCTTCCCCTTGGTAGTTTTATTTGACTAAAGTGTTTCTAAGCCTATTTTGTAGTGAGGTCAACGATATGGGAAATATTACACATTCAGTCATAAAGAAGATAAGTATCAACAAAAACTGAAACTGCAGGGCATTAAGTATTTAATATTAAACAGTTTTGACATGGTGCAATTCGCACCACCATAAACAATAAAATGTAAGAAATACCGTGTTCTCTGGTAATAATTACTTGAGTCTTTGTATCAATACTTTTTATAGGTACTTAGGCCGGTTTCATTCTGACACTTTAAAAAAATTGAAAAGTAAGCATTTTTTTTAATTTTTTTTTAAAGACATCGAGAACTAAAGAATTGGTAAAGTCTTATTACATCTGCTCTTGAGTTTTTACATCTTTTTCTACATGACTTTAATAATTCGGTAACTAAGTCTGTTCTTATATATGATGAGCTATTTAAAACTTTTCTCAAATCATAAATTATAGAAGCCGCTTGATCTTTACCTAAAATATCTCTGGCCTGCCATAAAAGACTAAATACAAACCCTGTGTCTGCTAATTCATTGGATTCATAATCAATAGAATAGCATTGTTCCGAGTCTCCATCCTTTGGTCTAGCTCGATAATAGCTTTTTAACTTGGATGCCAATTTATCATTATTAGCAATCATAGCAGCAAAATAATCTGCCATACCTTCATTTATTGGAGTTGAATCATATAAACTAAATGAATCTAATAAAGCTGCGTGAGCATATTCACTATAAATAATTTCTGGAACCATTGCTGCATCAATATAATATCTTCTATCAATTAATAAATAGGCATTCGGTTTTACAACTCTAAATAAAGCATCTACAAATAAAGTAGTTATTACACTTTGTTCAAGTCTTGCATTAATTGCATCCTCTGATCCAACAAATACAGTATCATTAGCAAGAGAGATTAAAATCTGTTGAAATGTTACTTCATAATTTCGATCTTTATATTTATCTAAAACTTTGAATATTTCTTTTATCTGATAGTCTGTTCCTTTTTTATCGATCACAATTTGTTTTTTAGGTCGAAACCAAATCTCTCTATCCCAAGGGCCAACATTAATTGTACCAGGGATAACGATTCCTTTTCCTCCAGGTATAGTAAGAGCATTATTATACTCAGGCTCTTTGTTTTCATTTTGATAATGAGCTCTCGGATTAAAAAGTGCTGTCATCTCGAGACGAACAACAATTTTAGGCATAGTTTCTATATTTTGAGCTTTTATAACATTTTTAAAATAATCTCTTGCCTTAGTTAAATGATAATAAGAAGTAGCTGCTTTTAAAGATAAGTTTTTATCTTTTCCTATTTCAATAGGCTCTTCACTTTTTCCCAAAACAATTTTAAAGTATTTACCATCAAAATGTGTTTTAGAAACAAGATCTTTTAATTCAACATCTTTTACCTTTGCTTTAAATTTTTTATTTCTAGTTAAGGCCTTTGTCTTAACAGTTAATGCAAAACTTGCAGATGAAAATAAAAGTGATAAAACTAATAACAATCTCATTATCTACAATCCAGTCTAAATAGTTTATTTTTTGAAGATTCTTTTGCCTCTTCTTTCTTATTACTTACCCATGCAACTCCAAGAACAACAACCCAGCTAAATGATGGATCAATTACTGCAGTTAACACTCCAGCATACTTTAAAAAATAATCAGATAAATTATCTTTCCAGGTTTTCTCAGGGTTCCATTCTTTTTCAATATCAGCAATGACTTGAACTTCAGCAGCATTTATATAACCTAATTCAAAAGCTGCAGTCACAAGATCTTCATAAGTAATAGGTCTTCCACCAAAGGTTACTTTTCTTTGCTCCTTATCCATTTCAGATCTTAAAAGAGCTATGGCGATATCATACATTTCCATGGAATCGAGTTGTCTCTTATTATCAATTTCTTTTCCATTTTCATCATAACCAACTAAGTCATACCTATTAAGAGGATCTATTCTCTTCCACAAGCTCTCAATAAATGGACCAAGTACAACAATCTGATCACCTTTATACAATGTATAAAGTCTTTCTCTTCTTGAAAGTTCTAGTTTTTCATCAGTCTCTTTAGTCATATAATTTGATTTATCAGCAATCTCTTTAACAACTCTTTTTTCTAAAACAAATTCTTTTTTCTTTATATATCCAGAAACTGTATCGAGCTCTTCTTCCATTTTTGATTTTGCTAAGGCCTGTAATAATTTAAATTCTTCCTTACTCACTTTTTTAGCTCTATAAGCAATTGAGTTATAAGCATACATTTTGCGTCTATTTATTTTTATATCATTTTTGGTTAAGGCAATAACAATATCTTTATAACTTTTTAAAATACAAGGCTTAGTTCTTGAAGCTTTTCTTTTTTTAGAAAATTGTTCATAAGCACTTAAAAGAACAGTTTTTTGTTTTTTTGTTAAATATACATTGTAATTTCTAGGACTATGTTTGTTTCCAAAATTTGAAGTGGAAACTGGTCTTAAATATTTTCTCTCTAAATAATTTTCTGCCATTTTATTTAAAATTCTAAATACTGGATCATCAATCAAATTTTGTTTTCTAGCAAATTGTAAAACGGTATCAATATCATCATCTTCAAATTCATCAGATAACTTTTTAGTATTTTGATAGATATTATCAATGATTTCCTCTTCACACATTTGCTTATCAGTATCAGTAATTGATTTACTGATGGCCGCTTCTAATTTCTTTGTATCTAATTTCAGATCAGCAATTCTTTGATCAACCTTTTTATGTACATAACGAGACTTACCCTCAATTTGATTTGAAAACAGGCTTAAATCTGCACCGTGAACAGATGTAAATGACGCTAAAACGACTAAAGATGTGATTTTTCTTAATAATTTCATTAACTTCCAAGTTTTTAAGATTTCAAACCCATTCTCTCTTTAATCCCAACTTTTCTCAATCGATCATGAAAAAGCTCATCACTGTCTAAAAATTAAACATATAAAAAGTTCACTCTTCAAGGCACTTTATTTCACATCAAAGCACACCCTTAAACTTATTATGATTCGAACACAGCACTTGAATATTTTGAAGATTATTCAGTCCATTTTTACTAAAAGGTTTAATATGATCCAGTTCTAAGAAGCGTTTTTCACAACATCTTCTTCCTGATCTTGAGACAAATTGGCATTGGTGTTTTGCTCTCGTAAATGCTGCGTGCCTCACTTGCTTTGGAATGTAGCGAGAGACTCTGGCGAGTGTTTTTATATTATTTTTTGGAGTGATGTTATTTAGTTTTTCTGAAAGCAGTATTTCAATGAGTTCATTATCTGATATATCACCATAAAGTGCTCTAACTTTATCCAATTTTTGAGCTTGAGATTCATTTAAAATAATATTTTTTAATTTTGGTTTTGCTATCTGCAAATGTCGCCTTACAACATCTTCAGTATGTCGAACGGATTTATTTTTTATTTGATCACAAATAGCGAGTAAATCTTTTTGCTTAACTTCTGTTTTAGATTTTTCAATTAAATTTGAAAGTTTGGCTGCCTTTGATAAGTTTATTTCTCCGTCTTTAATTTTTGATTCAATTAAAGGCTCTATCATCATTAATTTGAGGGCCGAAATTCTAGTAACAGCTTCGCCCTCTGAATAGCCCAATTCTTTAATTAGAAATTTATATAAAGAAGAATATCCAAGTTTTAAATGAAGTTTAGTACTTTTAACTTGAGATAGGTATTTTAGAACAATATAAGTTGCTGCTCTTTCTTTTGATCTTGCTTCTTTTAAATTCTCTAGTAAACTCACGAACTCTCCTTTTAGAAAGTAATTTAGCATTTTATAGAATCAATGAAAAATGTAAGAAAAGATCAGCGCTTATATTTTGCATATAAGACAATTTTATTTTTATCAAAACTGTTTTTAATAAAATTAAATTTTAGTAGTTGAGAGTGAAATAAAAAGACCATCAGAAGTCTTTTTATTTCTAGTTTAATCTC
>CAXHCD010000098.1:0-12979 GCA_964015265.1 uncultured Oligoflexia bacterium
AGTCTCGTGGGCTCGGAGATGTGTATAAGAGACAGAGATAAGTCACCACCCCAGTCTCGCGTAGCCTTTATCAATGCTGACCAAAATAAAAAAATTGTAGTAAATCCCCAATAAGCAAAAACATAATAAAGAATATTTGGGCCATTAGATAAATAATTAATTATTATCCCTCCAAGCCCAGTAAGAATTAAGGAAGTAGAGATTAATTTTCTCGGAGAGAATTTATCAGCTAACAAACCACCTGGAAAATAAGACAAAAAAGCAATTACACCATAAAAAGAAAACATATCTCCCAATTGAGTATTACTAAGATTAAAGTGATCTAAAAAGTTTGGTCGAAAGAATCTTGCCATATGAAATGGTAGGCTAAAAATCATTTCACCAGAGAGAATTAAAATAAAAACTTTAAAAAAAGGCTTCCAAGAGGGAAGCCTTATATTTAGAAATTTCAAAATTTTAAAATTAGAACTGTGCTTTTAATTCATTGATAAGAGTTAGATCTTCCCAAGGAAATGCACCAGCAGCGCTTCTTCCAAAGTGACCATAAGCTGAAGTTTGCTCATAAATTGGTCTTAATAATCCAAGTCTTTCAATAATAGCTTTTGGCTTCATATCAAAAACTTTATTAATAGCAGCATTTAATTTATTTATATCAACTTTTTCTGTTCCAAAAGTATCAACTAGAAAAGAAACTGGTTCAGCTACACCAATTGCATAAGCAACTTGAACTAATGCTCTATCAGCAAGTCCTGCTGCAACAATATGTTTAGCAACCTGTCTTGTAGCATAAGCAGCTGATCTATCAACCTTTGAAGGATCTTTTCCAGAGAATGCTCCACCACCGTGAGCACCATGGCCACCATAAGTATCAACAATAATTTTTCTACCTGTTAAACCACAATCTCCCATTGGCCCACCAATAACAAACCTACCAGTTGGGTTAATGAAAAATTTAGTCTTATTATCGATTAGTTCAGTAGGTACTACTTTATTAATAACTTCAGCTCTAACACCTTCTTGAAGTTGAGAAAGAGTCATGCTTTCTGCGTGTTGTGTTGAAACAACAATTGCATCAATTCTTTTTAATTTTCCATCTACATATTCAGCTGAAACTTGTGTTTTACCATCAGCTCTAAGTTCACCCATTGTTCCATTTTTTCTAACGTCAGTGAGTTGTTTAGCAAGTTTATGAGATAGATCAATCGTCATAGGCATAAAGCTATCAGTTTCATTGATTGCGTATCCAAACATTAATCCTTGATCACCAGCACCTTGTTCTGTAAATGTTCCCTCACCTTCTGTTACACCTTGAGAAATATCAGGTGATTGCTTATCAAGAGCAACTAAAACAGAACATGTATGAGAATCGAAACCTTTATCTGAATGGTCGTAACCAATATCTTTAATTTTTCTTCTTACGATTTCTTGAAAATCAATATTTGCTTTTGTTGTAACTTCTCCGGCTATTACGGCCATTCCAGTAGTTATCATTGTTTCACAAGCTACTCTAGAGTTAGGGTCTTGCTCTAACATTGCATCAAGAATTGAATCACTGATTCCATCGGCCATTTTATCTGGATGTCCCTCAGTTACCGATTCTGAAGTAAAGATATAATCTTTTAACATATATTTCTCCTACGGGAAGCCTTGGAGGCTTTTATTAGTAACAGGTATTTATACTATTTGTAGGACGGCCCGTCTAGGAAAAGAGCTTATTCTGCGGCAGGAATCGGTAATCTAAAATATTTGAATAGGTGCGGGTTTCTGTACGAATAAAGCTTTTCTTCGCTAAGTGGAAGAACATAATTTCTATTTTTTACTTCGATAACTTTATAGCTCTTCCCTTCAACGCTAGTGAAGTAATATAAAAAATCATATTTTCCTTTCTTATATAGCTTTTTAACCTGATTTGTTCTGGTGGCCAATCGCCCAGGTCTTTCGGGAACAGGTTCAAAATCATCCCATAAAGATGTCATATCAATTCTTCCTAGCATACTTGCTCTCGAGAAATAACGAAGAGCATCAAAGTCATAATTAGGTCTATTTAGCATGTCCATGGCTATAAATAAGTTTTCTCTTCTTAGTTTTCTTCCGGCCCTAGTCATATCTGGACAGTATATTCTTACGTTTCCTGCAATAAAATAAAAAGTAAAAGAAAACTCTCCATCCTTAAATAAAGTATTGAGCCATTTTGACTTTTGAATTTCTGAAACTTGAAAAGACTGCTGAAGCTTTTCAAAAAGACCCGTCTGCTCAGAAAATTGTCTATACTCTGGTAAATGAGTTCGATTGATTACAACTTGAGCAATATCTCTTCTTTCAGGACCTCCTGGCCCATCAACTCTTCCAACTTCATTAAACAAGATTGTTTCAATTACAAAAAGTGAACGCATAATTTCCGTTTGTTTTTTCCAAAAGCTATACGTTTCAAACATTTTATTCAGAGAAAATTCTCTTAATGAATACCTTGCTGATGATCTATGTTCTAAAATATTTAATAATTTTTCAGGTCTTTCATTTAATAATGAAATATAAAATTTATAAGATCGATTTGTTCTTTTTTCCCACTCAGTTAATCTTTCAATTAACTTACTTTTACCTCTAGAGATGTGATGCCTAACTGAATCTAGTGCTGACTCTAAATCATATCTTAAATCTTCAGAAATAAGATCTATTTCATCTGTAATATTCAATTGTAGCGTACTTAATAAGGCCCTAAAATATCTATCACCTTTAGTGTGATCTTTATCATGAGCACCGTCTTCAACAATTTTTCTATAAAAATATATTTGGTTCCCTAATACCTTATCTTCTTTTTTCTCAGAATATTTAACATCATCATAAGATTTTCTTAGTTTTAAAAAGTCTACTGGAAAATTATAACTCTGAAGATATGATATTTTCTTATTTAGCTCTTCAAAGGCCTTTTTTAAGTCCGAAAACGCTAATTTAGACTTCGCTAAAACTTTGCCTTTTATCTGATGGTTTGAAGCTTCTTGATATTCTCGTTTGTAATCTATCAATTGTTCTTTAAGTTTTTCTATTTGTTTAACTTTCTTAAGAACATTGTCAAAAGACTTTATATTACTCACTTTTTTCTTTTGAGTGGTTATCCATAATTTCTTTAATTTAATTTCTGGAAGATTTTTTTCAATAGAAACTCGATCTAAACTACCATCATCAAGAGTTGGAATATAGTGTCCATCTCCACGATAGTCCTTCATTTTCTCCCAGAATTTTGGTTCTGTTCCTGGGCGACAAACTTTTTCTGAAAATTCTTTATGCAATTTTAAATAATTCTTATAAACAGATTTTTTATTTTTAATTACAAATATTGGATTATGACCGACTTGAGTTTTTGCTAAGGCAAGAGAAGGAAGTCCTGTTCCGATTAAGCTAGCTGAAAAGTTTTTATTGGCACTTGCTGGTAAATTTACTAATAAAAAAACAAGTATAAATTTATTTAAGTTCTTTAACAAAATTAGACTCCCACAATCCTAAGCAGGTCCCATTACTTAATACGAGAATTAAATCATCATCCTGAATCATTTTATCTAGTTGTTCTCGTAATTCATCTAAGTTAATAGCAACAGTTGAATTTTCAAGTTGTTTACTAATCCAATCACAATCAAGGTCATTGGCCCCTTTTACAGATGTTGGACGTTGAGGTTTTGCAAGTATAACTTTATCCGCAAGCTTGAGACTATTAGCAAACTCTTTTTGAAAAATATTACTTCTTGCAGTTGCAGAGCAAGGTTCAATAATTACTAAAATTTCATTTTTTGGATATTTTTTCTTAATTCCATCAATTGTTAATTCAACGGCCCTTGGATGATGAGCAAAATCATCAATTACAGTGTGTCCCTTATATGTTCCTCTGACTTCTTGCCTTCTTTTAACAAGTTTTAGATTTTTTATAGAATCGTTTATTTTTTCTGATGAATAACCAGATTCTAAAGCATATAAAATAACTGTCGTTAAATTCAAAATATTATGTTTACCAATAATATTTGTAACAAATTTTTCTCCACGAACTTCAAAAGTAGAACCTTTTTCATTCATTTCAATTATATTTGGACCAATCTTTGTATCTTCTCCATAAAAATATTTATTTTCTTTTTTGGATAATAATTCTTTATCCAGCTCTTTTATTGCTTGATACTCATTAGATAAGAAGAATGTTCCATTCATTTTTGGCATTCCTTCTCTAAATTCATTTTTAATGTCTTCAATATCATTAAAAATATCTGCATGATCAAACTCAAGGGAAGTCAGCACGAGATGATTAATTTCATAAAGTCTAAACTTTGATATTTTTTCAAAATAAGCACTATCATATTCATCACTTTCAATAAAAAAGTGTTTTCCATTACCAAGCTTCGCTGATGGAAGGCCATCTAAAACACCACCAATGAAGTAACCGGGATCTTCGCCTAAATTTTTAAAAACTTGGGCCATAAAATATGTAGTTGTAGTTTTTCCATGAGTTCCAGCAATTCCGATAACATTTACATCGCTTAAAACCAAAGCTCCAAGAGCTGCTGGAAAAGAGACAAAAGGTACTCCACTTTCTTCAATATTTCTTGCATCATCACTTAATCTTGGAACTACATTTCCAACAACAATTAAATCAAATTTCTTGAGGAAGTCCTGAGATACATCACTAATCTTGTGGCATGGAATTTTAGTTGTTTCTAAGTATGTACTCATAGGAGGATAAAAATTATTATCTGCACCTTCTACTTCAAATCCAGCTTCTTTCAAAAGGCAAGCAGCTGCCCCCATTCCAGTTCCACAAATTCTATAGAAAAATACTTTTTTAAATTTATCTTTATTTTTTCTCAAATATTGAGAGTCTAATTTATTTTGTA
Organism: uncultured Oligoflexia bacterium; assembly: GCA_964015265.1. Classification (GTDB taxonomy): domain Bacteria; phylum Bdellovibrionota; class Bacteriovoracia; order Bacteriovoracales; family Bacteriovoracaceae; genus CAXHCD01. The sequence continues at coordinate 4,872 of CAXHCD010000098.1, forward strand.
AGTTCATATCCATATCCAATTACTTTGCCCCTTTAATTTTAACATTTTACCTGTCCATGTATTATAAAGGTACATTTTTCCTAAAATAATCGAGTATTTTAATTCACTAAACTATTAAAAACAATTAAGTTTTTGAATTTTTTACATAGTGTGTTTTTTTCAAAGATTCATAGAAAGAACCTAAAATGTGTTAATAAGGCGCTATGAGCACTTTAAAATTTATACTACTTATTCTATTGGTTGCCGCCTGTGGAAAAAATGAAGTTCAGGAAGCAAGCGATATTAACCAAATTCAAGCATCAATTGTAGATGGACATTATGACAAAAATAGAAATTTTGATAGCGTTGTTTACATAGAAGGCCATGGAAATGTTTGTACAGGAACCTTGATTAATCCATATATTGTCATTACAGCTGTTCACTGTGTTCCCTACGGAAAACCAAAAGGTATCTCATTAAAAGCAAAAGTAATTCCAGGAAGAGAAGGTAGTAATCATGGTCTAATTCCTGTGTTAAAAGTTTTTAAAAACCCTAAGTTTAATATTCAAGGAGAAACAAATGAGCAGCAATCAAATGATATTGCTATTTTGATCCTTGCTTCAAAAGCACCAATTTTTGAAAGTAAAATTTCACCTCTTCTTACAATGAGACAATTTAAAAAATTTGATTTAGAAAGAGGAGATAAAGTCACAATAGCCGGTTATGGATTAAACGAAAACGAACAATTAACAGGGCATAGAAGATTTAAAAATGTTGAATTAATGAAAAGTTCATTTTGCGAAGACTTTGATTATCGTAAAGTTTGGAATGTATCAGTAGGTGCATGGAGAGGAGATTCAGGAGGCCCAGCTTTTTACTCAAAAAAAGGAAAGCGATATCAAATTGGAGTACTTTCTACGGGTAGTAAAGAAGGTCTTAAATTACAATTGGGTCCATTTAAAAAATCATTCTGCCAACGAGGACATTATTTAAATGTTGCTCCACATCTACCTTGGATAGAAACAGTATCTGGATATTCACCAAATAAAAGTATTAAAAAAGTTAGTAGGCTTATAGAGAAAAAATTTAATGTAACAATTCATCTAAACCAAAAGAAAGTTACCACAGAAAAGAAATTAATTTTTCCAAAAGGAACTACTATTTCTATTACTCCTCAAAATTTCACACTTAATTCTGTTAAATCATTTTATGCTAATAGTTCTATAAAAATATATAAATGTGAAAATGAATTAGAACAAAAATGCTACCTTCTCAATAAATCATGGGAAAAGAAAGTACCTATAAATTCTAAAAATTATGTTTTTAGGGAAATAGCGAGAATTGATGTAACTGAATTTGAAAAATTAAATAGTAGTGACACCTTAATTACATCTTTAGAAATTGAAGATAAAAAAAATAAGACTTCTAAAATGATGGCCATTATCTCTTTACCTATAGACTTGTCTCAAAACTTTACGCAAGAAGACATAAATCAAAAAACAAGGTTAAAAAGAACAGCTATTGTTCTTTCGAATAAAGGTGACTTATTTGAAGTTGAAATAAGAATAAACATACCTAATTAAAGGTAATTTTTCATAAATTAAAAGGGGAATACTATGAAAAAACTTATTGCATTATCATTGCTCTTAGGAAGCTTAACTCTAGCTCCTGTGCAAAATTCAAACGCTTTTACTATTCTTTCAGGAAGTCCTGGAGTAGGAGCATTATTTGCAACACTTGGAATCAGATGTGTTGGTCATTGTGATGCTGCTTCATATTTTAGAGCATGGCTATTTGTTTTTGCTCTTGATGGTGAAACAGTAGAGATTAAATTAGAAAATATTGAAAATGCTGCTGACTATAATCTTACAACAGAAGAGTTTAATGCCTACAATTCAAACTTAGATGAACTAGAATTAGCAATTTTTAATGTTTCTCAAAATTTAAGTAATGATTCTACTAATCAAGATGTTATTTCAGGAATTGAAGCACAAAGAGATGTAATTAACCCAATCGCGATTGATGCTTTATTAAAAGTAATTAGTAATAAATAAAAAGTGCGTTTAATATTATTTTTAATATTAACATTCCCTCTTATAGCTCAAGGCTATGAGAGGGATATTGTCGTTTTGACTTCTTTAAAAAACCCTGAAAAAAAACACCTTCTATTGAGTAAAAACTTTGATGTTAAAGAAAAAACGGAGAAGAAGTTCAAAAGTGCTTTTGAAGAAAGTAAAATCAATTTAATTTTTGTTCATGAAGCAAATATGGAAGATGTTAACAAATATCTAACATCTCCAAAAACACTTGCACTTTATTGGATATCTCATTCATCAAATAAAGTTTCATCTAATGATTCCAAAGTTTCCTTATCTTCTACGATACTAGATATTAACAATAATAATCTTAAAGATGTTTTTCAAAAAATTAATAAAAACGTGAAATTGATATCAATAATTGGCTGTAAGGCAAAAAAGTTGTTTTTAAATTTTAAACAACGTGGTTATTATCATGAAGATCTAAAAATTCATGCCTTCGATAAAATCGTTGATTTTTCCAATGGAATTAAAAAATCTTTAAAATTTACATCAAAAACGTTAGGTACAAGCTCTTATAAAAAACATTATTGTTATGGCCCTAAAAATAACCGATGTAAGCGAGAAAAAATTAAAATACAAATAGATGAGCAATATCTAAACTACAAACCCGCATTAAGCGACGACAAAAAGACATTCTCCCAATTAGAAATTATAAATACAAATTCTGATTACTCAGCAATTCTAACTTTGGATAATAATTTTTTAGGTGTTTTAAAAACTGGAGCCAAGCTTCAAACTTTTGATATCCCAAATAAATCAAATTATAAAATTAAAGTTGTATATGAAAATCAATCTGTACTTGAAAGAGATTTTTTAAATCCCTTACAAATAAATGCTTATAACGAATCTGAAATTCTAGATGTATCTTTTTTAAAAGATAAAAATGGAAATCCTTACTTTAAAAACAGAAATATTTACTATTTAAAATAACCTATAAAGACCAAATCATTGAACCAATTTTTTTTCTTAATTGGTTAACTTCTTTCTTGTCATACCAAGCATATTGAGTGGAATTTGTTAAAATTATACTTCCTCGTTTTTTTTCGACATCAATCCATATTGAGGTCCCTGTAAATCCTAGATGACCAAACGTACTTGAAGAACATCCTTTTCCGGCCAAGGTATTTTCAGGATCTTGAACCGTATCCCACCCATTTATAAAACGTTTTTTGCGATCATGAGACTTATATGATTTATCGATAGTTTCAATTAATGAATAATTCGATTCTAAATTTAATATAGTTTTTGCAAGACCATTTACTGTAGAAAATATTCCTGCATGAGACACCTTCTCTTCTAAATTATATGCATTATCATCATGCACTGAACCTGAGATATCATTTTTATTTCTCATTCCAGTAATTGGACAGAAAACATGATTTGGTAAATCAATCCAATTCATTAACTCTTCATCCCAATTTAACTCAGTTTCAGTCCAAAGTGGTTTATCGATAATATTTTCAATTTCAACTTGGAGTCTTAAAGCAGATAGGTCCGAATATAAACATTCAGATTCTTTAACTTTATAGCTACTTACAAACTCTCTCCAAGTTTTTTTATCTAATCTTGCCCAAGCTGGTAGACCAGCTCTATGATTAAGCAGAAGTTTCATTTCATCATTAAACAATTCTGGCTTCATTAAATAAAAAGATGCTAAATTTAATACTTTAGTAATACTTGCCAAATCAAAGTACATAAATGGTACTTGTGAAATACCAATATCCTTAGAATACTCAAAAGATTCAAAAGAATTATTATTAAAATCAATCACTCCGACTGCAATGCAATCGAAGTGTTGAGTATTCATATCTTTAATAGTTTGATTTTTAATTTGATCCATTATCTATGGCCGCATGAGCAGCTGCAAGTCTTGCAACTGGAACTCTGTAAGGAGAGCAACTAACATAATCTAAACCAATTTTATGACAGAAGTTAATCGATTTAGCTTCACCACCATGTTCTCCACAAATCCCAAAATGCATTTTCGGCTTCGTTTTTCTTCCTTCAATCACTGCGTGATTAACAAGAAAACCAACTCCACTTTCATCAATTGAGACGAATGGATCTTCTGGTAAAATACCTTTTCCAACATATTCACCTAAAAATTTTCCAGAGTCATCTCTTGATAATCCAAAAGTAGTCTGAGTTAAATCGTTAGTTCCAAAGGAAAAGAAGTCAGCAGAGTTTGCGATTTCACCTGCTAGAATTGCGGCCCTAGGAAGCTCAATCATTGTTCCAACTTTATAGTCAAATTTCTTATCCTTTTCACTGCAAATACGCTCAATTTCATTAATTGAATCTTCTCTTAATTCAGATAGCTCTTCTTTTGTAGAGATTAAAGGAATCATAATTTCTGGTTTTACATCTATACCTTTTTCAACACAGATTAATGCAGCTTCAGTTATTGCTCTTACTTGCATTTTATAAATTTCAGGATAAGTAATTCCAAGACGACAACCTCTATGTCCTAACATTGGATTGAACTCATGCAATGCTTTTTCTCTGTCATATATTTCAGCAATTTCTAAGTCTAAAGTTTTTGCTAACTCCTCTTTTTCTTCTTGGGCATGAGGTAAGAATTCATGTAAAGGAGGATCAAGTAATCTAATATTAACAGGAAGCCCATTCATTTCTGTAAATAGTCCAACAAAGTCTTCTCTTTGATAAGGAAGTAATTTATCCAATGCTCTTTTTCTATCAACATTATTTTCAGCAAAAATCATTTGTCTTACGGCCAAGATTCTTTCAGGATCAAAAAACATATGTTCAGTTCTACACAATCCAATCCCCTGAGCTCCAAACTTTAATGCAATACTCGAATCTTCAGGAGTGTCTGCATTAGCTCTTACTTTTAGTTTTCTAACACCATCGGCCCAAGACATAAAAGTTGAAAAATCATCTGATATCTTTGCTTCAATTGTAGGAATAATTCCTTCAAAAACTTCACCTGTTCCACCATCAATAGTAATTGAATCACCTTCTTTGAAGACTTTACCTTTTACAGTTAATGTTTTTGAATTTGAATCTATTAATAAAGCAGAACAACCTGCAACACATGGTTTTCCCATTCCTCTAGCAACAACGGCAGCATGAGAAGTCATTCCTCCCCTGGCCGTTAAAATTCCACTTGAAGCAACCATACCTGCGATATCTTCTGGTGAAGTCTCTTGTCTTACTAGGATAACTTTCTTACCGCCTTCATTTAATGATACGGCCGTTTCTGAATGAAACGTTATAATACCAGCTCCTGCACCTGGAGAAGCAGGAAGACCGTTTGCCAATGTTGTTTTATTTGCATTTGGATCAAGTCTAGGATGAAGCAATTGATTTAAATCATCAGGAGCAACCATTTTAAGTGCTTCCTCTTTTGTAATTAATCCTTCATTAACTAAATCAACAGCTATTTTTATACCAGCAGCTGTAGTTCTTTTTCCATTTCTTGTTTGTAATAAATAAAGTTGATTATTTTCAATTGTAAATTCTATGTCTTGCATATTTTTATAATGTTTTTCAAGTTTTTGATAAACATCTACTAATTCTTTATAAGATTCAGGCATTGCTTCTTGAAGGGTTCTTAAATTAGAGTTTGAATCATTTTTAGATTCGCTATTGATAGGAGCTGGAGTTCTAATTCCTGCAACCACATCCTCACCTTGTGCATTAATAAGATACTCGCCAAAAAACCTTTTATCTCCAGTGCTAGGATCTCGAGTGAAACAAACACCAGTCGCACAATTATCTCCCATATTTCCAAATACCATCGCCTGAACATTTACAGCTGTTCCCCATTGATGACCAAAATTATTAATCTCTCTATACTTAATTGCTCGTGGATTATTCCACGATTCAAATACAGCACCTATTGCTAGCCATAATTGTTCCATGGCATCTGTTGGAAATTGTTTACCACTCTCTTCTAAGATAATTCTTTTATAAACGACACTTAATTCTTTCCAGTCTTCAGCGCTTAATTGTGTATCCTCAACAACACCTCTAGCTTCCTTTAAATCTTCCAAAGTTGATTCTAAAATTGAAGTATTAAATCCCATTACAACATTGGCATACATTTGAATAAATCTTCGGTAAGAATCCCATGCAAATCTTGGATTATTTGTCAGCTTAGCAAGTCCCTCTACAGTTTCTTCATTTAAACCTAAATTTAAAACTGTATCCATCATCCCTGGCATTGATACTCTGGCTCCAGATCTAACTGAAAATAAAAGAGGATTTTTTGTATCTCCAAATTTTTTGCCAGTTATTTTCTCTACTTCTTTTAACGAATCAATTACTTGTTTTTTAATATCTTCATTAATAGATTTATTTTTTTCATAAAAATCAATACATGCTTGTGTTGTCACCGTAAATCCGGCTGGCACATTTAATCCAAGCGAAGTCATCTCTGCTAGATTTGCACCTTTTCCGCCGAGCAGATCTTTCAACGCTCTATTGCCATCTGTTTTTTCTTTTGAAAATAAATAAACCCATTTAGTCGACATATGCTCTCCTTAAAGAAGCTTTTCTTTTAAAAATTTATCTACCTGAGAAAGATCAACTCTTTCTTGCTTCATAGTATCTCTATCTCTAATTGTTACTGCATTATCTTCAATTGTGTCGTAATCGACAGTAATACAATAAGGTGTTCCGATCTCATCTTGTCTTCTATATCTTTTACCAATAGAACCTGCCACGTCATATTCTGCTTTAAAGTTTTGTTGAACTTCTTCAAATAATTTTCTTGCTACTGGAGCAACTGGATCTTTTTTTACTAGTGGAAGGATAGCAACTTTAATAGGTGCAATGTGAGGAGCAAATTTCAATACAGTTCTTTCATCTTTTGATCCTTCATTTTCTACTCGATAAGCATCACTTAAAAGTGCTAATAAACATCGGTCACATCCTACTGAAGTTTCAATTACATAAGGAACATATTTTGAGTTATCTGTAGTATCTAAGTATTGAAGATTTTTCTTAGAATACTGCTCATGTTGTTTTAAATCAAAGTCTGTTCTTGAATGAATACCTTCCATTTCGCCCCAACCAATCGCAAACTTATACTCGATATCTGTAGCAGCATCAGCATAATGAGCGAGATTATCAGGTCCATGAGGAGCCCACTGTAATCTATCTTCTCTTAATCCATTTTTAAGGTGCCAATTCCATCTTATTTCTTTCCATTTTTCCATGGCCTCTTTTTGCGTTCCTGGCTTTACAAAATATTGCATCTCCATTTGTTCAAACTCTCTTGTTCTAAAAATGAAATTTCCAGGAGTGATTTCATTTCTAAAGGCCTTACCTATTTGAGCGATTCCCATAGGAAGTTTTTTTCTCATCGTACCTTGAACATTTAAAAAATTTACAAAAATAGACTGAGCTGTCTCTGGACGTAAGTAAACTTTGGCTGCACTATCTTCAACTGGTCCAACAAATGTATTAAACATTAAATTAAAGTCTCTTGGCTCAGTAAAAGAATCTTTAGTTCCACATTTAGGACATGCTTCACTTAAGTCGATATTATCTGCTCTAAATCTTTCTTTACAGCTTTTACAATCAACTAGTGGGTCAGAAAAACCATCTACGTGACCAGATGCTTTCCAAACAGTTGGGTTCATTAATATTGAACCATCAATTCCTTCAATATCTTCTCTATATGTCATGGCCTTCCACCAGGAAGCCTTTACATTATTTTTTAATTCAACTCCAAGTGGCCCATAATCCCAGCATCCACCAAGTCCACCATAAATTTCTGAAGCTTGAAAAATAAATCCTCTTCTTTTACTTAAGCTCACGAGTTCATTCATAGACTCAACATTTCTTTCTGACACAACTTTCTCCTAAATTTCCCTATATATCTTTAATTCGACTAAGACATATTACCTTTCTTAAAAGGCCTTTGCATCAATAGAATTGGAGTTGACAGAAATTTAACTATAATATCCGAGACAATAAAAAAGGTCCGATGTTCATCAGACCTTTGAGTAAAAGAGGAACTATTACTTCCTTGGAGCACTACTTGAAGCATTTGTTTGGAGA
>CAXHCD010000099.1:0-12354 GCA_964015265.1 uncultured Oligoflexia bacterium
ATTGGCACTAGTCTCGTGGGCTCGGAGATGTGTATAAGAGACAGAAACATAATTATGTAGCATTGGTTCCAGAGCACCTTATTCAGGATAATCATAGTTTTATTAGAACTCCTTACAAAAAGAAATCTAGTAAATTATTTATTACAGGACATGCGTATGAAAAAAGTCCTATCGAATTTAAAGATTTTATAAAAATGATTCAAAAGTGTTATTAGGTTAGTCTATAGAATGTATTTTTATTCCTCTAGCTTTTAGAAGCTTTGCAAATACACCATCTCCGGGAATAAGATCTCCCGTAAAATTCCCATTATAAACTTTTCCTGAGCCACACATTGGAGATTTAGATTTTAAATAAGCTTCTTCAGCGGATAAAAGAGATAGAATTTTGAAAGCTTCTTGGGCTCCACGATTATATTCTTTAGTAACATCAACAGCATCTATTGTTTTGACGCTACCATCTTTTTGAATTTCAGCAGGCTTTCTAGGAGTTGGAAGACCTCCAAGTTGTTCTGGGCAAACAGGAATTGCTTTGCCCTCTACAACTAGTTTCACAATATCAAGTCTTTCTTGGTGAGCGCAATCATACCTACATTCAATGCCGGCCAAACATGCGCTCACAATCACTTTTTTTTCATCATTACTCATAATTAAAAGATTGCATCAAACCACATTTTTTGATCTCTTTGATTACAATCTGACTCCCATAAATGTTTTACTTGTAAATACGAATGAATACCTTCCGTTCCCATTTCTCTTCCAATTCCAGATTGGTTATAACCACCAAAAGGCATACCTGGATTAAGTAAATGATACTCGTTAATCCAAACCGTACCAGCTTCAAGTTTTTTGGCAAGTTTTAGAGATTGCTCTTTATCGCTTGACCATACTCCAGCGGCCAATCCATAAATTGAGTTATTTGCTAATTGAATTGCATCTTCTATGGTTTTGAATTTTGTAATCCCAACAACAGGGCCAAAGATTTCTTCATGAAAGATTGTATTATCTGGTGTGATTTCAAAAGCAGTTGGTTCTATATAATAACCTTTTGAAAATTCTCCATCAGTTAATCTATTTCCACCGTAAATTAGGTTTGCACCTTCATCTTTAGTTTTATTTATATATCCCATGATTGTGTTAAATTGTTTTTCACTTATAACAGGTCCCATTCCTGTTGTTGGATCATTTGGAGTACCAAGCTTTACTTGAGAAATTCTTTCTTTAAACTTGGTCATAAATTTTTCATAAATTCCATCTTGAACTAAGAGTCTAGTTCCCGAGTCACAAGCTTGACCAGAATGATACAAAAATGCATATAAAGCACCATCAACAGCAATATCTAAGTCAGCATCATTTAAAACTATGTTTGCCGATTTTCCTCCAAGTTCCATTGTTGAAACTTTACATGTCGCTGCTGCACTTTTTAATATTTCCTTTCCTACTGTAGTAGAACCTGTGAAAGCGACTTTTTTAGCACTAGGGTGGCCAACAATATATCGTCCTTCTTTAGCTCCACCTGTAACAATATTTACAACACCTTTTGGAAGACCTACTTTATTAAAAATTTCACCGAGCATTGAAGCTGTCACTGGAGTTTCTAAGGCAGATTTTAAAACTGTAGTACATCCAGTCGCTAAAACGGGACCTAATTTCCACGCGGCCATCGTTAATGGAAAGTTCCAAGGGATAATTTGAGCACAAACTCCAATTGGTTCATAAATTCTATAGTTATTTGAAAAACCTTCTCTGCTGGCCCTTTCATCCAATTGTTCTAAGTTTAAATTTTTTGCAACTTTACTCATTACCCTAAAAAAAGATGCTGTATTATGTATGTCGGCCTTGGCCTTTCTTACTACTGAAGCTGAGTCTGCTATTTCTGCACTTATAAAATCGCGTTTATTTTCTTTAAGTTGCTCACTAATGGCCAATAAAAGTTCCGCTCGATCATTTTGACTCATAGAAGACCATTCAGAAGATTGAAAGGTATTTTGAGCAGCCTCAAAAGCATCATCAATATCAGTTTCAGAAGGTATGAAAACTTTATTTAGAACTTCTCCATTCGCTGGATTCAAATTTTCTAAACTTGTATTTGAAGTTTTATATTCACCATTAATAAATAATTTTGTATCTTTCATTTTTTCTCCTAGCAGTTTTCAATGCTCAAGGCTATTCCTTGTCCAACTCCAATACACATTGTGGCAAGGCCTTGTTTTAAATTTTTATCTTTTTTCATACTGTGAACTAAAGTAGTAAGAATTCTTGCTCCAGAACAACCAAGTGGGTGACCAAGTGCAATTGCGCCACCATTAATATTAATTTTATTTGGATCTAATTCTAATTCTTTTATACAACCTAAACTTTGGGCCGAAAAAGCTTCATTAAGTTCAATAATATCAAAATCTGAAACTTTTTTATCAAACATCCTACATAATCTTTGAGTCGCTTGAACTGGACCAAGTCCCATTGTATTGGGATGACGCCCTCTCACTGCTGCGCCTGAAATTCTAGCAAGTGGAGTTAATTTGTGCTTACTTAGAAATTCTTTTGAAACTATAAGTAGAGCACTTGCTCCGTCATTTAATGATGATGAGTTTCCAGCTGTCACGCTTCCACCTTCCCTAAACACTGCCCTTAATGTTGCAAGTTTTTCTAATGAGGTGTCTTTTCTTGGACATTCATCTGTATCAAAAACATAGCTTGTTTTTTTTAATTTAACTTCTATTGGTATAATTTCGTCTTTAAATTTACCTGATTCAATTGCATTAATTGCTTTTTGATGAGAATTGAAAGCAAATAAATCTTGATCTTCTCTAGAGATATTATGAAGACTTGCAACTTCTTCAGCGGTTTCACCCATTTGGTAAAGTGGAAACATTTCTTTCATTTTATTATTAGGAAATCTCCAACCAAGTGTGGAGTTAAAAATTTTTTGAGATCCTCCAAAAGCACTTTCAGATTTACTCATGACATAAGGTGCTCTACTCATTCCTTCAACGCCACCAACAATGAAAGCGTCTCCGAAACCAGCATTAATTCTTCCCACTGCATCCATCGTCGCATCAAGTGAAGAGCCACAAAGTCTATTAATCGTTGTTGCAGGAACATCAAACGGAAGACCTGCTAGAAGAGTACTCATTCTTGCAATGTTTCGATTATCTTCTCCTGCTTGATTAGCGCAACCTATAATGACATCATCAATAAGACTAGGATCAAAATTTAAATTATCTTTTAAATCAGATAAAACGTGTGCAAGTAGATCGTCGACTCTTACCGGAGCAAGAGATCCAGCTAGTTTTCCTATAGCAGTTCTCCTAGCGTATGTAATATAACATTCTTTTAACATTTTAAGGCCTCAAGCTGTAATAATGGGCTTACTTTATATCTTGAATCTTTAGTAACAAAATAAAGCTCATTTAATAAATTTACTATTTGTTCATGGCCAATTTTTTGTGCCCATTCAAAAGGCCCAATAGGGTAGTTAACTCCATACTTCATGGCCGTATCAATATCTTGTTCATTCATACCTTCTTCTTTTGCAAAGTATGCTTCATTTATAATCATGCTAACAATTCGAGGAAAGTTAAATCCAATTCCAGGATTTTTTATTTTTTCACCTTTTATACTTAATTCACCAAATAGCTCTAATAGATATTTTTCAATCACTTCTGATTTTGCTTGATATTCATAAGTGCTTGTAGGTGAGTAAAATGCTGTTGCAAAGGATCCTTCAATAGAAGGATATCTTTTTAAAAAGGCATCGGCCCAATTACAAGTTAAATCACTTAAGATTGGTACATCAAACTCTACATTTAAAAACTTTAAAAATTTATCTTTTTTGGGGGCATCGGCCAATGAAAAGTCAAATACCGCATCAACTTCTCTATAGTTAGATTTTCTTTTTTCAAATGGTTCGTCATATTGGAGATCATAAAAGAAATGATTAAGTGATTTTAATCTTTCATAAAAAGGATGATTTCTTGTGGCCAGAATTATAAATTTACTCATATTTATAGAATCCTTCTTTAGTTTTCTTTCCAAACCTACCACTATCAACCATTTTCTTTTGGAGTGGGTGGGGAGCAAAACGATCTTCATTAAAGTAAGCATTCCAAACAGATTGAGTGACATTAAAGTTTATATCTATACCAATGAGATCCATTAATTCAAACGGTCCCATTTTAAAACCACCAACGCTTTTCATAACCCTATCAATTTCTTCATATTTTTTTGGATCATCTTTAGCGGCAATTCTAAAAGATTCACCATAAAAATTTCTTGCGACCCTATTTACAATAAATCCAGGAGTATCAATACATAAAGCAGGTTTTTTTCCATTAGAATCAAACCAATCATAAATATCTTTACATACTTTTTGATCAGTCCAATTTCCTGGGATTACTTCAACTAATTTCATTATTGTTGCGGGATTAAAAAAGTGAAGGCCTAAAAACTTTGTTCTTCTACTTTTACTCAAGTCTTTACAGAGGGAAGATATAGGAAAAGAGCTTGTGTTACTTGCAAAAATTGTGTTTTCATTCATAGACTTATCTAGTGATAAAAAGAGCTCTTTTTTTATTTCAAGATCTTCAAATATGGCCTCTATTACTAGATCACAATTTTTTGATATTTCATCTCTTTTACAGATTTTTAAATTTTGTTTAAATTTTTCAATGTCGGCAGAGTTGAATTTCCCTTTTTGTTCAAGCTTTTCCCATGAGATATGAATGAGTTCTTGAGATTTTAGTGCAAAATCGTAAGTATTATCGATAAGTTCAACATTTGTGTTATTTTGAGCAAACCATTGAGCGATTCCTCTTCCCATTGTTCCTGCACCAATAACTAAAACCGATTGAATATTCATATTATCCTATTGTGTTAACTGATCTTCTTCTCTGTATTCAGGAACTGTTAATCCATGCTTGGCAGTTAATTCCATGATTTCTTTAACAAAAGCATCTCTAACTTCAGCATTAGTTCTTTTTTTGAGTCCAAGTCTTACATAAACATCGTTTGATGATGATCTAGTAGAACCAAATACATTCATAACTCTTGGCCACCAAACATTTAATCTTTTTTGTAAGAACTCTTTTTCTTTAGGATCTTGAGATAATATCTCAACCCACTTATCACCGTGAGCTAAGTGCATTACTTCTTCTTTATAAATTCCCGCTATTGCTCTTTTCCATGGAAGGTAACTTGACTCAAAAGTATCTTCTAATTGATGACCGGCAGCTCTATCCATTAAAAAGTTAAATAAAATAAAGTCAGTCCAGTATTTAATATCGTAATAAAAAATATTAACTCTATAATCGTCTTTTCTTCTTGTGAAACCAATATTGATATCCTCAGGTTCTTCAGTCATCTTATAATCAAGTTCACACTTTTCAATGTGTGACATCGTATCTACGCCAAGTCCTTCTAATAATTTATAAACGACAGAAGCATGTCTCATTTCATCTTTCACAATTTGAGAAACTAAAACTTTTTCTCTCATTGTTGGCGCTTTTGCAGACCAAGGTAGATAACCTAGAGCGCCAGAATATTCAGAATCACCTTGCATTCTAAGTAAATTGATTAACATTTTTTTATAAAAAGGAGGTAGCTCTTCACCTTCATCAAAAGACTTTCCATTTTTAATTTGATCAAAAAGTGCTAATTGTTCTTCATTGTACTCTCTTGCTTGCATAATATTCTCCTAATTTCCTTTAAACATCGGTGCACGTTTTTCAAAGAAGGCCTTGAGTCCTTCTTGGTAATCTTCACTATTTCCTAAAAAACGTTGGGCCGCTTTTTCTCTTTCTAGAGATTGTTTATAAGTCGTTTCCATAGCGTGTTGTAAATTTTGTTTTATCAATTGAGTCGATAATGGTGCAAATTGAGAAATTTGAGCACCAAGTTCTTTAGCTAAATTTAGTGGCTCATCTGAAATTTGATAAATGAGTCCATATTTTTCTAGGTCTTCTGTAAGTAGAGGTTTTGCTAGTAGAAAAAATTCTAACGTTTTTTGATAGCCCATAGCATTTACTAAGGTGAAGCTGCTTCCAGCATCAGGACAAAGACCCAATTTAGAAAAACCACTAACGTATTTTATTTGTGGTCTTGAAATTATAAAATCGCAAGCAAGAGCGACAGATAGTCCAGCTCCAGCTACCACGCCATTTATACATCCTATAACAATTTTCTTTGATTCTCGGATTGAGTTCACTAAAGGATTCCACTCCGTTTCAAGGGTATGCCCTAGGTCAACCTTTTCTCCTTGCACACTGCGATCATTTAGATCTTGTCCGGTACAAAAAGCTTTGCCTTCACCTGTGATAATAATTGAAGTAACTTTTGGATCTTTATTACATTCCCTAATTGCTTTAATTATTTCCATTTTAGAATCAATATTTAAAGCATTATAAACTTCTGGTCTATTAATCGTAATTATTCCGATACCATTTTCATTTTCTAGTTTTAAATAATTATAAGTATTACTCACCTGTATACTCCGGATCTCTTTTTTCTAGGAATGCTCTCATTCCTTCTTTTTGATCTTTAGATGAAAAAGTTAAATAAAAATTTCGTCTTTCAAAATCTACAGCATCATCTAAACTCATTTCAAAAGCTTTATTAACACTTTCTTTTGCCAGCTTGACTGCGACTGGAGCTCTATTAGAAATAGTTTTTGCCATTTCATAAGCTTCTTGCATTAGTGCTTCACTTGGAACAACTTTAGTTACAAGTCCCCAGTCGTAAGCAGTATTCGCATCGATCATCTCTCCGCTTAATACCATCCACATTGCTTTTGATTTTCCAATGGCCCTAGTAAGTCTTTGTGTTCCACCTGCACCTGGAGTAGTTCCAATTTTAATTTCAGGTTGTCCAAATTTTGCACTTGATCCTGCGATAATCATATCGCAGCTCATCGCTAATTCGCATCCTCCACCAAGAGCAAAACCATTAACAGCAGCAATAATTGGTTTAGTAATGAGTTTCATTTGTTGCCAATTTCTAAATCTTGCTTCATTAATTTGATCAATAGGGCTTGCCGAAACCATTTGAGCAATATCAGCGCCAGCGGCGAATGCTCTATCATGACCTGTTAAGATAATACACCTAACATCAGGGTTATCTTCAAGTTCGAAATAAGTTTCAACTAATTCTTTAATAAGTTCAGTTGAAAGTGCGTTCAATACTTTCGGTCTATTTAATTGAATACATGCTACATGTTTGTCATTTTTATAAGGGTAGTGAAGGAGTATATGTTCCATTTATTTTCCTAGAATTGTTCAACTGACTCTTGTGCGAAATGAACTGAAACTATATCGCCAGCAAATCCCATTAAATCTTTTCCACTTTCCATGGCCTCTTTAGTTCCCATAGCAGATTTAAAATCATCTTTAGTAGCAAAGCATAATTCAGCTACCATATATAACTCTGGTTTTCCATTAGGCGCACCAAACACTCTATTGATTCTTAATTCTTTTAAATTAGGAATTTTTTTAGTTATTGGCGCATGAACATCTTGATAATGTTTTTCAAAATCTTCAACGTTGTTAGGTGTTTTATAAGTTGCAATTAATTTATACATGTTTTCTCCTATTTTATAAATATCCTCGATCTTGTTGATCTCTTTCTATGGCATCAAAAAGTGCTTGAAAGTTTCCTTCTCCAAAACCATCATGACCTTTCCTTTGAATGTATTCAAAAAATAATGGGCCTATATATGTGTCTGTAAAATTTTGGATTAGATAACCTTTTTCATCTCCATCTACTAGTAATTGTCTCTTCTCAAGTAACTCTAAATCTTCATTACAATCAAAATTTCTATTTGGTATATCTTGATAATAAGCATGAGGAATTTTTAAAAATTTGATCCCTCGTTCAATTAAATCGCCTACGGTGTCTTGAATATGTGCTGTTGTTAAAGCGATGTGCTGAACACCAGCTCCATTATGTCTTTCTAAAAATTCATTTATTTGAGATTTTGACTCTTCACTATCAGGTTCATTAATTGGAATGATAATATTTCCATTAGCAAGTTGAACTACTTTAGATTCTAATCCAGTTTTTACTCCTTTAATGTCGAAGTATCTCGTGACTTTAAATCCATATATTTTCTGATAGAATTCTACCCATTTTTCCATCTCGCCTTTAGGAACATTATTTGTGAGATGGTCAATTCTTGCCACTCGTTGTTTTAATGGTCTTGCTGATTGGTCTTCACAATTGATGAAGCCAGGCCTAAATATATGGTTTGGTCTTTCAACAAATTCATTAAGCACATCTCCAAATCCTTTAATTTGTGCTGTCTTAAATGTCATTCCATTAAATTCTTCAACGTTTAAATCTTGAACAAGTTCAGCACCTCTATCTAGAGCAGTTTTTATTGCGTGCTCGCAGTTTTCTACTAAAAAAGACATTTTTGAGACGCCTTCGCCATGATTTTTAAAATACTTTTGAGAATGTGAATCACTATCAGGGGAATGAACTAGTAGGAATCGAACCTGACCTTGAGTGAAAAGTTCTTGTCCTAGTTTTGAGTTCGTTGCTGTTTTTGAAAATCCTAGAGTATAAAATAATTTTTTTGACTCACCTTCAAGATCATTAGTTGTAAATTCTAAATGATCAATTGATATGAGTCCTAGGGGATTATCTTCGCTGATATGAGATCTCATAAATTCCTTCTTTCAAATCTAACTAATTAAAATGTCTAAAAAAGTTACCTTAAATCGGTCAGCTCGACAAGCTAGTGCATAGGTTCGTTAAAGTCGGGTAGTTTTGTAGGCACTAACAATAAGATTTCTTGATATTCTAATAAAATTAAGGTGTTAGCACATAATCTTATGCACCTCTAACTAACTGATTTTTGTATTAAAAATGGCATGTTTTGTGCGGTGCTCTCAGGATGGGAAAATAAGATAAATAATGAATTGATCATTTGGAGAAGTATTGAATAAATCGATCATTAAACTCAATAGTAAATTTTCGTATCACAATTTTACTGTGCCGTTGCATCTGTTGGATGCACAGTATTTTAACTATATTTCACCAAAGTTTTACAAATGTAGAACTGCCTTTTATGTCACATCACAATTGTCCGCAGTATGATTTTTTATTTCCGTGCCCTTGGGAATAAATAATTTAAAACTTTTGTTTTCTGCGGACACCTACCTGCGATACGTGCAATTTGCAAAGCAAATTGACGATCGAGCTACCGTAACACAATAGCAGAAGGACATTAAAAGAGTTTGGATAAAATTCCTTCTAACTTGTTATCAATTCTATAGATAAGCCATGATTGATGCTTTTCTTTTTCTAAAGTAAATAACTTTCTAACTTTTTTTGTTTTTATTTCCTCAATTATTTCACTTTTTGGAAAAAAACCGATGTTTTTACCATGAATAACAAACTTTTTCATAAGAGTGATATCAGATAATTCTGCTTTTATGTTAAATTGAATTTTTCTTCTTTTGAGTTCTTTTTCAATTTTGTCTCTCATTTGACAATTTCCTGAATAGTTAACTAACGACCAAATATTGCTATTATTTCTTGAAATTTTTTTTAACCCAGAATTTATAACGGCATATATATCTTCTTCATTAATTAATTCTCCCTGGTATTTTTTGGTTCTTCCAGAATAAGGGCCATCACATAGAATAAAGTCTAGTTTTTTATTTTTTAGTGATTCCAATAAAGCATCAAGTTCTTGTTGGATAAATTGCAGTTGAATATTGGGTGAGAGAATTAGTCTTTTAAAAAGTTTATATACATGTGAAGTTGGAATCCAAGGTAAGAGGCCTACTTTAATTACCTTTATATAGGAGACGTCTTTTGTTTTAACTGTTATTAACATCTCTTCAGTTTGTCTGAATATTGATGAAGCATAATCTTTAACTTGTTCACCATTTTCATTAATTACTAATCTCTTTCCTTTTCTATCAAATAACTTTTTTCCTAAATCTAACTCTAGTAATTTTAATTGATGACTTAGGGCCGGTTGAGTCATGTTCAATTTTTTAGAGGCCTTTACAATTGATCCTTCGTTAGCAATGGTTAAAAAGTAATAAAGGTGGTTAAAATTAATTTTATACATGAATTAACCCTATATAAATTTTTGGTTATATAGAACTAATTATATATGTACTTTTTATAATAAGCAATTGAGCGATAATGTATATAGTAACTAACTGAGAGGTGCTAGTGAACATTAAAGTTTTCAATAACTTAGACATTGAATTTAGTAAAGCTTTAAATACTTTAGAGTATTACACAAGTTCATTAATAAATAAAAAATCAGGAAGCTCAAATTGGAATATGGAAGTGTGGCTTGATGAAGTACAAACGAGAAAAGGACCATTGATTACTTGTGGGCTATCTTTAAAACGTCCAAAATCTTCGTCAATTTTTTCTAAAAAAACTGCAAGTTGTTTAGATAAAGCAGTTAAAGAGTCCATTTCTGTTGTTGAGCAAAGTTTAAGAAAAGGAGATTAACAATGAAGAGTAAAGAATTTAACAAATTTCTTGAAAACGAACTTAAGAATGAACCAGTAAATTTGAAGTTACAGGATTTGAGAACATTTAATTTAACTGATGAAGACTTATCAAGTTTTAATCTGGTTAAAACAAATATGAACGCTGTTAAAGCAAAAAATGCAGATTTTTCTGATTCAAACTTAGAAAAAGTCAATTTATCTAGGGCCGATTTAAGAGGTGCTAACTTTAATGGCAGTCAAATCATTAATACAAATTTTAGATTTGCCAACTTAAAGAAAGCAAAGTTCTCAAATTCTAAAATTGAGTCATCAAATATGAGAAGACTTAGAATTTGGGGAAGTACATTTAAAAACGCAATACTAGAAAATATTAGTTTTCTTAAATCTGATATGGATGGTGTAAATTTTGAAAACGTAGATGCTTCAGGTTGTTCATTTCATTATACAAAACTTAGAGAAGCAAATTTTAAAAATTCTGATTTAAAAGAATGTTCATTTTTTAAAGCAAATTTAAGACGATGTAATTTTGAAGGAGCAGATTTAAGAGGTACGAATATTGAAAAAGCTGATTTATTAGGCGCAACATATAATAGTAAAACAAAACTTCCTATTTCAGCAAAAAGTGCAAAAAGATTAGGAATGATTGCAGCATAAAGGAGGTACTTATGGATAAAAATAGAATTGAAGGAAAATTAGAAATTGTTAAAGGCCTTTCAGGTATTTTAGCAGATAGTTATGTACTTGGGCTTAAAACACAAAATTTTCATTGGAATGTAAAAGGAAAAAGTTTTTATCATTTACATCAATTATTTGAAGATCAGTATACGAGTTTATTTGAACATATTGATGTTATTGCTGAGAGGATTAGCGCACTTGGATATAGGGTGCCAGGATCTCTTAAAGAGTTTACACGATTGGCCAGTATTATGGAAACCGAATCTGAGCTAAATTCTCATGAGATGATTAAAGAATTAGAGATGGGTTATCAGAAAGTTAAAAGTAAATTGTATGAGACTATAAAAATTTCTGAGGCGATTGATGATTATACAACAACTGATGTTCTTTCTTCATTTATGAGCACAATAGACAAAAATCAATGGGTTTTAAGTTCAATAAGTTATGACGATAAACGGGAGGTATTATGAATAAAATGAATGTTATGCGCAGAAATTTAGATACAAAAAATATTTCGATTAGAGAGAGTGGTCTAATTCCAGGAATGTTTTATGGGCCAGATATACAAAATATGCCAATAAAGATTAAGAAGTACGATCTATTAAGAAGTATTAAACGAGAAGGAGAAGTATATATTGTTCAAACGAATAATAAAAAATATTTTGCTAGAGTTGATGAAATTCAACAAGATCCAGTGACAAGAGACATATTACACATTTCACTAGTTCAACTTCCAAAAGGTGAAAAAAATGAAGTTGCAGTTCCCGTTAATTTAAAAGGTCAACCTATTGGTGTTGAAAAAGGTGGCGTTCTTGTTGTGAATAAAACGAGGCTAAGTGTAGAGGCAACACCTAAAGATATGCCAGACGAGATTATAACGAATATTAGAAACCTTGATATTGGAGACTCTATTCAAGTTAAGGATATAAACTGGGATGGAAATGGCATTATCAATGAAGATTTAGATGAAGTTGTCGCCTTTTGTAGACCACCAGTTAAATCTAATGAAACGGAACGAGAGGAAACAAAGGAGAATATAAATAATGCCAGTTAATAGTGAAGGGGTGATTAATTTCACCCCACAAAAAGGAGGCGATATGAAAAATACAAATATATTAAATTTATATAAATATAAAACTAATAAAGTTTTATTTTTAACCAAAGATAACTTGTTTTCAAGATTTGAAAATAAGTTAGATAATGT
>CAXHCD010000100.1:0-12345 GCA_964015265.1 uncultured Oligoflexia bacterium
AAATAGATGCAAATAATGCAAAGGTTAAGGCCGTAAGGTCTAAGTATTTTTTTTTATAATGATATAAGAATAGTGATATCCAGAATAAAGAAAAAGTATGTGTGAAAGCTGAAGATGACCAAATGAAAGTGTGAGTTATTAGTTTAGGAAAAAATATAAAAATTGTAGATATAATTATTACAAAGTTATTTAAGACCTTGTTAGTAAAGTTCTTTATTAAAAGAAAAACTGAAGTCAAAAATAAATTGATAAATATTAAGGCAAAGAATGGTATTTTATTCAGATCTGATAAGAAAATGTAGGCCGTAGAATTCGAAATAAATCTGCCCGAGAATGTTTTATAGTCAATTATTCTGGCCTTAAGAAAATTTGAAAAGGTAATAAGCTTTTCAATGTTTATATGCCATGTAATATCATCTAGTAGTGGCCATGAAAGAGTAGAGTAGTAATTAAGACACATAACAATTATTGAAACTAGGAGAATTGTTACAAGCTCGGTCTTTTTTCTCATTAAGTGATTAATTGGAAGGATTCATTTTTTAATATGAAGTTATATTCTTGATATTTTTTATCGTACTCCTGGCATCCTCTCCAAAGATGAAAACTTAAATCTTGAAAGTCAACAACCCCTCCTCCACATGTCATTGATGGGTCTTGTTTTCCACTTTCATAGTGAGAGCAAATTGATTTTGGATGTCCTTCATGATCTTTTAATAATGATATTAAATCTTTATTTGTTTCTATGAGAGGAGTTTTTTTTGCAAGTATTTCGAATCTATTATGAGTTGTAGATGAAGAGGATTGAGGATCTTCAATTTTTTTAATTTTTTCACCTAAGCAGTGATTAGTATGAAATATTTCTGATGCGTCGCCTCTTTTAGATTTTCCAATACATTCTTTTTCTTCGGGAGTAATTTCCCAATGGGCCCCATTTTCTGGAGTTGAAATTATGTAATTGTGTCCGGAGGTTACAGGTGCAGAGGTAATCTTTCTTTCTAGTTCATTAAAATTTTTAGTTTCAAGTGCACTTCTTACTAATAAAGGCCAAATTAATCCTGCTTTAGCATTTTTAGTATTTATATTATTTACACCTATAAAGCATTTATGTGTATTTAGGCCCATCATTCCAAGGCATCCCACAAGTGAAAAAACAATATGCTCTGGAGAATGATCATTCTTAGGAATATGTATAACATTTACAAATCTCTTTGCACTACTGTGCATATCCCAAGTTTGGCCAGAGAAACTTTTCTCTCCTCTTTGTATATGTATAGTAGAGCAGCCTTCTTCATTTAATTCAATATCTCTAAAATCAGTATAATTGTTTAAAATAACTATTTCAGTAATTGTTTTATTTGATCCTTTAGCAATGCCTTCTAATTCATCTGCCAAATGGGGAGAATAGTTTTTACTTATTTCAAATTGTTGCTTTGCTAGTTCATCTAATTTATTTCTTAATAGTGGATTTTTCTCAAGCATTAAGTTGGTCCGAATTTCTACTAATTCATTAATCGCGTCTTTGAATTCTTCTCCATGGGAATTTCCCCACTCAAGATGAGATTTTCCTTTCTGATAATTAATATATGCAAAATTACAGTCGTTCATATTTATCACCTAAATAATTTTTTATCATGCTATAGCTTGGATCAATAATATATCTATCTTTTATGAAGCTAAACTTTTCTTGAAAGTGATATGGAAGGTTTCCTTGAAAATATCCTCTTCCATTCTTACAATTTACTGTACCATATTCACTCAGCTCCTCAATTAATTTAAAATCAAATAATAGTCTTGAGTTTCTGTATAATTGTTTATCTTTATTAATTATATCAATTAATAAAGCATAATTAGCAAAAGATGCTTCATCTCCATCCCATGTAGAGATCATCATTAATGGTTTTTCAATGAAATATTTTTGTTTTATAAAGCATATACCGGCCTGACCTCCTAAGTAGGAGAATCCAGCTGTAGGTAGAATTTCTTCAATATTGGATGCGAAGAAATGTTCATTACTATACCTATAAGCATTAGATCCAGTTTCATTATAAATTAATTCCACATTATATTTTTTTGATAGACTTTTTATTGATCTCAAAAAGTTAAAACTTAATACTTCTCCTGTTCTTTGCATGACAGGTTCTAAAAAGACGGCCAAAAATTTCTTTGTTTTTAATTGTTTTTCAATTAGGTTTAATGTGTGTTCTTCTCCTTTTAAACTAGGAGACTCAACTTTTTTTACTTCAAAAAATTCATCATCGTAAGATAATGATCTTGAAAGAAAACTTCCTGATCCGAAATAAGATCCTTTTAATGTTAATAACATTTTCTTTTTTTTGTTATTATAGCTCAGTGATTTAACTATTTTGTCGACGCACTCTGATTGTCCTGACGCTGTATAAATGTGTCTTAGCTCCTGAGGAAGTTCATTTGAGATCTTTTTAATATGGCCTAGAAACCTTTCTGAAACAAAGTTTGAAAGGCAAACTTTATTTACTAAATAAGGAAGCTGTTCTGCCATGAATTCTTTTGAAAGCATGTCAAAGCCGATTGGCTCAAAAATATGATTTGAAAATCTCTCTTGGGGTGTTTTCCATCTAAGGTCAATATTGTAAAAATAAACATTTCTGTTTTCTTCAAAGTCTGGATAATCTTCTTCAATATAAAAAAGTTCAAAAGCGCCAAGCGAAATGTTTATATTGAGCATTTGTGATGCCAAAATATCTCGGTTTCGTCCTTGAATATTTAGATGACCATTTAAAAGAGCATAGGTATATAAAGCGTATTTTAAGTTTTTTCCAAATCCTCTTCCTTGGTAGTTTTTATTAATTGTAGTATCAATAATATATAATGAAGAAAGCTCTTTGAAATTTGGAGAACGTCTAAGTCCTCTTTCAAGTGGGAAATTCTTCATGGGAGCAGCAAAAGCTATGCCTATAAGTTCATTATCACTTTCTATTGCCAGACAAACGCTTTTATTATCGTTAATACAGGTTAAAAAAACATCAATATGAGTCTGCCTGGTCGGTTCATATGTATTTTTCTCTAATTCTATTATTTTATCTTTAAATAAATGAAAGTTTTTCTTATCAATAATTACAAATTTTTCTTCATTATTTAAGTCTAATAACTTTTTGACCTTGTCTTTATAATGATTAATATCTAATTCAAGTTGTTGTATTAATTTTAAATGAATTTCATTATAGAGATTATGCCAGCTGTAATTTAAATTAGGCCCTGAATTCGATTTTTCTATTTTGGGGATAAAATCTAGTTTTTGATTGAAAAATATTTGAGAAAATATATCGTCCAACGAATCAAATAAATATACTAGATCGTTTTCAGTGTAAGATGTATTAGTTCTAAATCTTAATGTATGAGAACCTGCAGGATAATACAAAAGACCATAATCAAATCTTTTTGAGATAATTTCACTTATTTTATCTTCTTCAAATAAATCAATAGCAAATGAAATTCCTCTCACTCTTGGAGAATGTATATGTTTTGAATATTTGTTAACTAATTTCTTTAAGTGTTTATTAGTTAGCTCTTCAATTGTACTGATTTGTTTCTCTACCTGTCCTAAACTTAATGCGTGGTAGTATCCTCTGATCATAGATACTTTAGAATACTCTTCAATCATTTCATTTTTGTGTAAGAAGTTTTCATGGGATAAGACAATACCCGTTTGTGCCTTCTTAGCACAAGTAATGTGAGCTGGATAAATAGGTCTATTTTTTGAATCAGTTAAATTAAAATCGCTTGACCAAAAAAACTTTTTTCCTAAGTGAAAACCAGTTTGAACCTCGTCATAAATTATAGGTACTTTGTAACTTTTTGCTAATAAATTTAGAGCAGTGTGAAATCTGTCTGTTGAGTATCTATCACCACCTTCACATTGCATGGGCTCAATAATAATAGCAAAAATGGAATTGGTTTTAAGTTTTTTAGATACCTCATTTAAAGTCTCAATCTCTAAATTTAGATCTTCGTAATCTTTAACTTCATTGAGCCAATCGGTCATTTGTATATCGTTACATACTAAATTATTTTCCCAATATATTTTCCAATTAGCAGGCATTTGACGATGGATCTGATCAGATTTTGTTTCTGGATATTTTACATACTGAGTTTTATATTCAGACCACTCGAAAGGCTCTCTTTTGCTTTTGTTCCATGTACTCGATAGAGCAACCATCATTCTTCCGTGAAATGATCCTTCAAATGCTAATACTTTGTTAGAGTCTTTATGTAATCTATTTTGGTAACAGTATCCTAGTGCAATTTCATTTGCTTCACTTCCGCTATGACAAATTGTTGAAAATAGTTTGGGCCAATGTAATTGTCTATTTAAAAAATTATCATAGGATTTTTTAATTCTATTAATATTTGAGCTTTCGTTGCTTAGCCAAGATTCAATATGTCTTGAAACTCCAAAAAATGCTGTTGGGTTAAAGCCAAGTCCAAGTGTTGCAATTTGTGAAGCGGCATCTTGAAGATATTTTGTTTTTTTATTTGCACCTTCTATTCCCATATAGGGCCCAATACTTGACTTTAAATTAGTTAGATAAGTTTTCTTTTCAGCTGGTATAAGATCATTTTTATAATATTCATTTAACGACTTTTTTGCATATTCAGCATCTTTGTCATCTATGATTTCAATTTTCATATTTAACCTCTATTAATGCAGTCTAAGATATAATCTTTAAATTTGATTCCATAATTTTCCATCATTACTGGAAACATTGAAATAGGTGTTAAACCTGGGTAGGTATTAACTTCGTTTAGATAAATTTTTCCTTCATTTGAAAGGAAAAAGTCTATTCTTGATAAGTGTCTGAGTTTTAGGCCTTTATAAGCTTTTGTTGCCATACTTTGGATCTCATTAATTTGATCTGTCGTTAAATCTTTTGCTTCAACTTCTGTTTTTGATTGAGAGGATTCGGCGTATTTTTCTTCGTAAGTATAAAACTGTTCTCCAGTAATAATTTCTCCAGGTTTAGTGATATGCAGTTTTCCTTGATAATCAAATGCAGATACTTCAAGTTCTCTGCCTTTCACTGTTTTTTCAATTAAAACGTAGGAAGAGTAATTAAATGCTTCTTTTAAATTATTTTCTATTTCAGAAGATTCTTTTACATGATAACAGCCCACAGAGGATCCTTGTGATGCTGCTTTGATAAAAATATCTTTGTGTATTTCAAAGAATCCCTTTACTCTCGGTAAGTCTTCTAAATCATTTGCGAATATAAAGGGAGTATTATTAATATTGAGGGCCTCTAACCAAAGTTTAGTTGTGACTTTATTGAAACAAACTTTTGAAGGTTCAGACTCAACTCCAAAGTAAGGAATATTATATAATTCAAAGATTGATTGTATATCACCGGTTTCAGCAGGATATCCATGCATATAGGGGATTGCGTAATCAATTTTAATTTTGTCATTTTCTTTTAAAAGAAATCCATCGGAGGTAATGCTAACTGGGTTGGAGTTACTATCTATCCACTTTCCCGACTTTGTTATTTCAATCTCTAAAATGTTGAAATTTTCTTCAATGTTTTTTTTGATAAATTTGGAGGAAATAAGAGAGATTTCATACTCACTACTTTTCCCCCCTTTAATAAGAAGGATATTTTTCATAACCTAGTCCTTGGTTATTAATTAACTTACTCCCTTAGAGAAGCAGGTACTTTTTCATTTAAAAGTTCTTCAAGTTTAATGAACAATCCCTCTGTCGAAATTGTTTCACTTTGTCTTTCTCCATATTTTCTTATAGCGACACTTCCGCTTTCCATTTCTTTGTCACCAATTACAAACATAAATGGAATTTTTGCTTTTTGACATTCTCTAGTCTTTTTACCCATTGATTCATTTCTATCATCAACTTTTACTCTATAACCTTTTGATCTAAGTTGAGATTCTAAATCTTTTGAGTATTGAAGATGAAATTCATTATTAACAGGAATAATAACTGCTTGTTCAGGCGCTAGCCAAAATGGAAAAGCACCTGCTACATGTTCTAAATAAATTCCAAAAAATCTTTCTAGTGATCCAAGTAGTGCTCTATGTATAACAACAGGTTGTTCTTCATTTCCATCTTTGTTTGTAAATTTTAAACCGAATCTTTCAGGTAACTGAAAATCTAATTGAATGGTTCCTAATTGAAAATATCTACCAATAGCATCAGATATTTCAACGTCAATTTTAGGTCCATAGAAAGCACCATCACCTTCTTTAATATGAAAATCATATCCTGACTTTTTTAGAGCTTCTTCTAGGGCCGATTCAGCTTTATCCCAAGTTTCATCATCTCCAGCTTTATCTTCAGGTCTAGTAGATAAATTTACTTTTATATTCTTAAATCTAAAATGATCGTAGCATACAAAAAACATTTTCATTAAACTTTGAATTTCACTTTGAATTTCATTTAATTCAATAAAGACGTGGGCATCATCCTGACAGAAAGTTCTAACTCTCGTTAATCCGCCAAGTGAACCAGCTTTTTCATATCTATGGAGTCTTCCAAAATCAGCATATCTCATTGGAAGGTCTCGGTAACTATATTTATAATGCTTAAACATAAGCATATGACACGGGCAATTCATTGGTTTTACTGCGTATTCTCTTTCATCTATTTGAGAGAAATACATATTTTCTTTATAGTGATCGTAGTGTCCAGAAGTTTTCCATAAATCAGAGTCTAATACTTGAGGAGTGATTACTTCACTATAACCAAACTTGTGATAAATTCTTCTCATGAATTCGACAAGTTCATTGTAAACTATTGTACCTTTGGGCATAAAAAATGGAGCGCCTGGAGAAACAGTTTCAAAATGAAACAGTTCTAATTCCTTGCCAAGCTTTCTATGATCTCTTTTCTTTGCTTCTTCAAGAAAATGTAAGTGATCTTTTAACTCTTTTTTATCGAGAAAACTGGCAGCATAAATTCTTTGAAGCATTTGATTATTAGAGTCGCCTCTCCAATAAGCACCAGCTACACTTAAAAGTTTAAACGATTGTGGAAGATCTGATGTATTTTCAACGTGAGGACCTCTACATAAATCGATGAACTCACCTTGTTCGTAACAACCAATTTCTTCATCTTCTGGAATCGCTTTTATCAGTTCAACTTTTAAAGTTTGTTTTTTATCAGTAAAAAATTTTATAGCTTCATCACGTTGAAAAACTTTTCTAGTAATTGGAAGCTTTTCCTTAATGATGGCCTTCATTTCTTTTTCAATTTGTTTTAGATCTTCCTCGGTGATTTTGTGATCCAATTCTACATCATAATAAAAACCGTTTTCAATAACAGGTCCAACTCCAAACTGTACATTTGAGTCAGGAAATGTCCTTTCAATGGCCTGGGCCATTAGGTGAGCACTAGAATGTCTTATTGTATCAATGTCATATTTGGCCATTACGCCACTCCAAAATGTAAGAATTATATCTCGAAAATCACAAATTATCAGTACATTATCAGTGTAATCAGCCACTTGTCATTGAATTTTTACACTATATATGCAAGATTTTTGACTTTTTGCGTCTTGTTATGCTAAAAGTTTGAATGCCTGTAAGGTAGCTGTGTTTTGAATAGGGAGAGAAGCATGAGTGAGAACTTGGAAGAAGTACAAAATAATCCGGCATTTGGGTTATTAGGCGAGCAAAATATTGAAGTAAATACCGACGAGCTAACAATAAGTTCATACAATATCGGAAAGTCATTTTACTCATTAGCAAAAATTCAATACGACAAAGCAGATTTCATACAAGCAGAACAAAATTTTAAAGAAGCACTTTCAAGAGCACAAAAACCAAGAGATATTTATTCATTATTCAAAATTTATGGATTCTTAATCAGAATTTCTTCCGAACAATTAGATATGAATAAAGCTACTCAATATATTGAGGCATGTGAGCAATTATTAGAAGAATCTCAAGTTTATCTAGGTAGTTTAAATAGTGAATATTTCTACAATGCTGGTGTTGTTAAAACTTATAAGGGTGAATTTGAAACTGCCAGAGAAAATCTTTTAATTTCATTGAAAAAATCTAAAGAGGAAAATGAGCCAGAGATTCAGGCAAAAACACTTTTATCCCTTGCTACAAATGCTCTTTCTTTAGGTAATCATGATAATGCCTTGGATTATCTTCACCAATTAAATCAACTTTTAAGAATTATAAATAAGTCATATCTGAGTGGTTCAATGTATTTTTATACAGCAAAAACTTATTCAGAAATGGGTGAAAATAATAAAGCTTTAAATTATTTAGTAAAAGCAAATCAATTTTTACAAGAGAAAAAGTGCTGGAACCTTCAAGGATATATTCTTGGGCTTAAGGGGACGATCTATAAGAGACTTGGTGACTTTGAAAGAGCAATGATTTATTTTAAATTGGCCAGTGAAACAACAGATCCGAATGCTTTCAAAAGGTTGTCTAGTTTAGTTCAACAAGAAATTGAAGATGTAAATGACTCTAATGTTGATATTTATTTAGATAAATCTAATAGAAAAGTAATTGAAAAAGATATTGGGGCCATTGACTTTAAGCACAGATTTGTTCTTTTAGAAATTTTATTTTTATTAGCACAAAATCCAGGTGTTTATTACGATAAAGAAGAATTGGCCCAGTCTATTTGGAAAGATGAATATAATCCACTTATTCACGATAAGTTAATTTATACAAGTGTAAGCCGTTTAAGAAAGCTTATTGAACCTAAAGAGAAGAATGGTTCAAAAAGAAAATATATTATCCGTGGAAAAGATGGGTACACATTTAATCCTCAAGTTAAAATTAGATTTCATGCAGATGAAAAATTAGGACAAAATGGACATCAGATCGCAAATATTGATTTGAATGCACCTGTTTAATTTTTTATTAGTAGTTATTTTTTTTTCAAATTCGGTACTTTGTCAGATTCCAAAGTTTGAAGCAGCTTTATTTAGAGTAAATGAAAAGATTTACTTTTTAAGCAATGTTAAAAATATTGAAAGAGACTTATTTGGTTTTTACTGTTTATCAGACGGTGGAATTTTAACCGAATATTTAAAGTCCAAAAAAATAACTTTTCCAATAGTAGAAGATGGAAAGATAACAAATAAGTCTAAAGTAAACTATGTTGATGTGTTTAAATTTTATGCGGTTTTAGATTATTTGGATTCGTCAAAAAAAAATGAAATACTCTCTTTAAAGGTACAGAAAAATATCCTTAAGAAATGCAATTTTAATGAAACAGAGATTTATAAAATTAAATCATATTTATATCTTTCTCAGTATTTATCAGGACGGTTCTATAATATTACAGAACTTCAGTTTAAAGGAAAGATGAGAGATGCAATTAGAAGGTATCCTAAGCGTAGTAAAAGAGAAATTAAACAAATTGTTGAAAAACAATTGAAGTCAGAGTCTTTAAAAAACCTAGATGGTTTTTTCAAGCAAGTAATAGAAAAAGTCGATGGACAATTATATTATTTACAATAACTTAATTGATAATAATCTTGAAAAAATTGTAAGCTTAGATCAAGAACAATTTCCACTTCCTTGGAGTTTGTCCCAATGGGAGGAGTCATTAAAAAATAATAGTTTTAAACTAATTTTTCATAAAGAGCACACATCTTTTTGCCTTTTCCATATAATTGAAGATCAGGCCCATTTATTAAAAATACTTGTTGATAAAAACATAAGAGGAACGGGTGAAGCATTGAGGCTTTTTAACTTTTCTTGTGAGTTTTTAAAATTAAAGAAACAAAGGTCTATTTTTCTAGAGGTAGATTCTGAGAATATATCGGCCCTTAAATTCTATGAAAAAATAGGTTTTGATACAGTGCATATATCAAAAAATTTTTATGGAAAAGACAAAAATGCTCAAAAAATGATATATACTATTGATTAAATGATAGTTTTTATTAAAAGTTTGCCATTGTTTTTCATATTTGATAAACATAGTGCGTCTTAACAAAGACTTTATTTAAATCATTTGGGTTTAGTTTTGGCCTAAGTGATACCTTGATTGAGGTGGCCTGGTGACCACCTTTTTTTTTATGGGTTAAGTGAATGGTATTGAAGGGTGATCCAACTGGTTTAGAAAAGAAATTTTTAGAAATTGCAAAACAAGTTGGGAAAGAAATTAATTTAGATGTGTATGACCTTGATTTTTTACAAGGTAATTCAACTCTTAGAATATTTATTTCGAGAAAAGATGGCGAGTGTACGGCAGATATAAATGATTGTGCAAGCTTTGACAGAGCAATGACTCCTTACCTCGAAGAAGATTGGGTTCCAGAAGATCTTATATTGGAATGTTCATCTCCCGGATTAGACAGACGTTTAAATCAGCTTGAACATTTTAAGAGTGCAATTGGAGAAAATTTAGATCTTCAAATTATGGGAAAATTAAGAAAAGAGGATATAGAAGGGTTGCCAAAGAAATTAAATGGTCAAAATAAGTTTAGTGCGCTCTTAGAAGAAGTTGATGCAGAAAAAATAAAAATAAAAATTGAGGATTTAGAACTTGAATTTGGCTTTGATAAAATAAAAAAAGCAAAAATATTGCCAAATTATAATTTCAATTAATGAAGGTGGAATATGAATTTTTCAGAATTGGGTAGAGTAATTGAAACACTTGGAAAAGAAAGAGGGATAGATAAGAGTATTGTTGTAAATGCTATTGAACAGGCTTTCTTAGTAACGGCGAGGAAAAAATTTGGTATTCAAGGTGAATATGAAACTAAATATAATGAATCTGATGATGATATTGAAATTTATCAATACAAAAATGTTGTCGATGATGTTAGAGATGATATTTTAGAAATTAAACTAGCTGATGCTAAAGAGCTTGATGAAGAATGTGAAGTTGGGGATCAAATAGGAATTCGAATTGAAAATCCAAATTTCACAAGAGTTGATGTTCAAACAGCAAGACAAATTATTTTTCAAAAAGTTAGGGATGCTGAAAGAGAAATTTTATTTTCTGAATTTAAACATAAAGAAGGTGATCTAATTACTGGGATTGCTAGAAGATATGAAAGAGGAAATATAATTGTTGATTTAGGGAAAGCAGATGCAATTTTACCTAGAAGAGAAATTATATATGGTGAAAACTTTAAACCTGGTGATAGAATTCAAGCATTCTTGACTGAAGTTGTAATGACTAACAGAGGGCCTGAAATCAGACTTTCTAGAACTTCTCCTCAATTTTTATGTAAATTATTTGAAATTGAAGTTCCTGAAATTGCAGATGGAACGATTGAAATAAAGTCAGCTGCTAGAGAGCCTGGTCAAAGAGCGAAGATTGCAGTTACAACTGTTGATAAAGATATCGATCCAGTAGGTGCTTGTGTTGGTATGAAGGGTTCAAGAGTTCAAAACGTTGTAAACGAATTACAAGGTGAAAAGATTGATATTGTTAAGTGGGATCCTAATTTAGAAACTTTTGCTAAAGCAGCATTAGCTCCTTCTGAAATTCAAAACATAGCAATTGATCACGAAGATCATTCGATGGATGTTGTCGTTGATGAAGATCAATTATCATTAGCTATTGGTAGAAGAGGGCAAAATGTACGATTAGCAGCAATGTTAACTGGTTATAAAATCGATATTATTTCTAAGTCAAAACTTCAGGATAAAATTTCTAAGTCGGTTGAAAATCTTATTCAAATTCCAGGTATTACAGAAGCTCTAGCTCAAGTACTTGTAATGGAAGACTTACAAACTGTTGGAGATATTGTTGCACTTGAGCCATCCCAATTAGCTGAAATGGCCGAAATAGATGAGTCTCAGGCCAGTGAAATTATAGAAAAGACTAACTCTATGATTGAAAATGGTGAAATAGAATTAGATGCCGGGCATGATGAAGATATGATTTCTGCATCTGCTGTACCAGCATATGATGGAAGAATTAGTAAAACAGGAAATGGTGGAGAGGAAGATACTGATGGATCTTCTAAGTTTTCAGAAGCAGAAAAGAGGCTTCGTGAAGAACTTGCAGCTTTTAAATTGAAATAATTAAGTAATTAAATGGAGTAATAAATGCCAAAAAAAATATTTGAACTGGCAAAAGAACTTGAAATGGGAGCGATTGATTTGGTTGAAGAACTTAAGGCTAACGGCTTTAATGTTAGAAACCACATGAATTCCTTAAGTGATGACGAAGTTGATAAGGCAGTCGAAATCATTAAGGCAAAAAATGCTCCAGCTGATGATGCTGCAGGAAAGAAGAAAAAGGCCAAAAAGAAAACGGCCAAAAAGAAGACTGCTACTAAAAAGAAAACATTAAAAAAGAAAGTTTCAAAAGCTTCTAGTGCTAGCTCTGATTCAGATGTTGAAGAGGAAGCTAAAACTAGCAAAAAG
>CAXHCD010000101.1:0-11957 GCA_964015265.1 uncultured Oligoflexia bacterium
ATAAACTTTCAAAACAAACAGGGAGAGTCAGCACTAATTGTAGCGGCCAAAAATAAGAGATTTGAAAATGTAAATTATCTTATTAAATCTGGTGCAAATATTGAGGTTGCTGATAATGCCGGGAAGACAGCATTCGACTACGCAAAGGCTAACAATGACTTAAGAACATTGAAGTACTTTGAAAATGACAGAGATATAGCCTCTGAAGAAAAAGAGTAATTTTAACTCGCTTTCTTCTTAAATATATTTTCTACATTTGGAAAGGACATAACTTTTCCATTTTCATCAGACTCTGTACCAGTTATTAACTCTTCAACTTCTGAAGCATTTAACTCCAGGTCTTTAGATGAAGTAAATAACAAGTCTGCAATTTTAGAAGTTTCAGTTGAAAGTTCTTTGTTTTCTAATGATATGCTGTTGAGATCTTCCATTGACTTGTTAATTGAATTTACACCTATAACTTGTTCTTTGGAAGCAGAATATATTTGTGAAACAATATCGCTTACCTTCTTAGAGCTTTCTAGTATTTCAGCTAATACAAGGTCACATTCACTTGCTCGTTTTTTTCCTAACTCAACTGTTTCAACAGAAGAAGATGTAGCAGTCGAAATTTTTGCATTAGTTGTTTCAACTTGTTCCTGAACACTGATAATTGACTCATTAAGCATTGAGGCTATTTCTTCAGCTGCCTCACCTGATATTTTTGCTAAGTTTCCTACTTCTTCGGCAACAATTGCAAAACCTTTTCCGTGTTCTCCGGCCCTTGCAGCTTCAATAGAAGCGTTAAAAGAAAGTAATTGTGTTTTCGTGACAATATCATTAATGATATCTGTTTTTTTAGATATTTCAGCAATAATTTTAGATAGCTGCGAGAATGACTCTATTGAAGTATTAACATCATTTATAAAATTATTATTTTGATCAAAAATGTTTTGAATTGCATCAGTTAATTTATTAATTGTTTGTCTTCCATTTTCAGCAGCCTTTATATTTTGATCACTAACTTTTGTAGAGTGCTCAACATTTTTTAATGTACCTTGAATTGTAGACTCAATTTCTTGAAGTGCTGAGGATGCCTTTTGTAAATTATTTGCTAAAGTATTTGAAGAATTATCCAATGAACGAGAGCTATTATTTAACTTATTTGAATATTCACCAATTTTAGTGGTTATACCTTTTAAAGTATCATTTGTTGTTGAAAGTGGTGCAAGTAATTCTTTTAAAAGATTAAATACTAAATAGCTTGAAATAGTAAAAATTACTAAAGAAGCTAAAATAGTTAAAAATAACATTTTAACAATTGGCCAATAGATTTCAAATTTTTGCTTTTCAACTAATAAGGCCCAGTCTGAATTTAAAAACTTAACTGGAGTATGAAAACTTACAACTGAGTGATCTAATGGGTCAGTTATATCATCAAGTCCTGAAGTACCTTTAAATGCAAGCTCAATTGAGTCGGAGTTTATTTTTAAATCGTTTTTAAAAGATTCATGAACATTATATTTATTTGATTCAAGATGCATATTTGAAGTTAGGTGACCATCTTTATTTACTAAGTAAGCTTGACCAGTTTCCCCCATTCCAAGTCTTGAAGAAACAATCTTATTGATATGTTCAATACTTACTTCAGTAATTAAAACCCCCATAGTATCGCCTTTGCTAATACCTTCAGATAAGTGATCAAACTCAGCTAATACCTTTATACATAAAAAGCTGTGAATTGAGTTTATCGGATTTAAAAATATATAATTAGTATAAAATAATTCTGTGGGACTTCCGTTTAGAGCGTTGTCTACACAAGTTTCTAGTTTTGTTTTAGCTAGAGCTCCACCTTCTCCTAAATAACGTCCAAGAATATTTCCCGCAGGATCACTTTTTGCAGAATAAATAATTTGTTTATCTAGAGTCGCTAGGTGAAAATTCCCTAGGTTATAATTTTCAACCAATTTCTGTGTACGAGATGAATATTGCTCTTCTAATTTATTATAACTTTTTGTAATTATATTTTGATCCTCTCCAGGATTTTTTCCTTCTCCATAGAAAGCTGATTCATAAGCAAGAAATAAACCTTCAGTTAATCTATTAGTAGCCAAAGATAAAGTGTTATTTTCCATTTGTTTAGAATAAGTAGAAACAGCTATTTTTATTTTCTTTCCAGTACTTTCTAAATTATCATTTGCTAAATTTGATAATGCGCTTTTACTTATTAGAAAAGAGATACTTGTTGTAAAAATAATTGATAGAAATGAAATCGATAAAGCAAGTATTATAAGTTTATAATTTAAGCTTAAATGTTCGAATCTTTTTAATAGCTTTTCCAAGAAATCCCTCTCTTCCTATTTTTGTTTTCACTAACTTTTCGAACAAGAAAAGAGGGAACTTTATTTTTTTAAATTAATTTTACTTTTTAAGATCTTCTTTCCAAATACCTGAGCCAGCAACCCAAGATACTCCTTTTCCTTCACATAACTTAACAAATGATAGTTTAGGAGTTGCCTTTTCTTTGCCTGGTTTCGCCCACATATAGTCAACCCAACCACCTTTTTCTTTTTCTTTTTTTGCAATTTTGTCAAATTCTACGAATAGTTTTTTTCCATTTTCATCCGCATGTTTGTCTAGTGCTTTACCATTAAGCCTTCTTTTAATTGGATGTACAATCATATTTAAAGTAGGTTTAGAAGCATCTTGAATCCAAACGTAGTTCTTGCCACAATTTTCAAAAACTAAATTAACTTTTTTCGCAGCATCGCCCTTTGTTGAAATTTCTTTACAAACTCGATTAACTTCTTTCATAGTTTTTTCTTTTGAGCATTCAGCTGCAAAAGAAACATTTAAAAAAATAATTATTGATAGTAAAACTAGAGTTTTCATTTTTTCTCCTTACAAAAATTAATTAATAAAATTCTAAGATTTAATGTACTATATAGTATATTACTTATTTTAATTTTAAGGAGCATTTTTTATGAAAAAAAATTTAACTGTTGGTTTATTTGTGGCAGGAGCAATTAGCTCAACTTCTGCATTGGCCGAAATCAGTATTAAAAATTATGGTTTTATTAAAGCGGGATTATCAACAACTAACAAAGGTGTAATGTCTTTTGGCGTAGACGGTTTTAGGGCTCCAACAGAAGCAGCAAATCAAAAAGATAATGTTGCTACTGTACCTACAGAAGATAAAAAATCTCAAAAATCTTTTCAGTCTGGTCAATCAAGATGGGGATTAGTAATTGATAACTCTAAAGGTGTTGTCGGAAAAATAGAAGTTGATGCTGCTGGAGCGAACGGATCGCCTGATACAGCTGTTAAATTAAGAGTAAGACAAGCAAATATTGCCTATAACACTTCTTTTGGTGGAAAGTTTTTTGCCGGACAAAAATGGATTTCTTTTGCAGGTCTAGTTCCACACACAGTAAATATGGTTGGAGCTAATTATAGAGCAGGGAATTCTGGATTTATCGGAAATGAATTAGGGTATACTCATGGATTTGGAAATGTTCATTTAACAGCAGCTCTTGGAAATAAGGGTAGTAGTACAAATGCTGGAACAACTGATACTGAATTAGGTACTCCAAGTATTACAGCTAAATTAGAGTATAAGAATGATATGCATCACGTTGGTGCTGCTTATATAACTGCTGAATTAGAACATACAAGCTTAGCGGCGACAGGAAATAAAGATACTGATGTTGGTGGGTTTAAAGGTTTCTATAGCGGAACATTTGGTAGTTTTAATTTTAAAGCTGAATACTATTCAGGTAATGGATTAAGTGATTTAGGAATGCTTACAATTGGAAAAGCAGCTTCAACAACTGATTCAAAAAAGTATGATGAATCTGGATATTTTGCTTCTTTAAAATATTCTATGAAAGAGTGTGCTTTTTGGGTTGGATACGGTCACGCAGAAGTTGATAAGTTAAGTGACTATGCTCAAGGAAACTTGGTTGAAAACACAAAAATTACTGTAGCTGGTGAATTTAATTTATCAGAAGGTTTAAATGCATTTGTTAATGTTGAAAATTTCAAAACAGCATACTTAACTTCTACAGCTAATACTTCAGCTGATTCAAAAGCAACACATACAGAATTAGGAATGATCTACAGATTCTAATTTATAATATTTAGGTAGGGCTACACTATGTAGTCCTACTTATGAATTTGAGATTTAGTCTTTCTTTGCAGTTGAAACCGATCTTTAGTTCTTACCCAGTCAATTCCAGCACCACGGCCAACAATATTTAATTTATCTGTGTCTATTTTTGAATCATGAATAATGTTTTCATCGACGTGAACTTTTAATACTTCACCTGTTATAAGTGTTCCGCACCCAGGATCGTCACCATAGGAAATAATATCTCTAAGAATGCATTCATAGTGCACTGGACTTTCTTTTAGTCTTTTTGCTTGAACTTTTTCAGAGTCTATTGGAGTTAATCCTGCATATGTAAATTCACTTTCTCCAAAAGGAAGTTCTGTTGCGCATTCATTAATTTGAGAAGCGATCTCTTCCGTTACGAAGTTTACTACAAACTCTTTATTTCTTTCTATATTTAGTAAAGTGTCCTTTTTACTACCATCGGCTGGTTTTCTGATGGGACAAAATGCAATAATCATTGGATTCGCACTAACAGCTGTAAAAAAAGAAAATGGAGCAAGGTTTGAAGTTCCATCTTCATTAAGCGTTGAAACTACGGCTATCGGTCTTGGTACAATTGCACCAATTAATAATTTATAATTTTCAGAATAGTCATTATTAGTATCGAAAGTCTTCATATTTACATCCAAGATTTCCAGTAGTCTTTATTTTCGTTATCTGTAAACCATTGAGTTCTTTTCAATGGATATTTTGTATCTATCATAACGGCATATTCATCTGTGTATTCTTTGTCATTTGATTTTTCAAATGCCTTAGGATGTGGTCCATGATGAATACCCTGAGGATGAAAAGTTAATGCTCCTACTCCTATATTATCTCGACTAAAGAAATTACCTTGATGATAAAATAAGACTTCATCAAAGTCGATATTTGAGTGGTAAAATGGTACTTTTAAAACTTTATGTTTTGAATCTTCCAATGGTCTTTCAACAAATGAACACACTACAAAGTTTTTACAAACAAATGTTGTATGTCCTGAAGGTGGTATATGATATCTATGAGACATAATTGGACAGTAATCATAAATAGAAACTTTCCATGGATATAAGCTTCCTTTCCATCCTACAGCATCTAATGGATTAAAAGGGTAAGTCACTTCAGTAATTTCGCCTTCTCTTTTTATTTTTAATTTATATGTTTCAGATTTCTCACTTCCCTTTTGTGCAGTCGGAGTAATAATAGTCGTCTGATCATATAATGCATTTGGACCTAGTATTCCTCTACTTGGTTGTTCAAATTCAGAATGAGATTCAATTCTTAATAATTTAGTGTTGTCATTTTTATAAAGTTTATAAGTTGTTCCTCTTGGCATTACTATATAGTCGCCAGTTTTATAATCAAGGTGTCCATAAATTGTTTCAAATCTTCCACTCCCTTCGTGCACAAAATACAATTCATCAAAATCTGCATTTCTAAAAAAAGATTCAAAGTCTTGGATAAATAATCCTGCACTGATTTGAACATCATTATTGTATAAAAGTGTAACAAAAGAATTTGTTCCTAATTTTTTATTAAATAAAGGAGGAATAGATCTTGGCTTAAGATTTCCTTCAATTTTTGTCCAGCTTACTGGAGGATTCTCATGATATATTTGACTGACTCTTCCAAAGAATCCATCTCTTCCGTGTTCTTCTTCATATGTACCATCAGGTATATTTACATGAGCTTGTTTAGTGTGTGTTCCACTAGATTTAAAACTTTCCATAATAGATCCTAGTTTTTAATGGGGCTTCCAACTTTGTTAATGAGCTTACCTATGTTTTCAACTTCAAGTTCAATTTGGTCTCCAGGTTTTATCCATTTGTCTAACTCAAGACCACATCCATTTCCTACAGTACCACTTCCAAAAAAATCACCTGGTAATACCCATTCATCTTTTGATACATGTTCAATCATTTGAGAAAAATTAAAATGGGATTCTCCAGATTGTCCTCTTGACCATTCTTTACCATTAATTTTTGCAGTCATTAATAGATCTGGTTCTTCATGATTGAATTCATCAATTGTTACAATCACTGGGCCCATTATAGAACAGAAATCTTTTCCCTTCGCTGGCCCTAATCTAATTTTCATTTCTTTTTTTTGAATATCACGAGCAGAAATATCGTTTAATATGGTGAAGCCAAAAATATGATTAGGAGCTTGAGCTTCGCTAATATTTTTTCCTTCTTTTCCAATAATCATGCCCAGCTCTAATTCATAATCTAAAATCTGAGTATAGCTAGGCCATAAAATTTCATCTTCAGGTCCAATAAATCCGTTAGTAGATCCTTTATAGTAAGCGGGAATTTCATACCATTCTTGAGGAATTGGCTCATTTCGTTTTTCAAATCCTTTGGCGACATGTTTTTCATGTGCATAGAAATCTCTATATGAAGTGATTTTATCAAGTGGACAAGCAAGCTTAATATCCTCATCTTTTAATGTGAATTTAAGTTTTGCTCCAGAGTTACTAGAGTCAAGTCCAAGCTTTTGAAAGTCAAAATATTTACCAAGAGTATCATTTAAAAGAGCAATTGGATTATCACTCACTTGAAGAAGCTTTGATAGACTTGATGGAAGAGTATGATTGGCCCTTTGTTTTGAATTGAATCGACCTTCTTTTTCATAATGAATATTCCAGACTGTATTAGCATCGATAATAGTTTTTTCGTCTATTAAGATTCCTAGTCTAGAGTAAGTTCCAATTTTAGTATTTACATTAAAAGTACATACTTTCATAAGTGTTTCCTAAACATTACATTAAACTTTGGTAAAATATTATCCATGGCCACAAAGAAATGAATCATTTCTTCTTTTGTTCCAAGTGAGACTCTTACGTGCCCAGGCATACCGTTTGCTCCAAGTGGTCTAATAATGATTCCTTCTTCAAGTAATGCATTAAATAGCCAGTTAGAAGCTTCTGTTGATCCCGTTTTAAATGTAATGAAGTTTGTGATTGATGGTATTGGTTTAAACTGATGAGTTAGTAAGTATTTAAAGGTTTCATTATATCTTTTTTGATTATTACGTAGTGTTCTTTCAAGATGAGGTTGATCGTATAATGCTCCTCTTCCTCCAAGTTGCGCAATTAAATTTGGCTCAAAAGGAAGCTTTACTTTGGTTAAGTTTTTAATAAAGTCCTTATGAGCAAATCCATATCCAAGTCTAATACCACTCAATCCATATGCTTTTGAGAAAGTTCTTAATGTAATTACGTTGTCGTATCGATAGTCCATTGAATTTGGATAATCATCTTTTAGCGTTGCAAATTCAAAGTAAGCTTCATCAAGTATGACAACTACATGAGAAGGCACATAACTCATCAAAAAATCAAACTCTTCTTTTGTGATATAGGTTCCAGTTGGATTATTTGGATTTGCAATATAAATAACTTTAACCTTAGGATTAGATTTTATTTTTTTTGCCATTGCCCTTACATCATAACGATAATCTTCAGTAAGTGGAGTTTCTATAATTTTTGCTCCAGCACCTTGAGCGAGAATTGAAAATCCTATAAATGTACATTTACTTGTAAGGATTAAATCCCCTGGTTGAATGAAGGCCCTTGCGATATAGGCCATTATACCTTCAGAGCCATTACCTAAAATAATGTTTGATGGTTTAACATTATAAAGCTTACATAATGACTTCTTAATATCGTGAGCGTACATATCAGGATATCTGTGAATATCCCATAAACCTAAGGTCATTTCTTTTACTGCAAATGGAGAGGGACCAAGTGGATTCTCATTACTGGCCAACTTGGAAATTTTGGTTAAGCCCTTCTCTCTAGCAAGTTCTTCAATTGGCTTTCCAGCTTTATATGTTTTTAATTTTTGAATATATTCGGGTACTAATTGTTTTTCTTTCATAAGCTAAAAATTTAGCATATTTAACACTTGTGGTATATCTATAATGCGCTGCGCGCTTGAAAACTAATAAGTTTTTACTATGCTGTTTGAAATTAAAATTAACTAAGGAAATTCGATGGGGATACTAGAAGGAAAGAAAGCACTAATTTTAGGGTTAGCTAATGAAAGATCTATTGCATGGGGAATTACTCAAGCCTTAAAAGCTCAAGGAGCACAAGTTGCACTTACATACTTAAATGATGCTCTTAAAAAAAGAGTTGAACCATTAGCAAATGAAATTGAAGCTGACTTTATTTGTGAGATGGATGTGACAGTAGATGCCCATTATGAACAATTAAAGAAAATTGTAGAAGAGAAGTGGGGAAAATTTGATATACTAGTTCATTCATTAGCATTTGCTGATAAAGAAGATCTAAAAAAACCATTTGTAGAAACAAGTCGAAATGGATTCTTAATGGCCTGTGATATTTCAGCTTTTTCATTAGTTGGATTATGCAATTACCTAAAGCCATTGATGAATGACAATGCTTCTGTTTTGGCCATGACTTATCACGGTTCTCAAAAAGTAGTTTCAAACTATAATGTCATGGGAGTTGCTAAAGCTGCACTTGAAGCTTCTGCAAGATATTTAGCAGATAATTTAGGTCCTGAGAAAATTAGAGTTAATTGTATTTCAGCGGGTCCAATTAAAACATTAGCTGCATCTGGCATTTCAGGTTTTAGAGGTATTTTAGATGTTGTTGAGGAAAAAGCTCCTCTTAGAGAAAATGTAACTCCTAGTGATGTAGGAGGAACGGCAGTATATCTAGCTTCTGATTTATCTAATGGAGTAACAGGTCAGATATTATATGTTGATGCTGGATTTTCAATATTGGGTCTTGCATAGTGCCTGATTTTTTTTTCGGTCAATTTCAAAATGAACACTTAGACAAAATTCAAAAGGGAGTTGAGTTATTCAACTCCCAGATGTATTGGGAATGTCATGAAGAGCTTGAAGATCATTGGATGGAAGATGTAACTGATAATGCTCGATATGTTTATTGGGTAATTATTCAAGCAGCAACAGCATGTTATCATTATAGGAATCAAAA
The DNA here is from genome assembly GCA_964015265.1 of uncultured Oligoflexia bacterium. GTDB lineage: Bacteria > Bdellovibrionota > Bacteriovoracia > Bacteriovoracales > Bacteriovoracaceae > CAXHCD01. Next base: position 9,099 of record CAXHCD010000101.1, read on the forward strand.
TCTTGAAGGTGCTAAAGGCCAAATTCAAAGAGCAAAAGAAAAAATTAAAAAGTGTAGAGAACTGAAAGTTGAAACTAGTATTTTGATAGAAAATTTAGATTGGAAAAACTTTACTAGTTTAATTGAATCGATACCAGAAAATTCCACATTAGAAGATTATACAAATTTATATAAATATCAATTTCCAAAGTATTGGTAAGGGCCAGTAAAGTGTATTTACTGGCCAAATTTATTTAGAATCCAAATGCTAACTTGAATGAGTATTTATTTGTGTCGAACATATTTGAGTATTCAAGACCCATTTTTAAAATTAATAAAGAAACATTTAATCCTGCAGTTAAATGAAAACTTGAATTATCGCTTTTTGCTGTTTGAGAAGTTGTAAAAGTAGTATCAAAAATTGTACCACTACCTTCAACTTTTGCGTCAGTTGATGCAGATACAAAACCTACTCCACCATAGGGTGTGATTACAGGTAAAGCGCTAAAGCTTGCTAGAAGTTGTGCTCCATAAGTAGATGTTTCAAATGAGACTGTAGATTCAACACTACCACTAAGTGTATCTTTATAACTAATTTCATTTGATGAGAAATGTCCTCTTACGGCCAAGTCAAAAGGAAGGCCAACTAGGTCTCCAAAAGTCCATCTAACTGCAGCACTATAATTTGAGATTGTAATATCACTGATATCAGTTTCTGGAATCAGAGCTAGCTCTCCTGTAATTCCAAAAGGTATCGTTAATTGAGCAATTAAGTTTGCATGTGGAATGTAGCCAATGTCTTTAGACGAGTCTACTTCTTTAACTAATTTTTTAAACTCAGGGGAGTCGGTTACCCCGGCCAATACGCCAACCTCAAATCCAAAAATATTTCCTAAAGTACCCGCATCAGCACCAACTGTGTGGGTGAAGTTTGCTGAAAACTCTTTAGAGATTTTTTCTAGATCACTTGCATTGATATTTGTTAGAGATGGTTTATCTGCAAAACAAATAGTAGGAATTAAAAGTAACGTTAAAATTAAGCTCTTCATGAAGCTCTCCTGTTAAAGGTTAGATGTATATATTTTATTACAGTTTTTAGTTTCATGAAAGAAACCGACCTAAATGATATAGTAAAGTTTTAATTTTTAGATTCATCGAGTATTATATGTTCTTTGTGGAGTTATAATGATCACTGAAATTTTAAATTCTTGGAAATTGCTAAAAAAAGACAAAGTTATTTTAACTATTAGTATTCTACCAATAATAATAGGCTTAATTCTTTACTACTTTCTAGGGGACTGGGTATTCACTACTGTCTTAGATAAAGTTAAAAATTTATCAATTACTGCAGAGTATGGAAGTACTGGCGAATCAGTGGTTAAATTTGTATTTGGGACAATTTTGTCAGTCGTCTTTTTCTTTGTGGTTAATTATACATTTGTGTTAGTGGTCTCAATAATAGCTGCCCCATTTAATGATTTTGTAAGTGAAAGAGTAGAAAAAACATTATTGGGAAAAGTTGATGCTGCTCCATTTTCGTTAGGAAGAATTTTTAAAACGTTTTTCTTCACTGTTTTTAATGAAATAAAGAAAATTATATTTATATTGGGACTGACTACAGTTTCAATTATTCTTAGCTTTATACCCGTTTTAGTTCCAATTAGTATTATCTTAAACTCTTTTTTAATGTCAGTAACTTTTTTAGATTATTCATGGTCTAGGCATAATTTGATTTTTGGTGAGTGTATTGGAGATTTAAGAAAGTCTTTTTTTGGATATGGAGTGAATGGATTTGTTTTTATAATCTTACTATCAATTCCTATTGTTAATTTGATTGCTTATCCATTAGGAATTATACATTTTACAAGAATTTTTACATTAAAAAGATTTCCTGAAGCAAAAAGTGTATGAAGAAAGTATTAATAAAGTCATCAGCAGAGGCAGAAGATATAATTTGTATTTTTCCTCTTCTGCATGTTTTGAAAGAAAAATATAAGGCTGATGAAATTAACATAATAATTGAGTCAGATTACAAGTTTCTACTTGAAGGTCTACCTTTTGAATCTCGTTGCTGGGATTTACCGGCAGATAAAAAATCATATTTGGGAATACATCATTGGGCTTATAATTTACACGATATTTTTAATATCGATTTATCAATAGATTTAGAAGATAGTTTGAAATCTTCGTTCATTAATCTATGTTTTAATCCTAAAGTTCGTTTAGGTAGTAGAAAGGGTATAAGATACTTTATTAATAATTATAAATTGAGGAAAGATTTTGAAATTAATAAATTAATGTATGGTTTAGATATATTGGGAGAATTTCTAGAAGATGACTTTTCAATTCTTAAGGTAGGGCATAAATTTGAGAACACAGAAATACTAGAGTATCCCTACGTAGTTTTATACTTAGATGAATTAGAAAATGACTGGGCTTTATGGGTTGATATTTTGGATCAATTTGATGAGCAGAGTTTCGTTTTTTGGACTAATAAGGATAAAAGTTCCTTAGATGATCTTTACTCTAAACTTTCAAAAAGAAATTCATATATTGTAAAAGACAACTCAAATCTCAAGGATTTAGGATTGTTACTTGAAAATTCAAAAGGATTAGTAACTAATCAAACTTGGGCCGCTCAATATGCAAATTATCTCAATATTGATTCTGTGCTAATCAACGAAGCGAAGTTAAAAGAAATATCTTTTTTTAAAGGAACTTCCTTAGAGTTTGATCCTTCTAAAGAATCTAATTTTGATGAAATGATAAAGAAAATTCAAGCTCATTTGAGTATATGATTTCAGTAGCTTATAACTGTATTTTTAATATACACAGTGTATATATGACAATTACAAATGTTTAATTAAATATTCAATGTAG
>CAXHCD010000102.1:0-11594 GCA_964015265.1 uncultured Oligoflexia bacterium
GCAATGCTCCTTGGGACAAAGCTAATATTTGTAAACTTTGACCTCTTGCAACGAGGTGTAGACCTTGAATGCCCAATACAATACTTGCAAGAAAGCATAGAACAAATGCGTATTTATAAAGAAAGAATAAATCCATCATAGGAGGTGAACCTCTTTGAAAGCGACATCTTTAGTTGGGCTATCGATATGGCTTATCAATATTATTCCTTTAATGATTTTATTACTTACGAGATTGTTTATGAAATTCATTACTTCTAAAGTTGCTTTTTTATCTAGGTGATTAAAAGGCTCATCTAAAATTAAAAAATCTACACCCTTGCTTAATCTAGTTAATATTAAAGTTTTTTGCTTTTCTCCACCACTGGCATCATTAAATTTTCTGTTCAGTAAATTAGAGAGATATATTTCTTTAACTTCACTAGGCAGCTCAAAGAGTTCAAGAATTTCTCCTAATGTAATTGCCAAGGGAAAATCATGGTTAACTATTTGAGGGAGAAATGAAACACTTTTTTTATTTAGAGTCCAATTAATTTCACCTTGAATTGGTGGAATTTGATTCAATAATGTTTTTATTAAAGTTGATTTTCCTGATCCATTTCGGCCTTTAATATTTAATATCTCTCCTTCATTGACCTGAAAATCTAAATTTTCTTGAAGAACTTTAGAATATCCAATTGATAATTTTTCAACATTTAATAACGTACTCATCTATATCTTGGATATTTCAACTATTTTGTTTGCTAAGTTTAGAAGTAATTGCTCATAGTTAGAGGGCCCCCTTGATTTTTGAATGGATAAAGGAACAACAGCAATAGGAACTCCTGATATTTCGTTAAACTTATTTAATAACTTCTTAGGGTTCGTCGTAGTTGCAAGGGCCAAGTTAATTTTTAATTTTCTGGCATTTAAACTAACTCTTGCAATCCTACCAGCGGAAGGTGGAACACCTGGCGTTTCTTCAATCTCTCCTATGGGCTGTAGATTAAAATCTTTAAAGAAATAGCTAAATTCTTTGTGATAGCTAAGTATTTTGATATTAGATTTTCCTTCTAGTATTTTTTTAACCTTTTCTTTAATCGTCTTAATTTCAGATTCTAATAATTCTAAGTTTTTTAAATAGTACTGTGTGTTTTTTGAATCAACTTGAGTTAGAACAGAAAAAACAGTATGAGCTGCTTGTAGAAAATAACTCGGCCCAAGATGATAATGTGGATTACCCCCAGCATGTACATCGCCCATTGATCTATTTACTTTTCCTTTTGGAATTTCAAGTGCTGAAACAGAACTGCCGGCATTACAATGACCATTGCCACCAAGTTGAACATTAGAATTTCCACTTCTTGCTAAGATTTTGGGGGCCCAGCCTACCTCAAGATCCATTCCTACATAACAAAAGATATCTGCCTTACTAACTTTAGAAATCCAGTGAGGCATAGCATCGACATAATGAGGATCTTCATTACCTTCTAAAAGAGATTCAACTACAACTTTATCACTTCCAATTTTTTCTACAAGCCAAGCGATATCTGTTGTTGTTGTAATAACTTTTAGTTTCGCTATTGAGAACGTTGAATAAGTTAGAATTAAAATTAATAAAAGTATTTTCATAAATTACCTAAAAGCTGTGGGCCGGATGTGAGCCTAAAATAAAAACAAACTGTGTTTCTAATCTTGTATCTTTTTCTAGAGTACTTCCTTCTTCTCTTAAAAAAGTGTGTGATACTCCAGTTCGAATAGTTACAAATTCGCTGGATTTCCAAGTTAATTCTAAAGAACTTCCATATTCAATATTATTTATTTTTTTTTGCGTTAAAGCATTTAATTTACTTAAGTCTTTGTAACCATCTAATCTTAATCCAAGTGATAAAGAATCTGTAAGTCCAAATTGGTTGTATATATAAAGACCAATTTGTTCAGAAACTCTAGAAGAAGGAGATTTTGTGTTTCGAAACCAAATCTCAGATTGAAATAGATAATTTAATATCTTTCCTGTTCGAAGTTTTACTACTGTTTCGAGCCCAAAAATTTTCATATCATTTTTTTGCTCATCAACTCTTCCTAAGTAGTTAATTGAATAGAGTAGTCCATCAGTACTTGATATCTCTTTAAAGCTTGCAAGTCTCATATAATGAGTTGGAACTAGTGGCTTTGAACCAGATGTATGTGCATGACCATAACGATATCCAGAAGTCACTCCTATAGTTAGATCAAGATAAAACTCGGTGGGGAGTAAATAACCATATTCAACACCTGAGTCAAAGACTCCCTCACTGTCAAAAAATGTTTCGTGAACTTTTGGTGCACGAATGAATGGCCAATCATGTTGATGAAATCGATTCAATCTTCCAATTCCAAGAAAAAATTGGCCAATTTTAAATCTTGATCTTGGTATAAGTTTAGAAGACCCCATATGAAGCTCATGTAATTCAAAAACAGTTTCACCATTTTCATCGTGTGCAGCGATACTAAGGTTCCCATCAAAAATATGGTCAATAGGAGCATAGAAGTTTATTTCGGCTCCTCTCATTGTCATTTTTTCATCTGCTGTACTAGAACTATTTAATCCTTGAGAATAAACCATATCGCCACTAAGACTTACTTCAAGGCCGCTTACATCTATCGCCCTTAAATTAAAACTTATCAATAATGAAATTGAAGCAAAAAGTTTAAGCATCAGATATAGCTCCTGATGGTCCTTCTAGTTTTATGAAGAATGATCTTGGACCTTGGACTCCCCAGAATGTACCAGAAGCTTTTCCTTGTCCTCCCCATGGGCCATCATTTGGAAATGTATAAAATTCTGAATTGTATAAGCACGATTTATCTTCTACACACTCTTCAGTATCTCCATAAGGGCCTTTATAGTTCCAAAGTAAAATATGTGCATCTTCATGATCATTATGAACGTCTAGAATGAGGTCAATATTGTTAGGGCGTTTGCCCAATGATCTTCTGTCAGTAATACCATTTAATGTAATAATAGTGATTATTTCATCACCAGATCGAGTAAAACTAATACTCAATCCATTTTCTAGTTGTTGGTTAGCATAAAAGAAAAAGCTTGCGCTTTCATTTTCTGGTAATTGAAAGTTAATTCTAAAGCTGTGAGCTTCACCTTTTTTCATAGTTCCAGATAAGAGATTTTTCCCATTAGATAATTCTATAAATGCTTGTCCACCTATGAGCTCAGAAATTAAAAAATCATTTGCACCTGTTTTATCGCCAGTAAGCTCTCCACATGAAACTAATTGTAAAATAATAAATATTAAAAGAAGTATTTTCATAGTGAGGGTTCTTCCTTTCCACTTCTTTTATAGTGGCAGGCCATTTTGCCATCATTTCCGTGTTCGTGGCACTGAATGAAAACTGTCAATAATTTTTCATCTAAATTATATGTAACTTTAGTCCAGATATCTGCACCATGCTCATGGCCATCATCATTATCATCACTTTTATGTACCCATGACTTAATCGACCTTAATGACTCTAAGTCACTTCCTTTACGCTTTAGAGTCTTTTCAAATTTTGATAGTGCTAAATAATGTCCTTCCATAAAATATTCAAATCCATCTTGAGAATTTAAACTTTCATGCCCGTCATCTTTTCCATGGCATGCCATGTCACTTCCGTGATAATGACAATTAAATGATGAAATATTTTCACCTACTTTAAACTTAATAAGTACTTCATTGGACTTTGTTGGCAAAGCTTCAATTGCTTGTAAATTATCTAAATTTAGTTCAACACTTGCTTCATCAATAGCAGCTTCTCTTGCAGCTAAAAGATCAGCACCAACTCCACTGATTGCAGAGAATGAAGCGGTAAATAATGTAATGATTAGAATAAATTTCATAAGAACCTCATTTGAAAGTTTATGTATTTATTTTCTAGCAATTAAAAAACAATATTGCAAGTCACTTGCAAAAATGTTGACAGTTATAATTTTAAAAGGGTAGGTTCAATAAAACTAAAAAAGGACCTCCATGAAATTTTTAAAAAAAGTTATATTATTTATTTTCTTTTTATTTCCAACTTTAAGCTTTTCTCACGGAAATCATGGAGGTGGTAGTGTAAGTATAGAAGATATCTTTGCTTCTCCGTGGCACTTACATTTACCAGTTGAAATTGGTTTAGATGGAAGCATTAACTATGGATACAATACGCCATGGGGAGATGGTCACGATCATGACGACCATGATGACCATGACAATCACGATGATCACAACGATGAAGGTGAGCATTCAAGTAACTGGTCAATCCACCCTTCAATTATTTTTGGTGGCGATCACATTTCACGTACTTTGGCCCTTGATAAAGTACTTTCGCCAAGTAGGAGTGGAGAAATAGAGGGAACTTCGGGGTCAAAAGGTTTTTTGGTTATTAAAAATACCAAGATTACAGCTGGGCTTGGACTTGATTTTGATTATCACATTCCATCGATACAAGCAGGTTTAGTTGGTATTGGCCTCTCAGTTACAAAAGGTAGTAGTAGATACACAGAACAATTTATTGATAAATTAGAAAATAAGTCATCTCTTAAAAGGTTAGTTGCTCCTAAAACAATTGATGATTTAAAAAATTGGACTAATGGAGACCGTTTAGTTCTTGGAGTTACTGGTGGTGTAACTTTTATGTCTCATGTTGGAGTTGAGCCACTCGTTCATGCTGGGCCACTTTTTCATGTAGGAGGATCATGGATTCTTAAAATCAAAAAACTTAATCATTCTAAAATTGAGCTCAGCTTAACTAATTCAAAAATAAAAGCATTGGCAATTGAAACTGATGGCATTTTTGCTTCAGCAGAACTTGAAAGGTTTAAAGGTCAAGATCAGTTCATGATTTTTGAGATCGATCTAACAAGTACAAATGCTTTAATTGCTTTAGAAAAATTATACAAGGGTGATCTAACTTATGCTCAAAATTTATCTAATCAATCTACTGCTGGAATTGTAAATATAGCAAAAGGAAAAAGCTTATCAAAAGGAAATAGTCGAATATTTAATTTATCTATACCATTTGTTTTTGGAGCAAGCTTTTCAAAAAGTAAAATTACTTCATATGGAAGTGAATCAAATTTTTCAAGAAATTCAAAAACTCAAATTTATTCTTCTGTAGCAAGTGTTGAATCTAGCACAAGAGGAGTTTTGAGTAACCACAAAATGAGTCTTAAAAACTTTTATGCAACTTTCGCTGATGAATGGCATGTCGATCATCAACATTTAAGCTTTGGTGGAACTTTTAAGTGGCTCTATGAAAAAGATAGTGTGAGTGAAAAAAATGTATTATCGAAGTTAAAGAGTTTAAAGAAAGTTACAGGAATGTATAAGGCATTAGAAATAAAAATTCCTAAAAGAAAATTAGGTTATTTTAGGATGGAATTTGATACTAATATATCAAATAAAGACACTTTAAAAATTATGGGACTACCTGAGAGCTCTCAACTTACGATTTCTGATCTATTCGTAATGATTAAAAGTAATTCTGAAAAAATGATTGATAACTTCTTTAAGTCTAAAAATGTTAGAAATCTTTGTAAAAAACTAGAAAAAAGAGATTGCTTAAGAAGGTATAAGTTCAGAACTAAAAAGGCCCTATCCAAAATTCAGGCTATATCAATTCATATGAAGAAACTTTTTAAAGAGAAAAAGTATCAAGAGTGGACACAATCTTATGCAAAATGGGGTTCTTACTTAACTACAAATCAGTTTGTTTTTAAATCTGTTTTACAGGAGTTAAAATCAACTAAATATACACTTAGTGTACAAGGTGAAAAAGTAGCTACTCAAAAATTAAGATTGAAATTAAATTAATACTGCAGGCTTTTCTTTAAGTCCCCGTATGGGGACAAATAATGTGGGATTTAACACAAGTTATTCGAAACAACTTAAATAAAAATGCATACCCGATAAATAAGCTGGGTTATTGGGGTATATGTTTTTTATTTAATATATAAATTGTATATTTTTAAGTTCTTTGACTATAATAAGCTTTGAAATATTAATTAAATTAAAATTCATAAAAGAATGAATTGAATGAAAAGCGTATTACATGAAAAAGAAAAATGCTCCAATTGAAATTCTTTATGTTGAAGATGATCCAGATGTTGCTCATGTGTATATTGAAATAATTGAGGATGCTTTTCATAATGTAAAATTGAATCACTTTCTTGATGGAAGAAAAGCAATAGCTAACTTAGAAAAATTTCCAACTAAGTACAGTTTAATTTTATCTGATTTTAACTTACCTGGGTTAAATGGGGGTGAAATATTTAAGTTTGTTCATCGTCAGATGCTGGGGATTCCGTTTATCGTTTTGTCAGGTTTTGACGTGTCAGACGATGAAAACTTAAATAGCTTAACACATTCACATGTAAGAAATGCTGTCCTTGTAAAGCCAGTTGTATATAAAGAACTTGTTGAAAAAATAAAATGGTGCCTAGAAAGTAAAAAAGACTTAGAAAGAGTTTATATGAATGAAGCTGAAGATCATGATGAGGTATCACCAGTTCCTTCAAGCTTATTTTTAAGAGTAAATGAAGTTTCCTTTGATGTTTATTTAAAAATGAATAAGAATGAAAAACTAATAAAGGTTATCTCTAGTGGAGATATATTTTCAAGACAGCTTATAAAAAAATTCATAATGAAGGGAGTTAATGAGTTATTTATTAAAAGAAGTAGTATTCCAAATTTAGTATCTTTAGTTTCAGACGCATTTGTATTTAATCTTAAAACTCAGAAAAAGAATCTGGATTTTGGAAAAAAACAGCAGTACTTTAACAAAGGGATTAATTTAATTGTAGATGGATTGCTTAAAAGTGGTTTTAGTCGAAGTATTTATAACCTTTCAAAAGAAGTTGTGGAACTTAATTGTGAAGTTATTAAGGATCTCGTAAATAATAAAAAGGGATTATCTAAGTTTTTTGAAACTTACCAAATATCTAACAGAAGTTATTTAGATCATATACATTTGGTCACGTTTATTTCGGTAAGTATTCTTCATGAAATTGGATGGGATTCAGAGTCTACTGTTAATAGGATTTCTTTCGCTTGCTTACTTCATGATGCTTCTTTGACAGCATATCCTAATATTTTAAAGAAAATGGAAGATGAAGAGGAGTTTAATAAAGAAGAGCTTGAAATTTATAAAAACCACCCAGTTGAAAGTGCTGAAATAGCAGCAAAATTTGAAAGCTTTGTACCTAATATTAGAAATTTAATATTGGAGCATCATGAGGATGCTAATAGTGAGGGCTTTCCAAGTGGAAAATCATCACTTAAGGTTCATCCCATGAGTGCAATTCTAGCAATTGCAAATAAGTTTACGGGGAAGCTTCATAACAAAGAGATTAATAAAGAGACTACATTCTCATCATTCTTAGAAGTGAAGAAAACAAACTATAGAGGACATTATCGAAAGGCCCTTGATGCACTTGAAAATATCATCTCTAAATGAGAAAGCAATACTTATGATTGAAATAAGGTTGTATTAAGTACATAAATGTAAGTTTTATATAATTATATTTATTTTAGGTGCTGGAGAAATTTCTACATATTAATAATTTTTTAGTATGGAGTAAATATTGGAAAAAGAGAGAAAAAAAAGTTGGAATGAAAAAACAACGCTCGTCCAAGAATGCATTCTACGATGCTATTGTAGAGACGGATTTTCGCACACTTTTTATAATAATCTTTTCTTCTTAAAGCCTAGTTTGAAAAGTTATTTCAGCAATACAGATTGGGAGCATCAAGAAAAGGCACTTATTTTTTCCAATTAGTTTTATTATTTCCAGATATTATGAATGAATTTAAGGATCAGATTGAGGGAATATGTAGGTCTTTGGCGGTAATTGAATTTAACCCAGGTGGAATTATGCAAAATGCCAATGAAAATTTTCTTAAAACATTTGGTCATTAATATGCTTCCTTTGACTTATCATCTTGAGGATATTGAAAATAATAATAAATATTATGAAGTATGATGCTATTTTTGAAGGTAATAATCGATTTCTTTGGATGCTCCTTGCATTTCAAGGAGGTCTTGTAAATGTAGGAGCATTTTTAAGTGTTCATACCTTTATCTCTCATTTATCAGGAATTCCAGGTTTAGTTTCTTATGAGCTTTGGAATGGAGATGTACTTCAGTTGAGTAAATTTTTATTAGTTCCTGTTTGTTTCTTCTTTGGAGCATTTTTAACGTCTATTCCGACCGAAGTTAAGCGTTTTAAAGGAAAGACTCCTATATATATTCATATATTGTCACTAATTGGAGTAGTATACTTCTTTCTCGCATTTGCAGGACATATTGGTTTAGTAGGTAGGTTTGGTGAACCTTTTTCTCATAATAGAGATTTTATAGTTTTATGTACTTTAGGGTTTGTGTGTGGATCTCAAAATGCTCTTTTTTCAAACTACTCGCAATCAGTTTTAAGAACTACTCATATAACTGGTTTAGTAACAGATTTAGGCATAGGTATAAGTAAATTTTTGTTTACTAAAAGTTTGGAAGAAACGTATTTAAACAAGATTAGGTTGGAGTTAATTATTTCTTTTTTTTTGGGAAGTATTATAGGGTATCCACTTTTTAATTCGTTGGGGTTTTTAGGTTTTTTAATCCCTGCTCTTATAAGTTTTTCTGTTGGAGTGAGGTTGTTTTTAAGTAGGCTCAAAAATCATTAGTGATATAATTTTTTTATTATTAAGCATTATAATTGTAAAGAGACCAATCATTATTGGCAGTAAAATTGTAAAGACTGTGTTCTAACTCTTTGAAACTACGTAATTCAATTATCCATATTTGAATAGGTATTAAGATACCTATTGAGGTAAAGATAATGAAGTCAATATTGCTGATTTACTCTATAATACAAATAGTTAACACGATGTTTTCTGGAGCATTGTGGTTTTTAAGTAAGAATTCTTCTTATAAGTATTTAACTTTTATGTGGTTTGGAAATTTAATAAATTTTTTTTCTCAAGGTTATTTTGCAGGAAATGATTTTTTAATGGGGCTTAGCTTATCAACCTACTATATAAGCAGTATTTCATTAATTTCTGTATATGCAGTAAGTAATGAATTAAGCGATAAGATACCGTATAAAAAATTAAATTATATTATGCTTTCAATGATTATATTGTCTTGTTTTTTAGAATATTTCTTCCACAGCTTTACGATTAGTACTATACCCATTGCTTTTGGAATAACTTATCCTTTTTTATATTTCTCGTTTAAAGAGTTACTTTCTAATTGGAAGAAGTTACCTCGTTTCGACAAAGTTTTTTGTATATTAATAGTTTTAAATTCAGTTCATTTTCTTGATTATCCTTTTTTAAGAAAAAATGAAGCATTCGCTCCAATTGGATTCTCAATCGCTTTTGCTTTTATGTTATGTTTTGCTCTATTTCTTCCAGCTTTTATTGAGAGAAGTTTAAAAAAACAACATATTGCTGAACTTGAAGCAAGAGTAAAGGAAAGAACAGCTTTACTTGAGAAAACTATGTATGAGAAAGAACAGCTTGTTAATGTTTTATGTCATGATATTGCAAATCCTGTAAGTGGAATAATGTTGGCCTCTAAAAGAGCTGATTCTAAAAGCGAGAAAAAATTAGAAAAAATTCAAAAATTATCAAAAAGAATAGGATTATGTTTAGAAAAGGTAAGAAAAATGTCTTCAATAGAAGCAGGTAAAGAGACTCTTTCACTAGCACCAGTTTCTCCTGATTCTATATATTTAAATACTAAAGAAATTTTTGAGGAGCAATTAAAGGATAAGAATATAACTTTAAAATATGCTAATGATGTAGACAAAGATATTTTTATATTGGCCGATGAAATTTGTTTATCTCAAAGTGTTGTTGCAAATTTGGTTTCAAATGCCATTAAGTTTACCCCTACAGGTGGAGAAATTTCGATATTAGTTTCTGGTGTTGGAGATCTTATAAAATTAAGTGTTAAAGATAGTGGTGAAGGTATGAGCTATGAACAAATTGAAAAAATAAGAGGAGATAACTTTGAGATAGGTCTTGGCACTGATGGTGAAAAAGGGACGGGATTAGGTTTATCTGTTGCTAAGTTTTACATTAAAAAATTTAATGGAACTTTAGAGATTAATAGTAAACAAAGACAGAAATTTCCTAACAATTGTGGAACAGAGTTTTCAATACTTTTACAAAAAGCTTATTTTTCAAAAGGATATGTTGCTTAAAAGTTAAGCATCTAGAGTTTGATGCATATCCTTAGTTAAGTAGTTTGGTCTTGCTTGAAATACTTTTCTAGACTCGTACCAAGTGTCAAACATCATGTTAAACCTCGAAAACAAGTCGATAATCATTTCGTTAGCTAGTAGTCTTGTTTTATCATCAAGATCAAATTCATATAAAATATTATCTACAGACTCATTTTCAACCCAGCTTCCAGAAGAGTGAGCACTTTCAGCGTCGTGATGAATTCTTCCAAAAAACTCCAAGTTATTCCATAAACCTGCTTCTTGGACACACTTAACCATTGGACCTATGAAAGCTCCAAATGTTGCTTCTAATACCTCTAAAAGTACTAAGTCTATTAATTTATTCTTATAGTTTAAATGATATGCGACACAGTGGTATACTAGCTGTCTGACGGCCGTTGTTTCTTTTGCCCATAGATTTTTCATAAAAGTTGGAAGATCTGGACCCCATGTGTTTAGATCGAACCCAAGTCTTTCCAGATCGTTCAAATACCATTGCCAGTGTTCTATGTCTTCTTCACAATGTGTTGTGATGATAGATTCTAATTTATTGTTTGGTGGATTAATTTTAAGAAGGTTTAAAATATCATTAAAGCCCATTATGAAAAAAATCATGGAAGGTGTAAAAGAGAGTCTTTGTTCAACTGGAATATTTTTATTTTCAAGCCAAAGTAAGAATCGACATTGTTCTAAGTCTTTTTGTTTTTTCTCAATTAGTGGAATTATTAGTTGCATATCAAGCTATCCTTATATTGTGTTTTAAGATTACTTTATGTACCATAAATATTCTAAGTAGAATAGCTAGGTGTCTTAAGATAAACACTTTAAATTGCGAGAAAATGTAAATAATATCTTCGGTATGCTCATTTTTACTTTATCTTTTCGCCAAATTTTATAGCATTTTTAAATGGATCATCAATCTGAAATTCTTTCATTCCCCAAGGCTGATTGGTCAAAGAGTATCTGAATTTTACATTTTTGTCTTTAAGCTCTTTAAATAACTCTTCAATTTGATCAACAAGAATATAACAACTACTCATTTTGCCCACTTCTATGGCCTCTTCGTTAGAGGTAGCCTTCCAAAAATGAACTTCTGCCTTTTCTCTGGCAAGGCTCAAGAAGCCATGTTCACTGTACTTTACTAGAGTTTTAAAACCTAAAAAGTCTTGAAAAAATGCTTCTGTTTCATCTAAGTTTCCACTTGGCAGTTGTGGTATTGCAACGTTTAGCTTCATATCTATCAACCATTTTTAGTTCGAAAATTAGAAATGAGGATATTAAAAAAAACTTGTAAAAACAAGAGATCATAAATGCTGCCCTCTCGCGGGATCGGTCTACATTTCATTCGCTTCACGCTCATTTCATTTCGACC
>CAXHCD010000103.1:0-11553 GCA_964015265.1 uncultured Oligoflexia bacterium
CACCACCCCGAGCTCTATCGTCGGCAGCGTCAGATGTGTATAAGAGACAGGAAACAAAGTTTCCAACTCATGCTTCAAAAATAAGTGGATGCAATAAAAGCTTTTACAATTTAGTTTATGCAAACTTTTTTAGGATATAATATGAAACTATTACCTTTATTACTAATAACTCTTTCATTGAACTCAATGGCAAGTTCAAACTGTATCGATGCCATGGGTGAATTTGCTGACTCCTTTCATAGAGGTGAACTTGCAATGAACTCTGACATTGTAAAGCTTAGATCAAAGTTAATGAAAATTGAAGTAGAAGATGATTTTGAAAAAGCTTTAGATGGACCTCTTAGAATACGTCATGAAAACACTGGAAGTGGAATTTTTAATTTTGGTGATGATGATGTCAATTATGGATTGGTTGGAATTGAGTTTGTTTTAAATAATACGCCTGCTGTTCCCGAGACTTTAGTTGAAGAAGCAAGTTTTTTAAAAAAGCTTTTAAATGATCGTAATAATCCATTATCTGAAAAACAATTTCTAGAAGAGCCTTATAATTCATTGGCCCTTGGAAGATTTGAAAGTGGTCAAGATTTTTATAAAAGACTTTCCGCCTGGTCAGTAAACCATTACGAAAAGTATGGTAGTAATAAAATTAAATTTAATAAGCTTTTAAAAGACTTTGCTTACGATAAGGAAGAGTTTAAAGAGATATCAAAATACTTTTTAAAACATGGAAATATCGAAAACTATCCTCTTTCTAATGAACTAATAGACTGGCTTCTAATTAAAAGTGCTGACTTAATTTATGCTTCAGCAAGTACTTATGTTATTGGTGGAGTATTTATTAAAGGATATTTTCACCCAGAGTTTTTAAATAATAAGAACTATTATAATAGAGTTATTGGACTTCTTATTTCTAAAGAAGATGATAAACTACAAAAAGGATTTATTACAGATATTGCGAGATATGCTCATTTTAATAGTAAAAACTTAGATGATAAAACTAAGTCTATATTTTTAAGAATTCAGCAAGCGTATGGAGATCAGCAATATGTTTATCATACAACTCAATCTAATGGATCTTCTTACAGATATATTAGAGATATAGAAGTACCATTTGTTGACTTAGACTAAGAGAAACTAAGAGCGTCGACGGGACACCGCCCGCAGCAAAATGCGTGCATTTTGATGTGGAGTGGAACATAGAATCGAATGGCGAAGCGACCTCGATCACCTTACCCTTTAGAAAATACAGAAGTGAAACTAAGAGCGTCGACGGGACAAACATCCACACAACCACCACAACCAATACATGGAGTTTCGTTTAATCCGAAACTCCCATTTATAGGTTTTTTATCCTTATGTGCATACGAAGCGACATCAATTCCCATAGGACAAACTTGAGAGCACAAATTAAGCCCTTTACAAGCTTCGTTAGCTTCTACTTTAAAGCGACTTTTTGAATATTTTCCAAATAACTCCATCCCTTTTGCTAGTGGGCATCCGTATCGGCACCATGCTCTAGTTCCTAAAAACGGATAAGCTCCAATTCCAATAACTGCTCCAAATATAAAATCAACAATAAAATCTTGATAAAACAAAAAAGCAGAAGAAAGATCAGGAGAACTAAAGATTTTCCAAATATCTAAAAATAAAATAATTCCATAAATAATTCCTCCAACTAAAAATAAAGTTTGAAGGTGTTCCATTTTTTTTGCAAACTTTCCAGTTGGTGTTTTATATTTAACCCATTGACTCCCCCATTTAGTAATTCCAATTGTCTCGGCCAAATTTCCACAAGCACAAAACCATGCACAATATCTTTTCCCCAAAAACCATACCGAAATGGGAACTAGAACAAAAATATAAATGGCCCCTCCAATAGAGGTAAATCCACGAGAAACGTATATATAAGCATTCTTATTTAAAGGAGTTGTTGGATCATTGAAAAACTCCTTTCCACTAAGTAGAAAAGGTACAATATAGGGAATAAGAAAGAAAAATAAAAGTTGGCATGCAAAAATACTGATGAATTTATTTCTCTGATATTTAGAAAGTGTTTTTCCCTTTCCTTTTTTGTATGGGGATTTATTTTGAATAACGACTTTTCCGGCAATAAAACAAACTATAGCTGTATAAAGTAGCGAATACCAAAAACTAGGGTGTTTTTCAAAAAAATAAATACTTCTAATATTTTCAAGCAGTCCAATTTCGACAAAATAATTTGGATATTTATAAATTGAATATCCTAAAATTGTCGCCGGTAGAAAAAATATCAAAAATACTATTTCAAGATTAGATCTCTTTAATGATCCCTTAGCAAAACTCATTTGAACCCCTATATTTATCCCTTATAATTAGTTTAACGACTCTTTGATTTGTTACAAGTTTCAAATTGAATAATTATTAGTCAGTTACCATTTATTTGAAAGTTTTAGAAACTTAAGTACTTGATTTTTCTATGTATCCATTGGCCAGAAATTTGCTTTAAATAAGATTAAATTAAGTTAAATTTGTAAGGATTATTATATGTTTAAATATTTCAATTATACTTTATGTGTTTTACTACTATCTTCATTAGTATCAATTCAGACTTTGGCCGCATCTAATAACATGGGTAATTTTGAATCAAAATATAGAAACCTTTTTACAAATTCTTATTTTTTAGAAGGAGATGAATTAGAACAGGAAATGAGAAGAGTTCAAGAAACTTATTTTAACGAGTCAAATGATATATATGGAAAAATAAGTAAGAATGAAATTAATAAAATGGTCACCGATATTAAAAAAGGTTTTTCTATAAGCGTAGAAAAACAGCGCAGTTCTAAAAATGCTCCTCATATAAAAAAGCTAATAAGACACCTTTATTTAATTTGTTCTAGAAATGCTTTTAGTTCTCAAGAGTTATATGCAACTTGTACAAATATAGATCTGAAAAATAAACTTGAAAACTTATATAATAATATTGCTGCATTTGATGAACTTGTTTTAATTACAGAAGATACATTAAATCTCTTAGACTTTATTGGTGAAATGCAATTTACACAACAAGAAAAAGAATGTGAGATTAATGACCTTACCCAAAATAAAATTAATGATATTGCTTTGGATATAGAAAAAATAATAGAGGCTTTGTAAACAACTAGAATCATAGAGGTTTATCTCATGTTTCAACTTTTTACAAAACGTAAAAAATTCAATTTTTAGTATTTATGTAAATAATTATTCTAGTATGAAAATATGAAGAAGATTATTGCGGGAATATTGGTTATTTTATCAACTCAAATTCATGCAGGAAACGTTAAAGACCTGCCTAAAGATATAATTGGTTGTGCTAAAGTTATCGCACACTTTTTACGTGGGACGAGACCTGATGTTCAATTGCCATGGAAAGATTATGATGACTTTTTTGAAAACCATCTCGATGGGCTCATTGATGGCACCGATATAGTTATGCACCAAGATATCGTAGCACTTAATAAAAAATCTAGATACTATAGTAGTGATCACAGATTTAATAATTTAAAGAAAGTTGCTCAAGGTGATTATACTCACCCATCTAAACTTCCCGATAATTTTACTTTTAGTGAGCATGAAATTAAATACAATCCACTCTTATTTAAACAAAAACTTCCATGGATTCGAGTTAATCCTTTTGCCAAAAAATTTCTTAAAAGTGTAATGAAGATGAGCGACACACAAATTAGAAATTTAGAAGAGTTTGGTCAATCTAGAAAGATTAGAGTATTAACTCCAAAATCACCAAGACCTGAAAATGGTCATCCAGTTGTTCTTTTATCACATGGATTTAAATTTCCCCACAAGATAACAAGAAGTAAAGATGCTCCCTATGGAGGTTATCATGAGGCGAGATTAATTCATGGACTTGTAGAAAAAGGTTATGCCGTTGTTTTAATGGAAGCAGAATTTGACTGGGCCTGGTTTTCAAATGGAATAGCTGCTAGGCATTTATATTATCTCACTTCAGATTATCATTATTTAAAAGAGACAATTAATTGGATTAATAAAGGTAAACTTAAAGATATAGATCGCGATACAAAATTTGCAATTGGTATTTCAAGCGGCGGATATAATACCAGCAGACTTGCCAACCAATTCCCACATGAGTTTCAGGCAGTTGGAATTCATTCTTCAGGTTATATGAAAAATATTGGAAATGTTCCTTTGTTTAATAATCTTGGAAAAATAAATCCGAATCATCCTCCAGTTTTATTTATGAATGGAGTAAATGATGACACTGTTCCACTAATGCCGACAATGGCCTATTTTAAAAAGTTAAAAGAACAAAGAACCGACGCGACCATGGCCTTATTTGATGGTGGTCATGAATGGAATGAAAAAAATGTTGAGGTTTATTTAGAGTTTTTTAGAAGAATTTTAAGCGAAAAAAAGGGCCAATAAATTGGCCCTTACAAATATTAGAATCTAGACTGAACTTCGTTTTTATCAAAAAAGTATGCTACTTCTCTTTCAGCAGATGCTAAAGAGTCAGATCCATGAACAGCGTTAGCTTCAATAGATTTTGCATATAATTTTCTTAGTGTTCCTTCAGCAGCTTCAGAAGGATTAGTCGCTCCCATAATATCTCTATTTTTAGAAACAGCATTCTCACCTTCAAGAACCATTAAAACAACTGGAGCAGATGTCATAAAAGAAACAAGAGATCCAAAAAATGGTCTTTCTTTATGTTCTATATAAAATCCTTCTGCTTTTTCTTTAGATAATTGAGTAAGCTTGGCCGCCGCAATTCTTAGACCTTCTTTCTCAAATTTAGCAATAATATTACCAATATTATTGTCTTCTACAGCGTTTGGCTTAATGATACTTAATGTTCTTTCTACTGCCATTTTTCAACTCCTACGTTCTTAAATAACTTATAGTAAATTTTATTTTCTCTCTTTTAATACATCTTCTAGTCTTTGTCCAAGTTCTGCTGGAGATCTAGCGATAGAAACTCCGCACGCCTCAAGAACTTTAAACTTTGCTTCAGCTGTATCATCTCCACCAGAGATAATTGCTCCAGCGTGGCCCATTCTTTTACCTGGAGGCGCTGATGCACCGGCAATAAATGAAACGACTGGCTTTGTCATATTCTTTTGAATCCATCTAGCAGCATCAGTTTCTGCATTACCACCGATTTCTCCAATCATAATAACAGCTTCCGTATCTGGATCTTTTTCAAATAGTTCTAAAACGTCAATAAAGTTTGTACCGGCAACTGGGTCTCCCCCAATTCCAACACAAGTTGATTGACCAATTTCTCTTTGCGTTAATTGAAAAACTGCTTCATAAGTAAGAGTTCCAGATCTAGAGATAACACCTACATTACCTGGCATATGAATATGTCCTGGCATAATTCCCATTTTACATTCACCTGGAGTAATAATTCCCGGACAGTTAGGCCCAATAAGTCTAGACTTTGAACCTCTTAAGGCCGCTTTAACTTTTACCATATCTAAAACTGGAATTCCTTCAGTGATACAGATGATTAGCGGCATTTCTGCGTCAATACATTCAATGATTGAGTCAGCTGCAAACGGAGGTGGAACAAAAATCATTGCTGCATCAGCTCCTGTTTTATCAACTGCTTCTGAAACAGTATTAAAAACTGGATAACCTTCATGAACAGTTCCACCTTTACCTGGAGTTACACCTCCAACAAGATTAGTTCCATAATCAGCACATTGAAGCGAGTGGAATGTTCCCTGCTTTCCAGTAAGACCAATTGTTATAACTTTAGTGTCTCTATTACATAAGATTGACATTACTTACTCCCTCCTACTGCATCTACAACTTTTTTAGCAGCATCTCCTAAATCATCAGCAGCAATAATATCTAAACCTGATTCATTAAGAATTTTCTTACCTACGGCAACATTTGTTCCTTCAAGTCTAACAACGAGAGGAACTTTAATTCCCAATTCTTTTGCAGCACCAACAACACCTTCAGCGATGATGTCACATTTCATAATCCCACCAAAGATATTTACTAAGATGGCCTTAACGTTTTCATCTGAAAGAATAATTGAAAATGCTTTTTGAACTGTCTCTTTAGTAGCTCCACCACCAACGTCTAAAAAGTTAGCTGGCTCACCACCATAAATCTTAATAATGTCCATAGTTCCCATAGCAAGACCAGCACCGTTTACTAGACATCCAATATTTCCATCAAGTGAAATATAAGAAAGACCGTATTCTGCGGCCTCTAATTCTTTTTCACTTTCTTCAGTTGGATCTTGGTAAGCAGCGATATCTTTATGTCTATAAAGAGCATTTGAATCAAAGTTTAATTTAGCATCAAGAGCTAGAACCTCACCACTTTTAGTAGTAACAAGTGGGTTAATTTCAGCGATGGTGCAATCACTTTGAACATATAAATTATAAAGTCCTTCAAAAAACTTAATTGCTGACTTTAATGTGTCACCTTTCATTCCAATTCCGTAACCAAGTTTTCTTCCAACCATTGGAGTAAAACCAGTTGCTGGATCAACGGCAACTTTAATAATTTTTTCTGGAGTTTCTTCAGCTACTTTTTCAATTTCAACCCCACCTTCACTCGAGGCCATAAAAGTAACTTTTGAAGTTGCTCTATCTAATACGATACCTACATAGTACTCGTGATCAATCTCACAACCTTCTTCAATTAAAAGTGTGTGAACCTTTTTACCTTCAGGTCCTGTTTGATGAGTTACTAATGTTTTACCTAAAATGTCATTTGCGTGTGTTTTAACTTCATCTAAAGATTTCGCAAGCTTCACGCCACCGGCCTTTCCTCTACCTCCAGCATGAATTTGTGCTTTAACAACCCAAATATTACCACCAAGTTTTTTTGCGCCTTCTACAGCTTCGTCTACGGTTTTTGCAACTTGACCGTTTAAAACTTTGATACCAAATTTGCGCATCAACTCCTTGGCCTGGTACTCATGGACGTTCATAATGTCTCCTAATACATAAAAAAGAGCGACGGAAAACGACGCTCTAAGATTTTAAAATTATTGAATCTCATAATAAAGGCTCGACCTAGTGAAGCCTAGAAGCAACGCACAATATTCTTCTTGTTTTTTGGTTAAAATCCAATAAAAGTTTTTACAAGTTTAATATGGCGACTATTATACGAACATGAATTAGAATCTTGAAAATTACTTTGATAAATTTTATTTTATTAATCAAGTATTCATTCAATTTCTAGGAACAATTATGATTAAGAAAAATTATATTATTCAACCAGCTCAGTTTAAACTCGACGGCGGGGCCATGTTTGGAATCATTCCAAAACCTCTATGGAATAAAGTTGCACCAGCTGATGAGCAAAATAGAATTGATCTCGCATTAAGACTATGGCTCATTGAAACTGATGATAAATTGATTTTAGTAGATACGGGCATTGGTGATTATCACGGAGAAAAATTTGATAATAGATTTGCTGTTGTTGGACCTAAATCTCCTTTAGATGAGGCCCTAAAAACAATTGGTAAAAACTGTGAACAAATAACTGATCTCATTATCTCTCATCTTCACTTTGATCATATTGGTGGCCTTACAAAAATTGAAAATAAAAAATTAGTTAATACTCTTCCCAATGCAAGAATTCACTTACATAAAGATCACTTTGAATATGCTCTTAATCCTACAGATCGAGATACAGGTAGTTTTCATACAAAATACTTTAAAGAAATTATTGAAGAAGCTGATAAAAAAAATAAAGTTACTTGGTATGAAGGAGACGAAGGTGATCTTTTAGATGGCCTATTAAAATTTAAATGTAGCTATGGGCACACTCCTTTTCTTATGCACCCTTATAGTGATGAATTCATATATATGGCGGACTTAATTCCAACTTCAAATCACGTACACGTTCCATGGGTCATGGGTTATGACATAGCACCTGGGCAAACTACGAAAGATAAAAATGTATTTCTTCCCTTTATAGAAAAAAATAAACTCAAAATGATTTACGAACACGATCCAAAGTTTTGGGGATCAGACCTAGCTTCTAGTGATAAAGGTCTTCTTCCTCACACAAAATACGAGAGTAAAAATGAGTTTGCTTATGAGATTAGAGGTTAGGTTAAAAATAAGAAGAATTTTGAAGGGCTTTTTATTTCACTTATAACATTTGTATCGCGCCATTTTCAAAAAATTGCAGAAAATCATGGGCCATCAAAAAGGCCCGAATGATTTTCTTTTCTTCTTTTTGCGATGTAAGTATTTTTTCTAAATCTATTTTTTAAGTTTCTTCTTAGAAAGTAAGTCAGAAATAAAAAGACTTTTAATGGTCTTTTTATTTCCCTCTCAATTGTTAAAATTAAATTTTATTAAAAATAGTTTTGATAAATTTTATATTATCTTATATACAAAATATGAGAGTTGATCTTTTCTTACATTTTTCATTCATCATCTGTAATGGTAGTTTAAGCTCACAAGGAGAGAAAGTGAGTTTACTTAATAATTTAAAAGAAGCAAGATCAAAAGAAAGAGCGGCAACATGTATTGTTTTAAAATACCTATCTCAAGTTCAAAAGACAAAACTTCACTTAAGAATTGGGATGTTCTGAAGGCGAAACAGTTACGAAAATTTCTGCACTAAAACTTATGATAAAAGAACCTTTAATTGAATCAAAAATTAAAGATGGAGAAATCAACCTCTCAAAGGCAGCGAAATTATCTAATTTAATTGAAAAATCTAAAACAGAAGTGAAGCAAAAAGATCTGCTCGCTATTTGTGATCAAATAAAAAATAAATCAGTAAGACATACTGAAGATGTTGTTAGGCGACATTTACAAATAGCTAAACCAAAATTTAAAAATATTATTTTAAATGAATCTCAAGTTCAGAAATTGGATAAAGTTAGAAAGCTTTATGGTGATATATCAGATAATGAACTCATCGAAATTCTTTTATCTGAGAAACTAAACAATAATGCTCCAAAAAATAACATAAAAATAGTGGCCAAAGTCTCTCGTTATATCCCTAAGAAAGTGAGATATGCGGCATTTACAAAAGCTAAACATCAATGCCAATTTGTTTCACGATCAGGAAGAAGGTGTAGAGAGAAACGCTTCTTAGAACTAGATCATATAAGACCATTTAGTAAAAATGGGTTAAATGACCTTCAAAATATTCAAGTTTTATGTTCAAACCATAATAAATATAAAGGATACTAATTTTGCCATATTTAGATAGTAATATTAAGTATTTAAGTATTACTTTCATTAAACACAAAAGTGTTTATTTTTTAGCTGGTATGTAAATAAAGGGCCATTTATAGCTTACAACTATCTGATTATATTATAATTTCTCTATGTCTTTTGCGAGATTTTTACTCATTTATATTGGCCTTAGTTCATCTATTGCATGGGCAAGTCAGGGATGTTTGAGCAGTTTAAAAAAAGTTTTGGATGATTACTCAAATACTGATGAGCTTATCTTATATAGATCCGAAGCTGACCAAGCACTTGATAACTTTGATGGAAAAATTTCTTCATTACAAGAATATGTTGAGAGCTTAAAAAACTCATATTTCAAAGTTAGATCATCATTTACTAAAAAAAATATTAATGGAATTCCTGCTCAAGGTGAAACCACTAAGTATGCAAATGAATTGAGTGTAAAAGTATTAGTAAAATTAGGTTTATCAGAAAATCATCTTAAGGACTTAAAATTTAATGAAAGGCTTTATAATGTAGTAAAAGATCTTTCTAGATCTGAATCAAATCAATTAATTTTTGAAGATTTTATAAATAGCTATTTATCTTCGACTCCTCAAAACCAAGATAAGATTATTGAAGCACTTCAAAAAATTTCTCATTTTGATATTGAAACGGGAACCTATGACAACACTATTTCTGTAAGTGATATGAGTTCAATTAGCCGCTACTTAAAAGAAGAAAACACCGATTATTTATATGCTATTAATAAGCACATAAATGAAATCGCTAATGATAATAAATTATATAAAAATCAGTATGAAGATTTAAAACTCACCACTTTAGCAAGAGAAGTAGTTCTTGAATTTGGAAATAGATCAATTTCTCCTGAAGATCAAGCTCGACAATTGGAAGAAATTTTAAATAGTACCATTCCTCTTGATTCTCAAAATAAATTAGTTCTTGATGATAATGGAGTGCCAAGTTCTCATACTTTATACTTAGTAGAAAAAATTGCTTTTGCAAGATCAAGAATGAACTACAATCAGGTAGAAGAACTAGACCCTGAAATAATTAAAAGTTTTGATGACACAATTAAGGCCTACGCAAATTTTATAGATGAGCACTTTGTAGGTGATTTTAAAATTCTTAGAACAATGGAATATAAGGAACCCACTGACTTTGCCCCTCGTGGAATGCGCGGAACTCAAAGTGCAACTTTAGATCATCATATGAATACAAGACATTTTATGCTTCCAGTTGGTGTTGGACATGATAATTGGTGGATGACGAATGAAATGATTGAGGCCAAAAATGGAAATTTTGTTATCACTGCAAAAAATAGCCAATCTCCTTTGAAATCAATGTATGGCGATGGTGCTACAAGAGTAATTTCATGGCCAAAAACTTTTGGAAGAAATGTATTAAAACCTGGACTAGATCAAATTAGAATGGCCAAAAATCTTAAAGATGGTATTGAAAAGAGTGCTGAGATGTTTGTTAAAATTGATAATCAATGGACACCCTTTTATTTTGAAAAAATTGGAAACCGCTGGCTTCCTCAAAAACTTTTTAAAGGTAAACCATACAAAAAGCAGTGTATGAACTGCCATTTTAAAGACGGCAAATTCTCACCTCGTCCCAATCAAATTACTAGCGAATCTCAAGTCATGAAACAGTATGGAATTACTGATAAAAGCTTTATTAAAGAATGGCTAAGTTATTAAACTAATCCATTTCAGAACGCAAACGCAAGAAGGTGTTTTTTTCTTTGTATAGACACCAACTCACCGCTCTTAAAAAGTATCACTTACCTATTACTAAAGCCATAAACCAAATGTTCCTCCAATAAAGTATTTAGAAGACCACATTGAATTTATTATGACATCGCCAAATCCTCTTTCTTCTAAAAAAGACCTATGTGAAAATATACTTACTCCAACAAAAATAACATTTGCCAAAAATATAGACCTCCTTATCTAAAGATGATTTATAGCTTAGTAGACATGATTTTTCACAATTTATCTTTTCACAAAGAATTTGAATAAGTTCATTTTTCTTAGAAGTATACAATGGGATCTTACCTCTATAAGGAAACTTCTTTTTTTTAAGATAAAGGAAATCTCCAATTTCATCCCTTCTAATTTCTATATTTTCAATATCATCCCAGCCATAAAATTGAAAAGGTAGTATAAATACCCCTCTTTTAAAGATTATTAAAAACTTGAGCAAGAATACTGTGCCCAAGACTACCAACAATGCAGACAATTTAATGATTATCTCTTCGTTTTCACTTTTTGAAAAAATTAAAAAACCTAGCACAACTGCGAAAAAGAAAAAGTACTTTATGGAAGTTTTTATTCTAAAAAACATTGAGTCCTTTACTTTAATT
>CAXHCD010000104.1:0-11463 GCA_964015265.1 uncultured Oligoflexia bacterium
CCTATGATCAAGAAATAGGCCAACATCTAAGTATGTTTCAAAATCTATTAAAAATTTTAAATCACTTTCTTTGATTATTACCTTTTCTTTTTTATTATAAACTTTACTATATTGTTCATTTCCACTTTGTTTCATTCTTCGCTTTAAGTGAATTTCAAATTCGGGAAATAAATTTTTAACTGCATTAATTGTAAGATCAAAATGCTCTGCTTTTGTTTTGTCTTTAATAGGATCAGATTTGTCGTGA
This sequence comes from uncultured Oligoflexia bacterium, assembly GCA_964015265.1. Classification (GTDB taxonomy): domain Bacteria; phylum Bdellovibrionota; class Bacteriovoracia; order Bacteriovoracales; family Bacteriovoracaceae; genus CAXHCD01. The sequence goes on from CAXHCD010000104.1 coordinate 248, forward strand.
ATTACAATATGTTTTCCATAGATATCAATAATAAATGGATATTCAGGTATATCTCTTTCATATAAACGAAAGGCCTCAAGATTATTTCTTGAGGCCCATTTTCTTTTATGTTTGTATAATTTATTTAATTTATTTTCGATCACTAAAATAAATACTTTGCTGTTACGTGAGCAGTATGACCGGCCGATTCATATTCACCCTGTAAAATTGTCGTATTGCCTGAGTTTGGATTTAAATTATTCCCAACTTCTCCACTTCTCCAAGCTCTTTCAATTGCAAAGTCAATATTCCAGTTTTCATTGATCTCTTTCCCTGCTCCAATGGCAAGTAAGTGCCCATTACCTGGTGAAGCAAGAGTTGATTTAGCACTGTTATCTGGAGTAACTTGAGTCGAAAGAGCATATCCTAGTCTCCAATTCCACCCATTATCACACATATAATCTAAACCTAGTTTATAAGCGTACATGTCACTATTATCTTGAATAACTGGCGTGTTTTTTAAATCTGGCAAGTTATTATTTAATGTTGCAGATCCATCAGATGTTTTGAAAGCTTCCCCTTCAAATTTAATTTTTTCGTTAACAGAGTATTTTGTCCAATCGAATTGAAAGTGAACAGTTAGTTTGTCAAATTTTTTGAATGATCCAAGAGATAATTGCATTGGTAGTCTACTTGTTGCTTGAACATTTGGTGTTTGTAAGTTGGCCGTACTAGTCCCACCGTTAGCAGCAGTCAAATTTGTTCCTAACTGTAATGAGCCTCCGCCCTTTCCTTCAAGTCTATAAGTAACTTGAGATCTATAATGTAGGCCTAACCCCCAAGTACTATCGTCAGATTCATATTGAGCTCCTAATCTAAATCCTGCCAAATTTGTATCTTTCAAGTCAGTATATTGCACATGGGCAGCCAGCCCTGATGCACCTGCTGTAGCAGAAGAAGAGAAAAGTTCAGCAGATGCTTTTCCAATTCTCCAAGCAGCTCCAAGTCTTAAATTATTATTAACTTTATAACCTAAACCTAAACTAGCTTCGAATAATTTAAGATCAGTTTTGTTTGTTCCTCTTTTAGTAAACGTTGAATTTATAGATTCAAAATTTATCCCTTCAAACTCAGCTGAGTTTCCACCTGCAACATAAAATCCTGCTCCTAAAGAAATCTTTTCATTCAAAGGCCTTGAATAAATTAAACCACCTACTGGTGAAAAGGTGCTTTCACCTTCTTGCTGAATATTATTAGAGACGTTTGGACCTTTAAACTTTGCAATTGTAGGAGCTAAGTTAATTCCAAGTTCACTCTTTGAGCTTTTTGCTAAACCAGCAGGATTAAATACTAAGGCATCAGATCCACTTGCAGCAGCAGCACTTGCTCCACCGAGAGATGTCCACTTTGCTGACCAAAGTGAAGGTTTTTCATAAGCTGAGTGTGCAATTGAAGGTATAGAAAGCATACCTAGTAGAGATATAACTGGGACTATAGTTCTCTTCATAAGTTCTCCTTAACTAAATAAAATTATTACTATAATTATATTGGAAGGCTTTGTGTGCATAGAGTAAAGATGCTACGCGTCTTTAATCTACGTAGTCACTATTATTATAAAATTTAGTATTAGGAAACTTCTCTTTAACTAATTTTAAATCCCAATCACTTCTTACGGAAAAACAAATTCTCTCTTTATTGTCGTATACGATATTTGATGAATTTTTATTTATGAATTCATTTTGTTCTTTTTCATTTTCAAATTTAAGCCACCTAATACCGACAAAAGGGTAGTGCTCATAATCTCCTTTAACATTGTACTCGTCTTCTAATCTGAATTTAACAACTTCGAATTGAAGTACACCAACAGCTCCAAGTATTTTTTCATTACTTGTATGGCGGGTAAATAATTGAACAGTACCTTCTTCACTCAATTGTTTAAGGCCTTTATCCAATTGTTTTCCTTTTAACGGATCTTTTAATAATACTTTTTTAAATAATTCTGGAGCAAAAGAGGGGATTCCTGTGTATTGGAATTTTTCACCTTCAGTAAAAGTATCTCCAATTTGATACTTTCCTGTGTCATGCAATCCTATAATATCTCCAGGGAGAGCATATTCAACAATATCCCTATCCTGAGCTTGAAAAATTAAAGGAGCAGATATTTTTATGTCTTTTGTACTTCTCACGTGGAAAACTTTTTGATTCCTTTCAAACCTTCCTGAACAAACTCGCATAAATGCAACTCTATCTCTATGTCTTTTATCCATGTTTGCTTGTATTTTAAAAATAAAACCACTAAATTTTTTTTCTGTAGGTGCTATTATTTTTGTCGATGCTGACGAGTCATATGGTTCTAATTTAACTTCTCTTTCCATCGGGCCTGGAGAATAATTTGATATTTGATCTAGAACTTCTTTTACTCCAAAGTTATTTAATGCTGAACCAAAAAACACAGGAGTTTGAATTCCTGCTAAAAATTCTTCTTCATTAAATTGAGGCATAAGTTCAGAAACCATTTCTAGGTCATTTTCTAATTTTTCTGCGAGAGTTTCTCCAATTAAATCAATAACCGTGCTGGATTTTAAATCATCAGCATCAGTTACCGTTGGATTAGAAGGATCATTACTTTCTTTAAAAGAAACTATAGACTTAGTTCTAATATCGTATACACCTTTAAAATCGACTCCATCACCAATTGGCCAAGTGAGAGGTACACATTGTATAGAACAAATTTTTTCAACATTATCAATTAATTCAAAAGGGTCCATTGAATCGCGATCAAATTTGTTCATAAATGTAACTATGGGTGTATCTCTAAGACGACAAACTTCCATTAGTTTTTTTGTCTGCTCTTCAACACCTTTTGCAGAGTCGATCATCATTAGAACTGACTCAACTGCAGTTAATGTTCTGTAGGTATCTTCAGAAAAATCTTTGTGACCAGGAGTATCTAAAAGATGCATAGCTCTTTGATTATATGGAAATGACATAACTGATGAACTAACTGAAATACCTCTTTGTTTTTCTAGCTCCATCCAGTCTGATTTTGCATAATTTCCGGATTTAGACTTGACCATCCCGGTATCTCTTACAACTCTACCAAACCAAAGTAGTTTTTCGGTCATCGTTGTTTTACCTGCATCCGGGTGACTAATAATTGCAAATGTACATCTTTTATCGTCGCTCATTAAAACCAGCTTTTATATTGTTTTTCTATCAATAAGGGCCAAAAATTCTTCTCTTAATTTATGATCTTCTTTAAATTTGCCATCAAGTGCAGAAGTTACCATGGAAGCTTCTGATTTTCTTGCTCCTCTACAATTTAAACAACCATGTTTACCTTCAACAACAACCATAACTCCAGCAGGATTTAATTGCTCTTTTATTGCGTTCATAATGTTGAAAGAAAGTCTTTCTTGAAGTTGAGGTCTTTGCGCATGTACGTCTACAATTCTTGCTAATTTAGATAGACCAACAACCTTAGAGTCCTCTTTTCCATTTGTGTGCGGTAGATAACCTACATGGGCCCTTCCTGTGAATGGGAAGAAATGATGTGAGCACATAGATGTATAAGTAATATCTTTTAAAATTATTACTTGATTATATTGTTCAGATGGAAAGCTTGTAGAAAAAATCTCTTCGTCATTTTGTCCAAGTCCAGAGCAAATTTCAATCATGGCACGGGCCATTCTATTTGGAGAGTCAACAATGTTTGGATCATTTAAGTCTAATTCAGGAAAAGCCTGCGCCAATCCTTCTAAAACTACTTGATAGCCTTTTGCCATTTTTGTTCTTGCTTCATTTAGTTGCAAGGCCCTTTTCTTAATTTTGACTAATTCTTTATCTAAAAATTCTTCAGGGTTATCTGTTTTAGCAAGTTTTTTAGCTAAATCGTGGTTAAAAGTTTTTTCATATGGAAGGTATTCTTCATTATTCATTATCTCTCCGTTAAGACATTGCTTTATGCGTATCAAGGATTTTTGTACAAATATCTGATATGGATAAATTTGCAAGTTCTTTAGTTTCAATTTTATTTGTTAAAACACTCTCTAATTTATCAATTGATTCATTTAGAATAAGTGCTTTATTTGCATATACTTCATCCACTCTTTTTATTGGTGTGAAATGAGGGGCCGTTAATAATACTTCAGGGGCATCATGCAATAAGTTATGTATTGCTTTAACTATGTCAATAAAGCGATCCAACTCAGCTTTAGTATAAGATTCTGTAGGTTCAATCATAAGTCCATAAATTTCAGGAAATGCTACAGTCGGTGAGTGTAACCCAAAGTCTAGATACAATTTTCCAATACTGGCCATTGCTTTTGCTTTGGGAGTTCCTGCATTTTGTAAATGCATAAAACTTTCATTTTTTAGTGTAATAATGAATTCATGCATCTTTGGAACATTCTCAGTTCCTTCTGGCAAGTTTGGATAAGTACTTTTTAAATTATTATAGAGGTAGCGTGCTGATAACACGGCCATAGCACTCATTTTTTTTACACCTTCTGTGCCCAATGCTTTTAGATATGTATATGCTCGTACTTTATGAGCAAAATTTCCATAATGCCTATGAAAACTCCCAATAGATTTAGAAGGTTTAAAGGTTGAATATAAATTATTTTCATATCTAACTTGTAATCCTGGGAGATAATCTATCAATTTTTCGCTAACAGCAACGATTGCATCTCCTGGGCCACCACCACCATGAGGTATTGTCCAAGTTTTATGGAGGTTGTTATGAACAGCATCTACACCTAATTTTTCTAAGTCTATCCATCCTGCAATGGCATTCATATTGGCACCATCCATATATACCAGGCCACCGTCGTTATGAATGATTTCGGCCATCTCTTTAAAATTTCCTTCAAAAAATCCCGAAGTATTAGGGTTGGTGACCATAACGCAAGATATTCTTCCCTTATATTGAGTAACTGTTTCGTTGAGTTTTTCAATATCAATTTGACCGTCTTTGTTCGCTTCTAAAGTGATTATTCCAACTTTCTGTCCATTAATAATTTTGCTTTCAAAACCGGCCATCGTAGCTGTTGCAGGGTTCGTTCCATGGGCAGATTTTGGAATAAGAACTATATCTCTTATTTGAGCTTCATCATTGTCTTTATGGTAAGCTTGAAACATTTTAATACCAACTAATTCACCTTGTGCTCCTGCTACTGGTTGAGTTGTTACTCCTGGTAAGCCTGTAATTTTTTTAAAATCTTCTTGAATATTATATAAAATTTCAAGCGAACCTTGAGCATCTTCAAGAGGTGCTTGAGGGTGTATATCTGTAAAACCAGGTAAAGAAGCTGCCCAGTCATTAATGTATGGATTATACTTCATTGTACATGAACCTAGAGGATAAATATTATCATCTGGACTAACATTTTGTTCACCTAAGCTTGTGTAATATTTAAAAAGCTCTTCAGTTCCAAAGTTTTTAATATTTAACGTTTCGGTCCTCTTTAATTCTTTAGGAATAACTGGAATTTTAATCTGCTTTTCACATTTATTAAAATTAGACTTAAAAAAGTTGATTAACTTTTGAATTTCATCACTTGTGTGTATATCGAAGAAAGATATTAAAATTAAATTATTAGTTGATTCAATTCTTTTAGAAACATTTACGCCCAAATGAATTCCATGTGAATTTGCATTTGTAATTAATTCATCAACATCTTTTTTAACTCTTAATGTTACTTCATTAAAAAAGGGTGAATTAAATGCTAGGTCTACACCTTCAAGTTTTAAGACTTGATCTAAAAATGAATTGAGATTATTTTTTGCTGTAATTGCAGATTTAGTTATTCCTTTGTCACCTTTAGCAAGGAGTGAAGCACCAGCTATAGAAGCGACAAATGATTGATTTGAACATATATTTGAAGTAGCTTTTTCTCTTCTAATATGTTGTTCTCTTGTAGAAAGCACCATCGCTAAACAATCTTTACCATCTTTATCAATTGCTTTTCCTACGTAACGACCAGCTGTTTGGCGAATTGAAAGTTTATTTTTGTCATTGAACCTAATCCCAAAAATTCCAAGGCCTGGTCCTCCAAAATTTGGTCCGATAGCTAAATGTTGTCCTTCAGCTACAATCATGTCACAACCTTGTGAATTGGTTCCATATTTACTTGGAGGTAATAAGCTTTCATTAGATATTAGCATTGGATCTATTATTGCTATTGATTGGCAATTATACTCAGTACAAATATCAGTGAGAGTATTAACATCTTCTAAATTTCCTAAATTATTCATTTGAGGAAAACAAATTGAACTAACGTCGTTTTTAATTTCATTCAAAATAGATTTTAAATAATCTATGTCAGTTAATCCGGTGTTTTTGTTTAATGGAACTTTTTTAATTTTTAGAGAAGTATGTTTGCTCAATGTTTCTAGTACTTCAATGTCCCCAGGATAGATACCTTCACTAATAATTGTTGTATTTCCTGTTTTTTGTATTCTTCTAGCAGAGTTTATAGCTTCAAATAAACAAGTTGATCGTTCATATAAAGACGCATTTATAGCTTCAAAACCAGTAAGTTTAGATAGTAATGATTGATAAATCCATAAAGTTTTCAATGTACCCTGACTTCTTTCAGGTTGGTAAGGTGTATAGGCAGTAGTTAGGTTTCTAATGGAACAGACTTTTGGAACTATATCTTCGACTTTATAATTTTTTAGACCATCACCAATAAAACTAGTTTTAATATTATTTTTTAGAGAAATTTCTTTTAAGTGATTAACTAATTCACCATATTCTAATGATTCATAAAGATTAAAATTTTCAAATTTTACTTCGTCATTTATATGATCATAAAGGCTTTCTAAACTCTCTTTATCAATTGAACTCAACATTTTGTTAATATCCTGCTCAGAAGCTGAAATATAATATTTGGTAAGCTCTCTTTTTAAATTTTTTGGGCTGTAGTTTAATTCATCGAAATTCATAAAAATCCTATTAATTATCGTATTATGTGTTTTTAAAAATTTGATATTTTATGTACCATAGATTATCCACTTTTTCTCTTAATAATTGAGGAGTTAGATTGAATTTATATATTCAAAATGAATCGGATCTTCCGACAGAGATAAAGAAGTTATGTGATTTAAATAATATTGAAATTTCAGCAGGTGAAAAACAAGTAAATAATTATTTTTATGAAAATGGGCAAGTATGCTACTTAGATTCCTTTGGCGGTTTGATTCTAGATCTAAATAAACAGTTTAACTATTTTAAAATTCAAAGAAATAAAGTTTCTCCAGGTATACTGCTTAAATCAATTGGAAGGGGAAATAGTGAATTAATTGATGCAACTGCAGGAGTTTGTAGGGATAGTATGTTTTTCATTGCTAACGGTTTAAAAGTTAGGGCCTATGAAAGAAATCCAATATTATATTTTTTAATTAAATCAAACTCTTTTAATTTAGATCACACTATTAGGGATAATTTTCAAATTTGCTTTGGAGAACTAACTAAGTCTTGTGAATCTTTAAGAGATAAAGTTGTGTATTATGATCCAATGTTTATAAAAAATAAGTCAAAGCGATTGCCTAAAAAAAATATGCAGATTTTAAGTAGTTTAGTTGGAGAGGATCTTGATATTACCTCTCAAATAATTGAAATAATAGAGTTGTCTCCGAAAAAGCTAATAGTGAAAATGAGTGATAAGTCAGATTCTTATATTCCTGAAATGGTCAAATATCAGCATAAAAGTAAAACAATAAGACTTGATGTATACTAGTTTTCCTAATCTTGACGTTTATGGGGCAGTATGGTCTCATTTTAATATGAGAAATTTAATTTTATTGGTTTTAGTCATTTCTAGTTCATGCAGCGTTCAAAGTGTGAAGTTTAAAAATTCGGACTCTGAGACTGTGATGTTTCTAACAAATGGCCCACTAGAAGGTAAAGCCTTGGGAACAGTTAGTGGTGACGAAGGTGGGGCCATATGGTCAAATTGCCAAGAAAGGGCCGCTAAATCATTAGAAGATATGAAGAAAAAAGCAAAGGCCATGGGTGCCAATGCAATTGGAAAGATAACTTGGTATGCTTCAGGAAACTCAAATCCAAGTTGTAAAAAGTCCTGGGGGTATTTAGCAGTATGGCCAATGATGCTTACTCCTTTTTTTATGAACACTTATGTTCAAGGTGTTGCGTATAAAATTGATCATATTGATGTAAAGAAATATCCTGAACTGGCCTATATTCAATAATAAAAATATTTGCATTTACTATCTATTAAGAATTCAATTTTATTGTTAATATAATTTCTCATTTTTAAAGGAAATTTTTATGGCAAAATATGATGTTTATGGAATTGGTAATGCATTAGTTGATATGGAATTTGAGGTTAATCCTGAATTTTTAACTAAAATGGAAATAGATAAGGGGTTGATGACTCTAGTAGATCAAAATAGACAAGGGCAATTACTAGAATCTCTAACAGGTATACATCATAAAAGAACTTGTGGTGGTTCAGCAGCAAACACGATTATTGCTGTCTCTCAACTAGGGGGGCAATCATTCTATTCATGTAAAATAGCAAATGATGAAACTGGTGATTTTTATTATAAAGATTTAGAGTCAAATGGTGTAGTTACCAACTTAGGGGACGGTAGTAGGCCAGAGGGAACAACTGGAAAATGTATGGTTTTTATAACTCCAGATGCAGATAGAACCATGAATACTTACTTAGGGATTACAGAAACTTTTTCCATTGAGAATTTAGTAGAGTCAGAAATTTCCGACTCAAAGTATTTATATATTGAAGGTTATTTAGTAACTTCTCCCACAGGTAAAGCAGCCGCAATAAAAGCAAAAGAAATTGCAGAAAAAAATGGAGTAAAAACTTCAATAACATTTTCAGACCCTGGAATAGTTGGTCATTTTAAAAATCAATTTGATGAAATAATAGGGAATGGAGTAGACCTTTTATTTTGTAATGAAGAAGAAGCCTTAAGCTATACTGGTGAAACAGATATAAAAAATGCTTTTGAGAAATTAAAAAGTGTTGCTAAAAGTTTTGCAATTACTCAAGGGCCTAGAGGAGCTTTGATTTATGATGGTGAAAAAGAAATTGATGTATTAACTAATAAAGTTGATGCTATAGATACTAATGGTGCCGGAGACCTATTTGCTGGCTCATATTTATACGGAATAACAAACGGACATAGTGTTTCTGAAAGTGCAAAGTTAGCATGTAGTGCATCTAGTAAATTAGTTACACAGTTTGGAGCAAGATTAAGTAAAGAACAATTATTAGGTATAAAAAAAGATTTATTATAGGATAAAAATGAAGCGAAAACTAATTAAAGAGGTTATTGAGGAAGGTAAAGTCGGTGATTCAGTAGTTGTTAAAGGCTGGGTTAGAAGTATTAGAAAATCCAAAGAATTCGGTTTTTTAATCTTAAACGATGGATCTTGTATTAAAAATTTACAAATAGTTTTCGATACCAATATTTCAAATTTTGCTGAAGTTAAAAGCCTATTAACTGGGTCTTCAGTTAAAGTGGAAGGGAAATTAGTAGAATCTCAAGGACAAAATCAAAGTATAGAACTCTCATCAGAAAATATCGAAATTTACGGTACAGCAGATTCTAGTTATCCATTACAAAAAAAATCGACATCATTGGAATTTTTAAGAGAAAATGCTCATTTGAGGTGCAGAACAAATTTATTTGGAGCGGTTTTTAGAATAAGACACCAATTGGCCATGGCCACACATGAATTTTTTCATAAGAGAAACTACTTTTATCTAAATTCTCCAATTTTAACAGGTGTTGATGCTGAGGGTGCTGGTGAGATGTTTAATGTCACTACTCTACCTTTATATAATTTACCAAAGAATGAAAAAAATAAGGTAGATTACAAACAAGATTACTTTGAAAAAGAAGCCTCTCTTTGTGTAACTGGTCAGCTTGAAGCTGAGTGTTTTGCCATGGGGTTAGGGGCCGTATACACTTTTGGGCCTACTTTTAGGTCTGAAAACTCTAATACAGCAAGACATCTAGCTGAATTTTGGATGATTGAACCAGAAGTAGCTTTTGCAGACTTAGAAGAAATTGCTGATGTAGCTGCTGATTATGTTAAACATCTTATTAATTCTGTTCTTGAGAATTGTGAAGATGATTTGAGATTTATTTGTTCAAGACAAGGCAGTGATTCAACTTTTGAAGAGCATGTAAATACTTTGAAACATGTTAGTGGTTCTAACTTCACTAAAGTAACTTATACTGATGCGATCAGTATTTTGAATGAATCAAGTCAAACTTTTGAGTTTAAACCAGACTGGGGCGTGGATTTACAAACTGAACATGAAAGGTACTTAACAGAGAACCATTTCAAAGGCCCTGTTATTGTTACAGATTATCCACGAGATATAAAAGCTTTTTATATGAAACAAAATGAAGACGGAAAAACTGTTCGAGCTATGGACATACTTGTTCCTGGTGTAGGAGAGTTGATAGGTGGATCTCAAAGAGAAGAAAATCTAGATAAATTATCCAAACGAATGAAAGAGTTGAAAATGAAGAAGGCACCACTATGGTGGTACATGGATTTAAGAAAATACGGTACTGTTCCTCACTCAGGATTTGGACTAGGCTTTGAAAGAGCAATTATGTATATAACAGGTATTAGTAATATTAGAGATGTTATTGCTTTTCCAAGAACCCCAGGGAATTTAGATTTTTAATTATAGTTGATATTAAGTTTTCCTACGCCAAATTGATCTTTAATTACATTTAAATTGACTGGGAAGTTATCTGTTAATTCCTTAATGTGGGAAATTATTCCTATTTGCTTCCCTGTTGATTCAAGGTCCATTAGTATATCTTTAACTTCGTTTAAAGAATCAGTGTCTAATGTTCCAAAACCTTCATCAATTATAAATGAGTCAATTCTTGTATTTCCACGTGTTAAGGTTGAAAGTGCAAGCGACATTGCTAAAGATATTAAAAAAGTTTCACCACCGGATAGGGTAGAAATTTTTCTATGCAGTCCAAAGTTTAATGAGTCTTCTAAAAAGTATTCTTGTGCATTTCTAATTGGTTTAGAAATAATCCTATATCTTCCTTGACATAAACTTTTTAATTCTAGGTTTGCGTGATCTATTAAGCTATTTTCTATTGAGGCCAATACAAAGTTTCTAAACTCATCTTTTCCAAAGATTAATTTTAAATCTTCTAAAGTAGAGAAAGTAGGTATTATTTTTTCCTTAATTTTTAATATATTATTA
>CAXHCD010000105.1:0-11287 GCA_964015265.1 uncultured Oligoflexia bacterium
AGATTGGCACTAGTCTCGTGGGCTCGGAGATGTGTATAAGAGACAGAAAATTATGGCCTATAAAGTACTTAGAGAGCTTAATATTTTGAAAAGGGATAAAAAGTTTTTATTAAAAGCAAAAGATCTCATTTTGGAAACCAATTCAACGAAAGAGATGATTTCAATTTTTGATGAGTTAAAAAATGAACAAATGTATGAAGAGGCATTTGAATATATTAAAATTTTGAAAGAGAAGAAATTACTTGGCCCTAAAAACTTTTTTAAATTATCAAAGTCATTAGATGAGGCCAAGCAGAGTATTGAGCTAGTTAGAACTCTTTAATAGTGCCAAGGAAATTGAGTGAAGTCTTGATCTCTTTTTTCGAGAAATGATGTTCTTCCTTCAATAGCTTCTTCTGTTCCATAGGCCAGACGAGTTGCTTCACCAGCAAATAATTGTTGTCCAACTAGTCCGTCATCTAATAGGTTAAACCCGAATTTTAACATTCTCATCGCTGTTGGACTTTTGTTATTCATAATTTTCGCCCATTCAAGTGCAACTAGTTCTAATTTATCATGATCAACAACTTTATTAATCATTCCCATTTCAAAGGCTTCTTGCGCACTATAATTTAAACCTAAAAAGAAAATTTCTCTTGCTCTTTTTTGTCCACATTGTCTTGCTAAGTATGCCGATCCATAACCTGAGTCAAAGCTCGCTACATCTGGATCAGTTTGTTTAAAAACAGCATGCTCCTTTGATGCAATTGTTAAGTCACAAACTACATGGAGTGAATGGCCTCCGCCAACTGCCCAACCTGGTACTACTGCCATTACAATTTTAGGCATAAATCTAATTAGTCTTTGAACTTCTAAGATATGAAGTCTTCCAAGTTTTGCAGGATCTACTCCATCAGCGCCTTCGTATTTATATCCGTCTTTTCCACGTATTCTTTGATCTCCACCACTACAAAATGCCCAGCCTCCATCTTTTGGACTTGGCCCATTTCCTGTTAAGAGAACTGTTCCTACATCGCTACTCATTCTAGCGTGGTCAAGGGCCCTATAAAGTTCATCAACAGTATTTGGCCTAAACGCATTTCTACATTCAGGTCTATTGAATGCTATTCTAACAGTGCCTTGATGCTTTGCACGGTGATAAGTAATATCTGTAAAATTAAAGCCTTCAACTTCATCCCATAAATCGGGGTTAAAAATTTCTGAAATCATATATACCTCTTTTTTACATTGGTATAATTTGAATCTGCCTTAGTCAATTCAGTAAGATTTATTTTTTTATTTGTATTTACCATGTTATGAGGAAGTTATGAGTTTCTTAAAAGTTAGTGGGCTTAATTATACGTTTGATAATAAGTCTATGAATGTATTAACAGATATAAACTTTTCCATTGAAAAGGCAGAGATAATCTCTCTTATTGGAGAGTCTGGTGCTGGTAAGTCAACTTTGGCGAAACTTTTAAGTAATCATTTAGAAAAACAAAGTGGACAAGTTGAAATTGGAACTGAAAAAATTTGTTATATTCCTCAGGAGTTGACACTTAGCGACTCAAAAACAGTATTTGAAAATATCGCTCAAAACTTTAAATCTTGCGATGAAAATGAGATTCACGTCAGAGTTAGGGAACAGATTGAAGTTTTTGGATTACAGTATAAAGATCATAAATATCCTTCAGAGTTGTCTACTGGGCAGAAGCAAAGAGTTGAACTCGCCAAGGCCTTAGTTAATCATCCTGAGTTTGTAGTTTTAGATGAACCTTTTGGACATTTGGATAGGTCACTTCGGATGAGCTTAAGAAATCTATTGTTTGAAATCTTTAAAAAGAGTTCAACAACAGCAATTTTTATCACTCACAATCTCGAAGATGCTTACTCTACTTCTGATCAAATAATACTACTTGGACTAAGTAGACTTCAACAGATGTCTACACCTTCTCACTTATATAATCGGCCCGTTAATTCATATGTGGCCAAATTCACTGGAACAATAAATTTAATTGCTTCAAATGTTCATAATTTTGAAGCAGGATTGATTCATGTCTCTAATCCTTTTGGAAACTTTAAGGTAGAAGGAGAAGAAAGTTTACACGGTAAAAAGTTTGTTCATATGGCATTTAGACCTGAAAGCGTGAAAATTGGACAAGGTCAGCAGAAGTTAAAAGTTTTGTCTCAAACATATTACGGAGAATACTATGTAATAGAGGGAATTTTTGAAAATCACAAAATTTTAGTTAAATCATTTTCAGAAATTACAGATAAATATATTAACTTTGAGATAATTGAGAATTTATGCTTTGCGCTATCAGTATAGACTTTTGAGTTCCAAAGCTCCATCATTATAAGTACACATTTAGTTTTTAATAAGAAGGAGTTTATATGAAGCTATCTATTATATTGTTAGCATTGTCACTATCCACAAAGGTATTGTCTTATAATGCTTTTTTCCACTCTGAAAATTTTGAGAATTTTTGTAAGTCCTTAAGACCAAATAATATTTCAAAAGTTTTGGGCTCAGCAATTGAGGCCGATGCACAAGGGGTTTTATTAGGTGTTCAAAAAGATAATGATATAAGTGAAGTGAAAATTTATAATACGCAAAATCAACTTGTGCATGAAAAAGAATACAAAGGAAAAATTAAAGATTTTACAAGAGATGCAAATCATACATATTTAATGTTTGCTGATAGAGTTGAAATATTAAATTCTTCCTATGAAGTCGAACGAACAATTTTTTCAAAGGAAAGCTCTAAGAGATATACTGAGCTTACGGCAATAGGTATTCATAATAGAACTTTATACTATTCTCAAGGACGACTAGGACTTGTTGCTCATGGTCTTGATAATGAAGTCACTAACAATATTAACTTAAATATTCCGCAGCCATCTCAAGGTCATGAATCAATGATTACTGATTTTGCAATTCATAATAATAAAATATTCTTAGCAATAGATAATGTTACTTATGACTTTAATACTAAAAAAAGAGCATTTGAAGGAATTGGTATTTATGATTTAAATTCTAATAAAGTTGAATTAATGAAATCTATTAATCAGAGAAGAGAAGCGTATGGCCTTCCAGAGATAAATGTAAGTAACGGAAGAATCGTTACTAAAAACTTACACCTTCTATTTTCTTATGATTTAGAAAAATTAAGTAAATCAAAATATGCTTGGCCTCAAACTAGACTTTGGAAGTATGGGCAAGATTTAAAAGAAGAAGTTGTTGGTAGACATTTTATGGATGATCAAAATATTTATACATGTACAAAAACAATCGATGCTGGGACTTCGCAATCTTTAATAATTAATAGAGAAGATTTTAATTTGTAATATAAATGTAAAAGAGGGGAGTGAGGCTTCACTTCCCTTGTTTTATAAAATAACTCTAAGAATTAATCCATTATCAGTTGTTACGTATAAATAACCATCCGGTCCTTCTTTTACGCTTCTAAACCTATAGCCTAAGTTTTCAAATAAACGTTCTTCTTTAACGGCTTTTTTGTTCTTAACTTCAATTCTATTGAGGTGTTTTTTTGCGAGTGCACCTGTAAATAGATTTCCTTTCCAATTTTTAAATACTTTTCCAGAGTAAACTTCTAAACCACATGGGGCTATTGACGGAATATAAACCTTTATACCATCAATCATACCTTTCATTGAAGTAGCTTCACCAACACTTATAGGTCCCCAATACTCTTTTCCATGAGAAACTCTGGCCCAACCATAGTTTTTCCCTGGTTCTATAATATTAATTTCATCACCACCTCTTGGGCCGTGCTCAATTTCAAATAGAATTTTTCTTTGTTTATCGTAAACTAGACCTTGTGGATTTCGGTGACCATAACTCCATATTTCCGGTAATGCATTTTTCTGGCCAATAAATGGGTTAGTTTTTGGAACACTTCCGTCTTTATTAATTCTAAGAATAGTTGCAGCATGTGTACTTAAATCTTGTCCATTGTCTCTATTTCCTCTATCTCCAACTCCAAAATAAATATGACCTTCATTATCAAAAGTTATTCTGGATCCAAAGTGATGACGTTTAGTCGTAAATGACTTAGTAACAATAATATCTTTAAAGTTCGAAATTTTACCGTTCTGATAATTGGCCTTGGCCAAAGTCGTTGCCGCTCCATTATCAACAGGTTTGGAATAAGTGAAATATAAGGTATTATCTTTAGAAAAGTCTGGTGAAGTTGTTATATCTAATAGACCACCTTGTCCTCTTGACCATACTTTTGGAGCTCCATCTAAATCTTCAACTTTTTTATTACTTAAATTAAGTTTGTGAAGTTTTCCATCGCGATTTGTAATAATAATTTCATCATCGTTTACAAATGTTAATGCCCATGGAATACCATTGATCTTTGCTAATCGTTCAAGTTTTATACTGTGACCATTAGATTTAGCGCTTGCTATAATTTTTGCCTGTGTTGTAGTAGATAAAACAAAACTGAGTAGTATAAATTTAATCACAAACTATGGCCTAACAGTCTTGGCCTCAATTCCTTGTTTAACAAATTCTTTTGCCATATCGTTTGCTGATTCTTTATCTAGACATGTAACTAGAATTAGAGATTGCTTTCCATTAACTGTTTCAATTTTAGTAAGACCACCATTTATATCAAACTTTTTTTGAACAGAAGTAAGCTCATTTTTATCATCACTTTCCTTTATAACAACTACATATTTACCTTTTTCAGAAGTTGAGTGTTTACAAGTACCGTTAACAAACATTGAAATTGCATGAGCATTTGAACATAAAAGTAGTACTATTAAGACCTTTTTCATTTTAATCTCCAATTGATATAATCATTCTAATCTTTTTATTAAGGCCACTCAAGAGAGAATATAAAAATGCCAGACATTAAATCTTTCAAAAAAGAGAATAAATCAAGTTATGCCGATGCACTTTTAATGGAAGTACAAGGACTTAAGTTATTGAATAAAGGTCTTAAACAGTTAAAAACTCCTAATGTTCTGGATGTTGATGAGCAGATTCTTAAAGTCGAATTTATTGAGTCCATACCTTTTGATCAATATAGTTTTACAAAATTAGCTAATGGGCTGGTGGACTTACATCGATTTTCCAATACAGAGTTCGGGTTAGATTATGATAATTATATAGGTCTAGGTAGGCAGCCAAATAGAAGATCTTCAAACTGGGGAGAGTTTTTTTGGAAGCAAAGACTAGAGTATCAACTTCTCTTAATGAAAGAAGTAGGTGAAGAATTTCTTGAAGATCTAGATAGTTATTTAATAATTGAATTTTTAAATGATCATAATCCGAAAGCTAGTTTAGTTCATGGAGACTTGTGGAGTGGTAACATTATGTTTAATGGGAAAGATGTGTATTTAATTGATCCAGCAGTTTATTTTGGTGATAGGGAAGTAGACATTGCCATGAGTAAATTATTTGGTGGATTTGATAGAAGCTTCTATCAAGCATATGAAAATGAATGGCCCTTTCCTTCTGGAAGCTATGAAAGAGAAGTCATTTATAATCTCTATCATTTGCTCAATCATTACAATATTTTTGGTCAGAGTTATTTATCTCAGGTAAGAGAGAGTGTTTTAAAAATTAAATCATTCTTTTAATAGATTTGAATGCATTTGAGCTTATTAATTTCCCACTAAGAGCTACTGACTCAGATAATTGATTCATTTGCGCTACCCGTTCTTGTGAAGGGGGGTGAGTACTTAACGCGTCTGAAAATGCAGACATTAAGCCTTTGTTTCTACCTTTTTCCATTTGGTAGAGTTTATTATAAAAGTTTCCAACATAGTCCTTATGAAAACCTGCTGCCACAGATGTTCTAAAACCAATTCGGTCTGCTTCCATTTCATCTTCTCTAGAGTTTGCCATAAATGCAAACTTTTGAATTAATAATCCTCCGGCCCCACCTGCAAGCGCCCCATATTTAGCTGCTCTTTTTAAACAGGCCTTGTCTCCTTTAGAACATAGAGCTTTACCAAGACCGTACCCAGCAGCTCCACCAATAATGAGACCACCAAGTCCATAAAGTAGAGATTTACCTTTTTGTTTATTGGCCTTATCAATTCTTTCGGCCGTATGTCTTGCTTGGATATGCCCAATTTCATGGCCAACAACACCAGCTAGCTCAGCTTCACTTTCAGCTAATTTTATTAATGGAGCAGTTACAAAAACTTCTCCAGCTGGGAGCGCAAATGCATTAATATGTTTTGATTCAACAACTCTAAACTTATAGTGATAAGGATTCCCTTCAACTTTAGAAGAAGCAGCTATATCTCTACCAAGAGATTGAATATATCTTTGAACTCTTTCGTTTTTGTATGTGGGATATTCTTTTTGCATTTGAGGAAGATATTCTCTAGTCATCTTTTTCTCATCTGCAACAGTGATACTTGTTTCTTGGCCTGAGTTATCACCTTCGCGGTATCTTGTTTTTGAAGTAGAAGCGCAACCAGCAAGTAATAGCGGAGTTGCTTTTAAAAAGGCCCTTCTGCCACTTTCTGATTTAAGAAGGTTCCTTAATTCTAATTCTAAGTAATAGAGCGCATTTTTTTCATTCATATTTAATTAATGATGAAACGGATCTTCACCTTCAGCACATACATCTTTATCAAATGTTTTGTTAGCTACAACAAGAGAAATTGGAAGAGAGGCCCATGCTACTACTAGTAAAATGGCCACCCATAATTGTTCACTCATATGGATTCCTTTAAATTGTTTTTATATTATTTTTAAGTGATTTTTCAGTCTTTTTCATTGGGTAGAGCGTTAATTATCGTTCAGATATTCGCAATAAGGCTTAGGAATTTATCTCTGTATTTATTTTTTTCAATATAATATAGATTTAAATGAGCAGCTTCATCAATATCCCAAAACCATTTTTTTTGAGAGCCAATTTGATCATATATTTTTTTACCGTAAAAGTGTGGAACTACATTATCTTTTTTTCCGTGAATAACTAATGTGGGCATTTTTATTTTATGAAGATGATATATAGAGGCGTATTCATTTGAGACGACAAATGGAGTGAGTGGCCAAAAAATGGCAAATATTTTTGATTGAAGTAGTTTATGTGCAGCGATTCCTTGATATGAATCAAAAGTTGATTCAAGAACTAAAAGATCAACGTTTTGTTTTAGTTTAAAATCGACAATTGCTCTAGCACAGACATTTCCACCAAGACTTTGAGCATAAACTATGAATTTTTCAGCTTTTAATTTCTCTTTAAGAGCATAAGCAAAATCTAGGGCCGCTAAAGCATCTTTATAAAGACCTTGTTGATTGGCCTGACCTTCACTTATACCATATCCTCGATAATCAAATACAAAGACGTCATACCCTTCTTTTGTTAACCACCCTAATGTAGGCCAATGAGAAGTTAAGTTTTGAGCATTTCCATGAAATTGAATTATGAGACCTTTTGATTTTTGAAATTTTTTATGACGTTTCAAATGCCAAGCATAAAGCTTGGTTTTATCTGTACTTTCAAAGTAAATTTCTTCTTTTTCTATTTTTAGTTTTGCAGGATCAAACCAATAAACTCTGTCGGGAAAGTAAAATAAGTGAGAACAAGAGCTAAATAAACTAATAAGAGTAATTAAAATTAATTTCATTTTCAGAGTATCGCCGATCAAATGACTTATTTAAAGTAAAATATGAACTAATAAATCGAATTTGAGTATTAAGTCCAGTATGAAAAGAAAGGGTAGCATTTAGCTTAGAAAAACTATTGTTTAGTACGTTTCCGTCTAGCAATGGTAATAAGTGCTTTAATTCTAGGCCTATTTTAATTTTTTTATAACTTAAATAAGAAGCTAGCTCAAATGTATTTAATAGATTGTGATTGTGCTTGTAAAAATTAGAATATCTATAATCAATACCTAGGTAAAAGTTAACTAGAAAGTGATTGAATTTTTTTGCTACTCCACTTGCAGCATTTAATTCAAGTTGATGAGAAGATCTCATATTATAACTTTTTACTCTTGTAACTCCTGATCTTAACTTCCAAGAAAATTGAGGATCAAAAAAATTATATTCATATATTGAATTGACATCTATAAGCCGGATTTCATCAATAGATAAATCTTTTTTAATAAGGTCAAGTTCAAAGTCTAGTTTTAAAAAATTAATCTCTGAAAACTCAATTGTAGCCTGGTCATTGTCAAATAAATCGTGAAATCCTTGTTTATGTGAAAATGTTAAATACTCAGTTTCTCCAACTTGTTTAAGTCCAAAATCAAATCTCATAGGAGAGTGAGAGTTCTCTGGAGGGATAGGTCTAGCAACTTTTTGACTGATGGCCATTGTATTGCTTTTAGCAATTCTTTTTTGCAGTAAAAATTTAAATTTAGATTGTTGTTTATTAAGTTTACCTTCCTGTTTAAACTTTAAATATTCAAAGTAATGTAGAAGTACATAAAGGTCTTTGTCTTTTACTACATCTGGATTGTTTGTTTTTATCGCCTTTTTAATTGAAGATTTATCCTTTGGAAGACTCGCATAGAAAACTTTTTTCTTGCCGGGGTAATAATAAGTTTTTCTTACAAAATCATTTATAAGAAAAGGTCTTTTAATGATTTCCGTAGGTAGCTCATACCAATATGGAGAGCTCGTTAATATATTCTCTTCTAATGGCAGAGATAGTAATTCCATTAAAAAAGATGAGCAATTTAAAGTTGCAAAAAAATATTTTGCTTGGCCATATAAGTATAGCTCCCATAAATGAGAAACAAGTAAATTAATTTGAGACGGTGTATAATTGAGTTCGTATTCCCAAAGATCTCGTGATTCAACATTATTATAAGTATTAATTTTCATATAAAAGGGTGCTAGAGAATATTGTCCTAAATAACCACCTAGTAGGCCCTTTATTGCATATTCAGCACCACTATCATTAGGAGAAACTTCAGCTGAAAAAGTGACTGCATAATTTAACAAGTTTTTTTTATTATCAGAAATGGGATACTTATTAATTTTTAGCAAAAGGTGACCAAACATACTGGATGGGTTGTTAGGATAGGCCGATGAGTAAACTAGTGATATTGATTTTGCGTCTAATGATTTAAACCATGGTTCAAAATCATTACATTTTTTGTGTTTAATGAGAGTATTTGGAAAATATTGTTGAATTAATTTTGTTCTTGCGGGAAAGGTGCATGTTAATGGAAGTTTATGAGTTCCATACTTTTTATTTTCTTTTAACAAAAATTTAAATTTTTTTAACTCTGCTAGGTAATCATACCTTCCATTTTTTTCTACATAAAAATCCTTATTATCAATTAATCCTTTTTTAAGGTCATCTTTATAAAGTAATAACTTTTTCCATTTTGATAAAAAAACGGCCGAATTTTCGGCCGCGTAAATATTTGAAAATTTAGATACTAAACTAAGCGTTACAAGAATTTTGAGTATGAATTGTATCTTTAACATTATTTAAAAGTTCACTTGCTTCAATATCATATTTAGTATTGATAGCATCATAATTTTCTTTTAATGATTTGTTAAATATTTCTTCATTTTTACAACCTAGAAGTAGGCCAAGAGTTGAAACATAAGCTCCTTGTCCTAAGGCCATTTCAATTTTAATTTGTTCTAAGTTTGCTTCAGTGAAATGTTGTGCTTTTGCTTCATTTTTAACAATTGAGTGTTTTGCACAACCTGAAGTTCCAAAAGTCATTCCTAGCGTATTAGAAAAAGTTGCATTTACAGCAGCTCTAGTAAAAGAAGAAACCAGGGAATTCTTTTTTAAAATTTCCCATCCAAGTCCACATCCTGAACTTCCGTCTTTTGCAAATGTTGTTGAAACAAATAAAAGTGTCGTTAATGTAATAATTATTTTCATATTCCCTCCATAGATATCTTCTTAAATTATGTCAGATGGATACAATTAAATCTATAGGAAAGAAAAATTAGAAAAAACTCAGTTACTCAACTACTAGCTATTCGCACTTAGGTCCCTGTAAAAAGTCATCTGAAGCGCTAATAAATTCATCCAAACAAGGACCTAATTGTTGTCCAGTTCCTCGATGACATACATCATGTACAAAACATTGCTTAGTATAAATATTTCTAGATTCGTACCATGACTTACATTTTGTACCACAACGTCCAAAACATTCAGTTTTTTCTTCACCGACTATTGCACGTGTGAATTTAATTTTGAGTCCATCAGTGTAAAATGCACTAGTATTTTTCCCAATTCGATGACAATAACTCTTTATTCGTTCTTCATTTTCTGATGGAGAATATTTAGGAAATACAATTTGAGGTATTTTTTCATTTGTTGGCAAAAAGTCCATTATATAAAGCTGAATTATTTTAGGCACATTATCTTTCGCTAGGGAGCTAACAATTTTTTTCTTTTCTTTCAAACTCAGTTTTGAAGGAGCTCTTTTGAATCCTAGGGCCATTAATTGTTTGTTTTCTATTTTAAGGCCAAATACTTTATTTTTTGCAAGTACAATTTTATGTGTCCGAGCATTTGCAATAGAAGTCAAAAGTATTGATATTAAAATTAGTATTTTCAAAATTTTCTCCAGCCGTATAAATTGGACGAATATTATCTGGTACAAAATATTGATTAGCAAATATTCTTAGATGGTGTTAATTTGGTATAGTGAGTCGAAGTAGATATTGTAATACACCATTTCCAGCTTATCGCTTTATTCCTGGTGAAAATCCTCATCCTTTAAAAGAGGGTGGACATATGTTTTTATCGGGAGAACCAAAAGTAGAAAAAATCATAATTAGTGATAAAACTTCACATATTCACTTCTTGTATTCTTTGGACTTGTTTAATCATGGTTTTTATTGGGAATCACATTGTTGGTTAGAAGCAATTTGGAATGCTCATGAACGTACTGGTGATATTGCACTTTTATCACAAGGAATAATTAAACTCGCTGCGGCCGCAATAAAAATTAAAATGAATCAAAAAAAAGTAAGTTTGGATCACTTAAATAGGGCCTATGAATTATTCTCTCAAATTAAAGAATCTAATTTGGTGGGAATTAATATGAACAAATTATTAAATTTAAAAAATTTGTTTTCAGAAGATATTGAAAATTATGATCTCACTAAAAAATCTGATTATGTTTTTAGTGAGATCATTAAATATAATTGGCCTTAGTAAATATTTTTCAAATGATTGAGAGCGCCATTTACAGGAAAGGCCCGAATGATTTTCCTTTCTTTTGCAGTGTCAGTATTTTTTTTAATTTATTTTTCGATGTTTTTTCTTGGAGATTAAACTAGAAATAAAAAGACTTCTGATGGTCTTTTTATTTCACTCTCAAC
>CAXHCD010000106.1:0-11102 GCA_964015265.1 uncultured Oligoflexia bacterium
AAATACTAGTCTATTAGGAATGCCAGGAAATTTTTCTACACAAGTTTGAATTGCTTCATCATTAACTTCTAAAGCCTTTAAAGCGGTAATTGCTGCAAGTAAATTTTCTCTATTACTTTGTCCAACAATTCTCATTTTATTTACTTTAAATTCAGAGTGATAATTTATATTTGAATGAATTCTTTTATCATGAAAATGTGTTCCTTGAATTTCATTCATTACTCCAAGCTTCATAAATGATCTTCTTGAATACCAATATGTCTGACAATTAGCATTTCTAAAAAATGTATTACTCGCCAATGTATCAAAGTTAACAATTAATGTATCATCTGGAGATAATGATTTAATAATATTTAACTTAGTTTCTATATACTCTCCAGCTGATCTGAATTGACCTTCTGGATAGTTTTCACTGATATTAGTAAAAACAACTAATTTAGGATGAAAGCTGTCTCCTAAGCTTCTCATCTGAACAGCAGAAACTTCTACAACAACATAATCAATTTCATCATAGTTTGGCTGTAAACAATATTCGATAAAAGGAGTTTCACTAGTTCCTCCTACAAATACTTTTTTACCATCAAGTTTAAGAGCAAAACCAATCATGTGTGCAACAGTTGTTCTTCCATAACTACCACACACTGCAAGTATTGGTTTTCTGCATAATGTGTTTGCTAACGAAAATTCACTATATACTTGTCTACCATGTTTTCTTGCTAACTCTAGTTGTGGCAACTCAGGATTTACTGATGATGAATACACAATTACTTCTGCATCTAAAAAATCATCGTCTCTATGCTCACCAAAAGTCATCTCTGGTGCAGGACTAATTTTTTTCAATTTCTTAACTGCTTTATTTAAATCAAAGATAGGTTTAATATCAGTAACTTTAATATTGCAATCCAATCTATTGAAAAAGTTAATGAGTTTAAAACCAGTTTTACCGATTCCTACAATTAAAACTTTTTTACCTCTAAACCTTTCCATTAATCTCTCCTTCTCTTATCGCATTTTGAGAGTAGCTACTGCCAATATCGACAGAAATATACTTATAATCCAAAATCTTATTATAACTTTCGGCTCTGCCCATCCACTTAACTCAAAATGATGATGAATAGGTGCCATCTTAAATATTCTTTTACCTGTTAACTTAAATGATAAAACTTGGAGGATTACAGAGACTGCTTCAATTACAAATATTCCACCTATTAAAACAAATAAGACTTCATTTTTAGTAAGAACTGCTATTGTTCCTAAAATTCCACCAAGTGATAAAGAACCAACGTCTCCCATGAAAATTTGAGCAGGGTAGGAATTATACCAAAGAAATCCAACACCTGATCCAATAATCGCAGTTGCATAAACTAATAACTCTCCAACATTCTCTACATAAGGTATATAAAGATAACCGGCTATATCTTTATGTCCTGCCACATAAGATAAAATACCTAGTGCAGCTGCACTAGTTATAACTGAACCAATTGCTAGTCCATCAAGACCATCTGTTAGATTAACAGCGTTACTAGAGCCGACAATGACAATTGATGCAAATAAAATATAAAAATTACCTAAATCAAATACTGCGCCTTTAAAAAAGGGCATATAAATCTTTGTATCAATTACGCCTTTGCTAATCAAAAAATAGCTAACAATTACAGCTGTAACAAATTGCCAAAGTAATTTTCCTCGAGCTGAAATTCCATCTGTATTTTTCTTTAGAACTTTTAAATAATCATCCAAAAAACCAAGCAAGAAGTAAGAAACCATCACAACAAGAACTGCAACCACTGGTAATGAGAAAAAATTGGCACATATTAATAAGGTTAAAATTACTGTGCTAATAATAAAAACTCCGCCCATTGTAGGCGTACCTGCTTTTTTCAAATGAGATTGAGGCCCATCGTTACGTACTACTTGTCCAAATTGCTTCTTTTGCATGTAAGAAATAAAAAACTTTCCCCAGATAATTGAAATAACTGTCGCAATTAGAAATGCTAAAATAGATCTAAAAGTTATGTATCTGAAGATATTAAAAAAGCCGATTTCCTCTCTCAGAGGAAAAAGTAAATGATATAGCATATATTACTTTCCAAATACCTATTCTCAAATGACGCATGGCCAAGCGAGTAAGGAAAACTAAGTCCAGTTTAAGGTTTAATTTATATCCATTAACGACTCAAGTTGTAAAGAGCGCGATCCTTTAATGAATATATATTTGAAAAGCTTCTTATCTTCTGACCATTTTTTTGAATATGATTCGACATCCTTAAAGCTCATTTGCTTTTTATTAATACCTTTCGAGTAAAAGTCTGCGTACCTTCCGAGCAGCCTTATATTATTAAAACCTTTTTCACTAATCTTCTTCCCAACTTGGGCATGAAGATCTTCACAAGAATCACCTAATTCATTCATATCACCTAGAACTAGAACACACTCATCCTTAGAAATTTTATTATTACTCAAAATGCTCTCAAAAGCTTCAATAGCTGCCATCATGGAGGAAGGATTTGCATTATATGCATCTAAAAATATTTGTTGCTCGTTTACTTTAATAAGTGATGATCGATTAGACTTTGGTAAGAAATCTTCACATGCATCTTTAAAACTTTCGACTTGTTCTGGATAGAGACAGCTTAAAAAAATAAAAGCATGGGCCATATTTCTAAAGTTATGTTCTCCAAATACATTTTTATTTTTTATCGTAACTTCTTCAAAATATTTTTTTGATTTATCTACAACGTGAACCTGATTGTGCGAAAGCTTTAAAGCAAAATCTGAATCAGAGGATTCTCCAACTTTTATAGAATTTTCATATTCAAGATTTTCTAAAAAAGGATCATCTTTATTTATTAAAAATAGTCCTTTATTTCCAACAACTTCATCAAACAATGCTTTTTTCTCATAAAAAACATTTTTTCTACTCTTAAAAAACTCTAAGTGAGAATCACCAATATTTGTAATCATTCCGTCATTTGGATTTGCAATATCACATAAAACCTTAATCTCACCTGGATGATTCGTTCCCATTTCAACTACTGCAACTTCATGTTTTTCATCAAGCTCTAATAAAGTATAAGGAACGCCAATATGATTGTTAAAATTACCTTGTGTTCCATGAACCTTATCGGCAAAAAAACTTTTCAAAATATGTACAATCATTTCCTTAGTCGTAGTCTTACCATTTGAACCAGTTAAAGATATAATTTTACCTTTCCAATTTTTTCTTTTTATATGAGCAATTTCTTGTAAGAAAACAGTACTGTTTTTTGTCCTAATGAAATTAATCTCTGGGTATAAAACTTCTAATTCTTTTCGTTTACTATTTGCTGTGCTTGAATCTGTATAAATAATAATTTTACAACCATTTTTAATAACTTGTTCGGCGTAATCAATCCCATTAAAACTTTCTCCACAAAGGGCCACAAAAATTGATTCAGCATTATAGGATCTGGAATCTGTTGAAATTGATAAATCAAACTCTGATTCAATTTCATACTTTTGATCAATGAAGCTACTAACTTGTGTAATAAATTGAGGTTTAATTTTTCTCATTTATAATCCTTTCGACAACATCAAAATCACTAAATGGATGTTTAACACCTTTAATTTCTTGATACTCCTCATGACCTTTACCCGCTATTAAAATTATCTCCTCATCACTATTATCTAATATCGTTTTAGTAATGGCCAAGTCTCGATTTGACTCTCGAACATACTCACTTGATAATCCTGGAATGATATCATCAATAATCTTTTCGGGATCTTCAGTTCTTGGGTTGTCTGATGTAACTACAATTTTATCAGCAAATTTAGATACAGCTTGTCCCATTAGTGGTCTCTTTGATTTCTCTCTGTCACCACCACAACCAAAAATTACAACAAGCCTAATTGTTTTATATAACTTTTTTAACGACGCACAAACTGACTCTAATCCTCCAGGAGAATGAGCATAATCAATAAATATTTTTTTATTTTTAAATTGAATTTCATCAAGTCTTCCTCTAGGAGGTCTTAATTTGCTAAAATTTATTTTTTTGAAATCTATTTCCTTTGAGACCATTTCAAGTGCCAAGGAAAGATTTTCTAAATTATAATCTATCTGCATAGAGCTAATTAGATTTTGTTCATCAAAAATCATAGCCTTCTTTTTTCTTTCAAAGTCTATTCTACTAAAAAGCTCTCTTTGACTATACGGAATATATAACAATCCTGTTTTAGAAATTTGATCTTTAATTTTTAATTTGCATCTAAAGTAATCATCCATTGAATTGTGATAATTCAAATGATCTTGAGAAATATTTGTAAAAGCTGCATTATCTAGCTCAATTCCAAACAACCTGTTTTGATCTAATGCATGGGAGCTAATTTCTACTGCGATATAATTAACTTCATTTTGTAGTTCAAACATTAATTTCCAAAAAGTTATCAACGGGGGTGTAGTGACATTATTTTTAATATCTATAGTTTTACAGCCTTGAACTCCTAAAGTTCCAATTGAAATTGCTTTTTTATTTTGTTGATTTAAAATCTGTTCAATTAAACTTACAACAGTAGTCTTTCCATTTGTTCCAGTTATCCCATAAACTTTAGGACGGTTTATTATAGGGTAGACATCTTTTAATAGTTCATATTGAAATTTCATAAATAATGTATCAGAAACTGCAAAAACATTATTATATTTCTGCCTACTCGGATTACTTGTAATAATTAGAGGAGAATTCTTGCATTCGTTATATCTCCTCTCAAAAGTATTTTGTGCTACTTCTGATTTTTCTAAATTATAAAATAAAACACTATTATCTGTTGCCTCATCAAAAAACAAAGTTACTTGTTCAACATCAAAGTCTTTATTTATATATTTTTTTATAATTTCATTCATATGAAGGGGGACTATATATTAATTTCACATAATTCACTAAACTTTTATCTGTTCCCGGATCTGGATATTGACTTTTCACAACTCCAATTCCCTTATGAGAAACTTTTATTCCTAGCTTTTCTGCTAAGTTCGTCGCTGATTTTTTATCAAGGCCTACAAAGTCAGGAACAAAATGTTCGCCCATATTTCTCGTAGAAGATAACTTTCTATTCACTGAGTCCATTACTTCGACATTATGTTTTGATGAATCAATTGCAACGTCTAAGTATTCTTTATTTTTATACAATAAATATTCTGCAATTTTACTAAAAACAGGTGCAGCTATTTGCCCTCCATAAAACTTTTTCCCTGCAGGCTTATCAACATAAACATAAATAATGAAATCGTTATTTACACCAACTGGAAAACCAATAAATCCCGGAATGTACCCCTTATATCCACCAGCTTCATCAACTCTTTGAGCTGTACTTGTTTTTCCTGCAATTTTAAAATATGAAACTTTTGCATTCGCACCTGTTCCATCCTCAACGGCCTTAACTAACATTTCACTTAATTTATTAGCTGTATCTTTTGAAAAAACTCTTCTTTGTCTATCTTCTAAAGGTGTATCTTTAATTATAGTAGGTCTTGTTAATATTCCCTCATTAGCTATAGCAGTATAGGCATACAACATTTGAATTCCTGTTGTTGCTACACCCTGGCCAAAGCTTATATTGCTTAAACTAAGTGGGCGTATATTTTCCTTATCAGTATGAATCCCTCTGGATTCACCTGGAAGCTCTATATTTGTTTTAACACCGATTCCGATATCATCTAGAGTTTCTTTTAAAAGAGGATAAGTTAAATCAAATGCAATCTTTGTAGTTCCAATATTTGAACTATGTTCAATAATTTCAGATACTGTTAACCACTCAAATTGCTTATGATTATCAGCTTCATTTATAAAATGATCTTCAACTTTAAAATTTCCTCTCTCACAGTAATAAGTCGTGTCTGGTGCAGCAACTTTATTCTCCAATGCCGAAGCAACCGTGAACAGCTTAAATGTTGAACCTGGCTCAAAAGGATCTGTAACAAATGATAATTTTCTATGCTCAGGCTTACTACTTCTCAGTTCATTTGGGTTAAAAGTCGGATAATTGGCCATTGCTAAAATTTCACCCGTCTTAGAATTGATAACTCCAACTCCACCCTTAATCGCCTCATGTTTTATAACAGCATCTTTTATATGTTTTTCAACTACGGCCTGTAAGTCTTTATCAATTGTTAAATATATATCTTCAGATTGAGTAGTTGCATCGTGACCTTCAAATTTGATGGGCCTTCCTTTCGCATCTTTCATATATTTTATAACATGAGGTTCACCTTTTAATTTATCATTAAATTTATATTCAATTCCAGCTAGACCGCTATTATCGACCCCTACAAATCCAATTATTTGTGACGCTAGCTCTCCATTGGGATACTTTCTTTTTGGAACTTCTTCTATATAAATACCTTTTAAATCTTTTACTTGTTTAACTTGTTCATCATTAAGAACAATTTTTCTACCAAGCCAAGTATAATTTTGCCTTTTTTTAATTTTTGATAATGCTTTTTTATAGGTGAGGGAGGGGACTATTTTAGCTAATTTTTTTAATGTTTTATATTTGCCCTTCAAATTCTTTGGGATTGTGAAAATACTATATGTCTTAATATTTAAGGCCATTGGTGAACCATTTCTATCGTAAATAATTCCCCTTTTAGGATAAACCTTAATTTGCCTAAACACCTGACTCTCAGAATACTTTTTCAAAGCATCATTATTCCAAATTTGAACGTAGAAAGCTTTACCCAGTACTAGAGCAAATAATGATATGAATGTGACAAATACAAATGTTATTTTGTATTTAAATTTATTATCTTCCATTTATGGTATTACAATAATCTGCTTTTTATTAGGCTCTTTTAAACTATGTTTCTTTGCAATTCTTCTTAGTGATTTAACTGAAAGAAGTCCTGCTTTTTTTGCTTTTAATTCTTTATTTTCAGAATTAATTCTTTCAATTTCTTTTTTTGAGCTAATAATTTGATAATCTAACTCAACACCTTTCATTCGAAACAGTACAAATAAAAAACTAAGTACTGCAACTGTTAAAAAAATAGGCATACCTTGTGTGCTAAAAACCACACTTTTTACTTTGTCTTTAATCGAGTTTTTTTTCTTGGCCATCCTTGATCCTAATTTTCTAGATTCTTTCTATTACTCTTAGTTTAGCACTTCTTGATCGATTATTCTCGGATAATTCAACCTCCGAAGGAATAATTGGCCTTTTTGTTAAAATTTTAAAATTACTTGAGTCCGCAGCTCGGAATTGTCTTTTTGCAATTCTATCTTCTAATGAATGAAAACTGATAATGCAAAGTCGCCCACCTTTTGCTAAAAGATCAAGAGCATCTGGAATTACACTTTTTAAAACACCAAGTTCATCATTAACTGCAATTCTTAAAGCTTGAAATACTCTTGTTGCTGGGTGAATATTTCCATGTCTCATTTTTTTCGGATAACAGTGGAAAATTATATCTTCTAAATCTTTAGTTGTTTTAATATCTTGTCTTGTTCTTAGCTCACAAATTCTTTCAGCAATTCTTTTTGAAAATTTCTCTTCACCATAATCATAAAAGATTTCAGTTAGCTCTTCTAAGCTCCATTCATTAACTATTTTCTCGGCCGTAAGTTCATTTAAATTTTGACTCATTCTCATATCTAGATTTGCTTCAAATCTAAATGAGAATCCTCTTTGCCCATCATCAAAATGATGGCTAGAGACACCCAAGTCAGCAACAATTCCTCTAAAGCCTTCAAAGCTTGGATACCTTTTTTCAATTTCACTCTTAATATTGGAGAAGTTTGAATTTATTAAATTTACTCTCTTACTTAAATTTTTATTTTCTATATTTTGTAGGCCATTTTTAAATGCATCTAAATCTTGATCAAAAGAAATTACATTAGAGTTTTCAATACTATTCGCAATCGCAAATGTATGTCCACCAGCACCGAAAGTTAAATCACAAAATAAATTTGAACTACAATTTGTATTTTTAAAATAATCGATTACTTCTTTATTAAGTACAGAGTAATGTTCTTTATAATCTGACAATTTTAACTCAATAAAGTTTCAACAATTTTTTGCTGATCTTTGGATAAATTTTCTTTTGGAGTTAATATTCCAAATGTATTTTCTTTAACAAACTGAGGTCTTTCATTATTTAGTAATGTTAAAAACTCTGGAATAATTTTATTAGCTGCAATATTATTATCTTTCATTACCTTCATAATTTCATCAACTGTACAATGCTCTTCTTTCCAACAATCGTAATCAGTCACCATTGCTAAAGTACAATACGCAATTCCAGCTTCTTTTGCTAAATATGACTCGGGGACATTTGTCATTCCAATAACTGATGCCCCAAAAGATCTATAAATATTAGATTCTGCTCTACTTGAAAATTGAGGTCCTTCAATACAAAGGTATGATCCTCCAACGCTATATTGAACATCTGCTTTCTTACACGCTTGCCCTAATAATTTTTGTGTAGTTTTTTCAATTGGATCTGCAACTGAAACGTGTCCAACTATTCCTTCTCCAAAAAAGCTTCTCTCTCTTTTACCTTTAGTCCAATCAATAAACTGATCCGGTAAAACAAATGAACGAGGTGGATGTTCTTCTTTAAGACTTCCTACTGCAGAAACAGATAAGATATATTGAACACCCATACTTTTTAATGCATAGATATTTGCTCTATAATTAACTTCATGCGGCAAAAAAGAATGGTTTCTTCCATGTCTTGGTAAAAAGTAAAATGTTACATCATTTAATTTAGCCTCAATAATGTTATCGGAAGGCCTTCCAAAGGGTGTTTCAACTTGATGTTCTTTTACTATACTAATACCGTCAAGATTATAAACTCCACTTCCACCTATTACACCAATTATATTACTCATTCTTACCTCTGCTATTTTTAGTTTACTCTTCATTTTTGCTTTGGGAAAATTTTAATATTCAAATAACAAATTAGAAAGGTTTTGCACATGGTATTTATCAAAAATTTAGCAATCATTATTGTATTATTATTTAGCATTAAAGCTATCCAAGCCTCACAAGCTGAAAAGCTTTACTGGGTTAAATTAGAAGTCAAAAATCAAAAACAAATCGATAGAATAGCCAATCATATTCACATTGATAGAAAAATTGAAAATAATATATATTCAATCGTCAACGAACATGACTATAAAATTTTAAAAAATAAATTTTCAAAATTGATTATTGAATCTCATCTTTATAAAAAAAATCCTTATCATATTACAAATCAAGAATATGAATTTCCAAAAGGAGACGAGAAATTTCACACCTACTCTGAAATATTAGAAGAATTTAAAAAGTATAAGAAACAATTTCCAAACTTAGTTGAAATAAAATCTATAGGTAAATCATTAGAGGGAAGAGAAATACCAATGCTAAGAATTACCCCAAAAGAAAATAGAAAAACTAAAAGATTTGTTCCGGGCATCGCTTTTCTAGGAACTCACCACGCAAGAGAACATCTTTCTACTGAAATTCCGGTTCATTTAATAAGATATATTTTACAGAATTATTCTAAGAGCCAGGAATTGAGAAACCTTGTTAATAGTAGAGATATATATTTTATTCCAATGGTTAATCCAGATGGCGCTATGTTTGACATCAAAGGAAAGAAATATAAAAGCTGGAGAAAAAATAGAAGAAACAACGATGGAAGTTCTTTTGGAGTAGATCTGAACAGAAACTACTCTTATCTATGGGGAACTGGTGGGTCATCAAAATCTCCAGGCTCAGATGTTTATATGGGGCCAACTCCATTCTCTGAGCCAGAGTCAATTGCAGTAAGAGATTTCATTCAAGAAAGATCAAATATTAGAATCTTACTTTCATTTCATACTTTTTCTGAACTTATACTTTATCCTTGGGCCGCAAAGAAAGGAAGTGTAGGTGGTCGAGATCAAAAGGTTTTTGAAAAAATGGCCACAACTATGGCGAAGTGGAATGGTTATGAGCCAAAACCAGCATCAGGACTATATATAGCAAGTGGAGAAACTTGTGACTGGGCCTATGGTACACATAAAATTTTCTGCTTCACTTTTGAGCTTTCTCCAAAAAGTTTTTGGGGTGGAGGGTTCTATCCGGGTGCAAAAATTATTGAAAAAACATTTATGGCAAACCTAAAACCAGCTATGTACTTAATTAAACATGCTGGTGCTCCATATGATGTGATTGACTAGTTATTAATAATTTGTAAACCTATCTTTATGATTAAAGTTGGGTTACCTTTTGAAGATTTCGTTAAGTCTTATTCTAAGCGTGTGGGCAAGAGCAAAAATAAAGCTAAGTCCACACTAAAAATTGCTAAAGAAGAAATTCTTAACGACTCATCTGATTTTATAAAAGATCCTTCACTTGAAAAGGCACTACTTCTTGGAAGAGATATTCTCGGATCAAGTGCATGGGTTTCACGTAGCTATTTTAGACACTTTAAAAATTTAGCTCAAGTAAAACCTTCAAAAAGAGAAACTCAAAATAATATTAAAAGAAGATATATCTTAAATAATGTAATCGCTGACGCTGAAATAAAAAGACAGTCCATAACTGACGCAGATATTTTTTCAGTAATTTTTGAAGAAAGACTTTTTGCTCATTTAAATCCACATTATGAATCTAAGCTTATTCCGCAAAAAATTAATGCAACAATAGTACTTGTTTCTGGTGCACTAAATGAACTTTTTAAAACAGCCGCATTTGAAAGAGCAGCAGAGCATATGCAAAATGAATTTGGAATTAAATACTTTGTAGCTGATGTAAAAGGTGTAAAAAGTAGTGTTCACAATAGAGAATTAATTAAAGAGCAAATAGAAAATTATCATTCTCAAAACCCTAATGAAAAATTATGGATTCTTGCTTTTTCTAAAGGGGGAGTAGACACACTTCACTTTCTTAAGAAAAATAAAGAGTTTTGTGAGCAAAACGTTCTTGGTGTTTCAACAATTGCTACACCAATATTGGGCACAAGTCATCTTGAGCACAAATTTTTAAAACTTCTAAATCATATTCATAAATATGAAGATACAGAGTTTTATAAAATTTTTGAAAGAAGAGACATTGATGTTTTTTTTAAAAAGTTTCAAACTTCTCTTGATAAAAAATATAGA
>CAXHCD010000107.1:0-10852 GCA_964015265.1 uncultured Oligoflexia bacterium
ATCTAAATCTACCTGAAGTTTTTCTAAAATTTTAATCCTTTTTTTTGAACTTAGTTTTTTTGAATCATTAACTCCAAGCTCTCTTAAAAACTCTATGATTAATTCAAAGTTTTCTTCTATTTTAACTTGAGTACAGCAAGAAACAACTGGTCCTGCGAGAGGTCCTCTACCAACTTCATCTACACCATATATATAATTAAAATTTTTAAATTGAAGATCAAATTTTTCCATAAATTTGCCAAAAAAAAAAGGCCCTCTTAATGAGGGCCATTTGAATTATTTTCTATCGTAATCGATTGCGATTCTTGCTGACTTTCCAGATCTTTCTCTTAAGTAATAAAGCTTAGATCTTCTAGACTTACCTCTTTGGGCAATTTCTATTTTTTCAATATTTGGTGAGTGAAAAGGAAATACTCTTTCTACTCCCATCCCACTTGAAACTTTTCTAATTCTAAAGTGACCAGTTAATTTTCCAAATTCTTTGATTGCGATACACATACCTTGGAAAACCTGGATTCTAGTTTTGTTACCTTCAGTAATACGTGCATGAACAGCAATCGTATCACCCGTTCTAAAATTAGGCATTTTTTCAACATTAGCGTTTAAATGATCTTGATTAACTACATCTATTAAGTTCACTTCGAACTCCTCTAACTTTATGAAATCGCCAGAGGGATACCCAATGCATCCTTTCGCGAAATTCTAATCATTTGTGGGCATTTTTAACACGTTGTTCTTAAAATGAAAACTTTTAAATCGTCGATTCCATAAGTTTTGAACAATAAATAGCAGCTGCACTTCTAACTGATAAATGATTATATCCATCTTGCGATGCACCAAATATAGGACCTAATTTAAAGTCGCTCTCTTCACAAATAGTATCAACCAGTCCCCAGCCTGTTCCAAATAAAATAAATGCTGGCCTTGATAACCCATTTAACTTCTCTCTGAGAACTTCGATATTTCCATCATTATCCTTGAAGTTTGCCCCAGTTGATATTAAATATGGCCGTTGTCCTTCAATATCTTCTATTTCTAGAATTGCTTCTTCGATTGAATTTTTTAATTTTGCTATGGAGAGAGCATCTTGCCTATCTGGATTATATGCATTGGCCTTATCTTCTTCCCAATGTCCTAGTATCCTATTAACTAATTCATGCTGCGCCTTAAGTGGAGTAATTATAAAGTATTTTTGTAAACCAAATGTACGACATGTTCTGGCAATATCGTGAATATCGAGATTAGTAACAGAAGTTGTAACAACATCTCCTCTTTTATTTTTAATTGGATGATGTACAAGTCCGAGGTAAACCTTTAAATTACTCACTGCGCTTCCTTAAAAATTCATTATATAAATCTGGTCTATATTTTTTTGTAAATTCAATTTTTTGATTATACTGAAACTCTTTAATTTTTTTATGATCACCTGACATCAAAACACTTGGAACTTCAAGACCTTCAAAATTAGAAGGTCTAGTATATTGTGCATGTTCTAATAAGTTATCCTCAAATGAGTCTTCTGCTGAACTATTTTTATTACCTAAAACATTCGGTGAAAAACGAATGGCCGAATCAATGATTGCCATTACAGCAATTTCACCACCAGTTAATATATAATCTCCAATAGATATATGTTCATCTACATATTTTTCTATAAATCGTTCATCAATTCCTTCATACCTACCGCAGATAAATATTAAATCTTTTTTAGAACTATCAGACCAATGATCATCAGCAAAAGATCTTGCCATTTTATTATTCCAAACTTTTCCTCTAGGTCCAGTGTATACAATATGAAAATTATCTTTTATCTGCTCGTATGAATTAATATTTGAGTCTATTGAATAGATAGCTTTTGCTAAAACATCTGCTCTAATGACCATTCCAGGGCCACCACCATAAGGAGAATCATCGACCCCTTTAAAATCTTTTTTTGAAAAATTTGAAAGAGGTAAAACTTTAACGTTGAACTTGCAATCTCTATGACCACTTAATGCACTTCCTGCTAAACCATTATTTAAAAATGAATCGAAATAATCATTAAACATAGTGATAATATAAATATTAAAGTGATCTTTCATTAAATGTACTCTGGAATATTAACCTGTATTTTCTTTTGCTCGTCGTCTATTTCACCAAAGAATTGATCTACAAATGGTAAATCTATCAACTTACCATTTTCTGTCCTAATAACAACGATAGTTTGAGCTGAATTATCATAATATTTTTCAATTATACCAACTTCTTTGCCATTCCTATTAACGCAAGAAAAACCAATTAGATCTGATAAATAGTATTCTCCACTTTCTAACTTTGGAAGATCTGATTTATTAATATATATATCAAATGGAACCAAAGATTCCGCTTCGTTTCGATCAATAATTCCATCAAGATAAGCAATAACTTTATTTCCGAAACTAATACTTTTAATTTTAACTTCTAACTGTGTAGCTTTAATAGAGCTTTGATCATTAATTGGCCTAATAATAATATTTTTTAGTTCTTTTAGAGCACTGTCCTCGGTGTTTTCTAAAACAAAAGTAAAGCCGCCCTTTATTCCGTGAACTTTACGACAAAAACCAATTTTCAATAAGTTATTCATGGCCCATTAATAACATCTAAGCTTCAACTGGGCCATATTTTTAAAGAATTATTAAAGTTGTATTGAAGGAGAATATTTCTTTCTTCTACTTAAAGAACCTATTAATAGTCCTAGCAGTAAGACACCTGCACCCGATAAAAACCACTTTAAGTAATATTTATTCATTTTATTTTCTAGTGATGAAACTTTCTCAGTGGTTTTTTCTAATTTCTTCTCTTTTTTATTTAAATCCTTTTTAAGGCTTAAATAATTCGCTGCACCTAATTTTATCTCTTCTAATTCTTTTTGAGTTGCAGATAACTGTACTTTTACTGAGTCCAACTCTGTATTTAGAGTTTTATTCGTAGAAGTTAATTCATTTAATGATGTCTTCAATGACTCATTTTTTTCTTGGAGTTTTTTATATTTTTTACCTAACCATTCTAATTTAATTGTTGAAGGAACCTCTTTAGTAGTAAACCTTGTTAACAACCAACCCTCTTTACCGTCAGATAAAGTTGCCTTAGTCCAATCTCCACTACTTTCTACTAGCTTTAATTTTTCACCCGATTCAACCATTGCGATTACTTTATTATCAGTTCCTGGACCTGTCCTAAAAGTTACTCTCAAATTACCATCTACATATATCGTTTCATTTGCTTGTGCTGAAAAACTAATCAAAAGAATTAAAAATAATTTCATTCATCCCTCTCATTTTCTGAAGTTATAGAATTATGGCCCTTTGATTTTTTAGTGTCCACCTCAAATTAAATGCTTATATTATGAGAATAAAACCTTAATATTTTTCATTAATTATGAAATTTAAGGCCCTTCTAATTGGTTCAGCTGCACCCCAAAGCAATTGGTCACCAACAGTAAAAACATTTAAGTAATTCTCTCCAATATTCATTTTTCTGACTCTTCCAACTGCTATATCTAATTTTCCACTAACTGACGTAGGTGTTAATAGATTTTTAGTCTCTTCAACTTCATTTGGAACGAACCTGACCCACTCATTTGAATTTTTTATAAGATGTTCAATTTCTGTAATCGGTAAGTTTTTATTTAATTTAATTGTTAATGCTTGAGAATGACATCTTAAAGCGCCAATTCTTACACATGTACCATCAATAGGAATTTCAACTGCACTATTAATTATTTTGTTTGTTTCACTAATTCCTTTCCATTCTTCTCTAGTCTGACCTTTGTCTACTTTTGAATCAATCCATGGAATTAGTGATCCTCCAAGTGGAACTCCGAATAATTCTTGTTCAATTTCATTTGAATTCATAAAAGAAGTAATAGATTTATCAATATCTAAAATAGAATCATCTTTCATTTTACTCGCGAGTTGTCCAATTTGCTCCATTTGCCTTAAAAGCTCTTTCATATTCTTAGCGCCGGCACCTGAAGCTGCCTGATATGTCATAGAACTAACCCACTCTACTAGGCCTTCATTGAATAAAGATCCTACTGCCATTAGCATTAATGAAACAGTACAATTACCTCCGATAAAATTTTTTATACCCTTATTATAACTTTCTCTAATATGTGTATCATTTACAGGATCAAGTACAATTATAGAGTCTTCACTCATTCTCAATGTTGAAGCAGCATCAACCCAATGGCCATTCCAACCTTTGCTTCTTAGATCAGAGAAGACTTTTTTAGTATAATCACCGCCTTGGCAAGTTATAATAGCATCCATATCTGCTAAGCTGTCTAAATCGTAAGCATCAATTAATAAATCATTTTGTGCTTCTTTAGGTGCTGCCTGGCCTACTTGAGATGTAGAATAGAAGTAAGAGTCAAATTTAGAAAAATCATTTTCTGCCCTCATTCGATCTATTAAAACGGAACCTACCATTCCTCTCCAACCAATAATTCCTACCTTCTTCATTTAACCCTCTCTGCAAAAATTTTACTCATATACAATATAGTATTGTAAATCCTGTGACTATCCCTTATCATACTAAATATTGAAGAGGTGCAATTTCTAGGCAGTATAATTAATGATTCCTTGATCAAATGATTTTATACTATGGAGGAATTGCCGAAATATTAATATACAAGGTTAATATTAATATTGGTTGCTAAGGCTGAATCCTTAGGACTGTCACAAAGCTAACTGGCCATTGTGGAGCACTTCAAAATGGAAAATCATCCGTTTCGTAGGCCCTCTTCTTTTAACATTTAAATTTATTTGGAGATAAAAATGAGCAGTAATTTTATTGTAGCTAAATTTGGTGGCTCTTCTATGAAAGATGCAATAGCAATGAAAAGAAGTGCAAAGGTGGCCCTTGATCAAAAAGCAAATATCGTTTTAGTTTCGGCCACTTATGGAACTACTAACCAACTTGTTGAACTTTCTCAAATAGCTCAAACATCATCATGGACAAATTGCCAAGAATTAATATCTCAAATTAAAGATAAGCATTTTAAAATTTCGGATGAGCTAAATGTTGATGAAAAAACAAAACAAGAATTAGAAAAACATTTAAAAAGACTAGAAGTACTTGGTAGAGGAATTTTTCTATTAAAAGAGTGCTCTAATAGGGCCTATGATGCTTTAGTATCTCTAGGAGAGCTAATGTCTTCGACCTTATACACTTGGGCAGTAAAGTCCGAAAGCACGAACAAAGAAATAGAATATTTCGATATTAGAGAAGTCATGAAAACCTCTGATGACTTTAAAAAAGCACTTCCTAATTTAGAAGTAATTAAAAAACTAGCAAATGAAAAATTAAATAATTCCCGAAATAATACAATTTACATTACTCAAGGCTTTATTGGTTCAACCGAAGAAGGCGTAACAACAACTATTGGACGCGGTGGAAGTGACTATTCTGCCGCTCTAATTGCTGAAGCAATGAACGCTGATATCTTACAAATCTGGACAGATGTTGCAGGTATGGCCACGACTGATCCTAGAATAGTAAAACACGCGAAATTAATTAATGAGATCACTTTCAGTGAAGCAAGTGAACTTGCAACATTTGGTGCAAAAATTCTACACCCAACGACACTTGCTCCTGCTCAAAGAGCAAATGTGGCCGTGTTTGTAGGATCAAGCTATGAACCAAATGAGCCAGGAACATGGATTAAAGTTTCAACTAATAGCAACCCAATGATTAGGGCCATGGCCTTAAAAACTGACCAGAGCTTAATTACTCTTAGAACGCCAAAGATGTTAAATGCACACGGTTTTTTATTTGAAATTTTTAAAATATTTAATGATCACAAAATCAGTGTAGATGCAATAACTACATCGGAAATTTCTGTTTCACTCACTGTAGATCAAGAAGTAATAAAAAATCAAAATCTAATTAAAGATTTAGAGTCATTAGCAAATATAGATATAGAAAAAAATCAAACTCTAGTTTCTCTAATTGGTAATAATATCAATCATACTCCTGGCCTAGGCGAAAAAGCTTTTAGCGCAATTGGAGATATTAATGTTAGAATGATTTGTTTAGGAGCTTCAAAGCATAATTTTTGTTTTCTAGTAGATGGAGAAAACGGAAATGAAGCGATTAAGAGACTTCATAAGTCATTTATAGAGGTATAAATGAAAGTTGCGGTTTTTGGAAAAGGTAAAACGGGATCAAAAGTTATTGAAATATTACAAGAGCAAACTGACTTAATAATTTTTGATAGTAAGACGCCCCCTAATAAAAAAGACTTATTAAAAGTAGATGCTCTAATAGCCTTTGTTCCATCTGAAGTTTTATACAATTAT
Organism: uncultured Oligoflexia bacterium; assembly: GCA_964015265.1. Lineage (GTDB taxonomy): Bacteria > Bdellovibrionota > Bacteriovoracia > Bacteriovoracales > Bacteriovoracaceae > CAXHCD01. The sequence goes on from CAXHCD010000107.1 coordinate 6,321, forward strand.
TTAGATCTATTTATTGATTCCAAAATAAATTTAGTTTCAGGAGCTACTGGACTAGAGTGGCCATCATCAATTAATCAAAGATTAGTTGAATCAAATCTAAAATGGATAAGTGCAACTAATTTTTCACTTGGAATGAATTTAATTCATAAGATGATTTCCGATGTTTTAAAAAAAGTTGATTTAATTACAAATGATTATAAATTTGAGTTATCTGAAACACATCATACTAAAAAATTAGATGCTCCTAGTGGGACAGCAAAGTCTTGGCACGAGTGGCTTCATAAAGATTGTGAAATTGAAAGTATAAGGGAGGGAGATGTAATTGGATTACATGAATTAACTTTAAATTTACCGAGTGAAACAATCAAGTTAACTCATATAGCTCAAGACAGATCACTTTTTGCCAAAGGATCTATAAAAGCTTTAAAATTATTAAAAGATTTAAAACCTGGTCTTCATAAGTTTGAAGATGTAGTAAGATCAAAATTGGATGTATGAAATGATTAACAATTACAAATTATGGACAGCTCTCATCACCCCATTAAATGAAGATGGCTCTGTAAATTATGATGAATTAACTCTTTTGCTTAAACAACAAGAAGAAGCAAGAAATGGTATTTTAATTTTAGGAAGTACTGGTGAAGCTCTAAATTTAAGCTTAGATGAAAAAAAGAAAATCATAGAACATACCTTAAAACTAGAGTTAGAAGTTCCAATAATGTGTGGTGTAGGTGGAATTAATATTGATACTACTAACGATTGGGTTGATCATCTAAACTCTAAAAATATAGATTGTTATCTTCTTGTGACTCCCCTATATGCAAAACCTGGAGAAGAAGGACAGACTCACTGGTTCAAAACTTTGCTAGATAAAGCAACCAAACCATGTATGCTTTATAATATTCCAGGAAGAACTGGCATATCTCTTAATGTTAATACTGTTAAAACTTTAGCGACCCATAAAAATTTTTGGTCAATAAAAGAAGCATCTGGCAGCGTAGACGATTTCAAAAATTACGTAGAAGCTGCAAATGGAAAACCTGTTTATAGTGGTGATGATCCAATGTTACCTGCTTATGTACCAGTTGGAGCAAAGGGGTTAGTCTCTGTTGCTTCAAATGTCTGGCCTAAGCAAACCAACTTATACACTCAGTTGGCCTTAAAAAATGAATTACAAAGCCCACACCCTTGGAAAGAATCTTCTGAAGCATTATTTTGTGCTTCTAATCCTGTTCCTGCAAAAGTTTTACTTAAAGAATTGGGAATAATTTCAAGTGCTAAAACTAAAGCACCTTTAAGTGAAAAAGATTTGAAAAATAATAATTTAATTCTAGAAGCAAATAAAAATATAAATGATTGGTTTAATTCGAGGAAATAAATGGATATTGAAAATTTTTTAAGACAATTAGAATCAGGTGAAATTAGAGCAGCAAATAAAATTGATGGGAAATGGGTTGCAAACACAGAAGTAAAACAAGGAATTTTAGAGGTTTTTAAGGCCGGAAAATTAACTGATATGGCAGACTGTGGATATCCTGGTTTTGTAGATAAGCATAATATACCTGCAAGGAAGTTTACACCAGATGATGGCGTTAGATTAGTTCCAGGTGGTACTTCTATAAGAAGAGGAACATATATTTCTAAAGGTGTAATTTTAATTCCACCAGCTTATGTAAATATAGGTGCATTTGTAGATGAAGGAAGTATGGTTGATTCAAATGCCCTAGTTGGTTCATGTGCTCAAATAGGAAAAAACGTACACTTATCAGCTGGTGTACAAATAGGTGGAGTGCTAGAACCTATTGGACAAGCTCCTGTCATAATTGAAGACAATGCTTTCATTGGTGCAGGAAGTGTAATTGTAGAAGGTAAACAGGTATCAAAAGGGGCCGTTATCGCTCCAGGAGTATTCTTAACAAAAGGAATTCCTATTTATGATTGTGTTAACGAAAGAACACTTGAAAAAGATGAGCCTATTCCTGAGAATGCTATTGTCGTTCCTGGTTCAAGACCACTCAATCCCAAATTAAAATGGGCAAATGAACAAGGACTAAGTGTAAAATGCGCCTTGATAATTAAATATAGAGATGAAAAAAGTGAAGCAAGTTTAGAGTTAGAGCAATTTTTGAGGTAGTTTTGAATTATTGGCCAGACTCTAAATGTGAAGAAAATAGCTTTTATTTATATGATATAGATTTAGCAAAATCTGAAATAACCGAAATATTAAAAAGCAAGCCAGACTTTTTAAAAATATTTTTTGCCACTAAGGCCAATCCATTATCCAGTTTTTTAAAACTGTTTAATGAACTAGGGATTAATATAGATGTTGCTAGTTCTGGTGAACTTCATCAGGCTACTAAATGTGGTTTTGATAGCTCAAAAATAATTACGACAGGACCTGCGAAATCAAAACCATATTTAAAAAAATTTTTAGAATCAGGTGTTAAGATTTTTGTAATTGAAAGTCCCCAACAGTTAATAGAATTAAATGAATTATCCGCAAATTATCAAAACATTGAAGTGTTATTAAGAGTTCAACTAGAGTGGAAAGAAGGTGAATCCGTTTTAGGTGGAAACAATATTACTCCTTTTGGTATCTCTATGGATGATTGGAAAAAAATTAATTTTTCAAATTTCAATAATATAAAAATCATTGGCCTACACACTTTTCAGTGGGGAAATATTTTAAAAAAGAAAGAGCTATTTAATATTTGGGAAGAAGCAATTAAAAAATTAGTTACTTTTTCTAAAAATATGAATATTAAACTTGATGTTATAGATTTAGGTGGTGGTTTGGGTGTTCCTTATCATAACCAAGAATGTGATTATGGTATTAATGAGGTTTATTCAAATTTAAAAATTTTAAAAGAAAAATATAACCTCAAGAAAATATGGGTTGAATGGGGAAGATTTCTTACTGGTAAGTATGGGTACTTTTTTTCTAAAATTATAGACATTAAGCAGGTAAGAGCTAAAGAAATAATAGTAATAGATGGAGGTCTAAATCATTTTGCTAGGGCCGCACTAACTGATGAATATTTTCCCTGTAATTCAAAAAACGAGGGAAATAGAAAATATTCTATTCATGGCCCATTATGTACAGGTCTAGACTATCATGGAACATTCGAACTCGATGAAAATTTAAAAGTTGGTGATTGGCTATGTTTTTCCAATACAGGTGCTTATGGCTTTACTGAATCTATGCCATATTTTTTATGCCATCAAACTGCAGCTGAAAAAATCATACAAAATTCAAAAATAATAACGGTTAGAAAAAGTGTTGAAGCAAGTGAGTATCTAGTATGAACTCAATTAAAACTGAATTAATTCCTTATAAAACTCTACCTAGTGGAGATCAATCAAGCTTAATAAAATATATTATAAAAGGTATAAATGACGGCCCACAAGTATACATTCAATCTTCTTTACATGGTGCTGAATTACAAGGAAATGCTGTAATTTATTTGTTGTTAGAGTATTTGAAAGACAATCCTATTAATGGAAAGATTGAAATTATTCCGCAGGCAAACCCAGAAGGATTAAATTCAAAAATTCTAAAATATACTCAAGGTAGGTACAATCTTGAAACTGGTGACAATTGGAATAGATTATATTTTGATTTTTTAGAAGATTCTGACTTAGTTGATTTAAATGATATAAAAGGTTCATTTTCTAAAATTTTAGATACTTATTATCATAAATCTAATAAGCCTTACTATCTTAATTATTTGCTTCAGAAAAATGCAATAAAAGCTGATATTGTTTTGGACTTACATACAGCACCTGTTGGTACAAGGTATCTTTATGTACCCGAATATGCTTTTGAAAAAGGTAAAGATTTAAAATTTCCATTTAATATTATAATCCCTCCAGGTTTTGCTGGCGCACTAGATGAAGCGATCTTTACTCCATGGTTAAAGCTTTCAAAAGATAAAAATATTGATGTGCCTGTTGAAGCTTACACTCTTGAACTTGGTGGAGAAGAAATTATTGATTTAAAAGAAGCCAATACTGATTTAAACCGAATTCTTCATTTATTTTCAAAAAGAGGTGTTATTACTTCTCCTATAAAGTTTGAAGAAAAACAGTTTTACTCTAAATTAGAAAATTTCAAAACTTATTACTCAAAAAAACCTGGCCTATATAATTTCAATTTTAAAGTTGGTGATTTTTTTCAAAAAAATGATAATTTATGCGACATAATTAATTTTAAACCAAGCTTATCTAAAACTGAGTTTCTTGCACCATCTGATGGAATTTTAATTAATAGATATCCAAGTTCTAACGTAAGTGAACATGCTGAATTATTTCAAGCTCTAGAGTCACCTAGTTCTTATTAGTTTACTTTATATACACTTAATAGCTTAAAATTTTTATCAACATTTAGTTTTGATGTGGACTGTGGAACATAGAATCTTCAAAAATTCGTACAGGACAATTTTCAAAGGCGAAGATACCTCGCTTACCTTCCTTACTTCAGGCAAAAAAATAAGGGTGCATCGAGCATCGCCGATCTCATATGATATAGCTTA
>CAXHCD010000108.1:0-10834 GCA_964015265.1 uncultured Oligoflexia bacterium
ATTGGCACTAGTCTCGTGGGCTCGGAGATGTGTATAAGAGACAGAAATATAGATTATATTTCAAATACTCATGATCCGGACACTAAGGAAGAATTTGACTTAGATGGAACTAAAGAATGGGCCGAACATTCAGATTGGCTCGGACTTGAAATATTAGACGTAGAAGATGATTTTGAGGGTGATAATTTTGCAAAAGTCGAATTTGTCGCTAAGTATAAAATCAATGGAAAAGATTTTCGACATAGAGAGGTCAGTGAGTTCAATAAAGTTGAAGGTAAGTGGTATTTTACCGACGGGCAAATGGTTCAAGAGACTATCAAAAGGGAAGGTCCTAAGGTTGGAAGAAATGATCCTTGCACTTGTGGTTCAGGTAAAAAACTCAAAAAATGTTGTGGTCGGTGATTTTTCATCGCATGTTTATTTTGGGAGAAGAGTTTAATTTGCTATAATAAAGCCTACTCTTTTTGAAAGTAGGATTTATGTTTAAAAGTTATCATGGCTTCTCTCTGGTTGAAATAATGGTTGCCGCTGCAGCCTTGGCCGGATTGTCTTTAGGAGTTATGCAGCTTTCAAAAAATCAAAAAGATTCTGCGATATATTTTCAAACAAAATCTGAGGAAATTGAATTCGCTAACCAAGTTAGATTATTACTCGCTAATAAGGAAAATTGTGAAGAGACATTCCAAGGTCTTAATGTAGGTGGAAACATTAATGACATTTATAGAAGTAATGGAGATGCTGCTTTTCAAAACGGAGATGTCGTTTATTCTATTGGGCAAACATATGGAGAAAGATCATTCACCTTAACTCAAATGGCAATTCAGAATATTGGTATTCCTGCTGCTGGTGGATTAGGCTTAGCAAGGCTTAGGTTAACTCTCACGAGGAATAAAGGTGCTCAAGCTGGGCAAGTTTACAGAAAAGATATTAGCCTTCAAGTTAGAGCAAATGCTCCAAATGGACAAATAACTGAGTGTTATTCTGATGTAGAAGAAGCAGTTAGGGCAGTATGTACTTCAATAAATGGAGTTTATGATGCAGGGACTGGAAATTGTAACTTAAATTGTGTTTTTGCTAACACAAACTCAGCAGTGTCAACTCAGTGTTTAACAGATAGAGAAGCTAATACATACGATCCAAAGTATGTTGATAGTGCCGGTGATAATATGACAGGGGCCTTAAGTGTTGCAGCAGATGTAAATGCAAATCGTTTTTGTGTTGGGGGCAATTGTCGAAATTTTTCAGCTTCAAATTGCCCAGCAGGACAAGTTGTTAGGGGAGTGAATGCTGATGGTTCAGTTAGTTGTGGCGCAGATGCAGATAGTAACACCAATGTCTTTGGTAAATCTTGTGCTGCGGGTGAGAGCTTGAGAGGTTTTGATGCTTCTGGAAATCCTATTTGTCAGTCCTCTGGAGGTATTGGGCCCATCACTATAGAGAGTGAATGTAGTTCAAATTGTGGATCAAATAGCCAAAACAATAGAGCAAGAGTTTGCATAAATGGAAGCTGCTCAAACTGGTTTATCTACGATGCTCCATAAATAAAAAATGCTTTTATTTTATCTTAGGAGATTCTTTTTGAGGAAATATTAGTATTAATATTCCACTATCTTAGCTAGTCAAAATATATCAAATCTGATAAAAACTTACATAGACTATCTTTATTTACCAAACATATATGCGCAAGTGCGTAAACTTAAGTGGTGTTGCTATGATTAAGATTTCAAAGGGATTAAATCTTCCCCTTTCTGGAAATGTAGAAAACAAAACAATCTTACAGGGAAACAAAGTTACTAAAGTTGCTTTAGTCGCCAGTGATTATCCTGGAATGAAACCTACTATGCTTGTGAAAGTTGGAGACCAAGTTAAAATTGGACAAAAACTTTTTGAAGATAAAAAAACTCCTGGAGTTTTCTTTACTTCTCCCGGAGCAGGTAAAGTCGTTGAAATAAATAGAGGTGCGAGAAGAGCATTTCAATCAGTCGTAATTGAGCTTGATTCAAATGAAGAGTACCAAAATTTTTCAAATGACCCTAAGTCAAATTTAAAAGCGGCCTTAATTGAATCTGGATTATGGACATCTTTTAGAACTAGACCTTTTTCAAAAGTGCCAGCAATAGATTCAACTCCATATTCACTGTTTGTAAACCTAATGGATACAAATCCTTTATCAATTGATCCAAGCTTAGTTATTGAGCAAGATAAAGAAAGTTTTAAATCAGGATTGAATGCGATTACGTCTCTGACGAATGGTAAAACATATGTTTGTAAAACAGCTGGAGCTAACATAGATTTAGGTTCAGCATCTGTTGAAGTTAAAGAATTTAGCGGAGTTCATCCTGCTGGAAACTCTGGAACACATATTCATTTTATTGATCCTGTAGGTCCTAAGAAGACAGTCTGGACAATTAATTACCAAGACGTAATTGCAATTGGTAAATTTATTGAAACTTCAAAATTACCAACTGAAAAAATTATTTCATTGGCTGGTCCAATGGCAAGTTCTCCTAAATATATAAAAACAAGAGTTGGAGCTTGTACTTGTGATATTACAAAAAATGAAACTAAAGAAGGTGATGTAAGAGTAGTTTCCGGTTCAGCTGTTCATGGGACTCTAGCAACATCTCCTTTTTGTTATTTAGGAAAGTATCATAATCAAATTACATTATTAGAAGAGGGGCGAAAAAGAGAATTTCTTGGTTGGCACTCAGCTGGAGTTAATAAATTTTCTACGAAAAGAATTTATTTAAGTAAGCTTATGCCTAATAAGTTGTTCAATCTGACAACAACTACGCATGGTAGCCCTAGAGCAATGGTTCCTATTGGAATGTATGAAAAAGTAATGCCTTTAGATATTTTGCCTACTCAGCTTTTAAGATCATTACTTACTAAAGATACAGATCAAGCTCAAGCACTTGGATGCTTAGAACTTGATGAAGAAGATTTAGCTTTATGTACCTTTGTTGATCCTGGAAAAGTAGATTATGGGCCGGTGTTAAGAAATAATTTAGAAATTATAGAGAAAGAAGGATAAGGCGATGTTAAGAGATGTGTTAGATAAAGCTCACCCTCACTTTGTTAATGGTGGAAAATTTGAAAAGTTCTATCCTATATATGAAATGATAGATACGTTTCTTTATACACCATCTGACGTGACAAATGGTAAAACTCACGTAAGAGATGGCCTTGATTTAAAGAGAATGATGGTAACAGTGGCCATGGCCCTTATGCCTTGTATACTAATGGCCCTGTATAATACTGGTTATCAAGCAAACCTAGCCCTTTCTGCAAACGAAGTTACTCAAGTTGCTGGATGGAGGGGAATGATTTTTCATATGCTTGGATTTAGCGTTAATGCTAATTCAGTTGTTGGAAATATGATCTTAGGAGCTCTATATTTTGTTCCAATATTTTTAGTTACAAATATTGTTGGTGGATTTTGGGAAGTCATTTTCGCTACAGTTAGAAAACATGAAATTAATGAAGGTTTTCTTGTAACAGGTTTATTATTTCCACTTATACTTCCAGCAACAATTCCTCTATGGCAAGTTGCCGTTGGAATAAGTTTTGGTGTTGTATTTGGAAAAGAAGTTTTTGGTGGAACAGGTAAAAACTTTTTAAACCCAGCACTAACGGCCAGGGCATTTTTATTTTTCGCTTACCCTGCTCAAATTTCTGGTGATCTAGTTTGGATTGCTGCCGATGGAGTTTCTGGTGCAACAGCTCTTTCTCAAGCTGCTGCCGGTGGACTAGCGGGATTAAAAGTTTCTTGGATGGATTCATTTTTAGGTTTTGTTCCAGGATCTATGGGGGAAACTTCAACACTTGCTTGTATCTTTGGGGCATTCTATTTGATTTTAACAGGAATAGGGTCATGGAGAATTATGCTTAGTACATTAGTTGGTATGGCAGGTTTTGCGTTTATATTAAATACTATTGGTAGTGATACGAATCAAATGTTTCAGGTAACTCCCATGTGGCATTTAGTACTTGGAGGCTTTGCTTTTGGTTTAGTTTTTATGGCCACAGATCCAGTGTCAGCTGCTATGACTCAAAAAGGGCAATACATTTACGGTTTATTAATTGGATTTATGGTTGTGCTCGTAAGAGTAATTAATCCGGCCTTCCCTGAAGGAATGATGCTGGCAATTTTATTTGCAAACGTTTTTGCCCCATTAATTGATTACTTTGTAGTGGAAGCAAATATAAAAAGAAGGGAGCTTAGAAATGTCGTTCAAGGATAGTGTAGCAGGTACTTTAACTGTTGCGGGATTATTATGCGTTGTTTGTTCAGTTCTCGTATCAGGTTCCGCAGTTATTTTAAGACCAAAACAAGAATTTAATAAAAGGTTAGATATTAAGAAAAATTTATTAATTGCTGCCGGTGTCGTTGAGGATTCAAATATAACTGCTCAAAAAATTGAGCAAGCTTATAAAAATGTTAAGGCACAAGTAATTGACTTTGAAACAGGTGAAGTCACTGATATGGACCCAGAAACTTTTGATCAAAATAAGGCTGCCAAAACACCTGGGCAAAATATTTCTATTCCAAATGATAAGGATTTAGGAAGAATTAGATTTAGATCAAAGTATGGAAAAGTTTTTCAAATTTTAGAGAATGGTCAAGTTGTTAAGTTAGTTCTTCCAATAAAAGGTAAGGGGCTATGGTCAACTCTGTATGGCTTCATAACTCTTGATACTGACACAAAAACTGTTTTAGGTATTGGTTACTATCAACATGGTGAAACTGCTGGCTTAGGTGGTGAAGTTGATAATCCAAAATGGAAACAGGGTTGGAAAAATAAAGTAGCTTTAAATGATTCCTATGAACCAATTATTGATGTGGTTAAAGGAAGTGTTAATCTAAGTGATCCAAATGCATCTCATCAAATTGACGGACTTTCAGGTGCAACTCTTACATCAAATGGAGTTGAGGGAATGGTTAATTATTGGCTTGGTGAACACGGATATGGAGCATATTTAGAAAAGTTTAGAAGTGAGGCCATGTAATGAGTAAGTTAAAAGAAGTCGTTTTTAAACCAATGTTTGATAACAATCCTATCGCTCTTCAAATTTTAGGGATTTGTTCGGCCCTAGCGGTTACTACAAAGTTAGAATCAGTTGTTGTTATGGCAGTAGCAGTTTCTCTCGTTACAGCTTTTTCAAATACAGCCGTTTCATTAATTCGAAATTATATTCCAAATAGTATTAGAATTATTGTTCAGATGACTGTTATTGCATCACTGGTAATTATCACTGACCAAGTTTTAAAAGCATTTGTTTATGATATTGCAAAATCAATGTCTGTATACATAAGTTTAATTATCACAAACTGTATTGTTATGGGGCGTGCTGAAGCATACGCAATGAAAAATGGACCAGTAATGAGTTTCTTTGATGGGCTCGGAAATGGAATCGGATATGCAATAGTTTTATTATTTGTTGGATTTGCAAGAGAACTATTTGGTTCTGGAAAAATCTTTGGAATGAATATTTTAACACCAATTAATGATGGTGGATGGTACGTACCAAATGGTATGGCCCTTTTATCTCCAAGTGCGTTCATTTTAATCGGTATATTTATTTGGGGATTAAGAACTTGGAAAAAAGATCAAGTGGAGCAAGGATAGGTTATGGAACATTATTTATCACTTTTTATGAAAGCAGTCTTTGTTGAGAATTTGGCATTGGCCTTTTTCCTTGGAATGTGTACTTTTTTAGCAGTTTCTAAAAAAGTTAAAACTTCAATTGGTCTTGGTATCGCTGTTGTTGTTGTTCAGACTATTACAATTCCAGTAAATAATTTAATTTATAATTATTTATTAAAAGAAAATGCTCTTGCTTGGGCAGGATTAGAAGGGCTGGATTTAACTTTCCTAGGCTTAATTTCTTATATTGGAGTTATCGCAGCAATAGTTCAAATTTTAGAAATGACTTTGGATAAATTTTTCCCAGCACTATATAATTCATTAGGTATTTTCTTACCTTTGATTACTGTAAACTGTGCGATTCTTGGTGGCTCACTTTTTATGGTCGAAAGAGATTATAATTTTGCTGAGTCAGTTGTATTTGGTTTTGGATCAGGTGTTGGTTGGGCGATTGCAATTATGGCATTAGCTGGTATTAGAGAAAAAATGAAGTACTCTGATGTTCCAGAAGGATTAAGAGGATTAGGAATAACTTTTATAACTGTTGGTTTGATGGCGCTAGGTTTTTTAGCGTTTTCAGGTATTCAACTTTAAGATTCAGAAGGGTTTGAAAAATGAATGAAATCGTTCTTGGTGTAGGTATGTTTACAGCTATCGTAATTGCACTTGTCGTAATTATTTTGATAGCAAAGTCACAACTCGTAAATACTGGTGATGTTACTTTAAATATTAATGGTGAAAAAAATGTTAACGTTTCTGCTGGTGGGAAATTACTTAATGTTTTAGCTGATCAAAAATTATTTGTTTCAAGTGCCTGTGGGGGCGGTGGAACTTGTGGCCAGTGTAAAGTGAAGGTTCTATCTGGTGGTGGAGATATACTAGAAACTGAGCTTTCACATATTACCAAAAGAGAAGCTAAAGAAGGATGTAGGCTTTCGTGTCAGGTAAGTGTGAAACAAGATATGAAAGTTGAAGTTGAAGAAGAAGTATTTGGCGTTAAAAAGTGGAAGTGTAAAGTTAGATCAAATCATAATGTTGCAACTTTTATTAAAGAGTTAGTCTTAGAATTGCCTGAAGGTGAAGAAGTTCCATTTAGGGCCGGTGGCTTTATTCAAATAGAAAGACCTCCAGGACTTAAAATTGACTACAAAGATTTTGATATTGAAGAAGAGTATCACAGTGATTGGGATACATTTAAAGTTTGGGATAATATTTCATATGTAGAAGATGAAACAATTAGAGCATACTCAATGGCAAATTACCCTGAAGAGAAAGGAATCATTATGCTAAACGTAAGGATTGCTTCTCCTCCTCCAAGAGCTCCAAAAGGAACTCCTCCTGGAAAAATGTCATCTTATATTTTTAACTTAAAGCCAGGCGATGACGTTACAATTTCTGGCCCTTTTGGTGAATTCTTCGCTAGAGACACAAAGAAAGAAATGATATTTGTTGGTGGGGGAGCAGGTATGGCGCCAATGAGATCACATATTTTTGATCAAATGAAAAGAATCAAAACTGATAGAAAAGTTACATTTTGGTATGGCGCTAGATCTAAAAGAGAAATGTTCTATGTTGAAGATTTCGATATGCTTCAAAGAGAAAATGAGAATTTCACTTGGCATTGTGCTTTATCAGATGCGCTTCCTGAAGATAATTGGAAAGGTTATACAGGGTTTATTCATCAAGTTCTACATGACGAATATCTAAAAGATCATCCAAACCCAGAAGATTGTGAATATTACTTATGTGGACCTCCAATAATGAATAAATGTGTAATTGATATGCTTGTCGACTTAGGCGTTGAAAGAGATGATATTATGTTAGATGATTTTGGTGGTTAATAGTAATTCAAAATAATCATATATATTAAGCACCGAATATTTCGGTGCTTTTTTTATACCATCTTCTAAGTAAAAAACTCGGTTATTTGAAATTTTTAATTAAGTATCTATTGAATACCGATAGGTTAAGGTGGATTATTTAGAAAAAATTCAGAATTTTAAATTTAAATTATTACTAAAAGTTTTAGTAATTTTTGGATTTGGATATCATCTCAATTGTTATTCAAATGAGTCTGAAAAAGTAGTTGGAGAAAATTCTGTTTTTGTTAAAAAAATCTCTGATGAAGAGTTTCAGAGTGAAACAGATTTATTTTCAAATAATACTTACTCTGTAGGTTTAAATACTTTTGAAAGAGCACACTTAGTAGATAATATTAACTCCTTAATCTCATATTATGTTGTAAATAATTACCCCAGTTTATTAAAAGAAGAAGGAGTATTAGAGAATATGACTAATTTTCATATTCAATATGCACTATCTTTTTATAGCGAAGGAGTTAATAGGCCTTGTCATTTTTTTCCTATACATTCTGAAAAAGAATTTCGTTCAGAAGGATTAGTTTTCATTGAAAGTTTACCCATTCCGGAAAATGAATCTATTGATAGTTTACTGGGGCTATATGCCTTCGGTAATACCACTAAAAAAAGAGTTGTGTTTTTAAAATCAAATAATGGATTAATTATTAAGGCAGTCATAGAACCATCGGGAAAGGCCAAGTTGAGTTTTTATAAATATTACCCATTTAATGATAAGAATCTTTTGCCCGGTGACAAAACTGTCGATACTCAATTAAAAGAAATTGAAAACTTAAAAGACTACTTTAGATCTAAAAAATCCCGGCTCAAAAATGAAGTGGGATTACAAAATTTAATAACTGGGGATAGTGTAGCAGTTAAAGATGAAAAAAAATCAAAGAAAGAATTTGATTTAGGTAAGTATGGATATGAAATAGTTACCGATAGTGGAGACGAGTTTTTTAGTGTTGTTGAGATAAGTTCAAAAGCAGATGATGTACTTAGGCTTGGTAAAACTGGAAGAAATAATGACCTATATGTAAGCGCAAACAATGATGGAGAATATCTATTGAAATTTAGACATAGTTTAGGATTAGCAAGCGAGTTAAATGCACAAGTTAAAGAAAAAGAAATGAATATTAATTTAAATGTTGCAAAATTAGATGGAGGAGCTTTTGGAGGAAGATCGTATTTCTTTAGAAAGCCTAGTAGCAATCATATTCAGTTTGGACTTGATGAAAAAATAGCCGAGAGTGTAACTTTGTCTGTGTACTATGATAAAAGATATGAAGATGATGGTGGAGATCTTGTAGAGAATGATCCTGACCTAGATGGACATATACATATTCCCGGTTTTAAAAAGATTGATGGTCGAAGACTGGTCATAGACTTGAAGTTATTAATAGAATAACGCAGTGCGCACTGTTTAATTTTTATAAAAGAGCTTGTCATTCTAGATATTAATACCAATATTGCATTATGGATAAATTAAGAAGCTCAGATTGTACTTGTGATGTGCATGGATATGCCAATCTTATTAGTGCAAACATATATAATATATTGGGGATAAGTTTCTTCTTTCTCGTTTTTCTACTTTTTATAAGTGGATGCAAACCACAAGATCCGATGGTTTTATTAAAAGGTAAAACTATGGGGACAACATATCTCGTGAGATATTTACCTGATGATGCCAGTATCGATAAAGATGCTCTTCATAAGCTTATTGATAGTAAATTGAAAAGTATAAATAATATAATGTCTACATATATACCAGATTCTGAGCTTTCTATTTTAAATACATCTAAGGAAGGAAAATATAAAATTTCAGATGAATTATTAAACCTTCTTATTTTATCTAAAAATTATAATGCGCTTTCTAAAGGAAGCTTTGATGTAACTGTTGGCCCTGTAGTTAATTTATGGGGTTTTGGACCTAATGGAAAAAGAATTGTTCCAGGGGATGAGAAAATTAAGGATGCTTTATCTAAAGTTGGAAGTGAAAAATTTGAATTAGTTAAGAATGAAAATTTAATTATTAAAAAGACTTCTGAGCTTTATATTGATCTATCTTCAAATGCTAAAGGTTGGGGAGTTGATGAAATAGCAAAACTTCTAAGATCTAAAAATATAAAAAACTTTTTAGTTGAAATAGGTGGAGAAATTAAGGCCGAAGGGAAAAAGCCCTCTGGTAATTGGACTGTTGCAATTGAAAATCCATCAGAGGAGATAAGAGGTGTGCAAAAAGTCCTTGGTTTTAAAGGTGCTATGGCCACTAGCGGAAGTTATAGAAATTATTTTAAATCTAATGGACACTGGTTTTCACACACGATTAATCCTAAGACTGGTAGACCAGTTGAGCACAAGTTATTAAGCGTTACTGTACTTGATGAAAAGTCTTGTGCTGTAGCTGATACTCTTTCTACAACCCTTATGGTTATGGGGCCTGAGATTGGTCTTGATTTTGCCGAGCGTCATGGTATCGCTGCATATTTTATAACTTTGCAAGAGCAAACTGGCCAAAAAGAAGGGACTTTTGTAGAAACTCAAACAAGTCATTTTAAAGATTATTTAAATAAGATATAGTGGTTTTATGGAATATTTTTGGGCAGTATTAACAATTTTGGTTTTAACGATCACTTTTATGGCAGTGGGTGTAATCTTCTCAAATCGAAAGTTAAAAGGCTCATGTGGCGGGCTTGGTTCAATTATGGGTGAAGACTGTATGTTCTGTGAGAAAAAAGATCAGTGTGAAAAAAAGAAACAACAAGAACTAGCGACAAATTAAAGGTAGGGTTATGGCCTCTTGTAAATATTGTGGAAAAGAGATTTTTTGGATGAAAGAAGGAAGAAAAAATATTCCTTGCGAAATGGACGGTGGAAAACACACCTGTGAAGAAGGAAGAAAGGCCAGAAAAGTCTCTAGTATAAGTGTCTCATCTTTAAGTCCTGAAGAAATTGCTCAATATGAGGATGCAATTAATAAGAAAAAATGATTAAAACATTATGGGAATTAGAAAATAGAAAAATCTCATTAGATGTTTTACGCTCAATCGCCATTTGGATGGTTTTACTCTGCCATTTTAACTTAGTTCTAACTGAAAATGATGTATTCACTAGTATTATATTTAGAAAGATTGCTCTTTTTTTAGCTAGAGGAGTAGAGCTTTTTTTTATTCTCAGTGGTTTTTTAATTACGAATCAATTAATTGAAAATTATCGTATTCATGGCAAAGTTTTTTATAAGATTTTTTTTATAAAAAGAACTTTTAAAATTTTTCCTCTCTATATTTTTTTAATTTGTATTTATCTAGGAATGGGGTATTTAAATTC
>CAXHCD010000109.1:0-10778 GCA_964015265.1 uncultured Oligoflexia bacterium
TCTAAAACCCTTATTGAACTCAAATGTTTTTTTATAGTTTTAATAAACCAGGACTGGTCTTGATTTTGAGTAATGAAATCATCAGCAATTCTTTTATTTTCAAATAATGAAATGAATAAAGAAATAATATTAAACGATCCGAAACAATGATTATTTTGGCAAGATATAGCAGGTTTTATATTCCAATTATTATTAAATAAACGATTCTCCATTCTACACATTGCGAGAGTGTTTCTTTCATTCAAAGCTCCTATTAAATTTGCAACTCCCCATCCCCCACAAACTCTTCTAACTAAAAAACAATCATCTGCGGATTGGCAACGAAGTTGAAAGTCTGTAAATGCCCAAGAAATAGTTATAGTAAAAGATAGTATGAGAAATACTATTATCCTAACCATAGTTAACAAAATTAATCACACCTAAAATCGATAAGCTAAAGAAGCTTGTGCTCTAACCCCTGAAACTGATCTTTCTATCTCAATTTCTGAGTTCGTAAGTTCAAAACTATAAGCTTCATTTCTGATATGATAATCAAGCTGACCGTGAAGACCAAAACCATTTTTCCAATAATACTTCATCCCTCCCCCAATCGTAGTAGAAAAGAATGTACCATTTTCTTCATCTCCAGCTCCACTTACTGTTCCTAGAAAACCTAAACTACCTGTCACGTAAGCGATTAGTCTTTGATACGAGTATGGATTAGATAAAAAGTGATACCTAACTCCTAAACCTAATTCCTTAGTTGATATAGAGTCAGTTATGGTTGCAGAAGTTGAAACTGTACTATCTAAAGTTTCACTAGCCTGATGATAAAAACCATAAATAGAGAATTTACTAAAAAATGATCCATTATCTTTAAAATAATATTCTCCACCTAAACTAAATTCGATTGAATCAGGACTACCTGAAGTAGCAGTATTTTCAACTCCATTAAGTTCACTTGTACTGCTTAAACTACTAAAATGAAGAGCTCCCCATAATTCAAAATTTCTCTCTGGAAATTTTCCACCAGTCACCATAGTTCTAGTCTCAGGTCTTGGAACAGTGACAACTCTTTTTGTATTATCAATTTGATAAATACTTCTAAGCTCTCCTTCTTCAAACTCAGATAAGTCCTCTTTTAACCCTCCTGGAGTTAATACTAGCCTTTCTTCTGAATTATCCGGGTTAAGAACTCTAGTTTTATCATCAGATAATTTTAATGGTGTTGAGATTTTTATTTTCATGACTTTATCGTCTTCAACATCTACCGGATCAATTAATCTATAAAGTGACCAAACTGAACGTCCAGGAGAAGCCTTTACCATTACTCCTCTAGCAACAACACCTTTTGTTAGAAAAAACTTGGCATGATCTCCAACTACTAGACCATCTTCCAGGCCTCTATTTGTTAATATAGTTTTCTTCGTTTTAGATGTTCTTAAGAGTCTAATAGTTAATTTTTCATCTATCTCTAGTCCCCATGCAAGATTGGCAATAAAACTAAAAACTAGTAGTAAAATTAATCTCATTTCTTTCTCCTAGTGGGCCTTTAAAAATATACATTTAACCCTACTGAAAATTTTAAGTCATTTACGCTAATTAATCCATCAATGTCATCAGTCACTTCATCACCTGTTGATGCTCTAATTGCTTCATAAGCAAAATTAAACATAATGCCATAACCAATTCTAGTAACACTATCGACTTCATCTCCTGCACTAAAGCGGTATTTCACACCTGCTTGCAAGATTGGAACATTAACAATTTGAAAATTATAATCTTTTGATAATTCAGCTGAATTAATAATTGAGTAACCTACTCCGAAACCAGCTCCAACAAAAAAGATTGGGCGTTTGATTTCACTTGGAACCCTATTTATATACCAATTCATGACCATTCTATAAATTGTTTCATTGGCCTCACCATTGATTTCAAAGAAAAAACTTGGTGATAAGTTATAATAATTTTTGGAATTTCTAATACTCAGTTCTAAGCTAAATTTTCTTAAACTTTCAGACCATCTCATTAAGTGATAGTCGTAACCAAAAGTTAAAGAATAGCCATTACCTTGATTGTTTGCATCTTCTGAAGTGGTATGATTTGAAAGACCAATATCTCCTTTAATAAAAATTTCATTATTGGATCTATTCTCAAGTGCTTTTTCTCTTCTTCTGTATTCTTTTTGAATTCCACTCGATACAAAATATCTTCTAAGTTGTTCATCATCCATGTCGGCCGACCACAAAGGCCCACCTTGCTTCATTTTAGCTAGTGCTTGATTAGTTATATATGTTTCTCTTTCTCTACTCTTTTTATATTTATCAAAAACAGTTTTTGAAACATATTTACCTTGAATTTTTCCCATATTGGATCTGAATGGAGAAGTTTCTTTATATAAGTCGATTGTTCCAAATGGAAGCGAATTATACTTTTCAACATTACCTTCAACAACAGAGTCATGAATTTTTTCCTTCATCTCTTCTCTATATGCATCGTTTTCAACTGGTGTATCTAATTCATTATTAAATAAAACTTCTAAATCATCTTCATAATCATTAGAACTAACACTTTCAGCTTCATCCATATTTTCAAAGGCCAATGTTTCTACATCTTCAGCAAAGTCACTTTCACTTGATGTTAACTTTTCACCATCTTCATACTCTTCATCTTTTTCAACCACTTCATCAGCAGACTGGTCTAGTTCTGCATCTAAATATTCTTTTTGAGTTTGACCTTTTCTTAGAACAACTTTTTTATGTTTAAACCTAAGGTCTCTTCTTCCAAAGTTTGATCCATCAACTGTAAGTAAGAGCATATTTTGATATTTTTTTATTAATGCCGGATTTTCAACTTCTTTTAAAAACCAATAAGATTCTCTGGCATTTACTTTTATTGCTTCTGCTTTGGCGGTAATTGTAAGGGCGGGTCTAGAAATACTTGTTGCATTAGGCTCTAATTGAAAGACCAATGTGGCCTTATCCCCTTCTGCTATTTTTTCGTATCTTCCAATATTAATCAGAATACTCTTACCACTAGAGCTAACTTCTAATATTTTAATACCATTTAGGGAGAAACAAGGACTGCTAAGTAGTGTAACCCCTAGAAAAAACAAGATTCTGATCATATTACTATTTTAACATGCAGGACCTTTGAAAATGTGTGAAGGAAATATTCTCCTGTTCAAATAATGCACCTTGTCTATGATGGCCAAATCCTCTAAATTACAGTATATCTATTTGAAATATTTTTAATGGAGTCCCAATGGCCAAAAAGAGAAAAAAGATTTTTCACATATACGAATGTTCGTTAAGTGGAGAAAAGTTTAAAGTGTTTAAAGAAGCACCTAAACCAGAAGAGTTAATGTCAATTAAAGCATACTATGAGTTAAATCCTGAGGAAGATGATCGGCCTGAAAAGATTAAAAAATTAGTAGCTGCTACAGAACCTGATATTCATTCATTCTTTGAAGATGATGAAGAAAATGATGAGGAAAACAATGACAACTAAAGAAGTAATAATTATTGGATCTGGACCTGCGGGTTATACTGCTGCTCTTTATGCTTCTAGAGCTGACTTGGCCCCTTTAGTAATTGAAGGACATGAACCAGGTGGACAATTAACAACAACAACTGATGTTGAAAATTTTCCAGGTTTTCCTGAAGGTGTTATGGGACCTGACCTTATGGCAAACATGAAAAAGCAAGCTGCAAGATTTGGGACTGAATATTTAAGCACAATGGTTACAAACGTAGACTTAAGTAAAAGACCATTTAAAGTAAGTTGTGAAAATGGTGATGAATATTTGGCCAATACAGTTATCATTTCTACAGGTGCTTCAGCAAAGTATCTAGGTCTTCCTAATGAAAAAGAATTAATCGGAAAAGGCGTAAGTGGATGTGCTACTTGTGATGGCTTTTTCTATAGAAATAAAGTTGTTCACGTTGTAGGTGGTGGTGATACGGCAATGGAAGAAGCTAACTTTTTAACAAAGTTTGCTTCGAAAGTTTATGTTGTTCACAGAAGAGATACTTTAAGAGCTTCAAAGCCAATGCAACAAAGAGCATTTGATAACCCTAAAATTGAATTTGTATGGGATGCTCAAGTTGTAGAAATTCTTTCAAATGAAACTGGTGTTACAGGTATAAAAGTTGAAAATACAAAGACTGGTGAAATAACTGAAAGACAAACCGATGGCCTATTTATGGGAATTGGCCACACTCCAAATACTAAATTTTTAAACGGACAGATAGACCTTGATGACCATGGCTTCATAGTTACTAAGGGTCATCATCCAGACACAAATATTCCAGGTGTTTTTGCCTGTGGTGACGTTCAAGACTCTTATTACAGACAAGCAATTTCAGCTGCTGGAACTGGATGTATGGCGGCCATTAGAGCAGAAAGATTTCTAGAAGATCAAAAATAAAAAATTTTAGTTATGAGATTTTATATAGCGACTCTCTTTATTTTTTTAATTGTTTCTTGCAATAAAGAAAATGAAGAGAGTGCTGTTTCAAGTATGCCTATGCCTACTATGAAAATGGGACAAGCTAAATTAAATGCAAAGGCTCCCCCATACGTTTATAATGCAGTACTGGGAAAATATAAGATTTCATCAAAATGTGTAATAACTGAGCATCTAATCAATATTTCAATTGATAACCCATCAAATAAAGAAATTAATATTGAAAATAATTTGGAACTTTATTTATACGATATAAATAACAAATTAATTTCAACTGAAAGTGTTTCTGGGGATAAAATTGTACCATCTAAAAGAGTTGTAAATCTTCAACATCAATCGACTTTAGCTGAACATGCTTATAGATGTATGGTTAAGATTACTTTATAGACTAAGGTTCATTACCTCTAAATAATCTTTTAACGCCTGATCTCAAGTACCGATTTGTAATGATTTTAAAGATACTAACACTTTTATCTTTTATAATTGAACTATCATCAACAATATAATTATCATCAGCAATTTTACTTAATGTAGACTCAGCTGATTGTGATTCTTGATTTTGATCACTCATATCTCCAAAATTTGGTTCATCATCAAGAGAGTAATTATTCTTAACAGCACTCATATCAATAGAGCTTTGAATAACTTTTTTACTCATATCATCTGCTAACTTGTTAATTGCCTTATTTTTTTCTTCTTTAGTAGCTGTTCCACTGTTTATTATTGCAAGGGCCGTTGCTGGAAATTTACTAGCAGTAGATCTATTTAATTTTTTAGCTATTTTTGAAAAGTTTTGCGATCTTTTTTCAAGATTTACAGGTGGTAGACCTTGCTTTTTTCTAAGCTTATCAAGTTTTTTAATTTGCTTTTTAAACTCTCTTCTAATGGCCCCTTCTTGAGCAGCTAGTGAATTCACAGCACCATTAACTGCGGCTGAGTCACCATTAGCAAGTCCATTGAATAAAGATTGAGTTGTTGCAAAAGCACCATCGACTACATTTGAGCCTGAAGACACTGTAAATTTTGGTGCTGAGTTTTTAGACCCTCCTGCTAGATCCTCAACTTTTGCACATGTATTTGTTTTTTTACAAGCACAGTCTTCATCTGGTTGTAATCCATTAGCTCCTTGAACGAGACAATCATCAACTTCAATAAAGCCAGACTCATTGGCCTCAATTGTATCAACACTTGCAGTTGTTGTTTGTCCTGCTTGATTAGCATCCAATGTTTGAGTCGTCATTGAAGATCTTAAATCTTGAATATTTTGTTCAATTTGATTAGCTGCTTGCTTATAAGCATCGGCCTTTGCTTGAGAGTCTTCAGAAGCGGTATAAGCTTCTAATGAAAATGACATATATGTTCCGGCTCTTGCAACTGGAGTTACTTGAGCAGATGTATAAACCATTAAGGCCGCTATTCCAATTGAAAGTAATCCAGCAATCTCATCACTACTTCCAGCAACACCTTTAGCCACAGCACTTATTAACATTCCTTTGATCATTTGTTTTACAACAGCTTTACCAGTTTCCATTGCTAAAGTTTTTGCTGATAAGGTAACTAAATTTGCTTCTTCTTTACAGCCAAAAGCTCCAGGGAATCCACAAGCACAAGTTGCTGCTGCACAGGCCCTTAATCCAGATGCTATTGCAATACCTTCACCTGCACATTGCACTATCCCAGACATGGCATAGGCACCCATTGCATTTGATGCTTGGCAAGCTGCAATTGCTCCTGCCGAACCGTATACACTAGCACAACCAACAGCATAAGCAGTTATTTCAGTCGTTAATGTAGTATAGGCCATAATTTCTTCAATAATTGCAGCTGCTGAAGCGGCCATAAAAGCTATTGCCGCAGTCTTTTTTAACTTTGCTTTTTCTTCAGAAGCATCAGCACTTTCATTGTAGCCATTTTTAGCTTGCTCCATTGCTTGCTGATTTTGCTGATACTGATCATTTGTCGTATTTTTGGACTCTTCATTGAGGTTACTTTCATTGTCATCAGTAAAGAACATATCCGCTGCCCAATATGCAATCGCAGCTGCATTAAACATATAAAAAGACACGGCCGGTACACCTACACCAATTGGTGTACACATACTTAAACTAGCTGCCCCACTTAATCCTGCAGACCAAGTAAGTAATGTACTTGATGGATCGCTATCATCACCAGCATAAGCATTGATAGCAAAACTCGTTTGAAATAAAAGTGAGAAAATAACTAAACTAGTCTTAAGTTTTTTGATTAGATTCATTGGTACATCCTTATATGTACTAATCTTATCGCAAACTTACGAAATTCTTAAAAATGATTCTAAGTACTTAGAAAGAAGTGGATAAATGTGCCCATTTTTTGTGTATTTCTAAAGATTAGTGCTATAGAAACGATCAGATATAGTGTGAAAATGAACAAAATTTTTCTTATTTTATTAATTCTTGTTACTTCCTGCCAATCTGCTTTTATAAGAAGAAATCCGAATTCTAATCTTGAAATTCTCCTTCGTAGTAGAAATTGCTTTTCCTCTTTAGAAAATTCATTATTCGATCACAACAATTTACAATTAAATTGGAATAAATTGATTGAATCTTTAAATGATAGCGCAAACTTCTCTCCTTCTAATAATTTTGAATGGGCATTAAAAGACTTATTTGAACAACTTGATGAAAGTAATAAAGAGTATCTTTTAAGAAGGTTGGAAAATCTAAAAAGACAGAATCAAAGTATAGTTTTAAGAAATGTTAAGTACCCTGTTTTAAATGAGGCAATAGATAGATTAAAACTCTTTAAGAAGAAAAAAATAGTTTATTGGCCAAGTGAGGGATTGAAAAGCAATTTTGAAATTTCAAGTTACACATTAGATATTCTACATTTACTTAGTGAAAAGAATACTGGATTTATAAATATCTATACCCAATCTAAAAGTGAATTTTTAAGTCATAATATAAACGAACTTTCTGACTTTATAAATATCAAGTTTGCATTACTTTACTCAAAAGATATAAAATTGCAAAAAAGTGAACTTAACAAAAAAATAACTAAAGATGCTTCCAAATTATTATTATTGATATTACCTTTCCAGTTTCACAGACAATCTATTCCTTTTAAGTTAACCCATTTAAAAATTTTCAAAAACAAAGGACCAAAGGGTCTTTATCGTTATTTATATTACACTCATGGTGCAAGTAGGGCCCTTAAATATTGGGTTTCCCATTTAAGAAATTTATCTCTTATTTTCATACTCGCCATGGCCTCATATACCTATGGAGATGTTTACGATAATTACACTTTTTGGGATAATCTTTGGTATGCAGATTTGGAAGAAAATTCTGATATTGAATTATTACATCAAATTATTATCGACAACCAAAAAAGCCCTGATGAATTTAAAAGTCATATGATTGAATATTTAGAAAAACAAAAAACTGATAACTCAGATATAAATGATTCAATTAGAGAATTAAGTCAAATTATATCAACATTAGATCTAGAATAACCTCTATCTTAAATCTGAAAATATACTACTATTTTTAGTCATGAAAATAGATAAAGCAATAAGCATTGAAAAGTCATTTCTTTCCGAACTATTTTTACAAGATTTTAAATCAGAATGATATTGCTTTAGAATTTTTTCATTATTTCTTAATTTAATATTTCCAAATATTTTTGTGTAAACCTGAGATAATTCATTCTTAGAGCAACTATTAAAAACTTTTTTTAAGGCAAGATTAAAGTTAGATAAAAGTTCAATATCTCTTGTAAGTTGAGGTCTATAAACGTCTTTATCTATAACATAACCAGATTCATCTAATAGTTTGCTTAAAAATATAGGCACAGTTGATAAAATTGACTTTTTACTAAAAACGGCGTCAAAACTAATTCGGCCATATTCATCCCATAAAGTTAAGTCTATCAAGGGTTTGCCACGTGTTTTTTCTAATACTCCATTTAATTTTCGAAGTAACACAGTTGCACAATTATTTTTTAAAATATGATACTTTGAAAACAAATCATTTTCTTCACTAGAATTTTTAAGAAAGGCCTCATTAAAATTCTTATAATCATTTTCAAATTCTTCATGGGCAAGTGAAATTTCCTCTCGTGTTAGATCAAGTTTATATATGACTATATTTCTAAATTCAGATTGGTACTTTTGAATAAACTTCAATCCTTTACCTTTACTTACAACTAATGGGGAATCACTAAAAATTTCATAAATTTGGTATAGTTCTTTTATAGAATAACTTGAAAAATCTTGTCTTCGATCTGGGTTCAATTGATCTGGAATAAGTGAAAAGTCGAGTGCATATTGATAAAAAATCGATTCCTGAAAATTCCATGGTCTTTTACTAAACATTGCAAAAGCGTGTCCAAATTGTCCTAGACCACTTTCAGGTCCTGCAATTGCAACATATATATGATTTATAGTTTGAATCTCCTCTTTTGCTCTTACTATGTGAGAAAAAGAGGAGAAAAAAACAACAAATAAAAAAAGATATTTAAACATTTTAATTAAAAAATTATCTTAATTGAAAAAGATCAATTGTATTTTGAACAATTTTTCTATTCTTTTTACTATTCGAATATCCTTCAAGTAATGAATCTATATCGTCTTCACCATTATTAACTTCGAGAATTATCATTGATAAAGCAATAATTTTATCTTCCTTGCTTAGACCTTTCATTTCCAGTTCTTGAGCTGATATACCAATCGGACCTCTTTCTATTAAACTCGGTCTTTCTTTACCAATTAAAGCTTCAGACTCTAAACGAACTAGTAAATCTTCGAGCTCAATCACTTTCTCTTGCTGATCTTGTTCTTCATCATCTAAAAACGCTTCAGATGTCGTACCTGCGGTATATACTGCTGTACCCGCTACTCCTGCAACAATCGCAAATACACCAAACATAGTATAATTATCATTTGCCCAATGAGCAGGATTTTTTCCTAATGAGGAAGTCACTTCTGTTGCTGCATAAGCACTGGCAATTTTTAAAATATTTTTACCAGTATTCTGTATCTTTTGGACCTTTACTTTATTAAGGTTTGCAAATGTACTTGAACTCATTAATAAAGCAATCGTTATTGCTAAAATTTTTTTCATTAATAGTCTCCTTTTTTTACCTGTTTAACATTCTCTCAATTTTTCACTCTAAATACTTGAAATTTGAATTTTTTTTAAACTTGTGTAGAGACTGTACACTTTCCAAAATAAATCTAAATTCAATAATTATAATAACTTAGAACATTTATTTAAGGCTAATCACGATTTCTTAATAATTTATTTTAGCTTTTTGCAATCACCATTTTTTTGAATTTGAAACTTCCCTGATTTATGAAATGCCAAATACTTCACCAATCCTGAAAAATGAACTTGAACAAATCTAGCAGATTCAGGAGCTGGTTTTCTTTGATCTATTTTTAGGTTCCAATACTTTTCACCAACAGAGTTTTTTCTAATTGACCCAGTAACAATTTCTAACTCTCTTATTCTCCACTTAGTATTAATAAGACATTTTTTAGCAATACTTGTAGCATTTTTTAAATTAATCATATACCAAGGTTTTTCTTTGCATATTTTATTAATACAAACAATTTCTGAGGAAGGTGCTTCACACTCATAAATTGGAAAACCACATTTTACTTTATTTTCAGAAAGAATTTTTTGATATTCTAAAATATTTGATTTTCTATTTGCATATCTAAAACAACTTAGAGAGTCTTTAGGCCAATGATAAATTTTGCATTCATCATCACTATTGCAATAGTTTTGATTCTTTTCAATTTTTTTTAACTTTTTAACGATTGATTTACATGAGTTTGATCTTGGCCTATCTTCTGCTAATGCAAAATAATTCAAAGCAAAAATTATTAAAAAAAACATTTTCATTATTAAACCTTAACCTATTAAAAATAGATAAAATAGTATGAGAAATTATTTTATACTTTTATTTAAGTCATCTAAAAAGTTGAAACATTTTACAGTGTCAAAATGCACTTCTTTTCAAATCGGCCCTAATGAAATATTGTTGCGATCATATTTTCACTGGGGAGAGAAAATGAAACTTTTATTGGCATTAATATTAATCACAATTAACACACCTTCTTTTGCAAACAACCAATGCAATAATATTGAGAAAATAGAGCATAGAATTAAACGTTTACAGCTAAAATTAGAAGATCTAAAAGAAAGTTGTGACGAAGTTGGAGTAAAGTGTAATACGAGAGGATACTACGGTCTATCTGCCGCAGAAGCTGTTAAATCCTGTGAAAGTATATATAGTAGAAGTAGTTGTATTGCCACTTTATCTTGTGAAGGAACTCAAGTTTCAA
>CAXHCD010000110.1:0-10309 GCA_964015265.1 uncultured Oligoflexia bacterium
CTTCATCGCTGGCCGTATCAGCAATTGCAATGTGAGCAAAAATTATAAAATAAATAATTTTTTTCACGATTGCTCTTCCCCTAATAAAATTTCCCACTCTTCATCACTAATTTCATCAATTCTATCAAGCTCATCAATTGCATTCATATTTTCAATTACAAATTGATGTTCGTTTACAGGAATATTTACTAATTCATTAAATTCAATATTTTCAGGTCCTCTATTATAATTTATAAAAACAATCACTAGTGAACAAGCAACTGCAACGGGAACAATTCCCTTTAATAAAAATGAAGATAATGAAAATGATTTTTCTTTACCAAATTTTTCATCAAAGTCATTCCAAAATTTATTTTTCGCCTCTTCTGATAGAGACATTTTCATATTATTCTGAATCAACTTTTCAAATTTTTTCTCATCATTATTCATTTTTACTCTCACCTATAATTTTTTCTAAACTCTTCTTCCCTCTGAATATTAATGATTTAACCGCTCCTTCAGATTTGTTCATAACTTCACCTATTTCTTTCAAAGACATATCTGAAGCAAACTTCAAATAAATTGCTTCTCTTTGATCTAAAGGCAATTTATCTAAAAGATTTAAAATGTATTGTTTTGTCTCTTTCTCAAGAATCATATTAATTAGATTGTAATTAACATCTTCAATACTACCTACAATATCAAAATCACCACTTTGATCGGGCCTTAAATAGTCTTCAAGTAATTGCTCTTTTTTCTTTTTTATATGATCAAGAGCATTGTTTTTAGCAATTGTCCAAAGCCAAGTCTTAAACTTCTTACTTGAATCAAATGATTGTCTATGATCATATAACTTCATAAAGCTTTTCTGAACTAGCTCTTCAGCAATCTCTTTATTCTTAACAAATCCATATACAAAACCCATTAATAACCCTTGGTATTTATCAAAAAGTTTTCTGAAGGCCAATTGGTTGTTTTTTTTGACTAACTCCATTAGCTCTTCATCTGTCTTACTAAGTCCTACGCTTAAGCTATTAAAAAAGTTTCGCAAAGATTATATTTCCTTGTATTTTCAAGTAGTTAATTATTATAAAAATCATCCCACTTTTAATTATTCACTATTTTATAAAATTCGCAACTTCTTGTTTTTATTACTGTATTATTTTGATCACTTTAATAGCGAAACCTTTAGGCTTTACGTTCGTATGTATATTACAAACAGCTTAGGAGGTTGTATGAAATATTTAATTATAGCTTTATCGATACTTTTTATGGGTGATTTCTTTTCAGATGCTAGGGCGAATTCTAGAAGACAAAACAAAAGAATTAAACATGGACTAAAAAACGGTGAAATTTCTAAAGCAGAAGGAATGAAGTTAAGACAAAATAGAAGACAACTTAGAAGAGTGAAAAAAAGAGCGGCCAGAGATGGTGAAATCTCAGATGAAGAAAAAATGCTAATTAGAAAAAAATCAAAAAGAAATAGTCGAGCTATCTATAGAGCAAAACATAATGATAAAAAACAAGAAACTACAACTGAGTTTGAAACAGAATAAAAAATAAGTTTTTAAAGGAAGATTTCTTAGAAGTCTTCCTTTACTCTCATTCCCGCACTAATTTGTTTAATTTTTTTTTGATCTATCTTTTTAAACTTTTTCTTTAAATAAACAAAATCGCTTAAAACGACATCATCGCCAACGTAACCACATACTTCAAATTCAAACGAAAACTTAGTTTCTCTTTTAGATCTAAAGATAATTGATCTTTCATCTTTAATCCCATCTTTTGAGTAAACATGAGCAATCATTGGCATTGTTCTTCTATCTTTTTTGGCCAATTGACATATTCTTTCTATTGAAATGTCGTGAGTGGTTTTCATAATTTGATGACACCAGTTATCGGTATCTTCTATTATTGGGCACTTTTTATTAATGCTTGCACATGGGTAAACACAATTAAACTTATTTTCTATGAGAAATTCTCTTTGTCCCATTAATTTTTGAAATACTTCTTTAGTTCCAGGTTCAATTAAGATTATATTAGTAGGTTTTGCTGCTTTTAAAATTTTTCTAAAATCAATTATATCTATTTCATTAAAAGAGTTTCCAAATATAATTGTATCACATTTTTCAACAGCATTAACAAATTCACAACTTGAATTAGGATATAATCCATTTATTAATTTCTTTGCCTGATCAATCATTACATCAGATTTATCAAATAGTTTTAAATTTCCTTTGAAGTTAGATTCTTGTAAAAAACCTAGCGAGTAAGTTCCAGGGCCACATCCAAAATCTAATATAGATCCATTTAAAATATTATTCTTTGTATCTTCGTTCAATTGACCTAAAACAAAATCAAGTTTTTTAATATTTGTAGATAAATAATAAAGAACATAAGAGCTTACAATATTTTCATCTAGTTTTTGTTTTTTTAAATCTTTTCTATCTAAATATGTTTGATTAAGAATTTTTAGAGACTCTAAAACTTGATGATCTTGTATAAGAGGGTTTAATAAAAAAGGCCTTAGAGTTTCTACTTTCATAAAAAAAGGGCCAAATTAATGACCCCTCTTATTTATCTTTTATTTATTTCTACAAATTCTCTAACTGTTGACCCTGTATAGATTTGTCTAGGTCTTGTAATTCTCATTCCTGGTGAATCTATCAATTCTTTCCATTGAGCTATCCATCCAGGTAAACGCCCTAGAACAAACATTACAGTAAACATATTTGTTGGAATTCCTAAAGCTCTATAAATAATCCCAGAATAAAAATCAACATTTGGATATAATTTACGATCTACAAAGTATGGATCTTTAAGAGCTTCTTCTTCAAGTCCTTTAGCAATATCAAGTAAAGGATCATTTACACCAAGCTTTTCTAAAACAGTATTACAAGCTTCTTTAATAATTTTAGCTCTTGGATCAAAGTTCTTATAAACACGGTGACCAAATCCCATTAGTCTAAATGGATCTTCTTTATCTTTAGCTTTTGCAATAAACTTTTTATAATCACCGCCATCATTTTGAATTTCTTCAAGCATTTCTAAAACGGCCTGGTTTGCTCCTCCATGAAGAGGTCCCCATAGTGCTCCAATGGCCCCAGAGATAGTTGCAAATAAATTGGCCTTTGATGAGCCAATAACTCTAGCTGTAGAAGCTGAACAATTTTGCTCATGATCAGCATGTAAAATTAAAAGGGTTTGAAGAGCATCAGCAACATCATCATCAACTTCACCAAACATCATATTTAAAAAGTCGTTTGTGAAATTTCTACTTCTATCAGGTGCAATTGGATCTAAACCTTGAGTTCTTCTATAAAAATGAGAAGCAATTGTTTTTAATTGCCCCATTAATTGTCTTATAACTTCTTGTTTTTTTTCAGCACTTAAATCACTTCCAGAAAGCTCAGGGTAGTATGCTGATAAGGCCGCTGTTACAGATTGAATCACTCCCATTGGATGAGAGTCTTTAGGAAAAGCATCAATCATGTCAGTTATACCTTTTGGTAATAAGGCTGCAGTTCCTATTTTCTCATTAAAAGTTTTTAATTCTTCTTTTGTTGGCAACTTGTCGTTTATTAATAAATAAGAAACTTCTGAAAATGTTGAAAGATCAGCAAGTTGTTCTATTGGGTAACCTCTATATCTTAAAATTCCTTCAGCACCATTAATAAATGTAATTGCAGAAGTACAAGCACCAGTATTTCCTAGACCATTATCAAAAGTAACATATTTTGTTTCGGCCCTTAATTTTGAAATATCAATGGCCTTTTCACCTTCACTACCAATCATTACTGGTAACTCAATTGTTTGTCCGCCAAGATCTAACTTTGCCTTTTCACTCATTAGTGTTCTCCTACTCTATTTTATTGAACTTGTGTGTAACAAGTCATTTACATACAATGAAAAAATAAATCTGTCTAATTACAAAGGTTTATGTCCAGATTCTTTATCGGATAATTAGGCCCAAGTTTTAGTTAAAAGTGTTTAACTCCACGACTTTGGATCTGCGTGCCAACCTTTAATTAATTCAACTTCTTCATCACTTATCTTATTCATTTCACGAGCAACTTCAATAAGATTTGTTAAATTAGTTAAAGAATAAAGATCTAATTCCATTTTATTTAGACGGTCTTTTGCAGCAGGCATTTCATAGTCAACGATTGATAAACATGAATCTGCGTGAAGTTTTTCATTAATTAGACCATTGTAAGCTTCCTCTAAACTTGAAGCTTGATTAACTAAATCTTCCACTAATAAGAGAGTTGTATTTTCTTTTACATCACCTTCTACTTGATTGCCTTTCCCGTGAGACTTTGGTTTTGACCTAATATATGCTAATGGCCAATTTAGAGTCATAGCTATCATTGTGGCCATTGGAATCCCCGCGGTCGCAAGTCCTGCAATATAGTCAAACTTTAGGTCCTTATCCACAATCAACTTACTAAATTCATCTAAGATGATATTTCTTTCTTGAGGATGAGATAATATTTTTCTGTTATCACAATAAATTGGCCCTTTTAGACCAGAAGCATAAATAAATGGATCACTTGGCCTAAAAATTACACAGTTTTTTTCTAGTAATATTTGAGCTATTCTTTTCGCAGTATTTTGGTGTTCCATATTATGACCTCACAAAGTCTTTATAACATTATGTAATTTAACCAATGTCAGAATAAAGTGTACAAGGATTTCTATGCAATTTGATAAAAAAATTATTCCGGGAAAAATTTTAAAACGATACAAACGATTTTTGGCAGATATAGAACTAAAAGATGGCGAAGTTATTACTGCTCATACAGCAAATACTGGTAGCATGAAAACATGTTGGGAACCAGGGTGGAAAGTGCTTGTCTCTCACCATGACGACCCTAAAAGAAAGTTGAAATATTCTCTAGAAATGACAAATAATGGGGACACTTGGATAGGAGTAAATACATCTCTTCCAAACAAGCTTGCCAAAGAAGCAATTGAGAATGGAACTATAAAAGAGCTTCAAGGATTTGAAAATATCAGACCTGAATATAAAGTGGGGAAAAGTAGAATCGATCTTCTTTTATCAAAGGGAGATTACAAATGTTTTGTAGAGGTAAAAAATGTAACGATGCATGGTGGAGACGATCTAGCAGTTTTTCCAGATGGTGTTACTGAAAGAGGACAAAAACATTTGAAAGAATTAATTACACTAAAAAAAGAAGGTCATCGTGCTGTAATGCTTTTTATTGTTCAACGAGAGGACGTTAACCGTTTTGCACCAGCAAAAGAAATTGATCCAATATATAGTGATTTACTTAAACAAGCGTTTGATCAAGGAGTAGAAATCCTACCTTATCAATGTGAACTAAATGAAAAGGGTGTTGAAGTAAAAAGATTACTTCCATTTGAATTATGATAAAAGTAAGCAACTTAAACAAAGAATTTAAAGTTCATAAAAAAGAAGCTGGCCTTAGAGGTTCTATTAAGGCCTTGTTTAAGAGAAATTATTTAACAAAAAAAGCACTAGATAATATTAGCTTTGAAATAAATGAGGGTGAAATAGTTGGACTTATAGGAAGTAATGGCGCTGGAAAAACGACTTTAGCAAAAATACTTTCTGGTATTATTTTTAAATCAGCAGGAGAAGTGAGCGTCCTAGGATTTAATCCTTGGGATAAAGATAATCAATATCGTTCTCAAATGTCTCTTATAATGGGTCAAAAAGCTTCTCTTTGGTGGGATTTACCTGCATATGACTGTTATTTATTATTAAAAGAAATATATCAAATACCAGATAAAGAGTTTAAAGAAAGACTTGAGTACCTTTCAGAGAAACTATCAATTAAAGAACAACTTCACATTCAAATCAGAAGATTAAGTCTTGGTGAAAGAATGAAAACGGAGTTAATTGCCGCCTTATTACATAATCCTAAAGTTGTTTTTTTAGATGAGCCTACTATAGGGCTTGATTTGACTGCTCAAACAGCGGTTCGAGAATTTATAAAAGATTATAGAAAAAAGTATAAACCAATCATGATACTTACGAGTCATTATATGGAAGATATTGAAAGTCTTTGTGAGCGAATTATTATATTAAAGGAAGGAAAACTAATTTATGACGGAAAACTTCAAACAATAAGATCTAAGTTTACGAAGTCTAAAGTTATCAAGGCCAAATTTTCTTGTGAAGAAAACATGGTTTGCGAAAAATTAAATATATCTACTGAAATCGGTGAAGTGTTATCTTTTAATGATAAAGCAATTGAAGTTAAGTGTCCTGCAAATCAAATCTCTAGTTGTGTCCAGATCGTTTTAAATACCTATCCTGTTCACGACTTAGAAATTGTCGAACCTGATGTAGGTGATTTGATAGAGAAAATTATCAGAGAAGGAATTTAGTGAATCATTTTCTGAAATTAACATATCAAATTTTTGCTATGAAACTCAGAGAAATATTTGAGTATCGTTTTTTATTTTGGATGCAATTTATAGGCTCAACTTTAGGACCTTTATGTATTGCTTATTTTTTATGGATGGCCATATTTGAAACTTCTCAAAAAGCTCAAATTGGCGGTTACACATTTAACATGATGATTTTTTATTATATTATGGCCCCTAGTATTCAAAAATGTGTTCGCGGTATGAACATGAGAATGATCTCAATCGACATTTACGAAGGTCATTTAACTAAATATCTACTTTACCCAACGTCTATTTTTCATTTTAAATTAACTCAACAACTGGCCCATTATTTTGTTGATCTCATCTTGTTAGTTATTACAGTTTTAATATATATCTATTTTTTTGGTGGAATTGAAGTTAGCGCTATACAAATACTAATGGGACTTATATTAAGCCTTTTTAGTTGTGTTCTTTATTTTTTAATTGAGATTAGGCTGGAGTTATATGCTTTCTGGACAGATACCACATGGTCTCTTTCCGTTCTGCTTAGGTTTTTAATTGGTTTTCTGGGTGGAACAATTGCTCCCTTAAGTATTTATCCTGAATGGGCCTATAATATTATTCAATATACCCCTTTTCCCCATCTTGTATATTTTCCAACTAGATTAATGATGGGAATGGCAGACTTTAGAGTATTTTTATTTTCATTAACTTCTATTTTACTTTGGTCACTGATTGCTTTTTTGAGTGTTAAATTAACATGGAAAAAAGGTCTTTATGAGTATACAGGAGTTGGAATTTGAAAAGATATTTTAAATTATACCTTTTCTTTATTAAGTTTTCAGCTTCAAAATTAATGGAGTTTCGATTAGATTTTGCTTTTAGAATATTTATGGATGTTATATTTGCTTTCATAAATATATTCTTTTTCAAGATACTTTTTTTACATACAAACACTTTGGGGGGATTAACAGAACCTCAGATAATGGTTTTTGTCGCCACGCATTTATTTATCGATGCTCTTATTATGACTTTTTTAGCTAATAATATTTGGTTTCTTCCTCACTATATCAATCGAGGTGATTTAGATTATTATGTTACTAGACCTGTGTCCCCTCAATTCTTTTTATTTTTCAGAGATATTTCTGTGTCTTCATTTATAAATCTAATTTTAAATATTGGAATCTTAATTTGGGCACTTAGCCTAAATACCAATTATGAATTACCAAATATTTTTAAATATGTTTTTTTGTTTATAAATGGCGTCACACTATATTTTTGTTTTAGAATGCTTTTTATTCTTCCTGTTTTTTGGGTTCAATCGAGTAGAGGCTTTGATGAAGCTTTTTACAACTTAGAAGTTGTTGCTGAAAGACCTGATACGATTTTTAAAGGCTTTACCAAAAAAATATTTAGTTCAATTATACCAATGGCAATAATCGCTTCATATCCAACAAGAGCTCTTTTTGGAAAACTTGAGAACTGGGAATTGATAAATGCATTTGGAGTGACGCTATTTTTCTTTATACTCATGCAATTAATGTGGAGAGCGGGTTTGAAATCTTACACATCTGCTTCTTCTTAGAAAATTAAATCGTACTTCTTTTTGATCGTGGGTATTAGATCAATATATTTTTGCTTTTGATCAATATTATCATCAATATATTCAATAAATTGTTTAATCATAGCTTCAGGAATAATTTCTTCATCAATCATTTGAGAGATAACCTGAACCGGGGATAGGTTTGGTGTTTTCATTTTTTTATACTTAACTATAATTTTTATTCTTTCTATTAACCGATCCGTTTCGTAACTACCTATATACTTCACTACTTCTTCTCTAAAGTTAGGAGATAAAGAAGACATATATAAATTTTGCAAAATAGCTTCTGATTCTTGAGTTTTCAGAAATTCATCGATCTCAAAAACTCTTTCTATAAAAGTTCTACCATAAGATCCTTGATCTCCAGCTAATGAAATTCCATTATCAATAGCTACGATCTTTCCCTTCTTGTCAGTAAAGTAATTATGAGATTTTTTTAATAACTCATAACTCTCATGTACACGATCCCTATTATTAATTAAAAAATCAAATGCACTAAGTTTATTTAATTGTTTTTCTTCACTAATAAAGTATTCACTATAAACATATAATTGAACTGATCCTTTTAAACCATCTACTTCTTTTTCAACTGTGATAGGAACAAGTTTGAAGCCCCAAGATTCACTTAGCTCAAAGGCCAAAATTTCAGCTCTATAATTTGAGTACCATCTTTCTCGATGAATTTTCCATACTGCCTTTTGCCCATTATCAAATATAACGAAAAATGTATCATCCATATTTCCACCATGATCTGGACTTGAAACAATTTCAAATTTTTGAGTTTTTAAATACATCTCAATATCATCAATAATCCTTCCACTTATAGGGTCTAATTTTGAATAGCTATAATGACTAGCGGTTAAGTAAGTCCCTTTATAAAGTTCTACAGGAACGTCATCAGGATCTTTATCCACTCCTCTTTTAATACCATCATCAATTCCTCCTAAATTATCCGACGAAGAGATATGGTAAAAATGTGACATTGTTTTAAAGCAATTAGTTGTCCCAAAGCTTAGATTTATGCTCAGAAAAAAGGCCAATAAAGGCCAGATAATTACTCTAGTTATAGGAACGTTCATTATATAATTTTATCAATAATTTTATATACTTGTAGCTTCTTGAAATATTTATATTACTGTTGAACATTAAACAATTATATAGAGTCACGATAGGTCCAATACAGCAACAAATGTCAATTATATTACATGATATATAAAAAAAACATATTTAGACTTCAGTTATTAAAACTAAGATAAAATATTCTTGTTAAAAGTATGTATAAAAACACAAGCTTTATAATTAATGGAGAAAAAATGAAATTTTTATTTGCCATTACTTTTTTCATTGTAAGTAATGCTGTATTTAGTGAAACTTATTGTTTTAATAAAGTAGAAATAACTTCAGACTATATCTTTTTATCTCAAAGTACTCTAAATGAGAGTAAAACTATTGAATCAATAAAACAACAAAGTCTTTTTTTAACAACTAATCCAGAAGTTTTAAGAGATATAAGTAAACTTAATGGAGAAAGGTTTTGTGTAAAAGGAAGAGTTGAGCATGAAAAAAAAGAAGTTGAATTATATGTACCCTGTGAAAGATATTATAGCTGTAGAAAGGTTGAATTTATACATCGAACAATTTTTGCAGTTGAAATTACTCAAGAAAAATAATCTAAAACTAAAATATAACTATAGTTCACGGTGTCAGTGAGAAAGATTACTAAATGAACTGTACAGTTGCTAAAAATGCTAAAGAATCAATTGCCTAAAATCTCAGAGTTAAAAGATATGCTATTATTTATACAAACAAATAAATTAAATATATCTATAAAGATTAATTAACTTTTAGCACTATTTACAAAACATCCAAATTTCAAAACTATAATGTATTCACTGCCTGATTTCGCTGCTATACTTTTACCTTCATTCAAAACCTATTTATCCAAATTAGGAGAATATATGAATAGAATTAATTTAAATCAATTCAAAAGTGAGCTCACTGGCTACACAGAAATTAGAAATCAATTTAATTCCACTGGAGTCATCAGACTCGTAAATGGAAATCTCGTTTCAAATACAAAAGATGAGACTTCAGGAATTAGTGCTAGAACTTTCAAAGATGGTTATTGGGGATTTAGCTCTGATTCAATTGTTGGGACTGATACTTTTAAAAAGGTAATTAAAAATGCCAATGATAATGCTTCAAATATGGCAAAGTATCTGAAAAAAAATAATAAAACACTACCTGATAATAATTTTAATATTGAAAAAGATCATATTATTGAAAGCAAAAGAGCTAGTAGAGATGAAATGATTAATTTCTTAAAATCTCTAGATTCTCATATAG
>CAXHCD010000111.1:0-10237 GCA_964015265.1 uncultured Oligoflexia bacterium
CTAGTTACAAATTGAATAAAAAGATTAATCCTCGCGATAGCATAATTCCATGTAAAACGGTCCATGAGCGGACTTAACAGGTATCACAATTATAACTGTTCCCGTTGGATATTTAAGAGTGTGACCCTTTCCTTCAATCATTGATGGGATCGCCATTGAATTTGTATAACCCATTTCATTTAAGTGTCTTTTGGCGTTACCCATGATCATATTGGCAATTTCACCGCCAACATCGGCGATTTCATTATTATATTCAGTAAATGTTTCCATTAGCATTGCAGAAGCTATTTTAAAATAAGTTTCATATGGCCAAGAAAGGACAAGCATCCCACGATAATCTTTTTTCTCACCATCTTTATCGATTTCACCATTGATACCTAAAACAGCTGAGATATCGCCACGAGAAACATCATCTCTTTTAAGTTCAGGTTTTTGTGGATCAAGTTTTGTGAACACCATTGTTTCAAATACATTCTTAGCTGCATCAACAAATGGTTTAGAAAATTCGATAAAGTTTGTATTACTCATATATTATCCTAAATTATAGTCCTAGACTTTCTAATAGATCATCAATTGATGACTGATTAAGCTCTTTAACTTGATCTTCTTGGTAGTTACAAGAGGCCCTTTCAATATGATCAAATTTCTCTTGAAGCCACCTTAATCGAGAAGCGAATGCATCTGTACTCAAGTTCTCAAGTGATTTTGACTCACCCGTGAGCAATTGTTTATTCATTTTGTTTAATAAATCAACAGCATCAAATAAAACGGCATTCACAACATTTAATAGAGCAGGTTCCACAGTTTGACTTGATTTATATCCAATGATCTTTCCTAGTTCACAAAATGTTGCCATTTCCGAAGCGCCAATAGATTTAGCAGCTCCCATAATTCGGTCAATTATTTGTCCAAATTTTTCTAAGTGGGAGGTATTCTCTTGTTCAGCTTCAAAAGCTTCTAATGTATCACTTAACTGCACAAGTAGTTCATCAGTTTCTTTGCAGAAGTCTTCAACAATTTCTTTCATAGAAGGATCATTTAACATATCCACAAGTTATTCCTATTTGTTAAAAATTTTGTCTATCTTTTCTTTTAAAACTTGTGCTGAAAATGGCTTAACGATAAAGTTACTTACTCCTGCTTTCACAGCGATAACAACGTTTCCTTGTTCAGCTTCTGCCGTAATCATTAAAAATGGAAGTGTTTTGAAATGATCAGTCTCTCTTATATTTTTTAAAAGATCTAATCCACTCATTTTAGGCATATTCCAGTCAGAAACAATGAATTCATAAGGTGACCCTTCTTCATGAGCGTTCTGAATCATTGGCCAAGCTGTAGCCCCATCATCCGCTTCTGAAATATTGGTAAAACCAATTTGAGAGAGCATGTTCTTAATGATTTTTCTCATTGTTGCCATGTCGTCGATTACTAAAATTTTCATGTCTGCTTTTAGGCTCATTTTTACTCCAATTTATGCAGCTTTATTATCCGTGTTCTGATTAAATAAATTCGTCAAACTATCATATATTTTATCGCCAAACTGGAATTCAAGTCCAGGGGTATTTGTTTTACTTTTTATTAGCCGTATAATTGATGGAATGGGTTTGGTATTACCATCGACATATCCCGCTGAAAATTCAAAAATATGAGAAACTGCTCCAAGCACCAGTGCAAGGGGTTCTATGAAATCAATTTTTTTCTGGAAAGGAAATCCTCTTCCATCCTCTCTTTCATGATGCTGTTCAATTATATTTAGACATCTATTACTTAAGGAAATTTTAGATTTTCTTAAGATATGTAAAGAAAGTCCAGGATGTTGCCTAAATGATTTTTTTTCACTCTCTGAGTACATTAGTTGAGGTGAGTAGATCATACTTCGTTTAACTTGTGTCATTCCCATATGGCAAAAATAAGCGCCACAGATAATATCTGCCAATTGTTCTTGTTTCTCAAACCCTAGACCTTTAGCTAGTAAATAGGAGACTGCCACAACTCTATTTAAAAAATTGTCAGTATTTAAATGAATTTGGCATAAATAAATAGCTAAGCTTACAGTATGAGATTTTTTAACACTAAAAGTTATGACTTCGTCATGAACTTGATTAATTGCTTCTATAAAATTATTGCTCGACACTGATTTTTGAAAATTTTCTTTGAAGTTAAATTCACCCACGGCCTCTAATTTTTCATTTAACCTATCAATATTTTCTTGTCTTTTCTTTTCTAACTCGTGTTCTTCAATAATCAGTGAAGGAATATCTTCTTCTGTGAATTCTTGAGTTCTTAAAAATGTCTTTTTTTGTTTGAAGTCTACTGCTAGTTTTGCACCTTTTTTTAAAATCAAACTCAATAGTTCTTCCTTTGCTTCGTCTAGTGGAGAGTTTGCATGTAAATAAAGAGAATAAACTTTATTGTTTGTATTGAAGATATAAAGATTAAATGAGAAAATTTTATCATCTCTAAGATGGTGTTTTTCTATAAAAAATAATTCATTAGGTATCTTCATTTTTAACCTACTAGTTTTTGAACTAACTTCTTAAAGAATCCAAAGGTTTCTTTAACTACACCTTTTGAAACTTTTTTGGATTCATATTTTTCCATATTAGGAAAGTAACATTTTTCTAAATATAGACCACGGGATGATTCAATGAGAACTTCTAACCCTGGAGCTTGCTCTTCTTCAATCTTTTGATTCATTTGAATGAAGCAAAAACCCATATTAAAAGAGCCCTCAAAAAAAGGAAAGATAAATTCATTCTTCTCTTCTTGAAAAGTTTCATCCTTCCAGAAAGGGGTTTTTAATTCAGTCCACGTTGCTAAATTAGATTTTCTGATTTTTTCCCATTCATCAAAATTTTCAGAAACTAAAAAATCAAAATATTTCTTTTTAGAAACGTCATAGAGAACAAAGCAACATTTACAATTAAAGTGAAATTCAATAATTTTATTTATCTCAACAATTATATCTTCTTCTTTTTTGTCTTTGATTCTATAGTAATTCAAAATATAAATGAGGTTTTCTAAGTGATTTGCTTTTGCTTCAAAAACATGTTCGCCTTCAAATAAAGAATCGTCGTCAATTTCGACTTCTAACTTTTCTTCATCTAACTCGGATTCTATTTGGGCCAATTTGTTATTTAATTCATTTTCTATATTTGAAGATAAGTCTATTCCTACGTCATTGATTGATTTTTTTCCTTGTCCAGTGTAAACAGAATCTAAATATTCTTTTTTAAACTCTGAATAATCTATTCCATGCTCAACTTTTAGGCCATCAAATAATTTTATACTTTCTTCTTCAGATTTATTTTTTGTATCATCGGATGAATCTTTTCTGTCTTTTTTATAGTCCCAGTTATCATCTATTTCATCTCCTCTCATTTCTCTTTGAATATCTTTTGTAGGCCCATCAAACTTCAAATGAATATCTTTTTCTTTTTCAAGGTCTAATTCCGCCTGACTTTTGTTCTTTCTGTTCAGGTTGTCAGTGTCAGCTAGATTGAGAGTTCCTTTTTTATCTTTTTCTTTTGATTCTTTTTCATTTCTTTCTTCGTGTTCTTTTTTTAAATTAGAATCATTAGATAGGTTTAGAGATTTGTTTTTTTCTCTGTTTTTTTCATCTTCTTCTCTTTCTTCTCTGTCGATTTCCTTATTTTTTTTATCTTTGTCTTGAAGGTTAAGTTCCTTTTTCTTTTTCAGATCGTCAAGAGAAGAGAGATCTAGATCTTTTTTTTCTTTTTTTCCATTGTCAAAGCTTTCTAAATCTAAGTCTTTTTTCTTTTTTTCTTCTTCTTCTTCCTGTCCTAAGTTTAACTCTGACTTTTTCTTTTCATCTTCTTCTAAGTTATCAAGATCCAATTCATTTCTATTTTTTTCATTTTCATTGGATGCTAAATCTAATTTTTTTCTTTCTTTTTCATCTTTATCTTGATTACTTAAGTCGATATTTTTTCTTTCTTTTTCTAGTTCGATAGATTCTATATCTAATTTCTTTCTCTCTTTATCTTCAGAATTGTTTTGTAGGTCTAACTCTTTCTTTTTTTTCTCATTTTCTTCAATAGATTCTAAGTCTAGCTTAGACTTTTCTTTTTCTTCATTATTATTTTCTAGATCTAAAGAAGATTTATTCTTTTCTTTTTCGATGTTCTCAAGATCTAGAGAAGCTGCTTTCTTACTTTCTTCTTTTTCTTTTTCGATTTCTTTTTGCTTAGCTTCTAACTCTTCCTCAACTGTATCTAGATTAAGCTCAGCGTGTTTCCTAGGGACTTCATCATGATCAGCTAGCAATAAGTCTATCTTTCGTTTATCCTCTTCTTCCGATTCTAATATATCTAATCCAAGTTTTTTTTCTTTTTTTCTTTCGTAATCTTCTCCAATTGATTTTTTTTCTTTTTCATAAGGATCATCATCAAAACTAATATCTAATTCAGATTTTTTCTTAGCATAAATATCTTCTTCAATATTTAAGTCTAATTTCTTTCTCTTTTCTTCTTCAAAAGGATTTATATCTAATTCATTTCTTTTTTTCTTTCTTGCATATAAATCGTCATAATTAGTTTCTATATCTAACTCTGAATTGTTTTTCTGATTTTCTTCTTCATATAAACTTATATTCTTTCCTGGTTTTGATGAACTTTCTTCATCTCCTTCTAATCCTCCGGCCATTATTCCTTTCTCTACTCTTTGTGCTTCATTAGAGTCTGAGTTTTCTGAATCATCAGTTCTTTTAAAACTAACTACTTCGTCATCTTCTTTTGCCTTTGGTAATGGGAGAGATCTAATGAAAAAGTTTACTTTATATAAAAGCGATTTCGGTGCAATAGGTTCAACGATACATTCTGTTAATCCTATCTTATGCATCTTATCTAAAGTCTTTGGAGGAATTTTCTTAGGAGTTAATAAAATAACTTTTGAACTTAATCTAACAAGTTTTTTACCAACTGCTTTTAGTAATTGTGCACTTTTTTTAGGATGAGAGATCAGTATCAGAGATGCACCAACAGTTAAAGAGGTTTGGAGAGCTTCAGACATATCTTCACACTCATAGATTTCATATTCAGAATCTTCATAGTTTTCATATAAGACTTCTTTGAGCTTTGCTAGAGACTCTGAAAGGGGTGAAATGAATATGAGCGGCTTTTTTTGTGACACTCTTTCTTATCGAAAAAATAGCTTAAAAATTAAGTAATAAAGGGGATTTGATAGGTTTTGAAAGCTTTTTACTCGGATATAAAAATTAAAAATAGGAAAAAATTTCTAATGTCTAATTAATATCCTCCGAAAAAGGAAATAACTAGACATACTTGTTATGTCAAAATTTAATAACGTAAGAGCAGTAAGCTTAATGTCCTCATGGGTTGGGGATAGTCGCCAGAAAGGTGAGTATAACTCAAGGAGGACGTAAATGGGTTTACGTATCAACACAAATGTTTCTTCTCTGGCCGCCCAGAGAACTTTAAGTGTCAACAACAAAGAGCAAGCTGGAACACTAGAGAAATTATCTTCTGGTACTAGAATTGTTCGTGCTGGTGATGATGCTGCTGGTTTAGCAATTTCAGAAAAATTGAGAGCACAAATTAGAGGTACTAAGCAGGCCGAAAGGAATGCTAATGATGGTATTTCTTTAATTCAAACTGCTGAAGGTGGATTAAACGAAATTTCAAATATTTTGATTCGTCTAAGAGAGCTTTCTGTTCAATCTGCTTCTGATACTGTTGGTGAGCCAGAAAGAAAATTTACTGATTTAGAATACCAAAATTTAAAACAAGAAATTGAAAGAATTGCTCAAGTTACTGAGTTCAACGGAAGAAAGCTTCTTGATGGGTCTGGTGATACTTACGATTTTCAAATCGGTATCAATAATAATGATTTTCAAGATAGAATTAAGTATAACGCTGGACTTACAAACTCTACGATTGAGTCTCTTGGTGTAGATGGATTAAGTGTTGCTTCTAAAGAGTCTTCACAATCCTCTTTATCTGTATTAGATGCTGCTATCCAAAATGTATCGGGACAAAGAGCAGAACTTGGTGCAGTTCAAAACAGACTTAGTTCAACAATTCAAAATTTACAAGTTTCGAATGAAAACTTATCTGCTGCAAATTCTCGAATTAGAGATACTGACTTTGCTGCTGAGACTGCTAAGAATACTAAACTAAATATTCTTACTAGTGCAGGTACATCTGTATTATCTCAAGCTAACGTGCAAGGACAGACAGCACTTAAATTAATTGGATAAATTGATTTAGAAAAATTATAAATAGACCCAACGAATGTTGGGTCTATTTTTAGTCCTTACACCTTTTTACTTTATAATTTATTATTCCCAAATATCTAGTTTTTAATTCATTATCTGAAATTACATTATAAAACTTTTTTATAATTAAAGAATTTATGCTCACATTGGAAGGCTTTTGCATTCTACAATCGGTTTGCCAAATAGATTTAATCTCACCACTTTTAATTTTTGGAAAAATTGTTTTGGCCCTTTCTAGAACTTCAGATTCTGTATTTCCATAGATTTCATACTTAAAAGATTTAGTCATCATTGCTGATTGTGCTAATGCAGAAGTAAGCAATATAGATATCAATATAATCATTTTCACGTTTTACCCTCGTTTTAATTTACTTCAATTTAATAAACTAAGTGCGTTATGGTCAATATAAACTCATTTTAGATTTAATAAAAGTGTTCACACCTGTGAACATGTAATAATTACATGAATTTTATAAGTCTATAATATTTTGAGTAAAATCTACATTAATTGCGTGATCTAGTTCACTTTATACCCAAAAACGTGTAAGAATCGTTGTAAAAAGTGAACAAGAGGGTTTTTTTGGAAGTAATACCTAATCCACAGATAAATGAGTATTTTTGTTACCGAAGTTTTTTGAGTGATTTTTATAAAACTAAAAAATTAAA
This sequence comes from uncultured Oligoflexia bacterium, assembly GCA_964015265.1. GTDB lineage: Bacteria > Bdellovibrionota > Bacteriovoracia > Bacteriovoracales > Bacteriovoracaceae > CAXHCD01. The sequence goes on from CAXHCD010000111.1 coordinate 6,923, forward strand.
AAACAAGAATTACTCTCATAGAGTATTTATGACTAAAGCAGGTTTAGGCTCTCCTGGTTTACTAAAAATGGTAATTGATCGAAAAAGAAACCTTGGACCTAAAACTATAAATAAATTTATAAAAGCACTAAATTTTCAAAATAAAAGAGATGAATACTTATTTAGACTTTTAGTTGATTATGATCAGTCAAATAATGTGGAAGAAAAAGAAGATCTTTTCGAGAAGATATTGAATGAAAAGAAAAAAATAAAATCGTTAAGTCTTGAAGTTGATCAGTATGAGTTATTAAGTAAGTGGTGGATTGTTACTATTTACGTGATGATAGGCATGAAGAAAACTAATCTAAGTACTGAAATGATTCAACTCGAACTTAGAAGAAAAATCAGTAAAATTCAAATTCAAGAATCAATAGAGCTTTTAAAGCGAATAGGATTAATTACTGAAGAAAATGGAGTCTTATCTCAAACTAAAGGACCTATTTCAACACCAGATCATATTAGAGACTTTGCCGTACAAAGATACCATGAATCTATGACAATGTTAGCATTGGATAGTGTTCAGGAAGACTCTGTTAGTGAAAGAAATTTTAACGGAGTAACTGTTGCCCTAAGTAAAAAAAATTATGAAAAGGTTTGTGACAGGTTAAATCAATTTAGAAAAGAAATTAATGAAATGATTGGAGATGATAAAGAAGCTGATCGAGTTTATCAATTGAGTTTAAATTTATTTCCATTAACAAAGGTAAGACAATGAGAGCACTATTGTTATTGTTAATTCTTAGTTCAAAAGTATTTCCTAGTGGAGTTGACGTGGGTAATGGAACTTCATCAATAAGTACATTTGAAATCGGTATGTTTGAAAGTGAGTTTGAATTACAAGAAAATTCAAAACGCTTAATTTTCAATATACAACAAAGAGATATTTTCAAAGTCGAAGAAATACGTAGAAAAGGAAATTGCTCTGATAAAATTACTACAAATAGAATTGAAGTTGATCAGGGTGTAAGTATTGAGTCTGATGTTTATTTTGGTAAAAAAATATATCAAGGTAATTTACATATACAATTTAATAATTGTTTAAATCCTGAATTTATTCCTAAAAAAATTGATTAAATAAAAAAGGGCCACAATTGTGGCCCTCATCTCTTGGGAAGATTATTACTTACACTTAGGTAGTAAATATTTTTTTGATCCTGCAAATTTGATTGCAGTGTCTTTGTTTCCTGTTTGAGTTACAATTTCTGGATAAAAACTTGTACGAGCTTTCACTGCTTTTGTTCCCCAAGTTCTACAAGACTCTGGTAAATTATTAATTGCATCAGCTCTTCCATCATATCCAGCGGATTTAAATGATTTACAATATTTTACTGTTGCACTCAATGGAGCTTCTAAGTCTACGTTCTCATAAGATACACAAACTTTTTCTAGTCTATCGGCACGACTACCGTTCTCATCACTAAGAATATAATCATACTCTGTACATACTGTTACAGGATCAATTGTTTTTACACTTGAATTTGTAATACAAGCATTTAAAATGCTAACATTTCTCCCTTCAATAGAAGTTTGGCCTAAAACTCTGTACTGATAACTTGAGTCAATGTCTAAAAGTTCAGCTCTTGTGTAAGAACCTGCAGCAGCAGATACAGTTGAAAGTAAAGAAACAATTGTAAGTAGGTTTTTCATAAGTTACTCCTTAAAGTAGTTGTTGTTAATAATCGTTATGTCATTCGACAAAGCGAAGTTACTTAAGAAATAAAATATTCACAATGAGCATTTCATTTTTATCCAATATTTGTGTACACTTTTGAGAACATGAATTTTTTTCAAATATAGGTGTAAATGATTATCTATAGTGGTTTGGGGGGACTCGTTCCTCTCGTTACAATTCTCTATTTTCTATTGTATGCATTATTAGGACTGAACAAGTCATTAGATGGAAATGTTTATATGAGTAGTGCTTTGGCGTTAAATGGAACTAGTTTATGGTTCCTCGGTCGATGGTTATCAAAAAAGTCAGGAAGTGACTTAAATCATTTGCCGAATTGGAAACAAGCAATATTGCGTTCAAAACACACAATGTTTTTTATTAAGGTTGAATATTGGGGAGTAATATCGTTTTTATTATCTTTATTATATTGGGCGAGGTGAGGAGTGTTTTACACTCCTCACATTAATTTTCCCAAGCTAGAACAAAAGTAAATTTATAGTCTTTTCCAATATATGCAGTATAACTTGTATCGTAATACATTTCGCTAGATCTGGATTTGATTCGCAAGAAAGGTCCTTTTCCTATTAATTTTGCAAATGATTTAATAACAGAGTATTTTTGCTTGTTTGTATAAGCTGTATTTTCTAAAAGTTTTAAAAAATCTTTTATTACTTCTTTTCTATTAACCTTTTTCTTAATCAAATTACTTTTTACAATAACTTCTTCTGGTTCAAATCTAAATGCTCCACTTGCGTCAACACTATATTCAATTTCATCCATTGCTCTTAATACGTTTTGAGGTATCTGTTTTGAAAAGACATTAAATGATAGTAAAATTGATAGTAGAATTGATAATTTTTTCATATTTCTCTCCTTTTATTAAAGTTTTCAGAATATTAACCATGAAATAAGTATAGGTAAAACTATTCTATTTAATCATATCTATTAAATTATGTTATATAAAATTATGGATTTACAGTACTTTATGGCATTTTATATGGTTGGAAAATTTAAGAGTTTTTCAAAAGCTGCTATTGAGCTTGCAATTACTCAAGCTGCTGTTTCTAGACAAATTAAACTATTAGAGTCCTCAATTGGAGAGGATTTATTTTTTCGTTCTTCAAAATCTGTTGAATTAACAACAAGGGGGAGGGCATTACATAATATTGTAGATAAATTTATTTTTGATTATAAAAATAATTTTGAGAAACAAAAAATAAAAAAAATTAGAATTGGTTGTATTGAAGGAGTATTGAGTAAAAATTTACTTAACATTATTGAAAAGTTTAAAAAAAAATACAATGTTGGGGTAGAAATTAAAATAAATAAGACAGGTATATTAATTAAAAGTTTAGAATTAAATGAATTGGATTTTGTTATATCAAATAATGAAACTCAAAAGGGACACTTAACTTCTCTTGAAATTTTGAATGAAAGCTTTGTTTTTATTTCTAAAAAGAGTATTTCATTAAATAAACTCTCAAACGAAAAACTTATTTTATATAGTGAAAATGATGAAATGAAAAAATATGTTAAAAACTTTAATTATATAATTATAAACTCATTTAAATCAATTATACATTATGTCTGTCTCTTATACACAT
>CAXHCD010000112.1:0-10178 GCA_964015265.1 uncultured Oligoflexia bacterium
CCCCACGAGCTCTATCGTCGGCAGCGTCAGATGTGTATAAGAGACAGGTTGATGGATTTGATGGAGAACCTAATTATGCTATTTTTAATATTGAGAAGAAGAACGATTCATTGGAAATAGGCTTTGAAGGATATAATCTTAATTCAAAAAAAGTTAATAGATTAGATATAATCAAGTAAGAAAATTTTTACAATTTTTCTTTAAATTAATGATAACTTCATTTAATAACTTGGGTGTATAAGATCTTCTATAATAATTTAATGTAATATCTCTAAAATACTTTTTAGGATACTTAGTAATCTTAAATTTTTTATTACCAATAACAAGATGTTTTGACATTACGGCCCTGCCGAGACCGAGTTCTACTCCATCTAGAATACCATATACATCTCCCATAAAACTTCTTCTAAATGATTTTGGAAGCTCTCCCTGGAAGTTAAAGTATGACTCAGTGGCATTGTCTAAAGGACCATGGTCTAAGAATATGTTCTTAGGACAACTAAATTTTGAACTAGAAATTACAACATATTCTTCCTTTCCAACTATGTCCTCTTCAATTTCAGATTTATTTAAATGAAAGTCTAAAAAAATTAAATCAACTTCATTTCTCTTTAGCATTTCTGGTAACTCATTCATCTCACCTTTTATGAATTCACAATGAACAAGTGAATTGTGCCTTAAAAATTCAGCTAATGCAGGTATGACAACAGATCTTAAAACAGAACTAAAAGCACCAATTCTTATCGTTCCTCTTAGATCTTCGTTGGTACTATTTAGATTGGCCAGAAACTCTTCATCAAGACCATTTTTAATTTTACAATACTGAAATAATTTTTCTCCAATTTCTGTGAGGCTCATCCCATGAGGATTTCGAATAAATAGTGTAGATTCAATTCTATCTTCTAGGGCCTTTATTCTTTGACTTAAAGCAGATTGAGTTATTGCTAATGCTTTAGATGCTTCGGTGGTACTACCCCGTTTTGCAGTCTCATAAAAGGCTTGAATGTAATTAGATTGTAAATCCATGATATTAGATATTCTAATATCCATATAAAATCAATTAATTTTTCTTGTTGGTGGAAAATTAATAGAAATACTCAGCCGAAAGAACAAGGGAGGATATATGAAAAGAATAGTTTTATTAGGTTTATTACAAGTGTTGAGTTTAAATGTTAATGCAGCAAATTTATTGGCAGTAGAAGGAAAGAATCCTTTTAAAAAGTTATTTCCAGCTAATAGTGTTTCAAACTCTAAGTATGCAAAATTAGTACATGCAATGTTGCCACCAGAAAATTTGAACTTTTTTAAGCTAAAGGTTTCAAAGGATCAAATACTTAAACACTATAGAGCGTTAGTATTTTTAGGTGATGAGCATCCAACAAAAATTACATGTAAGACTGCGAAAGTTCACTATACATATGCACCTGGTTATAGAGCTCCAACAGTACCATATGCAATGGTTCCGGCCAAGGCAAGTTGTAATATTGTAAGTGTTGGGTCTTGGGATGATTATAAGGTTGTAAGCTTAGCAGTTGTTAAAAAAGCAGCCGCAAAGGCAAATGCAATTGAAAATACATTAAAGCCATTCCCTATATTTAAGTTTCCACCAAAAAATCAAAATTCACGTAATTGTAACGCAAGAGTATGTTTCTAATCTAAGGGGAGTTAACCTCCCCTTTTTTTTTGGTATGATTATGAAAGCAATAACTTTAATTATATTTTTATTTCTCACAAAAACTTGTCTTGCAGATAAGTATGAGTATTTTCTTCCAATGGATCAAGATTCAGAAGAAATATTGAAAGTACTCAAATCTTTAAAACTAGATGATAAAAGTTTAAAACATTTGAGGAGTGTTAACTTTACTTCAGGTGAATCATATGATGAAGATGGGGGAAATGTTATAAATAAAATTTATCTTATTGAAAATGAAAATATTGATATTTGGCATATGAAACAAATATTAGCAAAAAAAATAAAAGTAGATTCTGAGTGGGATAACCTTTTAATTATTGTTGATAAGAGAAAAGAACGAGCAAAAAGTTATTATTTTCAACTGGAAAAAGGGAAACATATAGAAAAACCTAAACCAATCGGTTTTACGGCCATGTGTTTTTCTTGTCATGTTAGTGGGCCAAGAAAGATACGTCCTCAAAAATCAAAATATACAAATGATTTAACTAAAGTGCAGATGGAGTTAATATCGTCCTGGAATAATAAAATAGAAAATTACAAAAATATTGATACATATTTTCCTTCTAAAAATAAGAAGTTCGGCTTTGTCGTACCCAATATTGCAAAACATGAAAAAATAGATTTTGAAGAATTGAAAATGAATAAGTGTAGTCAATGCCATGGAAAGGATTCCCATATTCGTGGAGCTCTATTTCGACAACACTCTACAACAATTAAGGCCCTAATTGAAAATGGCCCTAACGGTGAAGGTTACTATTCAAAAATAAATGATAATGTAAAAGCATATATGCCTCATGGAAATGTTATATTAAGCGAGAAGGAAATGAAGTGTATTAAAAAGTGGATAAGTGGAAAAAATATTAATTGTAATTTTTATGATGAAAAAAATACGATATATATAAATCCCAAATTATCATGGCTCCAAACTAAAGTGAAAACAAAGTTACACGATATAAAGATAAATAAATTCGATATCCAAGGGAAGCTTAAGTGTATAAAAAAGAAATGCATGGCAAAATTTGAAATTGATTTAACTGATGTAGAAACAGGAGCTAGTCTTAGAAATTATCATTTACTTAATAATGTTCTAGAAAATAAATTTTTAAAAGCAACGTTTAAAAGTGAAGTGTATTTAGGACAGAAAAAAAAGACTACGGCCCAACTTAATTGGAAAAATAAATATAAGGATATTAAAATTGAATATAACTGCTTGAGTAAAACGAAATGTCAGTATAAATCAAAGCTATCCCTTTCGGACTTTGGAATAAAAAATATTGGATATTTTGGTCTTTATGTAAAAGACGAAGTAGAAATTAATGGGGAGATAACATTTCTTTAATAGTGTTTTCTAGTTTTCTAACGTCAACATTTAAATCGGCAAAGTGACATGATATTAGATCATCATTTGCCTTAGCATTAAGATAATAATAATTTAATTTAGTTAAGTTACAAATATGATAATAGGTATTATAGAACTTGCTACTTTCTAGCGTATTATCTTTGAGCATTCCCCAACTATTTTTTCTTATTTCAAGTATATTAGTATTTGGTTGCATAAATAAGATGTTTGTAAGTCCGGCTCCATGAATACTAATTAAATTTTTTGTATTTGAAAATAAGTCAACTTGCTCGGAAAAGTTTAAATCTTCTGCAAAAACTATTTCAAAATTATGCTTTGTGAGAATCTTTGTTACTTCATCTATATTTAATATCTTTCTATATCTAGCGTTTTGTCTTGATATAAAAATATTTCTAGAAGGAGTTTTTTTGGGAAAATGTTCCTTAATTGCGAGTAATAGTTCTTGTCTATGAAAATCACTTGGACCAGCATAGTCACTGAAATAAAGATTATCTAAATAAACTTTTGATTTTTTAGGCAGGTATGTAACCTTGCTAACTCCAAGAGATTTTAAACTTTCAGATATATATTGCTTTTTGTGTCGATGAGATAGGTATATATTAAAATCTTTATTTAAATTTTGTTTTATAAAAACTAGTCTGGGTAGTGCCTCAAAAAACCAGTGGTAATATTCATGTGACCAGTGATCATTGATACTTATATTTAATGAGTGTTCGCTTTTAATTTTTCTAAAGAAAAGATTTTTTAATTTCCTTCTCCAATTATAGACATTAATCATTCCACCATCTCGAAGAGATTCAATAACTAATTTGTTGTTTTTGAAAATAGATCCATCTTCATAAAGCCATGCGTGATCTATAGAATATAAATTCATTTCTGGAATGCTTTCTTCTCTTTTAGTTTCAATTAAAAATTCATCTTTCTCATTGAAGTTTTTTGGAGGTGTTTTCTTATATATAAAACTTGGAAGAGTATTGATTATTTTCATATTAGAAGTTTGCTGGAATTTGACTACCTGATCGCTCACATAAAGATATAATCTCATCCTTGAAGTTAATTTGATGTCTGATTTTGCAATCGTTCAATACTTTTTCAAATCTTTCAATGCGATTTAGTCTAATTTGAGGATTCGAATGTACTGAGCTCCAGTCATGACCAGTATTATGACGAACAAAGTTGTTTTTGATTAATTTTTTAAAATCAGGTAATTCATAATCAATAATTACAGGATTTGCGCTTACTTCAGAAATAATATCTGAGTTTAAGAGAATAAATTTACAAGTTTTTATAAAGTCTTGCTCTGTTTCAGTAGGATATCCAATTAAAATATTTAATTTAATTGTGATTAGTTTACCTTTTTTATTAAGAGTTCTAATTTTATCAAAAATTTCATAAATTACTTTTTCGTTATGAAATTTTTTCATGTGTTTTAAAACTGATGAAGAAGCAGATTCAAGTCCAAAGTTTATACTTCTACAGCCCGAGTTATATATCAATTCTAGAAGAGTATAGTCATTTAATTTATTACTCATTCTGAACCAACTTTGCCAAATTATATCCAGCTTGTGATTAATCATTTCTTGGCAAAGATCTTTTAACCAATTGTGATTGCTATTGATTAAGGCATCTGTAAAATAAGCTTTTTTACCTTTATGAGGAATAAGCTCTTTAATACAGTCTGATACGGAGTTTCTAATGAAATTTGGATAGTGAAAGTGTTGCGAACAAAAGCTACACCGATAGGGGCAACCAATTGAAAAAGACGTATTAATATAGTTAAGATCACTTTTATTCGGCATATAGGATAATGTTTCGTATTTATCAAAAGTAGAAATTTCATCATTAAAAATAAATTGACCTTCTTTTTTAAAATTTAAACCAGTCATCGAAGTCATTTTAGATAAATCAAAATTCTGTTCGGCCATTTCTTTTATTATTTCATTTGATTTACCCCTGATGAAAAAATCACAGAAGTTAAACTTTTCAATGACATCTTTTTTAAATAATGAGCTTGTAAAAAAAGTTCCTCCGAATCCAAGTGTAATATCTGGAAAGAACTCTTTAATTTTTTTTGCCAAAACTAAAGAAAAATCAATATTATCAACCATGGCCGAAAAACCAATAAAAGATGTTTCAGTTTTTATAATATCCTTTAATTTAGAAAAGATTAATTCTATGTCTGAAAGATTGTTTAAATTTATATTTATATCCAAATTATCAAAGTAATCAGTTTCAAAGTTCAACTCTCTTAAGGTTTCAATGACACTAAACGCACCTACAGTATAGGGCTCTAAGCTTTTAAAAGATAAATTGATGATTATGGCATGTGGCTTCAAAGTCATTTTAAAATTATAATAGATATTAAGTATAATAGAAAAGAAAGTTAGAAATTTTTAAAATGGCGCAACCGGTAGGAGTCGAACCTACGACCACTTGATTCGTAGTCAAGTACTCTATCCAGCTGAGCTACGGCTGCGCAATTAATAAACTAATAACATTGCGTCGCGATATTTGTCAATTACCACACGAAGCCAGCAGAGAAATTTACGCCCAAATCCTCACCGTTTGGACCTCCTCCATCAGTGAAGAAATCATCAGTATACTGAGTAAAAGCTTTTAAATCTTCCCTAAGGGAGATTTGAACCCACCAATTCTTCTTTTTTCTGTTGATAGATATTTGCCAATATTCATTATGGCCACCAAGAACTCTTTGGCCTCGTTCGTCGGTTTCAGAAAATTCCCAATTATAATTTTTGGGATCAACTACTCTACTTCGCATGTTGGCCGATAAAATAAAATTCCAAGTAATATCTTTAGTTTCCTTGTATGTGATACCACCAGTTAAATGAAAACCTAAAAAATATCCATTTTCCATTAGTTGAACTGAGTCTTTATGAACTTTATATAGATCTGGTTTCGTAGCAAATACCCCTGCGGCAGTACTCCAATTTATTTTCTTATTTAATTTTTGTGAGTGTGCAAAGTTAAGAGTTAAACCTGCTGATACATCGGATGCGATACTTGAAACAGGAATAGCCAAGTAGGTTCCAACATTAAATGTTGTTAGTTTATCTTTTGTTCTTAAAATATCTTGATAAAAATTAATCCCAATTTTTACAGGTATATAATATGTTTTTCTTGTTTCTAGTTCTAGTTCATTTCCATTTTTGTCAATGATAACTACTCTACTTTGGTCAAAGTCTTCAAGCTTTCTTCCAAATGGATCTTCCTTTCCTTGTATATTGGTATGAAACCACTCTATGAAATCATCGTTTACTAAATAACCAAGTGGATTATAATCGGATTTTCCATTTATGGCATAAGTTCCTGCGGATAAGTCTAGTTCAAAATTTTCACTAAGTTTTTTAGTTGCTCTAAGATCTATTCTATCTGCAACTGTATCGACATCATAAGTTAGTTTACAATCGCCCTCATTACAGGGAGCTTCTTGTTTTGGATTGTAGCTATTGCCTGAATTGAAACTTACAGATGCAGAGTTTGTAGGCTTATCCTTTAAGTTTTGAGGAATTATTAATGCAAATGAAACAGTTGGTGTAATCTCATAGGAAGGATAAAGTGCAATGTGTCCTGTAACGTAAGCATCTTTAGATGCTCTTGTTAGAGTACTTAAGCCACTTCCATTTATTTGAAAGTGTTCGTGAATACCATATTTAATTTTTTGTTTATTTATAAATTCAGTAATTGATTCTTGTTGATTAAAGCGATTAAATTCTTCGAAATCATTTTCTGATTGCGAAAGAATCACTGTTGAATAAATTAAGAAAAGAAATGGTAAGAGTTTCATTTAATTGATTTCCCAATACTTTTAATTAGTTTAATTATCTCGTAAGTATTGAGAAATCTTTAAGAAATTGAAAAAATGTTAGTACTATCTAATAATTATTCAGTCTGTAACACATTGAATTTGTTAAGATCCACTGGCTCCATAGTTTGGAAGTGCTCTAGCGCTAGGATCATCTACATCACAGTTTTCCCATTCCTTATTTGGCATCCAAAAATCTTTAATGAGATGAGATTTGTCTTCAAAAACTCTTTCGAAAATCTCTCTATACATTAATGATTCTTTGGTAAATGGTGTTCCGTGAGAATATTTTTCTTTTGCTTTTATTACATCTTCATCAGAGTATTTTTCATCGGCCACTGCTTTTAAAGTATCAACCATTGCATGTCCAACAGCATCTGAAAAAGCAGCTTTTTCTCTGAATAGAATTTCATCTGGTAAATAATCTTTACCCTCGAATGCTTTTCTTAAAATATATTTTCCCTGTCCATATGAATTCATTTTCATTTTAGGATCAATACTCATTACATGATTTACAAAAGTTTTATCACTAAATGGAACACGTGCCTCAAGTGAGTTTGAGCTTATACATCTATCTGCTCTAAGTACATCATACATGTATAATTCTTTTACTCTTTTTGTTGCTTCTTTTTGAAACTCAGATGGAGAAGGAGCAAAGTCGGTGTATTTATAACCAAATATTTCATCACTTACTTCACCTGTTAAGATGACTCTTATATCTGTTTTTTCCTTAATATATTTACATAGTAAATACATCCCTACACTTGCTCTAATAGTTGTTATATCCCAAGTCTCTAATTTGTAAATGAGTTCTTCAAGTGACTCGAGCATTTCTTCTCTTGTAAAAAGAACTTCATGATGATCACTTTCTAAGTAATCAGCGACAACTTTGGCATATTTAGTATCGATAGGGTTTTCGTTAATACCAATAGCAAACGTTACAATTTTATGATCTGTTAATCTATTTGCTATTGAGCAAACTAATGATGAATCAAGTCCTCCACTTAATAAAAAACCGACAGGTCTATCCGAAACCATTCTCTTTTTAACAGCTTCAACTAAATTGTCATGAATAGATTCGCAAACTTCATCGAGCCCTCTTTTATCAACTTCTTCAACATGTGTTACATCGTAATATTCATGAAACTTTCCATCAGCATAGTAATGACCTGGAGGAAAAGCTGAAACATCATTACATAGATCTGTTAAGGCCTTCGCTTCGGAAGCAAAACAAATTTCACCATTTGATTTATGGTATCCATAAAACATGGGCCTAATACCAATAGGATCTCTTGCTGCAAAAAATTCATTCGTACTAGAATCATAAAGAACAAATGCGTACTCTGCATCTAATGACTTAGACAATATTTCAATCCCATGATCTTGAAAGATTGGAATTATAACTTCACAGTCTGAACTAGATTGAAACTCATATTTTTTTATATAATCAGTTTTCAGTTCAGTATAGTTGTAAATTTCTCCATTACAAACCATTGAAACTTTTTTGTTATTACTTAAAAACGGCTGGTTTCCATTATCACTTAGATCTCTAATTGAAAGTCTGTGAAAGGCCATAATTGATCCATTTTCTAATTTCTCAATAGTTGTATTATCCGGCCCTCTATATTGAATAGATTGAAGGGATTCTTGAAAGGTTTGATCTTTTGGATCATGTTCGCCTGTAATAACTAAAAAACCGCACATTTTTGTCTCCTATTAACGGATTTGTTATATATTTATAGGTTTTTTTGATAAATTAATTAATAGATAATTAAATTTTTGCGAATTATTTAAAATATATGCTAAAAAACCGATGAATTCATAAAATGGTGGGTAAAAAATGGCCGAAAACTATCAAATTGATACTCTAGATTTACAGATAATTAAGTGCTTACAAAAAGATGCCAGGATGCCTTTCTTAGAAATTGCACGAAAACTACTCGTCTCTGGGGGAACGATTCATCAAAGAATTGAAAAGTTGAAAGAATCAGGTGTCATCATAGGATCTTCAATAAATGTAAATTATAAAAAACTTGGTCTAGGAGTTACAGTACTTTTAGGAATTCATTTAAATACAGCAAAAAGTATAAATATGGTGATGGATAAATTAGACCAATTATCTGAAGTGACAGAGGTTTATTATACAACTGGAAATTACGCTCTAATTGTCAAAGTACTAACAAAAGATATAGATCATTTTCATAATTTCTTAGTTAAAAAATTGCAGTCTATTGATGAGATAAGATCAACAGAATCTTTTATCTGTCTTAGAGAAACACAAAATAAAGAAAGTCTTCTAAGTGAAGCATAAATAACATAGAATAATATAATGTTAGAAACAAAAGATAAGTATAGCTTCTGGCCCGTATTATTTATTGGTATGGGACTTTTATTTCAAATGGCCTGGGTTAAGGGCTTTTTTCATGATGGATATTTATATGCAGCCTTAGGTAAACATGCTGCACTCGAAGGGAAATGGTTAGTACCTCACCTATCAGAAAGTGTTTACAATGAATTTACTCATCATCCTCCTTTTTTATTTATGTTGGAAGGAGTCTTCTTTAAAATTTTTGGTGTGAGCTATACGAGTGCAAGAATTTTTGGAGCAAGTTTTACTCTCGTGACATTAGGATTAATCTTTTTTGTATTGAAAAAGTATATGAATAAGTGGGCTTACTTTTCTTCTTTTATATTCATCCTGATACCGGCAATACAAAAGAAAAGTCGATTTCCAAACTTAGATATGTGTTTAATGCTATTGATATTTTTAGCGATTTATAAAATATATAGCGCAATAGAAAATGAAAAAAATAAAGATTGGTGGATAGCTGGTCTACTGTTTGGATTGTCCTTATTAATTAAAGGTCCTATTGCTCTTTTAATTCTACCTGCCATTTTTATATATTTAATAGTAACTAAGAAGTTAAAAGTTTTAAAAAATATGAACTCTTGGTCGGGATTAATTTTTGGTTTATTAATTTTTGGATTGTGGCCTCTTTTATTAAAAATAAATGATAAGTTTTATATATTTGAAGACTATTTAAAAATGGTTTTTCTAGAAACAGGTGTAAAGGCTCGAGGAGTAGAGTCAAATAACCCATTTTTATATTTTGTTTTCTTGTTTAAGCAATGTGCTCCTTGGTTTGCAATTTCAATTTATTTATTAGTTCAATGGTGCAGAAAGGCCACTATTCATAATTATGTAAAATTAAATATTATTTTTATGTTTAATTTCCTAGTCATTATGTCTATTCCGAAGTTTAAATATTCTCATTATATAATTCCAGTTTATCCATCTATGG
>CAXHCD010000113.1:0-10160 GCA_964015265.1 uncultured Oligoflexia bacterium
ATGTGTATAAGAGACAGATCCTTTTTTCTTTGATTCAAATACAAGACTTTTTCCTTTATTTAGTTCATAAATTTTAAAATCTCCTTCCTGACCTCCAACATAATCAAACACCTTACTCGGAAATGTAATAGCTGTGAGATGACTTAAAGATAAAAAGATTGTAAATATTTGATGCTTAAATATATAATAGATCATTTTCTTACCTATTTTTCCATTGGTAAGAAGAGATGATTTTTTGTCCCTTAACATCAAAGATCTTATAAAAATGAGTAAATTTTGAGCTTTTTTCTAAATTAACAAGATAACTTCTATATCCTTTTAAATCTTTAGCAACCACATCACAACTAGTTCTATTTAAAACTTTAATTAGGCTAATATTTTCAATATTAAAGTGATAATTGGCCAAATCCTTTATAACTTTTTTATCAATTAGATCTTCTTTTGGGTTATTTTCAAAAATTTGTCTCATTCCATAAAGACAAGCCTCATGAGTGGAATAAATCTTATTTTCTTTTTTTGAAGCGATTATTATTCCTGCTCCTAGAGTTAATAGGTTTAGAGTGACTCCTACTATCATTGTTACTACGATAGGCCTTTTCATTTTTAGTATTGATTCGGTTATATTTTGATAATTTTGCATTACTACTCCTTTTTTTATTCTCATTGGACTGATTCATTAAATCTTGTGATGATTCTTTAGTTTTAAAGCTATTAGAGTTTAAAGATTTATTATTTGAACTATAATTTGATGATTTACTTTCTTTATTTAGTGAATTTTGTTCTAAATTTTTATTAAAGTTAGTTGATTGAGCATCTGAGTCATATTTATCAGAATTAAATTTAGAAGAGATTGAGTTTTTATATTTATTAGATGGACTATAGCTAGATCCACTTATGTTTGATTTTGATGAAGTTTTTGATTTATTATTAAAAAACGATCCAGATAATTTATTAAAACTTGCCTTAGGTAAATTCATTACATGATTGGCCCCCATTGCTGCAATAATTCCACCAGCAGATGATATGCCCGCACCTGTTAAAATCATCACTCCAATAAATGGGGTTAGTGCAATAAATAAAGACATTATAAATAAAAGTGCTGTTCCAGATAAGCTTCCACCAATAATCTGACCAGATACATATCCTTTATTTATTTCAGAACCAATTAAAGAGATAATAAATACCAAAATATGAGGAGTAATCAAGCACCAAATAAAACTTAGTATTGATCCTCTTAGAATATTTCCCATACTTGGAAACATATAAATCAAACAAGGTATACCTATAAGCCCATATCCCAAGTAATAAACAAGAGAATAGACAACCTTTAAAATTATGAAACAAAGCTTAGAAATAAAATATACGATTATCGTGAAATTATCATTTATGAAAGAATCAAATAAATGATACTTTAAAAATGCCCATGTTCCACTTAGAATCGATTTATCTTTATAAAAATCTCTTTTTTCTTGTTTTTCTAACCTTGACCAATGCCTATCGGTATCAAACATATCCATTAAAAGGATATTTCCTTGCCTTTGAGTTTTTAAAAACTCATCAGCAACCCCAAAAGAGCTATCAATTGATTTATAATAAAATGTACTCACACTACATAAAATTAGTATTGATATGAATGCTCTTTTGACCAAAAAAAATGGTTCTAATCGGTCCAAATACTCAACAATGATTGCTAAAATAAAAACACTAGGAAGAAGAGCTATAAAAAATGATCGATACTGATCAATTAGTCCATTTAAATCCATGCTTTGAATTAAAAGTAAATCCTTTAAGATTGAATTCACAGACTTCTCTTGCTTGAACTTAGTTCATTTAAACCAATCCAATCTTTATAAAACTGCTCTTGCCTTAATTTTTCAAGGCCTTCACTCTTTTTTAAAGATAAATCTATTTTTTGATATTCAAGATTATCTCTTCTGATTTTTGTTAAAACTTTAGAGCTTAGAGCAGTATTCATAGCAGTATTTTGAACATGTTTACTCATACTACCCTCACTAGCACTTAGAAGCTCTTGATTACTTGCTTCTTTTTCATCATTTAATGAATTTGTAATTTTATCCCAGTACCTATCAACAAAATTTTGAGCTTCGAAAACGTCTTTAGCTAAAAAATCAATATTTGACTTTAGACCTTTTAAATTAATTTTAAGCCTTAACATCATTTGATTTATTTCTCTTAGTCCCTTTGGCTTCATTTTTTTAGCTTCAACAATATCTCTTACATGTTGCTCAATTCTTCTAGCGACAAAATAACGTCTCATTGCTATAAAGTTGTATTTATCAACTTGATTACTTGTTTTTTTAGCTACTTCTAATATTTTTAGTGTATTAGACACAGTAGAAGCTGTATTTGAGACAAGCATTACTAATGCTGCCGTATCACTATCTGGTAATAAAAGAGTTGAAGCTTTAATTCCATATATGTGAACTGTCATTATTAAAAGAATTAATATCTTTAGCATACTTTAACCCCACAAACGCATGAAATGCGTCTTTTATAGTTTCAAAAAACTGATGATTCTTATCCACAAAACTAAGAAGTGGATCTTCTTTAGATGGTTCTGAATGTGAAATTTCTAATTCAAGCTCAGAGAGTTTATTTCTTAAAATTTTTCGATATTTCTCATCACTTGTTTTAATATAACAATCACTATAGACATTTTTTTGATAATCTAGAGATGAGATTTTCTCACAATCAAACTCTGTTATATTTCCACTAGACTCTATTTCTTGAGGAAAAAACACTTGAAAATAACTACTATTAGTAATCGCCTTAGATATTTTATTTCCTAGTACTTGAAAATCTTCAAGAGCTTGAGCTATAGCAATTGGAAATGCTCCTGTTTTTCTAAATGTTCTAAAGCATCTGCTCACAAAATCAGAGTGCTCCTTTAAAAACTCCCAACATTCATCAATAACAAGAATTTTTTCTAGTTCTGATATGTTTTTAAAATATTCAAGCAAAAAGATAATCAATGGTGAAACAATAGAGTTTGGATAATTTTCTAAATCAACATATAATATCGGATAGTTATTAATGCTCTCATCTATAAGATACTCTTTTATATCTTCAAAATAATATCTAATACCACTAAAGCTATTTTCTAGATGGCCAATCAAACCATCAAAATTTGATTGGCCTTTTTTGTCTAAATAGACTTTAATTTCAGATAAAAGACGTCCTCTATCAAGTTTTGAAAAACTATCTTTATCTACTACCGAAAGAATGAACTCTCTAAGATAAATTGGATCTTTAAACTGCAATGGATTAAACCCACCTTTTAGATCTTTTCCTCCATGATACAAAGTTAATCTTTTAAATGAGCCTCCAATATCTATAATCACTGTTGGATGCTTAGATATCAGATGATGAACTACTTTATTTACAAATACAGATTTACCAGCACCACTTAGTCCCG
Organism: uncultured Oligoflexia bacterium; assembly: GCA_964015265.1. Classification (GTDB taxonomy): domain Bacteria; phylum Bdellovibrionota; class Bacteriovoracia; order Bacteriovoracales; family Bacteriovoracaceae; genus CAXHCD01. The sequence goes on from CAXHCD010000113.1 coordinate 3,437, forward strand.
AAACCAACATGTTTCTATTTTTTAAGCTCTTATTAAAAGGATCTAGAAATATTTTAGCGTCATTAGTATCTAAAAACTCTATCCCTGAATCCATTAGATGAGATCTTTTCAGTGGAAGAAGATATCTTAAATGAGATGTTTTATTTGGAAGATTTCTGATTCCTAATTTAGGTCTAACTCCAGGAATTAACTCATTAAATAGCTGCGCTATTCCTGATCTTCCTCTTAATGGAGAATTTCCTTCAAGATAAAGTCTTATCCCTTTATATCCCATAAACCTTTGAAAATCATCTGTTAGCTTACCTACTTCACTTAATGAATTTGCCTTAACTAAAAAGAATAAGCTCATTTCAAAAATTTCTTCAGTTCCATAAGTTATATCAGATAAAAGCTCTTCTGCTTGATCATAAGCACCTTCACTTGAAATATCTTTTTTTCTTTTGAGAAAGCTTGATTGATGAGAATCTCTAATTTTTTCTAAATACTTAATAGATTGTTCTTTATCTTTTCTTCTTATAGTTAAGACATAATCAATATCTATGGGAATTATAGATTCATCAATTGGATCATCTTTAAAATTTAAAACTGATAATAACTTTATATAAGATCCATTCATATAAATATAATCATCAAAAAACTTTATATCTGAATATAACTCCATTGATTCAAAAAAATATTCTAAGTGATTACTTGATGAATTAGTTTTTAAAGATTCAAACCCACTAAAGTTACGACTGTTAGTTTCTAAAAAGTTTTTTTCATTTAATCTATAAAACTTAAAATATGACTTACTATCTAATTCATTTAATGAACTACTTACTTGGTTATAAAAGCTATCTTTTTCTAAACTTGATAATTGTTCTAAATCAGGAGCAATTATTTCAAAGAATTGTCCAATATTTCCATCTAAAGCGATAATCTCATTATCTTTAACTTCAACTATAGGAAATATATTTTGTTTCATAATATATTTCCTAGTTTATAAGACCACTCATAAACACTACTAGATCTAATGCCTTTAAAATAGCCTTTTGGAAGCTTTCTTTGAATTAGCTTTAAAGTTAGATAGATTAAAGCATTCACTCCAAGTGATATTAATCCAGAAACTTTAAACCAAGATAAAGCTAAATAACTTGCCCCAATTATAGCTAGATCAAATCTTGTAAAATTAGCTAAAATAGTTGCCTTAGAATTTAAAAGACTTGGATAACTTGAATTACTCATAATTAGCTAAAGCTCTGAATAAGATTTGTTATTATCTCTAAACCAGTTGCAGAAAGAACGGCCATAGCAAGTACATTACCAACCTTCTTTTGATATTCCTCTTGTTTAAAATAAGATAGAGTTACAAACACTATAAATGATGCCCCTGCCACAGCAGTAGAAAGAGGAATCAAATAAGTTTCTGTTATAGTTTCAAATCCGTTTTTAAGCTTTGTAATGCATAAACATCCGTAGTTATAAGAGCAAATATTAAAATTTTAGACAAAGATTCCCACACCCATATAATGAGTCTTCTATATATATCTTTCATGCTATTTCCTAATTAAAAAAATTGTTAATGACTGAGCTAATACCTACTTCAATATCTTGATAATAAGTAATTCTCTGCCCTCTTTTTACTCTCTTCCAATTCACGTGAGATTCCCACTGAGAAAAATCATGAGATTCTGGCGATAAAGGCCAGTTGTTTGATCCAGCGATATTTGTAGTAAGTCCAAAACAGGTAAAATAATCCTTTCCTGATGCTTTCACTAACTTAATTCCACTAAAATTATTTGCTGAAATTCTTCTAACCTTTAGAGACAATATATATTCTAATCCATCCACTAGACTGATGAGCTTCGAAACATCCTTTATTTCTAAATACAGGCTCTTTCCATTTCTACTTAGTTCAACTTTATTTTCTTTAAGAAGATCACTTAACAAAAATTCTTGATCGTTATTAATAACTAATGAAAATCTATCTACGTATTTATTATCATCAAGAAAAACAAACCTTGAATCATAATCACTAAAAATATTAACTGAAAAGTCACAAGTATACTCTCTTGGAAGACAGTTCTTTCCACATCTTCCGCCTGCGCTAATACTATTTTTTTTATTTGATAGTTTTTTTCCTTTAATTTTAAGAGGGTATAAAAATATTGCGACCTTTGAATTTGGAGTAATATTTCCGATTGGAGTAAGTAGAGTATCTTCAGACTTTTTACTCTCAGTAAACGAATAAATCTTTTCTTGAGATTTTTTTGATAAGTCTGAGCCCAACATATAAGTTAGTGAAATATAATCCTCATTTGAAAAAGAATAATCAAGAAGAGATTTATTTAGATTTGAGGTTAGTACGAACCATTTACCTTTTTTAACATGAGAACCTAATTCAGACAAATTCTTATAAGTCGGTAAATTATTTTCAAATTGATCTATTTTTTGAATTTGATTGTTTTTTATCTCAAAATTATTTCCAAATGAAGCTTTAAGAATTTGAGATAAACTGCGTTTTTTAGAGTCTAATCCAACATATTTAATCTCATTATTTAAAGGAGTATTATAAGCAAGTGCAATTGATTTTTCTTTTACACTTTTCATTAACTGAGAACAGTTTGATTTTACTAGAGGTATTTCAAAATCAGCAACTTCTGAAATTATAAACTCACCTTTTTTAAGATAATTTTCATAAATTAAATTATGTGGCACATTTTCTATCTTAACTTTAAATTTTTCATTAACTCCTTCATTTAAATTTCGCTCTAAAACATGATTTTTTATAAGACTGTATTTTTCCTTTTCATAATCATAATAATAGAAATTAGCACTTAAGTTTTTAATTTGAGAATAAACACCATTTGATTTCAATTTTACAGAGCTTTCAAATTCAATATCAATTCTAATAATTTCATAAAGTTCTTTATTAAAGTACTTAGATATTCTATGTACATGCTCTAAGTAAAACTTAGGATCTACTTTGGGATAACTTATCCATGTAAAGTTGTATGGATCAATATTTGAATGTGAATGATTACTATAACGAGCAATTCTGGCAGCTTCTTTTTTAGATAGCTCTCTAATAAAGAGATCACCTACCCTATATTTAAAGTTATATCTATCCTTACCTACTTTAGTATTAATGTCGTAAGACTCTTCTTTTCCTGATTCTAAACTTTTTGCTTTTATTGTTATTTTATAATCCTGTAGAAATTTAACATTAAGTTTTGGAATATCTGCAACCAGTGGGTTTCTCCCCTGATTTTTTTCTTCTATATTTATAACTAAATCACCATCTGAATCATCATTATCATTTATTACAAATGGCAGTTCTTCTTTAAGTTCTACTTGATCTGTATGCGTTCCATTAAAACCACAAGATATTAATGTCAAAACTACTATAATATTAATTAATCTATTCATTTTATAATTCCCTTTTTAAATATTTTAAAAGACTGCTATTTTCTTTTTTCTGAGTGTCAAAATCATGAAGACACTCTTTAATTTCAACAATCTTTTTATTTAATTTATTATTTGTACTAAATTCTTTTTTACTTATCTGTTTAATTAACTTTTTAAGCTCTTCCATAATGTCATTCATGTGCCCTCCTAAATTGCTTCACTTTCTAAAAATAATTCATTTAATAGCTCAATTCTTCTTCTTAGCACTTGATTAATAAAAAGTTCTTCTAAAGAAATTAATCCTAAAAGCTCTCTAAAATGTCTTCTAAGCTCCAGTATTTGAAAATTCATTTTCAAAACCTCTTTCCTTTGAAAGACTCTCATACCTTTGAGAGATGTATTTATCTGCTTGTCCATTTGTGAGTTCTAAATAATTAGAATAAATTATTTGAATGGACTCATTAACATTTTCCAAGTTTACACAGTCAAAAATTAATCTAACTAGGTTTTCAGATAGAGAGCTAGACCACCTAGGTACATGAAGCTCATCATTTGGATAATCCATGACTAGATCAAATGATGTTTCAAAGAAAAAATCATAAAAATCTTCATCAAGCTCAGACTCAAACTTTTCAAAAGCTAAATAGATTAATACCTCAAGTGATGAAAACTCAGATCTTGGATCTGTAAAATTAATTCCACCTCCAAATACTTTTAAAAAGATTTCCTGTGCTCTTAAAAGCTCAATATCTTTTCTAATTAGCTTTTGAATAAAACGCTTTTTTTGATCTAGCCGATCAAACTCAAAATTCAAACTCGAACTCAGTAGTCCAAAGTTCATAATCAACCTCCTCTTTAGAATGATGAGAAAAACCTAAAGACGTAAAAAAGAAAACTCAAGAACAATCCAGCAAATTCAATAAGTTATTCATCATGATGAATTATTCACGGCCGAATGGCCTCTAAGTGCATGATATTATCTATTCATTATTCACGCTGGGTTATTCACCATGAATAATGAATATTTTTCAATTTCGAATGCTTCATTGACTTGAACACAATATCTAAGTATGAATATTTTATTGATAAAATTGGGGAAGAGTCTGATGTTAGAAATTCTTGATGAAGGTTCAAATAAGTTAGAGCTTGCACGAAATTGTGTAGAAGCTCTAAAAGATCTTCATCCAAAATATAGTTCTTCTCAATTAGCCAAACTTGTAGGCATAAGCCAATCAACTTTTAATAGAATAGAAAACGGGCAAACAAATCCAAACCTTTTAAACATTTCAAAGCTATTAGGATATTTAAAATCAACTCATAAAATTAGTGATGCTTCTAAGTTCTTACCTGAATCACTTACATTAAAAATAAAAGAAAACTTATCTCACAACTTTGAAAACCCAATTATTGGGGGAGATTTTGCTAGTTATTTCTCTAAGTCAAGTTACAGAAATATTATGTTATTAGCTCTAACAAAATCAGGAACTACAAGAGATGAAATACAACTTGAATATGGAAACTCAGGTTTAAAATTACTAAATGAGCTAATCGAAAAAAAGCTTTTAAACGAAACTAGAGGAATAATTAGAGGCTTTGAAGAAACAGTCTCATTTAACCAAGAAATACTTAAGCAAACCTTAATTTCTTGTGTTACTGAAAAATATAACGCTGAAGAATTTGGACAGGGAGTCAATTGGCTATCTTTTCAAAGTGAATCTATCAATAAAAACAAGGCGATGGAGCTTATTAGAAGTAAACTACAAAAGGCCTATAAAGAAATAGATGAAGAAATTCTTAACTCGCCAGAATATGCCGGTAATGATAAAGTCTTCATTGGAATGGTTGCTGACTCACTGCTAAAAGAGTCGGATGAGGTTACCCAATGAAAAAGCTATTACTATCTGTATTAATTTTTACTAGTTTATATGGAAACTCATATTCTGATGAGCTAGTGGATGATTTTGGAGTAAATACAGCCAATCCTTATGCTCTACCACTTCAAAATGTAGAAGAAATTCATTTATTTGATGGAAGAATATTGAAAAGTAATATTGATATTTCTGAAATATATTACCATCAAAATCAATTTGATTACCTATACACTAACCAAGGTGAATTAATAGATCGTTTTGACATTCACAAAGTAAAATTTGGAACTGATTTAAACGCTCTTAGAGATTCAGGTGTTGGTGGTGGTGGTTAGGCATCAATCAAATATCACTTTTTTTAACTAAGCCCATTGTATTATCTCTTAAAATGAAGTCCTCCACCCCAAACAGCTTCACCTTCTCTACAAAGTCCTTTTATATAATTTACTATTTCATGATTGTTAGTATTTCTAAGTCTTATTAAGGCTATATAAAGCCAGTATTTTTCTAAATATTCCTTCTTTGCCTTAATAGAGCTAATTTTTTCATAATTTCCCATATAATAATAGCTATCACTTTGAAAAGTTCCAACTTCTCCTAAACATAATTTCCGCAAGCGATAATAACCATCTAAATACTCTTGATTGAGAAAATATGTAGGATCATTCTCAGCTCTAAGTCGTAATTCAGAAAATGCCCACTCTTCAGTCCACTTTTTTTCATACTCTCGCTCAAACCTTAAGTACCCTCTATCTTCAAGGTTAAGAAGAATTACAAATAGTAAAACAACTGCACTTACTGAAATAAATATCCACTTTAATATTTTTTTTATCATATATATTTATTCTATCATAAGTTGTCAGAAGGATAATAGAGACACCGATCTTTAATATAATTGTAATCTCCATAAGTACTCCCTAAAGCTTGATACTCTGATTCCAATTGAAAAAGTAAAAATGATTGCCCCTCCAAGTCTCTTGTTAATGAAAAAACTGAGCAATTTGCATTTTGATAGTATGCGCAGTGATGTTGGGCAAATAGATTATCTTGAGGATATTCATCATTAAACCTAAGAGCTACAACATTCTCTAGCTTTATTTGTCCCTTATTATAAAAGTACTCTGTTATTGAGTCTTCTTCTATTTCAAAACCAAAAATCATACTAGTAGGATTAGAATTTTCACCATCACAAGGAGTTTCAATTACTGGAAATGTTAGAGCTATTGCAGAAGGTCCAATATCAATACCGGTAAAATCAAAACCTTGCTCAAAACTAATGGCCCAATATGTAATCTCTTCTTCATCTCCAATTGGCACATTTCTGACAACTTGAATAGGAGCGTAGTTTCTAGGAAGAATTGCTGGGTGACTTGGTCCTTTAAATGATGAGTGTGTTGCAAAGTCCTCTATTAACTCTTGCCCACTCTCATTTTTAGTATAAATGCTGTCTCTTATACACATCTCCGAGC
>CAXHCD010000114.1:0-10001 GCA_964015265.1 uncultured Oligoflexia bacterium
GGCTTTTTTAAATAAACAATTTCCATGTATTCGATGTTTGAGAAATTAGCTGCTTCAGTTTTAAAATTTAATACCAATTCTTTTACATCTAACTTATTTTTTAAATCATCATTAAAAGAAATTCTATACCTAGTTTTCTTTTTAAAAACCTTAAACTTTTTAGAAGATTTCAACTCTGAGGTCAAAGGATCAAACAAGTCAGCAAGAGATAATTTTTTAGCATTTTGAATAATTAATTCTCCAGGCTCATTATTTATTGAGCCTCTGTAGTACCAATATTTCTTAGGGTTAGCGACTAATATAACTTTTTTAGGTTTTAAAATTTCAAATCTAATATTTCCAGGATAACTATAATCAATAGTACCTTGTGATATATTTTTCTTTTTATAAAGTCCGGAAACAAACACTTGTTCAATTTCGGCCGAAAAAGTTTTGGGTAGAAAACCTTTTGCAAAACAGTTGAAGTTAAAAAATATTGTTAAAATTAGTAACTGTCTCATCTTAATGTAATTGCACCGACACAGCTTTTGAAATACCTGGTTCCTGCATTGTTACTCCATATAAAGTATCATTAAGCTCCATAGTTTTCTTATTGTGCGTGATTAAAATAAATTGCGACTCAGAACTCATTTCCCTTAATAGCTCATTAAATCTTCCAACGTTAGCATCATCTAATGGTGCATCAACTTCATCTAACAAACAAAAAGGGGAAGGTTTCACTAAAAAGATTGAAAATATCAAACTTACAGCAGTCATGGCCTTTTCACCACCAGACATTAAGTTAATATTTTGCATTTTTTTTCCAGGAGGCTGAGCAATAATATCAACTCCACATTCAGGATCATCTAGATCACCTGTAACTTGAAGCTTTGCATTTCCACCACCAAAAATAATTGGAAATACTTTCTCAAACCTTGTATTTACTTCTTCAAAGGCAAGTTTAAAGCGAGCTTTAGATTTTTCATCAATTTGAGAAATTGCCATCTCCAAATCAGTTAGGGACTGCTTTAACTCTTCTTCTTGTTCAGATAGGAATTCAAACCTTATTTTCTGGCGATCATAATCTTCAATGGCCTGCCAATTGATCTCACCAAGTCTATTATATTCATTCTTATAGTTTCTTAGTTTAACCTGACAATCTTTAAGATCTTGCCCGTATCTTCGATGAAATTCATAAAATTCTTTAGTAATTCTTTCTGGACCAAACTCAGTTTCCATTTCAAAAATTGAATCGATATTATTCAATCTTTCAAAATCAGACTCTTCATATTCTAAGAATTTTCCTATTACTGATCTTAAATCCACTCTATATTTTTCAAAAATGTCTTTAACAATTTGCTCTTCATCAATTAAATGCTGAGATAGTTTAACTTCTTTCTCCACAATTTCTTTTTCTGTTTTATTGATTTTTGAATTGAGCTCTTTTACTTCATCTTCTCTTTGTTGCATTCCTGCAAGCAATGCTCCCAAACTATCTTTAATTGAGTTTAATTCAACTTCTTTTTCTCTTAGCTCTGTAGCTTTTTCGTTATTTAATTCTTCAAGCTCACGAGATTCTTCATTCATATTAAAGATTTCTTCTCGATATTCAGAAACCATTTCAGACATATTTTCAATTTTAATATTTTGTTTTTCAATCTGTGAGTTAATATCTTCAATTTGAGACTCAAATGCATTTACTTTTTCTTGAAAAGATTTGGCCTCCACTTGCTTATTTAGTAACTCTTCCCTATTTCCCTCATATTGTTCTCTAATACTAATCAGATCTTCTTGAGAAGCACTTAACTTTTCGGATAGTTCTTCCACAATTTCAAAAAGAAAAGATTTTTCTTTATTTAACTCATCTTCTTTCTCTAAGTATTCTAATCTTTGCTTTGAAATTTCTGACTTTCTATTCTTAAGTATTTCTAATCTTGTATTTCCTGTTTCAAGGTTTGAAACTTTAGATTCGTAGGCTGACTTTCTAGCTGCAAAATCTGCTTTTGTATCACTCAATATCTCTCTGAGTTCATCTAATTCTTCTTTCTTAGAATTAAAGATCTCATCCTGTGTATTCACAACTTCTTGGAGTTTCTCCAATTCTATTTTCAACTCACTGACGACAACTTCTAATTCAGAAATTTTATTATTTCTATCTATTATACCTTGAGCAGGATTTTGGATCTTTCCGCTTGAGATTACACTTCCACCAGCAGATCTTCTTATTACAATCTCACCATTTAAAGATGTTATTGCCTGATAAGAAGTATTTGGAAGGTTCGATACTTTATCAATATCTAAACTTTCACAAATATATAATCCATCTAAAATTGGAAGAATACTTGCTTTATACTCATCTTCAATACTAATCACATCTTTCAATGAAATTAAATCTTCACCCAAGTTAAGCTTTAATCTCTCTAAGCTTTCCTGATTTTCTATTAATTCAAAATTATTTGAGAAAAACTCAATTCCTTTTTCATTATTTTCAACAACCCAATCTTTAACAGATCTATAGTTTGAATTTTTATTAACTATGACATCTAGTGTACTTCTTAAAAGTGCCTGTACTGCTTGTGTATATTTTTCATCACATTTAACAAGAGATCCAAGAATATCAAATTCTTCAGTTGAATTGTTTGCTAAAAATTCGTTTGTTCCTTCTTTTGCTCCCTCTAATGATTTATTTACTTCAATTAATGAATTTAGTTTTGATTCATTAGTTATGAAATCTTTATTTAAAGAAGCTAATTTCGTTGTGTTTTCTTCAAGAACTTGTTTTGCAGAAGCAACAATTTCTTTAAGCTCAGTTTCTTTTTCGCTCAAACTAGAAACTTTTAACTCTAGTTCATTCACTAAATCTCTTTCATCTGAAATCTCGCTTGAAACACCTGAAAATTGTTTTTCAGTTACTTCAATTTCCTCAGTAATATCTTCTAAGTTCCCCGCGAACTCTTCAAGTTTTGATGTATATTTAAACAAGTTCTGCTCAACTTCTTGTAGAGAGTTTTTCTTGTTTTCAAACTCTTCTCTTGAATTTGATATTTCTTCTTCTTTTAAGTCCAAATTCTCTTTTAAGTTTTCAACTAATTCTTCTAGTTCAGAAAAATCGAAACCTTGCTCAGCATTTTCTTTAATTCTGTCTCTTTCCAGAGTTATTGACGCTAACTTTTCTTTTCTTTCACTCGTATCTTCAGAAGTCTCTTCTATTTCTAATTGTCTAGACTCGATTTGTTCATTTTTCTCTTCAATACTTTTCTTTAAATAATTTAATTTCTGTTCATTTCCTGCCAAAATCTTTGACTCTTCATTAAACATTTTTTGTAATGACTCAATATTTTCAGTCACTTCATCTTTTTTAATTCTTTCTTCTTGAAGATCTACCTCTAATGAATCTTTTCTAATATTCCAATTTTCTAAGTCAATCCTATTTTCATTTAACGATAAATTTCCATCTCTTAGGTCTTTAAGAAGATCAAATACTTTATGGGAATTAACAACAAGATCATTTCTTTTTACTTTTTCTTTTAAAGTCCTAGCTTTTTCGGCCTTTTCAGCTTGCTTCTTTAAAGAACTTAAATTCTTTTCAATTTCTCTTTGTAAGTCTTGTAACCTTGATAAATTAGACTGCGTTTGCTCTATCTTTTTTAAAGATTCTTTTTTTCTAGTTTTAAATTTTGTTACGCCAGCAACTTGCTCAATCATTACCCTACGTTCTTCTGGCTTAGCTTGAACAAGACGGTTAATCTCACCTTGTGCAATGATCGAATAAGACTTAGCTCCAGCACCTGTATCCATAAACACTTCATGAATATCTTTCAATCTACATGGTTCTCCATTAATTCTATATTCTGTTTCACTATTTCTATAAAGCTTTCTAGTGATTTGAATCTCGCTTGGACAAGCAACTTTTTGACCAATATGAATATGTTTTCCACCATCATTTTCTAATACAAGTGATACTTCGGCCCAAGCACCAGGTGAATATTTTGAAGAGCCTGCAAAGATAACATCTTTCATAGAGTTACCTCTTAAATGTTTTGCAGACTGAGCGCCCATAACCCAAAAAAGAGCATCAACTATATTTGACTTACCACAACCGTTTGGACCAACAATACCTGTAATACCATCGTCGAACTCAATTGTTGTTCTATCTTTAAATGATTTAAAACCGTGTACGATTAGACGTTTAAGCTTCACTGCTACCACCTCTTCTAAATTTGTGTGTGTTTATGTTCTAATAAATTTCTCATAATCTATTCACTTAGTACACGCTAAACTCGCAAATGTTAGAGTTAATAAGCATTTGAAAATACAGCAATTGAACTCATTTACGGCTATTTTTGTGCATAAACAGGGTTAGATTTTGCCCCTACAGAATCCATCGGGGCAAGACGTAACTCCCACTAAGTAATTTCAATACTTTATACAATTAAGAGATATTTGAATTTTAAGTATGAAGTGACTAAAAATCTTATCCTGTAAAAAGATAATACACACATATTATCAACTAGTTACAACTTAAAGCCCCTTTGAATTGGCAGCGTCTATCACTTTAAAAATCTTTGAAGCCTTAAAAAGTAGCTAAAATCAGGTCGTTTTCAAAAATTGCTACTTTGAAAACACATCGCGCATTAAAATAATCTTAAGAGTGTAAGATCAACGAATCGAGGGAACGACATGGGGAAATTGTCATTAATTGTATTTACTTTATTAAGTTTCATGATGAACGCTAACGCTAATGAAAAAGAAATGATTATTGAAATTGATGGGCAATTAGTTGAAAAAATTAAATTACCACAAAAAGCCGGGTTGATAATTGTGGAGGAATTAATTTCAAAACAAGATCACAGACCTGCGAATGAAGGTTATATTGAGGATGATATAGATCTTGAAGTTGATGAATTAAATGAAAAAATAAATAGAGAAATAAGCTCTACAGAAGAAAAATTAAACTATCTTCTTGAGAACTCTGAAAAAGAAATAACTTATTCAAATTTTTAAATTAAAGAATTCTTTAAATATTCCATAAACTTTTTAGAAGGCAAGGACACTTCCCTACCTTCTAGATAAGTTAAAAAAATTGAGTTTGTTAAATCTTCACCACTAACTTTTAATTCTTTAATAGGCCTATTCTCTTTTTTCAATGTATTTAACAAGTGCATCGGTATTACACCTAATCCTAAGCCTGAACAAATTAATTTAGATATTGCAAAAGCATCTGGCACTTGGCAAACAACATTTAACTTCATGGGTTTATTAGGATGATAAAATTGAAACCATTTCCTTAATACCGATTCATTTTTATCATAGGCCAAAAAATTTTGTTTCTGAAGGTCTTTAAAATTTGAAGCTTTAACTTCTGGTAATTCACTACTTTGACAAAGCTTAAGCTTCTCTTTAAAAATTAACTCTTTAAAAAACGTTCTTCCCGAAAAAAACTCATCTACAAAGGCCATATCAAGCTCCCCAGTAACGAGCTTATTATTAACATCTGGGCCCAACCCAAAGCTAATTTCAAATTTTATTTGAGGATAACTTTTCGTAAAGTTAGATATGATAGGCAAAATTACGTTCAATCCAAACTCCATTGGAATCGCAACTTTTATTCGACCTTGAAGTTCTAGGCCATTAGAGTTTATATCACCCAAGCATTTTTCAAGTTCTCGAAATTTTTCTGTACTCACGTTATATAACTGAATTGCTTTTTCAGTGGGAATTAATTGTCGATTGATCCTATCGAAAAGTTTAATACCAAGAACACTTTCTAAATTCTTAATATGCTGACTCACTCCCGGTTGAGTGAGATGAAGCTCTGCGGCGGCGGCAGTCATACTCTTTAACTTAAAAACTGTTTCAAATACTCGCAGTGCATTAATGTTTATCTGATCCAATATCATTGAAATTAACTATAAGTTTTTCCTATATATATCAATAATTATGAATAATTTTCACTAATTTATTATTTTTGGCATAACGCTCTCAGAAACTTTGTTTATGAGGACATTATGAAGAAATCAATTTTATTTTTTACAGTTTTTTTAATCGCAAACGCTACATTCGCAAAAAGCTCTCAAAACGTAGTTACTAGTGAAATTGAATCAATTCAGTTTGATAAAAATTCTTCTCTCCATGATTCATCTTTAGACCAGGGTCTATTAGCAATTAATAAAGGCCAAAAGAAAATTGGATTGAAGTTAGAACTAACTCAATATTGTCCAACTCATGTACAATGTATAACAGGAAGTGTTCCTGTATCATTCAAAAAGTCATTTTCAATAATAAAAGTAAAAAAAGATTCTTGTGGTGTGTTAACAATCACTGGGATTAAGAAAATGAAAGACCTCGTAGAAAAAATTATTGTAAAAGATCTAAGTAAGATGGAATGTGAAGTATATTTTGATTACGAAACTTTAGTAAAGTATGAGCAAATAAAAATTGTAAATAAATCAAAGAAAAAGTTTTCGAAATCTAGCGCAATATTTAAAGGTTCATTTTTAAGATAATTTATCTGGCCATCTATGGAGATAGATGGCCGCTAAAGTGTCAAATTCCTCTCCTAACTATAATTAGTTGTCATAAGTATTAAAAATACTATCATTTAGTACGTAAAATACTTTTTGTGATAATAATTTATTAACTATAAGAGGGAGACATATGAAATCATTTATCGTTATTTTTTCGTTTTTAATTTATTTCAACACTTATGCAAATGTTTTTGAAAAATTAGAAGAGTGTTCAAACACTTGTTCAAATCAATGCTATCAATTCACAAAAAAATTAAAAAAGGCCATTTCAAATTATCGGTCTGCATGTGATCCTAGTGATGATAAAGGTGAAATTTTAAAGGCCTGCTCTGATATTTTTAAATATTCTTCAAACAGAGATGTCATTATACTTAAATGTAGAAAAGCTACAAAATCAATTAAAGTTCTTAATAAATGTAGCGAGTTATTTAAATACTCATCAAACAAAGATGAAAAGATAATAACTTGTAGTTCAAAAGCAAGATCTGAAAAAGTACTTTCTGCCTGTGAAGAAGCTTTTAAATACTCAACAGATAAAGATAATAAAATTTTGAAGTGTTCAACATTAAGAAGCGTGCCTATCTTAGAAGGATGTGTTCAAGTATTTAAATACAGTACAAATAGAGATGAAAAAGTTGCAACATGTGCTTCTACTGCTAAATCACTTTCGCTTTTAAATCAATGCGAAGAGACTTTTAAATATTCAACAAACAAAGATGAAAAAATACTTGAGTGTATTAAATAATTTATTGGCGGTCAGACGGCCGCCTTTTCCAAGCTATTGAGCTATAAAAGCCTTCTGGCCCATTAACTAATTCACATTCGATATCTTGATATTTAACTAAACTACCATCAAAAACAATTTCCATTTTACTGTAAATTTCCTGAAGACCTTTGCCATTAACTTTCGACAAGGCTTCTTTTAAACACCAATATTTATAAAACTCTTTTTTTCTTTTAAAATCATTAAGTGAAGAGAAATTTTCAAGTTCATTCTTAGTTAAAAGTCTTGATTCTAAACTAGTAGTATTTTTTTTAAGATCTATATATTGAATATCAACTCCGACTTTAGTGCCTTTTGAATAAGCAAAAAGTAAATAATTCTTTGAATGTGATATATTAAAATGAATATTACTATCTTCTAAATATGGTTTTCCAAATTCCATATAGCTAAAGTTTATTTTTTCCGGCTTACAGTTTTTTAGAATGGCTAATTGCTGTCTAAGTATTATTCTTGATTTTGCCCAATATTCTCTACTATTTTCTGCTAATATTTTTTCAAATTTTTTTTTCTCTTCATCACTTAATATATGAAAATCTTTGATATCAAATTCATCTAAATTAAATATTTTGAAAATTGGTTTCATATGATGGCTGAAAAATGGTCGGAGCGAGAGGATTTGAACCTCCGACCCCTTGCTCCCAAAGCAAGTGCGCTACCAAGCTGCGCTACGCTCCGACAATTGCGTAATTTGATGAGAAATCTTTATAAAATATCTATGTAAATATGGCAATCATTTTGATTAAACTAAGTTAGCTTAAAAAATTAGAAAAAAAGAAAGACGCGTGGCGACATGCAACTGCTCGATGTGAGTTTCTTTCCTTCCATTCAGGGTTCATCGCTAATGTTTCATTGCCCTCTTCAAGCTCTAAGGGAATAAACACAGGATCATATCCAAAGCCACGCGACCCTTTATATTCATTAGATATTAATCCAGATAAATTTCCTTCAAAGAAGAAATATTCATTTTCAGAAAAATAAAAACAAAGTGTGCAATGAAAATAAGCTGATCGGTCGTTTTGATCTTTTAATTCTTCTAATAACTTTTTTGCTCTTTGCTCATCAGTTAAACCTTTACCACCATACCTAGCAGAATAAATTCCAAGTTTATCAGGTAAACAATTTACAACTAATCCGGAATCATCTGAAACGACAGGACGAGAATAATGTAAATAATAAGCCTTAGCCTTTTTTAAAGCATTTTCAGAAAAAGAACTACCGTCTTCAATAATATCCAAAGTTTTAGTTGCTGCCTCAACAACTATACATTGTGAACTTAGATGTTTAGTCAGCTCCTCACTTTTGTGTTTATTACCTGAAGCTAATAAAAATTTTGTCATTTTAAGGAGTCGCTCTGTGCTTTAAAAACAGGCCTTAAAGCAATATTAGCACAATCAATTAGTGCATCTAATTGCTCTCTTGAAAATGGTGAGCCTTCTGCTGTTCCTTGTATTTCGATAAATTTTCCACTCTCAGTCATTACAATATTCATATCTGTTTCACATGAACTATCTTCTTCATAATTTAAATCAGCTATTATCTTCCCATTTTCATTTATTCCAACACTCAAAGCGGCAAGAGGCTCAACGATAGGTGATTCTGACAACTCACCATTTTTTATTAATGAGTCTATGGCCAACTTCAATGCTACATAGGCACCTGAAATTGAAGTAGTTCTAGTTCCTCCATCAGCAACTAAAACATCACAATCTACCACAATACTCCTTTCACCTAACTTATTAAGATCAACTATTGCCCTTAAACTTCTACCAATTAATCTTTGAATCTCTTGTGTTCTACCTGATACTTTGCTTCTCTCTCTTCTAACTCTAGTATGTGTTGACGCTGGTATCATTGAGTATTCTGCAGTAACCCAACCTGTACCAGATCCTTTCATCCAAGGTGGAACACTTGATTCAACTGTGGCCGTAATATGGACTTTTGTATTTCCAAATTCTGCAATAACAGAACCTGCTGCATAGGGATTAATATTTTTAGTAAAAGATATAGATCGTGGATTTTCTCTCTCAATTAGACTCATGACACACCTCAAAATTATAATATGTAGATTTAATATAATAAAAATTCTATTTAATAAAAATGATTTTTAAAAAACTTGAAAGTATTAATTCAACTCAAATTTATTTAAAAGAAAATATTGAAGATTATATTAGTAAAGATAGTAATATATTGATATCTGCACTACATCAAAGTAATGGTATTGGTACAAATGGACGATCTTGGGAAACACTTGAAAATGCGATTGCTTTTTCTTTTACTTTTCATCCTAACCAAATACTTTCCCTTTCTTCAATTGAAATTGGATGTTTAATACATAAATTCATAGTTAAAGAATATAACCTAAGCTTACGCTTAAAGTGGCCCAATGATTTAATAAACGATTCAAAAAAATGTGGTGGAATTATTTGCAATAATACAATTAAAAATATGTATATTGCTGGAATCGGTATAAATATCTCACCTTCACAAAACTTCGAATACGGGGTTTGTCCAATTAGATTAGATGACCCGCATGAATTTGCTAAAAGTTTTTATAATTATTATTTAAACAACAGAATGCAACCATCTGAAATTCCAAATTATTGGAATCAAAATTGCTATAATATTAACAAAAAAGTTATTACTGAAGATGGTAGAGAATTTATTTTAAAAGGAATTAATAATAAAGGGGAAGTAATAGTAAAAGATAACAA
>CAXHCD010000115.1:0-9854 GCA_964015265.1 uncultured Oligoflexia bacterium
AATCCTAAAAAATCTTCTATGGAGTATGTAATTTTAGAATTAGAAAGATTTAAAAAATATGCAAATGAAGTGAAAATTGATGTAGTTGAAAATGCCACTGATGAAAAAATAGTTAATCTAAATTTCTTTAATGAAATTTCTGATGTAGTACCGACAAAAGGCCTAAATATTAATGTTCCTCTTTTTGATAATGTTTCAAAAAAAGAGCCATTAAATATGTTCAAAGTTTTTGAAATGGCAAAAAAAGAAAAAGGTCTTTGGATAGGAACTAATAATTCTAGAAATGCGTTAGCATTAATTGAAAGATTAAGAGAGGTATAAAAATGGAAAATAATAAAAAGTTACTAAAAATGGGATCAGTTAAAGATATTTATGCATGTGGTGAAGATAATTTAGTTTTTCAATTCTCTGATAGATTTTCAATATTTGATTGGGGAGAAATGCCTGATCTCTTAAATGGAAAAGGAAAATCTTTAGCAAATATGACAGAAAAACTTTTTACTTTTTTAGGGGATAAAGAAAATTGGAAGAATTGGGACAAAGACTTAGTGGTATCGGAGAGATATTCTAATACTAAAGTATATGAACGTTTAATTACTAAGGGGTTGAAACATCATTTTCTAAAAAAAATAAGTGATGATGAAGTGTTGGTTAAAAAAGTGGATGTGTTAAAACCACATATAGAAAAAAATAATGGAAAAGAAGTCTTTAATTATGAAATATACAAAAAAAGGCCTATTGGATGTTTAGTTCCTTTAGAAGTTGTGTTTAGGTTTGGAATTACAGATGGGAGTTCTTTACTTGATCGTGTCGAAGATAAGAGTTATCTAGATAGTATTGGACTTATCGAAACTCCAAAAGTTGGAGACCAATTTGGGTTTCCTATAATAGAATTTTCCACAAAACTAGAGCCTTCTGATAAATATATAAAATATGAAATGGTAAAAGAAATTGCGGGATTAAATGACTTTGAGTTTAATTACTTACATCAGTTAACAAGCTTACTAGCGTTAAGACTTAAGGATTATTTTAATGAATATGATATAGACTTAATTGACGGAAAATTTGAATTTTCGTTTGCAGATTTGTTAAATTTCAACGATAGAGATTTTCAATTAGTTGATGCAATTGGCCCTGATGAGTTGAGACTTTCTTATAAAGGGAAAAGACTTTCTAAAGAAATTTTAAGACAATATTATAAAGACTCAAAGTGGTATGGAGTTTTAAGTACTGCAAAGAATGAAGCTAAGAAACGTGGTTTGAGTGACTGGAAAACAATCTGTCTTGATGAGCATGGATGTAGGCCAGAAAAATTAGATACACATTATAAGGAAAAAGTTGAGCAGATGTATCAATGTTTAGGAACTTTATTTCAAAATCCTGATAGAGTTTTAGTTAAAAATAATCTGGATAGCCTGACAGAGGTTTTTTAATGTCTAATATTGCAGTTATAGGAAAAGGTGGTAGAGAGCATGCTCTAAGTAAGTTCCTATTAGATTCTAATAAGTATACTGAGGTATTCTGTATACCTGGTAATGATGGAATGAGATTAAGTGATATCCACTGTCTTGATTGGGATAGTCAAAATTATCTAGAGTTAGTTAATATTTTGAAATCAAACTCGATTTTAAAAGTAATTATAGGCCCAGAAGATTTGCTGGCAAATGGACTTTCAGATTATTTAGAGTCATTTAAGATAAGTGTAATAGGACCTTCGAAAAAATTAAGTTTACTCGAATCTTCCAAAAGTTATAGTAAAAACTTTATGTTTGAAACAGGTATACCTTGTGCTTCCTCAAAGTCATTCTCAAATAGCACTAAAGCGATATCGTATCTAGAAAGTAAAGATGTAGCTAAGACTGGGATTGTAATTAAGTCATCACAATTAGCGAGTGGCAAAGGAGTTGTTGTTACTCATGACTTTTTTGAAGCGAGGAAAACAATTTTAGATTTTTTAGATTCAAATGATTGCTCAATTAATACAGATGAAATATTAATTGAAGACTATTTAGAAGGCGTTGAGTCATCAGTTTTTGTTTTATTTAGTGGAAAAACATATAAAATTCTCGGAGCAGCAAGAGACTATAAAAGATTAAATGACGATAATGTCGGCCCAAATACTGGCGGCATGGGAGCCTTATTTAAAGAAGATCTGTTGTCAGAATCACAATGGAATGAAGTAAGTTCCATATTAGATAAAATTTGTGTTAAATTTGAAAAAGAAAATCTAGATTATTACGGTTTTCTATTTCTTGGTTTAATGCATACAAATGATGGAACAAAAGTTTTAGAGTTCAATTGTCGAATGGGTGATCCTGAAACTCAGATAGTAATTCCTAATTGTTCTTTTGATTTAGTTGAAGATTTTGAAAAAACATTTAGAAAAGAAACATTATCTAATGACCAAGTAAGACACAATAACTCTTTTGGCATTCACGTAGTACTGTCTTCAATAGGCTATCCTGATATTTATAACAAGGGAATGTCTCTTGGAGAAAGAATAAATACTAATGTAAGTGATATCGATTCTAAAATATATTATGCAGGAGTTAAGAAAAATGAAAAAGGTTATTATGTAAATTCTTCTGGTCGAATATTAGGTCTTTCATATCTAGGCAATGATGTGGGAACCTGTATTGAAAAAGTTTATGGAGATATAAATAAGTTAAATACAAATAATTTTCATTTTAGGAGAGATATTGGAAAGTAAAGTTAAAATTGCTTTATTTGCCTCCGGTAAAGGTTCAAATGCTATAAATTTGCTCAGATATACACTTGATGATAATAGGTTTTCGTTTCCAATCGTAATTACTGATAATCCTGACGCTGAAATAATAAAAAATTTATCTGATTTTGATTTAGAGTTATTTGTCATTCAAAGAAATAAAAATGAAACAAAGTATAACTATGAGAGAAGATTATTATACATCCTTAATAAATTTAATATTGATTGGGTTCTTCTTGCAGGCTTTATGAAAATTCTATCTCCATATTTTATAAGGAGATTTTATTTTGACAAATTTAACTTTTCAAAAATTGTAAATATTCATCCATCTCTATTGCCTAAATTTAAAGGCTTGAACGGATTTGAGCAAACATTTAATTCCAATGATTCGATTGGCGGAGTTACTATTCATCACGTGAATGAATCCATTGATGATGGTCAAATTATTGCTCAAGCTAAAATTGACATTGATAGATCAAAAGATTTTTCTTTTTTTCTAGAAGAAGGAAAACGAATTGAACATCAACTTTATCCAATAATCTTTAATTATATACTACACAAGGAATCAAATGTTTGTTAACAAATTAGAAGTTTATTATAGGGACCATAGAGAGTTTCAAATATTTAATGGAAAAAAATACTTCTACGGAAAATTTTTTATAATTTGTAGTGAAGAAAATATTCATAAAAATGATTTGTTAGATGCCTTCATAAATAATATTAATCAAACTTCCGAATTTGCAGACACTATAGAGTGTAATAGGTTTATTAGTAAAAAGAATATCTCATTTAAAGATGGTGTTACTGATAACTTAGGTGAAAATTCTAGAAAATATCTTGAATTATCTAATAAAAAAATTAATTTTGTTAAGTCTGGAGATATTGTATACGCTGATTTTGAGATTAAAGATGAATTATCAAATTTTGCATTTAACCCATTAATTCAAAACATTTCTAATGAAATAGAATTAGGTTCATTTGACAATAGTAAATATAGTGCTCCACTCTTTAGTAATATTGATTTTAATATAGGTATTTCTGAGCTAATTACTCTTTCTTCAAA
Organism: uncultured Oligoflexia bacterium; assembly: GCA_964015265.1. Classification (GTDB taxonomy): domain Bacteria; phylum Bdellovibrionota; class Bacteriovoracia; order Bacteriovoracales; family Bacteriovoracaceae; genus CAXHCD01. The sequence goes on from CAXHCD010000115.1 coordinate 3,789, forward strand.
AAATTGTTGGGCATTCTCAAAAGATGAGTTGGTATTTTTAAAAGAATATTTCGTTTCAGATGAGTTTTTGCTTAATAGAAAAAAACAAGGTTTAAGTAATTATCCTACCAACGTAGAAATTGAAATTATTGCTCAAACTTGGTCAGAACATTGTAAGCATAAAATATTTTCTAGTGAGATTGAATTTGAACACAATAATGAAACTTATAAGATTAATTCTATATTTAAAGATTATATTAAACGATTAACAAATGAATTAATTGATGAAGGTCTTGATTGGACTAAGTCGGTATTTAAGGATAACGCGGGCGTAGTTGATTTTGATTCAAATATTTATCATTGTATTAAAGTAGAAACACATAATTCTCCTTCAGCTTTAGATCCATACGGAGGGGCAATGACTGGAGTTCTCGGAGTTCAACGTGATATTGTTGGCACGGGGATGGGTGCATTACCCATAGCTAATACTGATGTATTTTGTTTACCTCCAACGCAATTAGAATCAGAAATTGGTAAAGGAAAAATGCCTGTCGGTCCAATGAATCCGGTAGAGATGTTAAATGGTGTGCATAGAGGTGTAAAAGATGGTGGCAATAAAATGGGAATTCCTACAATTAGTGGTGATTTTTATTTTGATACTTCTTACTGTGGTAAACCATTAGTATATTGTGGGAGCATAGGAGTTATTCCAAAGAAAATTAATGATGATGTAGTTACTTACGAAAAAAAGACAGCAGTTGGTGATTATATTTATATGTGTGGCGGTAAAGTAGGTATAGATGGTATACATGGAGCGACATTCAGTTCATTAGAATTAAATGAGGATTCTCCTACAAGTGCAGTTCAAATAGGCGATCCATTTACACAAAAAAAGGTTTTTGATTTTTTATTAGAGGCCAGAGATCAGGGGTTATATACAGGCTTAACAGATAATGGTGCAGGTGGGTTAAGTTCATCTGTTGGAGAAATGGCAGAGTTTACAAATGGTGCTAAAATTGATCTTTCAAACTGTAGTTTAAAATATGACGGGATTGAACCTTGGCAAATAATGGTGAGTGAAAGTCAAGAGAGAATGACTGTTTCAGTGGCCCCTCATAATATTAAAGCATTTGAAGAGTTGGCCCATAAAAGAAATGTGATTGTGAATAACATTGGACAGTTTACCGAATCGGGATTTTTGGAAGTATATTTTAAAGATCAGATCATCGCTAATTTAGATTTAGACTTTTTACACAATCAAACTCCTAAGATGAAATTAAAGGCAAAATGGGAGAGTGGTATTAATTTAGACGAAGATTTACCTCAGCAAGAAAAACTAAATAGTAAAAATCTTATCAGTGATTTATTCACATTATTAAACAATCCTAATATATCAAGTAAAGAAAAGTTCGTTAGACAATACGATCATCAAGTCAAAGGATCTACTTTTAAAAGTCCTTTTACAAAATCAAATAGTAAACCTCTAAACTCTTCGTCTATAGTATGGAACTATTATTTTGGTGGGGAAAAAGATAAAGGCGTGTGTATATCACAGGGGTTAGCTCCTGAATGGTCAAATTTAGATCCTTATTACATGTCTATAAGAGCTATTGATAATTGTGTGAGAGATTTAATAAGTTCTGGTACTGATCCTGATAAAATTGCATTACTGGACAATTATTGTTGGCCAGATCCAATTTTGAGTGAAGATAACTTAAAAGGTGATTATAAGCTAGGGCAATTAGTTTTAAGCTCAAAGGCCTTATATGAATTTTCGAAGGTTTTAAAATACCCCCTAGTTAGTGGAAAAGATTCCATGAAAAATGACTTTAAGGGAAAAAACTTTGATAATGAGAATATTAAAATTAGTATCAAGCCAACCTTGTTAATAACTGGTATGGGAAAGGTTGAGTTAAAAAACAATATTGAAAATGTATTTACACAGGCCAATGAAAGTTTATATTTAGCTATTCCTAATCTAAATTATATGAATGGAAATATTGATCAATATTACTCAGTATTTAATGAAGAAGTTGATCTCGATATTCATTATAATTTTGATGAAATGAAGAGCTTTTATAATAATATTTATAATTTTATAGTAAACAAAAAAATTACATCAATCAGGCCGGTGGGTAAAGGTGGGATTATCACTTCCTCCTTGAAAATGTGCTTTGGTTCTAATTTTGGAATCAATATCAATAATACAAAAGACATTGTTAATTATAGAGACTTATTTAAAGAGCCTTGTTGTTCTTTTTTAATAACAAGTAAAAATGAAATAACTGATTTTCCTGGTACCTTAATTAAGCTTGGGACAACAACACAGTCAGAGATTTCAATTTTTAATGAACAATTAGAAAAAAATAAACTTCTAGAAACTTGGGAGTCTAGGTTTGAATGATGTATTAATCCTAAAAGGTGATGGCCTAAATAGTGAAATCGAAACTAAGTTTGCTTTTGAGGAAGTAGGTTTAAAGACTCAACTCATTGATGTAGGTGATTTGATTAATCGGCCGTCTATCCTACAAGAGTTTAGAGTCTTTGTCATTCCAGGAGGTTTTAGCTACGCTGATGAATTAGGTGGTGGAAAAATTTTAGCAAAAAAACTAGAGAAAGGTTTAGGGAGAGAGTTATTAAATTTTTCAAAAAATACTGATAATTTATTATTAGGAATATGTAATGGATTTCAAGTTTTCTTACATCTAAATCTTTTTGAGCTTCCTGTTAAGTCATGTTTGACTTACAATTCGCATTTTAAATTTGAAAATAGAGATGTTAAATTAAATAGCTCTAAATCATCATCTTCACCTTGGTTAACGTATTTGAAAGATAAAGATATTAAATGGGTTATAAGAAATGGTGAAGGTCGATTTGAAGTAGATTCTCAAATTAATTTAGATGATTATATTGCTTTTAAATACTCTGAGAATATAAATGGATCTTTTAGTAACATTGCAGGTATTCATGATATATCTGGTAGGGTACTCGGTCTAATGCCACATCCAGAATGTAATATATTTGATTTTAATAGTTTTAAAAAAGATACGGGATACTTTTTATTTAAAGGTGCTCAAAGTTTTATACGGGGAGAATTAAATGGATAGATATGCATTGTTTTCATTAACTAATAAAACTGATTCTGAAATAGTTGCTAAAAAATTAAGTAATTTAGGTGTTAAAATTTTAGCTTCTAGTGGAACGGGTGCTTATTTAAAATCTAAAGGTATCAACTTTGTTCCAGTAGAATCATTGACTCAGTTTCCTGAAAGCTTTAATGGAAGAATGAAAACTTTAAGCTTTCAAATATCAAGTGGCATTTTGTTTAATAGAAATTTAGAATCAGATAAAAGTGAAGCTTCTAGTTTAAAGGTTCCACAAATAGATTATGTTGTTTGTAATCTCTATGATTATAACTCTGTTGCTGGTGAAGCATTTGATATTACTGAAAAAATAGAAAAGATTGACATAGGTGGCCCTAATATGATTAGAGCAGCTGCAAAAAATTTTAGTTCGGTGACAGTATTAGTTGATCACAATGATTACGAACAATTTATAGAAGATGTAGAGCTTGATAATATAGATTATAGAAAAAAATTAGCAATTAAAGCTTTAGAATATGTAAATAATTATGATCGTTCAATAATTAATGATATTTCATCGAAAAAATTAAGATATGGAGAAAACCCACACCAAGCTGCCCGTTTGAAAAAATCATCTTTTAAAAAAGGTATTGCCGACTTTAAACAGTTGCAGGGGAAACAGCTCTCATATAATAATTATTTGGATATGAATTCAGCTTATTTAACATGCCGATCTATTAATTCTATTAAGACGACCTCTAATACTTCAGTTGTTGTTAAACACACAAACCCTTGTGGGATTAGTTCAAATACAAATGCTTTGAAGTCGATAGAACAAGCTTGGAACGGAGACTCTGTAAGTGCTTTTGGCAGTATAATTTGTACAAATTATGAAATAAATGAAAATGTTGCCAGTTTTTTTGACGATAAATTTATTGAAATATTAATGGCCCCCAAGTTTACTGAGAGTGCTTTACTCAAATTATCATCAAGGAAGAACTTAAGATTAATTCAAACAGAAGATATTCAAATACCAAAAACTATCAGTAGAAATATTTTAGGAGCAGAGTTAATTCAAGATAGTGATGAAATAAACGAAGAAGATATTGATATTGTAACTGAAAATAAAAAACTCATAGAATATAATGATTTAATACAATTTGGAATACACTCATGTGCTCAATTAAAAAGTAATGCTATAACTTTAGTAAGACAAACTGATGGTGGATGTTTTGTTGTTGGCAGCGGAATGGGAAATCCAAATCGTCTTGTTAGTATAGAACAATCTATTAAGAAGGCCCAAGAAAACGGAGTTAAAGATTTTTCCAATGTAATTTTAATATCTGATGCTTTTTTTCCATTTGATGACGCTATTAATTTAGCAAATGAATATGGAATAAAACTAATTGTACAACCTGGTGGCAGTATTAAAGACAATATAGTTGTTAACACATGTAACTCATTTGATATTTCAATGGGATTAACTGGAAAAAGACATTTTAATCACTAAGGATATTTATGAAAAATTTAACATATGAACAAAGTGGTGTTTCAATAGAGCGTGGTGAGAGTTTAGTTGATTTTATAAAACAAAAAAACTCAAAAAAATATTCAAGCAAAGTTAAGCATGGTGTTGGTGGTTTTGCTTCCTTATATGAATTATCAAAAGATAAATTTTTAGTATCTGGTACAGATGGTGTAGGAACGAAGCTTTTACTTGCTAGTGATTTAGAGATATTTAATACTATTGGAATTGATTTAGTTGCGATGTGTGTAAATGATATATTGTGTGTAGGTGCAACACCATCGTATTTTTTAGACTATTATGCTACTGGTAAAATTGATAAAAAGATATCAGAAGGTATCATTGAGGGCATAATAGAAGGATGTGATCAAAGTTGTATGCCTTTAATTGGTGGTGAGACAGCTGAGATGCCTGGGTTATATTCAAATTCTCATTTTGATTTAGCTGGTTTTGTAGTTGGAGAAGTCAGTGCAAGTGAAGTTATTGATGGATCTGAAATTTGTGAAAATGATATAATTTATGGCCTTAAATCATCTGGTGTACATTCTAATGGCTTTAGCCTAGTAAGAAAATTAGACCTTTCAATTGATGAGAAAAAAACTTTATTAACACCCACTAAAATTTATGTGAAAGAATTTTTTGCTCTTAAAAATAAGGTTAAAGTAAAGGCCATGGCCCACATTACAGGAGGAGGAATCACAAATATTGCAAGAGTGAATTCTCAATTTAATTACAAAATCAATTCGAATAATTTTCCAACAAACGAATCATTTAATATATTGAAATCGAAGCTTGATATACCAAAAAATGAGTGGTTTAAAACATTTAATATGGGCATTGGTTTTTGTTTGATTAGTGAAAGACTTGATGAAAATATAGTCCAAGAGTTTAATCTTTATGAAATTGGGCAAGTTACTTCTGGAAATGGAAAAGTGTATTTAGATAACGAGGTTTTATAACGTTATTTTAAAGCATTTATGAATTTTTTTATCTTTAAAATCTTCAGGAATTGTTTTAAATGTTATGTCTTCAACGTTATATTTATTACAAATTTCTTTATCAATTTTGAAGTTTCTATAATTATTTGAAAAGTAAAGAGTACCTTCTTTCTTTAGATGCTTGATAGTATTATTTATAAGATCTACTTGGTCTCTAAATACATCAAAAGTAGAATCCATTTTTTTTGAATTTGAAAATGTTGGAGGGTCTAAGAATATTATGTCGTATTTAGTATCGCTAGTATTTTTTATAAATTCGGTTGCACTTTCATTAATAAAATCATGATTATTTGAATTTATATTATTTATTTCAAAGTTTTCTTTGCCCCAATTTAAGTAATTATTATTTAAATCTACATTTGTTGTTAAGGCTCCAGACTTTGCAGCATAGACACTAATTGAACAAGTATAGCAAAACAAGTTTAATAACTTTTGATCTTTTTGAATTTCATGAGAAATTATTTTTCTTATAGGCCTATGC
>CAXHCD010000116.1:0-9835 GCA_964015265.1 uncultured Oligoflexia bacterium
ATAATTTCATTCTGCTACCAGACATATCAGCAATTGCACCAATTGTTGGCATTATGAGAAAGAATATGAATAATGCAGAACCAATAGCAAAGCCCCAGACTTCTGCTCCGGTATATACATTACCTCTGAAGACAAAGCCTTCTTCTGGCACAACAACACTTACAAAGTAAACTGGTAAAACCGCCCCAAGAGTAGTAGTTTCATATGCTGATTTGGCCCAATCATACATTGACCAACCAAAAATGGTTCTTTTGTTATTTTTCTCGTTCATATTCCCCCTCATATAAAACTTTAATCAAATAAATTGAATGATGAGGAATAGAAACTTAAATTTAATAAATTTACACACTATATTTAATATGTCTTTAATTTATTGAGAGTATTTATTTGTATTTTGCTTTTATAAAAAAGGTATTTAAAAAAAGGATAAGGATATATGGGGTTTAAATGCGGTATAGTAGGCCTGCCTAATGTAGGGAAGTCAACTTTATTTAATGCTTTAACACAGGCTGGTATTGAGTCCGCAAATTACCCATTCTGCACAATTGAACCAAATATTGGGGTTGTGCCTGTTAATGATATTCGGTTAGGTCAATTAGCAAAAATTGTAAATCCAAAAGAAATTATCCCTACATCAATGGAATTTGTAGACATTGCTGGCCTAGTTGAGGGAGCTTCAAAAGGTGAAGGATTAGGTAATCAGTTTTTAACTAATATTCGAGAAACTGACGCAATCGTGCATGTTGTTCGAGCTTTTGAAAATGAAGATATTGTTCATGTCTCTGGAAAAGTATCACCTAAAGACGATATAGAGATTATAAATACTGAGCTAGTTCTTGCAGATTTAAGTACAGTTGAAAATCTTTATCAAAAAGCTATTAAAGGCACAAAAGCAGGTCAAAAAGAAGGTTTACCGTTAAAAAATTTACTTGAAAAAATCCTACCTGTTCTTGAGGAAGGTAAGTCATTAAGAACAGTTTCATTTAACGAAGAAGAACAAAAATTATTAAAAGGTTTTCAGCTTCTAACAATTAAACCAGTTTTATATGTTGCGAATGTTAATGAAGATGGATTTGAAAGTAATCCGTTTTTAAATCAAATATATGATTTTGCTAATGAAGAAAGTTCAGAAGTTGTTGCAATATGTGCTGAGCTCGAAGCTGAAATTTCTGGATTAGCAAACGAAGAAAAAATTGAATTTCTTAAAGAACTTGGTCTTAAAGAGTCTGGACTTGATAGGTTGACTAGGGCTGGTTACAAATTATTAGGTTTACAGACTTATTTTACTGCTGGAGAAAAAGAGGTACGTGCTTGGACAATAAATGTTGGAGATAGTGCACCAAAAGCGGCTGGTAAAATACACACTGATTTTGAGAGAGGATTTATCAGAGCAGAAACAGTAACCTTTGATGATTATATTCAAAATAACGGAGAAAAAGGGTCAAAAGAAGCAGGCAAGCTTAGATCTGAAGGTAAAGAATATATTGTTAAAGATGGTGACGTAATCCACTTTTTATTTAGTGTTTAGACTTTAAAAGACATATTTAATAGTTATTTAAATAAAAAGCTTTACAAAGAAGTTCTTTAACTAAAATGAAAATATAGGATAATAAAACTCTTGAAAGTAATAATTGTAGGAGCCCACGGAGAAGCAAAAGAACTAATTAATAGAATTAGTTCTGGATGGTCTATTTCAGTGATTGACTTAGATCAAGAAAAATTAAGAAACTTCACAACAAATCGTCAAATAGACAAAATTCAAGGCGATGCTACATCTTCATTGGTACTTAAAAAAGCTGGACTTGACCAAGCTTCTGCAATAGTTACCTTAACAATAAGTGATGAAGTTAATTTAGAAATTTTAAAAATTGCAAAACAAAATAATATTTTAAGACTTTCTTCAATTATTAACGACTCAGCAAATATTCATCATTTTAAAGAATTAGATATAGAGATAGTTGAACCAGATACTTTACTTGCAAGACGATTTGAATATATTCTTGAACCAAGGAGAGTAGTTTCACAAGCTTTTGCAGGTGGAAGAGCAGAAGCTATTGAAATTGAAATTAGTTCAGATAGTCCTGTTAGGGGTAAAAAACTTCGAGAAATTGGTTCAGATTATTACATTGTTGGTGCCCTTTTAAGACAAAATAAAGTAATTATTCCTCATGGTGATACAGAAATAGAAACTGGTGATCTCGTGACCATAGTTTTACAATCTGGTGCGTTTTCAAATGTTATAAACCTTTTTTCAGGTTCAGAATCTCGCTTTCCACTTGAATTTGGAAAAGATATTTTTGTAGTTTTAGATAATGAGAAAAATTTAAAAAATTTGTCAGAATCTGAATTTTTCATTAGAAATACAAAGGCAACTTCACTTAAGGTACTTACTAAGCAAGATTTATTCGATAATAATTTAGAAACTATTGAAGAAACCTTAAAGGCTATTCTGAAAGATCAGGAATTTGATGCTACCTTTAAAAATAAAATCTCAAATAAAGACTTAGAAAATTTTGTAAAAGAAAATTCAATTGGAACAATTTTTTATCCTGTTGAAGAAGGTGTAGCAAAGACAAAAATAAAAGCACTTATTAGTATTGCCAATAAAACAAAAATTCCTATTTTATTTTCAAGATCTACATATCCATATAAGACTATAGGCCTATTGATTAATGATAATTTTGATCAAACAAGTTCGAATTCTATTGCATTTGATTTATCCTCTACAATGTCAGCAAAATTAGTTGGAGTAACCATTAATCAACCAAAATTTTTGCAATCAGAGGGTGAACAAAAAGTATCTAGTACTGTTCAAAAATTGCAAGACCTGGCTCTTTCACATGAAGTTCAACTAGATTTTGAAAATTTTGAAGGCAATGAAGCAAAAATATTTACCGAACAAACTTCAAATTATGATCTTTCAATAATCGGTTCAAATTCTTCACAATCTTGGCAGGATAGAAAAATTATCGAATTTGTATCTACAAACTCTAATTCATCCGTACTTTATGTTCCAAGGTAAATATGGAAGAATTTCAAGCTGAATCGCTAGTAATTATATCTTTAGGAGCATTTATTTTGCCCCTAGTTGCTCAGAGAATTAAGATTCCTGGGATAGTTCTTGAAATTGCTTATGGAATTACTGTAGGGCCAATTTTAGGAATTGTTGAAACTTCTGAATTTATATCTGGTTTAGCAATTTTAGGATTTTTGTTATTAATGTTTTTATCTGGTTTTGAGATAGAGCTTGATACATTTCGTGAAAAAGGACTCAAAACCCTTGCACTACCAATGTCAATTTATCTATTGACAGTCGCAACCTCTTTTTATCTTATTTCAAATCTTGGTTATCCAATATTTCTTGCACTTGTTTTATGTACAACAAGTGTAGATATAGTTATAACCATCTTACGAAGTGATGACACAATAAAAACAACTTACGGACAAACTCTGTTCATGGTTGCATTATTAGCTGATATACTCACACTTTTAGGTGCAACAGTTTATGCATCTTTTATTAGAGCCGGTGGCCTTTCTATTTCTAATTTGAATGTAATTTTATATTTTGTAGTTGTTATTTTAATTCTTAGAATTATTAGAAGAGTTGCATGGTGGAATCCGCAACTATTTTCAAGAATGTTTGATGGAAATGATCCAGACGAACTTGGAATTAGAAGTTCTTTGGCTCTCATGCTTACTTTGGTTGGCGTTTCAGTTATTTTTGATATTGAACCAATTCTTGGTGCTTTTCTTGCTGGTACTATATTTGCATTTATTTTCTCTAATCGAGGGACTTTAGAAAGTAGTTTAAAAGGTTTTTCTTATGGTTTTTTAATACCAATATTTTTTATCAATATAGGTCTTAATTATGATATAAGTGTATTTTCAAATACACAATTTTTTGTCGATGTCGGATATCTGTTTTTAATAGCTGTAGGTGTTAAATTTTTACCATCAATATTGTTAATTTTTTCAAAAATTAAATTTAGGGATATTATTGCAGGGGGATTTTTATTATCAGCCAGATTTAGCTTAATTATTGCAATGGCAGAAATTGGAGTTCATTTAGATTTAATATCTGTTGAACTTGAACAGCAGATAATATTATTAGCGGTAATCACTGCTACATTTTCTCCAATATTATTTAGAATATTTAGAAGTAAAGCTAGTTAATGAATTCAAGATTCTCTCTATTATTTAAGGGAATGCTTATGGGCATAGCTGAAATAGTACCTGGAGTTTCGGGCGGTACTATAGCTTTCATAACAGGTATCTATAAAGAACTAATTAATTCAATAAAATCAATAAATGTAATATCAATAAGGTTTTTGATAAAATTTCAGTTTAAGAAATTTTGGAATCACATAAATGGTAATTTTTTGCTCACTTTATTAATTGGAATGATTGCATCGGTACTATTACTTTCAAGAATAATTACTTTTCTTTTAGATAATTACAGTTTTCAAATTTGGGGATTCTTTTTTGGTTTAATAATTTCATCAGCATTCCTAATTTCAAAAAGTATACATAATCTAAATTTTCAAAATTATTTGTGGTTATTTCTTGGACTTACTTTTTCAGGGTATATTTCACTGGTTGCACCTTCATCAACTCCAAATTCAATTATTTTTATATTTCTATCAGGCGCAATAGCTATATCGGCAATGATTCTTCCAGGAATAAGTGGTTCTTTTATTCTTGTTTTTTTATCAAAATATGAATTTATATTAAACGCACTGAATAATTTTGATTTTAATGTATTAAGTATTTTTATTTTAGGATGTATTTTTGGTTTATTAACATTCAGTAGATTGTTGTCATATTTATTTAAAAATTTTAACGACATTGTAATAAGTACGCTTGTTGGTTTTTTACTAGGTTCACTAGTTAAAATATGGCCATTTTATGAAGTTGTCGAATATGATGTTAACAACAATCCTCTATATACAAATCCTGTATTACCGACATCCCAATTATTATCAGAGATAATATACTTTGTTATCTTTTCTTTAATTGGAATCTTTGTAATGTGGATTTTAGAAAAGAAATATATAGGAATTAGTAAATCTAATTAAGCTAGTAAAATAAGATTATGAGATTAGGATTACCAGAGCTATTAATTATTTTGTCGATATTGTTATTGCTGTTTGGAGCAAAAAGACTCCCCGGACTAGCAAAATCATTGGGTAAATCTACAAAAGAATTCAAATCTGCACTTGAAGAAGAATAAAGTATTTTTTATTCTATTACTATTTTCATTAGCATTTCTTGCTTGTGGAAGTGAAACTGTGTCTGAATCTGTTGAACCCCTTACTGGAGAAGAAATATATACGGCAAGGTGTTCTGCATGTCATGGCCCAAATTTAGAAGGAAGAGTGGGACCCGGACTTCATAAAGAGAGTTCAGCTGCAAAAATGCCTGATTCATATTGGATTCAAACTATCACAATGGGTAAGGGATCTATGCCTGCAATAAGACTTAACGAAAATGAAGTTCAATTAGTTATTGAGTATATAAAATCTAGATACTAATTCTTCCGTTTGAGTAGTTTAAATTTTTTAAAATTTCTAATGGTTTGATTAAATTATCTAAATTTTCAATTCTCCACTTCCAATTACCTTCTTGTGTTCCAGGAACATTAAAACGTCCTTCAGCTCCTAACTCGAGTAGATCTTGAACATTAGTAATTGATATTTTGCAAGGAGACTCCCAAGTCATTGAAATAAAATTCCAAACATCTGATTCAAATTTATTATTTAGATTTGTTTTGTATTGTTCAAAGTACTGAATTTGTTCTTCGCTAGTTTCACTAAGCCACTGTTTTATTGTTGGACTATCGTGAGTACCAGTATAAGCAACAACATTCTCATTCCAATATTTTGGATGTATTTCATTATGCTCACTGTTACTAGGCACTCTTTGTTGTAGGACTTTCATACCAGGAATATTATATTTTTTTAATGTTTCAGCTGTAGAATCTAACTCAACTCCTAGATCCTCGGCTAACAATTTACGAAAATCAACATTATTTGAAATTTTTTCAAAAAAAGATTCCCAAGGTCCATTTCTCCAATGGCCCTCTAGTGCCGGTTTTCCATAAGGTATTGCCCAAAATTGAAAAAAACCAACAAAATGATCTATTCTCAAATAGTCAAATTTGTCTAAATTTGCATTTAATTTATCTTTCCAATATAAATAGTCAGTTTCATTGTGCTTTTCCCAATCGTATAATGCTGTATTCCAGACTTGACCCTCTTTTGTAAAATCATCAGGTACTGCACCAGATACAAAGCTCATTTCATTTTTATTGTTTAGATCGAATAAGGACTTATTCAACCAAACATCTGCAGAATTATGATTTACATATATTGGAATATCTCCTAGTACGGATACATTGTTTGTATTTGCATATTTTTTTAAGTTCTTCCATTGTCTATCAAACTCATATTGTAAAAACACATTTTTCGCAAAAATATCTTTGTATTTTTCAATAACTTTTTGAAAAGTATCTTCAGAATAATTTATATATTCTCTATCCCATTCAATCCAATTAGTATCAGTGGCCTCACTTAATGTTAAAAAAATAAGATGTTTTTTAATAAGTTCATTGTCATTTAAAAATTCAGAATAAGTTGAATCATCTAAATTAATCTTTTTGGACACTGATTGAAATAATTTTTGTTTAATAGAGTAAACTTTTTCATATTCAACTTCTAATTTAGATAGATTTTTTAATTTTTTAAGAATTTCTTTATCAAACATATCGTTCTCAATATCATTTAGAGATAATAAATAAGGATTACCTAATATGGATGACTTACTTGAATATGGAGAGTACTCAACCGTATCAGTTATTCCTAAAGGTAAAACTTGCCAAATTTTTGTATCTGACGATTTTAATAAATCAACAAACTCATAACTACTCGATCCTATATCTCCAATTCCATACTCTCCTGGGAGAGAAGATGGATGAAGAATTAAACCACTACTTTTTTTTATATCCATTACTCTTCAAAATAGAGTATATAATAAATTTTTAGGTTATTAATTATTTATGGTTGAAGAACACAGTCCAGAATTTATTGACAAAGGTGAACGTCAAAAAATAGATTTTTTTGAAGGGGATGTTCATTTAGGTCATTATGATTTGAGATTTAATTTTAATGACAAAAAATACTTTTCTATATCTCAAGATGGAACAGGAAGATTTAGATTACATACAGAAAAAAATATTTCTAAATTGTGGTTATTGCTTGAAGATGAAGATTTTAGATCACTTGAATTAAGAAAATATGGTGAAACTGACAGGTTTGCTTTTTGGGGCACTCAAGTTGAATTTAGATCGAGTATTGCAAAATTTAGTTTTGCAGCAACTACAAAAGATAATTTAAATTTATATTTTGGTACTAGTGGAATAGCAAACTTTATATCACCTTCTGAAAAATGGAATTATGATTCCTCTAGTTATCAACGACACACTATACCTGATTGGGTATACGGTTCAGTTATGTATCAAGTATTTCCTGAAAGATTTTCTAATGGAAGGCAAGACATTAATCCTCAAAATACTGTTGAATGGGGCAGCATTCCAACAAGATTAGATTTTCAGGGAGGAGATCTTTATGGTGTGATAGACAGGTTGGATCACATAGAGAGCCTTGGTGTTAATATTCTTTATTTAAATCCTATATTTTTATCAGGTAGTACCCATAAATATGATTCTTGGGATCACTTTAAAGTGGATCCTACCTTAGGTGGTGATGATGGCCTGAAAGATCTAATTTCAAATTGTCACGATAGAGATATTAAGGTAATTCTTGACTGTTCTTTAAATCATGTACACCCAAGGCATTTTGCATTTCAAGATATTGTTAAAAATGGAGAAAAATCAAAGTATAAAGATTGGTTTACCATTTTTGATTATCCTGTTCGATTAATACATCGGCCGCATCTTTATGCAAATACATACAAAGTTGGATGGGATGGCAATGAGGAAGAGTACAAAAGATATCTTGAGAAGACCTTTAATGAGACTAAAGTTCCCGTAGAAGTTAAAGATGACGATGGTCCAATTGTCGAACCATCTTATAAAGCGTGGTGGGGCGTTCCTGATATGCCAAAAGTTAATTTTGCAAGTACAGAAGCAAGGCAGTGGGCTCTTGATGTTACAAAACATTGGATTGAAAATTTTGATATTGATGGTTGGAGAATGGATGTAGCAAAGGAATTAGATTTTTCTTTTTGGAAAGAATTTAGAGATATTGCTCACGAAGCGAAAAAAGATACATTATTAATCTCGGAAATTTTTGGCGATACTTCTCAATGGCTCCAAGGTGATAGGTTTGATGGGACAATGAATTACTCATTTAGAGAAGCTATGACAGATTATTTTGCTATTAAAAGAATTAATAATAAAGAGTTCGCTGATTCATTAGCATATCTTTATTCTATGTACTCCTTTGAAGCACTCTCATCTTGTCAAAATCTTTTAAGTTCTCATGATGTGAAAAGGTTCTTAAATAGATGTGGAAATGATGAAGATGGAATTCTTGGCGCTATATTTTTACAAGCTACTTTTCCAGGGATTGCTGGAATTTACTATGGTGACGAAATAGGACTCGGTGGTGCTGATGATCCCTTTAATAGAGAACCTTTTCCATGGCACAATGAGGAGTCTTGGAACTCAACAATTTTAGACTTTACAAAAAAACTCATGAATATAAAAAAATCAAATGCTATTTTTAAATACGGTAGATTCGAACTTTTAAATGAAAATGATCAATTCGTTGCATTTAGAAGAATCTTGAAAGATGAGTCTATGCTGTGCATTATCGACAGATCAAAGTCTAATAATAATTTTAATATTATTTCTAATGCGCATAGTGTGAATTTAATACATGGTGACTGCACAGTTAATCTTAAAGAAGGAATGATTAAAGTAACTGACAATGTTGGGAATGTTGGAATAATTATCCACGAACAATAGAATTGTGCGTTTGTGAAATCTTTTTCATATTAAATTAGAAATTAATCTAATTAAATATTATATTTATTCTGTCATTCTTAATTGAGTGAATATACGTATATACGAAAGGGAGTATATGAAAACTAATAAATTGCGATTTATCGTATTTTTATTAATGATTTCTATGGTCGCTGTCGCTTGTGGAGGTGGAACTGCTGAAGAAGCAGAGGAAGCACCTGCCGAAACCGAAGCACCTCAAGAAACATTAGCTGCTCCTGCAACCACAGCTCCACCACCTGAAGTAATTGTTGTGTGGGCTGAAGAAAAAGTCGCCGTAGCTTTGGAACCATTAGTTGGTGCTTATGAAGCAGCAGCTGGTGTTGATGTCGAAGTTGTTGTATACGACTTTGGTGCTATTAGAACAGACGTTCAAACAGCCGGTCCGGCTGGAGAGGGTCCTGATGTATTTTTAGGAGCACATGACTGGGTTGGAGAATTAGCAGCAAACGGAGTTATAGCACCTGTAAATCTTGGTTCTATTGCTTCAGATCTTTTTGACGTAGGTATTGCAGGTTTTAGTTATGGTGGTATGTCTTACGGAGTACCTTATGCTACTGAAGCGATAGCAATGTACTACAATGCTGACTTAGTAGACAGTGTCCCTGCTACATGGGATGATGTTAAAGCTGCTTGTGATGCTGCTGGCACAGAATTATGTGTAGGTGCACCAGGTGGTGGTGGAGGAGCAGACGCTTACCATAACCATCCATTCGTTGCATCAGCAGGTGGATATGTTTTTAAAGTTCAAGGCGGATTTGATCCTAATGATGTTGGTTTAGATAATGAAGGTGCTTTGGCATCTGCAGAGTA
>CAXHCD010000117.1:0-9807 GCA_964015265.1 uncultured Oligoflexia bacterium
GATTGGCACTAGTCTCGTGGGCTCGGAGATGTGTATAAGAGACAGCAACTGTATTGATGCTTTTTGGTTGTAATCCAAAAGGTGATGTTAAACCAAGTACTGAAGATGAAAAAACCTTTTACTCTGTAGGTGTATTGTTTGGAGAAAGAATGAAGTCATTTAATTTAAATGACAAAGAAATTCAAATGATGAGCCAAGGTCTGAAAGACGCTGCTCAAAATAAAGAATTAGCAGCAAATCCAGAACAGTACAGAATGAAAGTTCAGCAACTTTTTATGAAAAGAGCGAAAGAAGCTTCTGAGAAAGTAAAAAAAGCGGGTACTGAATATATGGATAAATTTTTAAAAGATGGTGGTAAAAAAACATCAACCGGACTTGCTTATAAAATCGTAAAAGAGGGAAGTAAGAAAAAACCTAAGGCCACTGATAAAGTAGAAGTTCATTATGAAGGTAAGCTAATTGATGGAACAGTTTTTGATTCTTCAATAAAAAGAGGAGAAAAAGTAAAATTTCCTCTCAATAGAGTAATTAAGGGTTGGACAGAAGGACTTCAATTAATTGGTGAAGGTGGAAAAATTCAATTAGTAGTTCCCGCTGACTTAGGATATGGCGATCAAGGAGCACCTCCAAAAATACCAGGTGGAGCAACTTTAGTATTTGATGTTGAACTTTTCGCAGTTCTACCAAATGATGCTCCAAAAGATAAAATGCATGGGGTAAAAGTAAATCCAAAGAAAAAATAAAATCTATAATGTTAAGGCCGTCTTATTTGACGGCCTTTTTCCATTTCTTCACTAATAATGTGTATAAAAATCCAGTAGTTAAAAGTGTTTAACTTTTTAACAGGCTTCAAAAAATAGACAAAATTTAATCAATTTGAACGAGTTTTTAACTACTTAAGAGACCAATTATTGGCATAAATTTAGCATTTATAGTTTGTAGACTAGAAACGGGAAAAAAAATTGAAAGTTACTTGTAAAAGAGTTTTATCTCTAATGATTGTTTTCATTATAGGTAGTACTTCCACAAATTTATACGCGAGGAAAAGAAAACGATCACAATTTGTTCGTAACAAATCCGTATATAAGCTTGCAAAGAAAAATAAATCTCAAAAGAAGAAAAAAACTAATTATAAAGTTAAAGCACTCATTGGATTCAAATCAGATGTTGTTGATGGTGATGATAAAGAGGCCAGAGTATTTGGTTTAGATTTGAATGTATTAGGAAAATTAAACATAACTCCTTATATAGAAGGCAAAATCGATGCTGGATTAATTTTAGAAACTGGTAGCAATAAGGATTTAGGAATTGCTTCAGACTATGAACCTACGCAAAGTGTATATTTAAATGAGGCCACGCTTACATGGTCTCCACTAGAGCTAATTGATTTAAAAGCGGGTTCATTAAATCAAAAAGAATTGAATTCACCTCTTTTGGTTGTTGGAAGTTTTCCAGGAGCATTTGAAAAAATTAAATATAAAGTGGGTTCTATTGAACTTTATGCAAAGGCATCTCAAACTATACCTAATAATCATCAATTAAATCAACGAATTGGTAAAGTCGATGAAGGAACGCCTTTCTTTATGACGGAATCAGTAGGAATTTCATATAAGACGAGCACAGTTTTAATAGATGCTCAAGTTGGCCACTTTAGATTTAACGATCTATCGTCAGATGTTGCACTAAAATCTAGAGAGTTTGGAAATTCTGTTGGTGGTAGTGGTTTAAATTCTGACTTTTTATATGGCTTTGATGGTTATAATTCAAGTCTTACTATGAAGGCCAAAATAAATAATGATTTTGGACTATATAGCACGGGGCAACTTTTAGTTAATAATCAATCACCAGAAAAAAGAAATCAAGCTTATTTGTTAAATGGTGGATTGAGTTTTGGTTCTCTAAAAGTTGGAGGGCAAGTTTTTGAAAATCAATCTGATGCATCAGTTGGATATTATAATTCCAAATATTATTCTCATAATAATAGGAATGGTTATGGTGTTGAAGTAACTAAAACATTTTGGGACAGCAAATCTCAAATTAAATTAAATTATACTCAAAGTAACTTAATTGAGAAAAATATATTTCAAAGCGACGAAACAATTATAAGTATTAATTTTACAAAATTATATAGTATTTTCTAAGAGGGTAGAGTTGAAGTATTTTTGGGTAGCATTATTTTTATTAGTCAGCTGTAGCAAGAGTGATGTTGAAGACATTAATTCACAGAGTTCAGCATCAGAGTTTGAAGTTTTAGAATTAATTGTAAAAAGTTCACAATCATTGGCCCAAAGTGAAGTTTGGGCAGATATAAAGAACAAGAAACACATAAATTTCAAAACATGTATTATAGATACAGCTTATCAAGAGCCTGTTGTTAATGAAGAGTTTTTAATTGAAACTGAGTTTGAAGAAATTAAGGCCACTTCAAATGGTGCTGGATGTATATCATGGTATGAAACATATAATTTTGATTATTTTGCTAATGAAGGTCATTATAGAGCAAACAGAAAGATTATTGGTAAAGGTCGATTCAAAGGAAATATAGATATACCTATTGCCTTAGATTTTTGGGCATCTCAAAATATTGTAAGTGATTTAAGAAGCGAAAACTTATTAACAATTGGAGAGTCAATTGAAGTAGTATCTGATCAATTAAGTAGATTTGATTTGCAAAGGTCACATATAAGAGCAGACAAAGCTAATTTTACTGTTCTTTCACAAAAATATTTTGAAGATAAAGCAATAATAAAGTCAAAGTTTTCTATTTCTCCTTACTTTGTTAGAAAGGGTAAGTCACATGAAGAAATTGAACTCGAATTATCTACTGGAAAATTTAAAGCTAAAATTGACTTAATTCAAAAAAATATTGATGGTTCTAACAAATCTTTATTAGACAGTTATGAAGGTATTGTAGAAGTAAAAAATAAAAAAATAGAAATAAGTGACTTTGAGCTTACTATAGATCAAAAAGTTCACGATAGATCATTCATTGATTTAATTGTTGAATTAGTACCAATCGAAGAGCCTTTAGGCATGGGAGTATTAAAAGCGAGTATGCCAATTAATACTTTAAGTGGCACGAATGAAAATGAATTAGTTCTATTTAATACAAATAATAATGAAAACTCTCTTGAATTATCTTATAGCGGCACACATGAGGAAGGTAGGTTTGGCTTTTTAATAGACTTTCTAGAGATTAAGGGGGCTAGAACAGTTAGAGGAAGTTATAAAAATACAGATTCAACAAGAACAACCAAGGCCGTTTTTGAAGTTTGTTTAGTCAATCCATTACTTAAAGAAATTATTAGAGGTGAAAAATTTAATGTATTCCTAACAAATAGTTCAGGAGATATAGAGAGTGAGAAAAAAGAAGTTAGCACTAGAATGAAAGATGGTTGTCTTAAGTATGAAGCTGAGCTGAGTTATGATGATAATGGTAAAAGGTATTGGAAAGAGTATTTTATAAATGTAGAAGGTGTTAATGATACATATGCAAATATATTTAGAGAGCAAAAGGTTTATATTAATCCTTGGTTAGATTCAAATGATATTGATTTTGGATTCGATGGAAGAGATCAAACTCCTGCAGTAACAAAAGATTCTTCTGAAATTGTTAGGCCAAAAATTTATATTAAAAAATTAGATTATGAATTTTCGGAAATTTTAACAGAGAGACCTAAGATTAATAAGAGATTAAATTTATCTTTTAAGAAAAAGTATAATTTTTCTTTTGAACCAAAGAAAATAGTTCGTGATCCATATGATAAAGAAAAGAAGGCTGAAGATTTGTTACATGGTATATATGATATCAAATTCTATGTTTTGGCACCTAAATATAAAAAGCAAATCAATTTAAATGAATTCAATCCTTCAGATTTTGAATTATTAGCATATTCTAGCAATACACATGAAATTAATAATGAAATTGCTTCTATAGATGCTGACTTCGAATTTAATATTCAAGACCATAAATTCAGTGCTCAACGAAATTATTTAGCAATGATTATTTCACCTTCAGATAGGAATTCAAATTTATTAGAAGGAATGATAGTTATTCCTTTTGATATGGACAAAACAGCAGGTTCATCGTTCTCAAGACTGAAAACAGATGGAGTATTTAATCAAGAAAGAAATTTTAAATATGGCCTTTCTAAATTAAAAAATCAAATGCCTCCAAAAGTAAGAAAGATTACAGAGTCTAATTATGAGTATTTTAAAAGGCAAATAAGAAATAAATTAGATGGTGTTAAATTTGCATTTAGATGGCCTGTAAATGATGATAGAGTTAAACCAGAAGAAACGAAATTACTCTTATCTCATTATGAATCGATAAACGATTTTATTAAATTAAATAATTTAAAAACTAATAAAGAGATTATAGAAAAAGTTTTTAAAGATAAAACGATTCAAGATGATTCACTTAAAGAACAAGTATGTAATATTTTTTATAATAGAGCAGAGTATGGGAAGAATCAAAGAGGCTATAAAAAAACAATAGTTTCGACCCATCCGATGTATCAAAAATGTTTAGAGGATATTAACTCTTTAGTTGAATTTAATTCATATAGTTTCTTAGAAAATATTACGAAACACCCTCAGAATCTTGAATTTTTAGATCAGTTTCAACTACAAGTTGGAAATGCATATATGGTAAGTAAAGGACTGAGACGACAAGAAGACTTTGGAACTCGTACCTCTAAATATAGTGGAAAAGAAGCAATGTTTGGTGCGGGATTAGAAGCAACTCTTCCAGTGATTGGATTGATTGTAGGTTTTATCCCTGTTATTGGACCTGTATATAATAGACTTATTGTACCAGCAGGTCGTCAATTGATGAGACAGTTAAAAAGAAAAAATGTTAGAAGTGCCGCCTTACTTGGTGGTCTTGGGGGGGCATTTGCTTTTATGGGAAGTGCCCATTATGTAACGGGTAATAAGGAAGATCATTATCAAACAGATAGAACAGCTGAAGAACTCAATTCTTTATTTCGTGAGATTAATCAAGTTAGTTATATTTCACATGGAGTAGGTCTAGGAGTTAATTATGAAGGTGAAGTTAAGCAATGTATTGTTATTGGTGGAAAACCTTATAGTATTGTCAGAACATTTAAGCAAGCTGGACGAGTAAAGAAGAGTTGTCCTAATGATGATTGTTCACCATTAACTTTAGGGAGTATTTCTAATAAGAGAATTGTAGTTTGCAAGGAAGGACTTGAAAGAATGAATTTGAGTGAAAACTTTTATATAGTTTCAAATGATTATCATAAAAATGGTGTAACTACTGGTAGAAATGTTAATGAGAGAAAGATTGAAATAATTAGAAGTAAGCATGCTTTTGATTCTTATATACAGGCTCGTTCAGATAATATAACAACTAAAGTTTTAGTAGAAACTAAAAATGAAAATCATATAGATATTGGCCCAATTTATTCGGATTATTTGAAGAAAGGAAATCTTCAAAATGAAAGTTCGAATTTATTTTCAGATGGTCAGTTTCCCGGTCTAGTTTTTCCAGAATAATTTGGAAATAAAAAAGCCCGCATTTTGCGGGCCTTTTTATTTTATTTTTTTACAAATTTATCTTGTTGGTTTGTACCAGCAAAGAGGTCTAAGTCCATCTTTGTGACCATCAACTCTGTTACATGTTCCAATTAATGGATCTTTTTGATCTACATCTATGTATGCATCAATTGAACATAAAGCACCTTGAAAATATGTATCAAGTCTACATTGTGGGGCTGGGTGGTTGTCATTTGTTTTACTAACTTGTCCTGAGTCAGGAGTTTCAAATCTTAGTGGTTTTTCTAATTTTCTTAAAGCTCTAAAAAGGTTTGCTAGAGACATTCCTGCCATAGCTCCTCTTATACAAAGTGCTACGTCATCTTCTGTTTCAAAGTTTGCAGCACATTTTTTAGCAGCATACTTATTAATTTTCCTTCTTTTTACAATTCTTACGTTATTGTCTTTTTCCATATATTTTCTGAGACACTTAGAGTTCCCAAAATAGTCAGCTTGCCCTTCATTTGAAGCCCAGGCACTTCCAAAAAAACTCTTTTTCTTTGGAGCTCCACCTAGGTGGTGACCCATTTCGTGACACGCAACTAGCGCGAAAGCATCGTCAGTTACAGTCTCATGTCTTGCTAAACCACCAAACATAGATATTTTCCATGTTTTTCCTTGTTGTTGAGCATAAGCGTTTACAGTCCCATCATCCCAATTTCTAGATACCATAAGTTTAGCACCCATTTTTTGAACGATTGGAGCATAAATTTTTTCAACTCTGTCTAGGATTTTGTTAAATCTTGCTTCTGTCATGTCATTAGAAGCTTTGTCATCAACTCCAATATACATTTCATTTTCTTCAACGATCCCAGTTACACCGTGTTTGTCACATGCTAGTGCAGGAACGGAGGCAAGTAATAAACATAGTGCAGATAAAATTTGAATTCTCATATTGTTTCCTCCTTGAAACCAAATTTGGCCTTTATCAAATTGCATTCAAATTTTAAGATTGTGTTAGACCGTATGTCTATAGGATAATAATAAAGTAAGATAATGTAATTAAGTTATTAATAATACTAAAAAGGTCGGTTATGTTTCAATTATATTTTTATTGCCCAATAAAGGATAAGGAAAAAGTAAAGTCAGCTTTGTTTGAAGTTGGTGCTGGTAGAATTGGCAATTATGATTGTTGTTGTTTTGAATACGAAGGAGTGGGACAATTTAGGCCTTTGGTAAATTCATCTCCTGCAATTGGATCATTAAATAAAATAGAAAAAGTTACTGAAGTAAAAATAGAAATGGTTTTTTCTGATGAAAAAAAAGATCAAGTTATAAAAGCTCTCAAGAGTTCACATCCTTATGAGGAAGTTGCTTATGGAATAATTAGGTTAGAGTATTAGTTACGCATATTTCTGCAGAAGTTCATCTATTTTTGCAGATAAAATAAAATCAGATTCAACCAATCCACCAATATTATGTGACCATATTTCAACTTCTAAGTGGCCCCAGCCAAATGAAATTTCAGGGTGATGCTTTTGTTCTTCACTTAACTCTGCAATTAAATTTAATAACTTCCATGGTTTTTTAAAGTTTTTGAATTTGAATTCTCTTCTTAATCTTGTGGATTCATTAGTTAATTTCCAATTTTTATCTAATTGCTTCAATAATTTTTCACATTCAGTTTTGTCTAAAGCGAGTGTTCCTTTAACTGCCGTAGTACAAGATTTATCTTTTAATTTCATTGATATTCTCTCTAGTTGATTTACTAAATTCTTAATCTGTTTATAATAAAGCTTATGAAATTAATTTTAAAGACATTAATAATTTTTTGTATTTTAACTCAATCATATGGGCAAGATGACTTTCAAAGTTTACTAGATCAACAGTTTGAAATGAGTAGGAGGTTAATGCAAGAAGCCTTAAAGTCCCAAAGAGATTTTTTAAATGATCCGGCCGTAATTGGTGCTCTGAAAAAGGCAGGTGTTGGAGATCCTTTTGCTATTGAGTTAGAGCATAGTTATAGAATGGAAAAAGATAATATCGTTCTAGTTGTTAAAGTAGGGGATCCAAAAAATTCAAACTTAAAAATCATTGTTGAAAATGGTCTAATTAAAGTTAAAGGGGAGGTTACAAAAAAGCTTGAAAAATCTGGTCCAAATGGTTCATCAAGCTCAATGATTACACGATCTGTTTCTCATCAATATCCTGTTCCTGATAACGTTGATGAAAATAAGCACAAAATAAAAATTGTGGGAAAAAATATTGAAATAATTTTTCCCAAGAAAAAAAACAAAAAAACTATCTAAAACTCAAAAGAAACTGGTTCATTTCTTCAAATGATTTTATATAGGTAAAGTTTTTAGCACCGCTAAAATTTTTAAGGTTAAACTGAGCACTCCCTCCACAAACTAAATTTTGCTTATCATTTAAATTACAATGAACTTTCATTAAGTATTCATTATATTTATTTGGGTGCTCATTGGAATAACCAGACATCGCTCCAAGGATAATGAGTTTAGGTGAAATAGCCTTGATGGTTTGTATTAAAGAGTCTGCTGGTAGATTAGCACCTAAGTATAAAATATGATGATTATATTGAGTTGCTAAAAGTGCGCTAATTAATATTCCAAATTCATGCAACTCACCTTCGGGCGTTGCAAAGATCGTAATTTCTCGATTGTTTCTTTTCTTTAAATATGAATTAAAAAGTACACCGCCTACGTGAAATTTTAAAATAGACGATAGGGCATGCTCTTGAGAGACAGTAATTTTTTTTCTATCAACTAATAGGCCAATTTCTTGTAAAAGTGGAATCAATATTTCAAAGCAAAACTTTTTTGTGTCTATTGAATTTTCAAGCTTTTTTAATTCATGAGAAATAATATCTAATCTATACTTCTGAAGAGCTAAAATTAAATTATCTAATGCATTTTTTGTATTTAGTATATTTTCACTTTGATCAAAATTTGAATTTTTATTAGTAATCGAATCACCTTTCAAATCCTTTAAAAGTGTCTGAAGTTGAGTGTCATCTAGATTCGCTATATTTCCAATTGAGTGACCAAGCTGAGTTAATTCATTTAAATTCCAAAGTTTTTCAATTTCCTGATCAGTATACTGTCTTCGACCGGTATCAGAGCGTTTAGGTTCTAATACATTATAGCGCTTTTCCCAGGCCCTTATTGTATGTATTCCTACACCTGACAATTTGGAGGCCATTTGAATTGAGTAATATCTAGTTTGCATACAAGTTCCCTATGTTTTATCTAGATTTATTATATAATGAAATTAGACAATGCTAATACTGCATAGATTTTGTCTAAGCTTTCCCCACATGATTTCAGTGAGTTATATTTACACGTTGAATTTAGTTGAAATTAAGGGCCTAGGTTTAGGCCCTTATATATGAGCCATTAAACTTTCTTTACGTTAACTGCGCAAGGACCTTTCTTTCCTTCACCTAGTTCGTACTCTACCTTATCGTTCTCATCAAGGTATGTTCCATCTTCTATCCCAGAAATGTGAACAAAGATGTCATTTCCACCGTCTTCAGGAGTAATGAATCCGAATCCTTTTTGTTTATTAAAAAATTTAACTGTACCTGTACTCATGCTTTTTTCCTTCTTTCTTATAAAATTTTATTATTTATATTCTATATCTACCTGTTTCATGTGCACAATGATTTTTGACAAAAATTTATCAAATATTAAGTTTTTTTTTCTATAACTATGGGTTTTTTTGAAGAAATTCGTCTATTCGGACTTATTTACTCAAGTTATTGATCCTTTATTCCGATTAATAATAAGTCGTTAGAGGTTTGTAGAATGAAAACATTATTATTTTTATTATTTTCACCAGTTTTATTTGGCCTTGATTATGGTGAAAAACAAAACTTTGAAATTCCTCAAAGACATCATTCAATCATAGCTTCAAAAGAAGGTTTTTATCCAAATAAAATTTCGATGTTTGAAGGAGAAAAATTAATAATTTACTTAACTACAACAAGTGAAGGGCCAAGTTGCTTTTACCTCAAAGAAAAAAACTTATTTCTGACAGCTCATAGTGGCAAAATTTCTGAAGGAGAGGCATTTTTTGAAAAACCAGGAGTTTATAGGTTTTATTGTCCGAGTACAAAGATTGATGGCAAGATTACAGTATTAAAGCGCCCTTCTCTTGAGCTTAAAAGAGAAGTTGCATCCAAAAAAATTAGATATTGGTATCCAAAAGACAAATAAGTTAATTTTTTTTATCTAGATTATATAATAACTTAAATTGATAATATAATTTTACATTTTAAAGGTGAGT
>CAXHCD010000118.1:0-9641 GCA_964015265.1 uncultured Oligoflexia bacterium
ACACCACGAGCTCTATCGTCGGCAGCGTCAGATGTGTATAAGAGACAGCTATGAAATTGCAGAAAAATTACAAAATAAATTTGAAATTGATTATTTAGAAATTCCACACCATGATTTGGAATGCAATTACAATAATGCTCTTGAGTATTTTGACTCCATAAATTTAAAGTACGACTACATCGTAGCATATTCAATGGGTGGAAGAATCGCATTATGGGCAGCTTATTTAAATAAGTTACACTTTAAAAAAATGATACTTGAAAGTACATCATTTGGAATCGAAAATACTAATAAAAGATCAATTCGTCTAAAAGCAGACTTATCACTTTTTGATAATATAAAGAATTTTAATGATTTTTTGATGGATTGGTACTCAAACCCAATGTGGTTTAATATTTTAGAGCACCCTAATTATAAAGAAATTTTAAATAAAAAAAACGACATATCAAATTATAAAAGATCTTTAGAATTATTTAGTGTTGGAATTCAGCCATATTTACTTCCTTTTGCAAAACAAATTAAGGATAAGCTTTTTTATATATATGGTGAGCACGATCAAAAATATAAAAACATAGCAATTGATTCAAATATTAAATCCAAGGAAATGAAATGCTGTGGTCACAATACACACTTTCAAGACCCTACAAGCTTTGTTAACGTGATTTTAGAACAATTTGACTGCTAAGAACTTTTTATAAATTGTGATAAAATATAGATGTGAATAAAGAAATAAGGCCTTTTATTTATATATTCTTTGCCATACACATAATTGTCTCAGTTTATTTATGGAAGGAAGTAATATTTAAAAAAGAAAAAAATCAGGCCAATACTCAAAAAATTGACTTCACTCCTCATAGAAATCCAGCATCACCTCATCAATAACTTCACCTAATGCATTTTTATTCTTATTTAATAATAAAGTTTTCTCTTTTCTATTTTGTTTATTTAAATTCTCGTAAGGAAAGCCTATTTTGTTGATAACATGAAACCTTCTGTTTTCATCTTTGTTTAAAATATCAAAAGTCTTTATTCCAGTAGAGCTAACTGATCTTTGATTAAAACGATTACAATTAATAATTATTTCTTGCTCTGCTCTTTGACAAGACTCAGTTGCATTTGGAAAAAAAAGCGTTAGTTTTTTCTTTTCACACTTTGAACCCACTATCGTTTCATTTTCAATTCTTTGAATTAAAAGCTTTTCACCCTTATCATACTTGCATTCCATCCCACCTTTTTTTATTTTCAACATTCCTGTTGTAACTAAAAAATGTGGTTTAATTTTATCAAGCATTTCATAAATAATAGGCCCATACTTAGACTCAAGTTTTGTATAATGCTTTTTAAAGTCTCTAGGTAACATATTTTTAGGATGCATAAAATCTAAAATGGCATGAGCAGTTGAAACCGCCTTATTTAAAAACGCCTCTTCTTCTTGATTTTTATCATCAAAACCTTTACTTTCTTTTGAATGAAGAGAAATACTACTTAATAAAAGCAATACAATTACGAAAAATTTCATTTCTTCTGCGTCTCCAAATTATCCAAGTACTATAGTATGATTTTTCGGAAAAATTACAATTTCCCTTAGTTTTTCAATCAATTATCAGCTACTTACTAACAACCCTCCCTACTTTATATGCCAAAAAAATGAGTCAACAACTCTTAGAAATAAGTCCTATAATTTCATATAGTTATAGTGAAAAAAATCGCCTACTAGGCCATAGGCCATTTATAAAATATAATAGAATTAGATAAACTTTTAAAATAAGGGAATATATGAATTTTTTTAGAATTCTTCTAACAGTCATCATTTCATTTAATTTATCTGTTACTACTCCAGTTTTTCTAACTAAGAATTATAGTTTTATCAATTCAGCTATAGCTCAAGATCAAGACGGTGAACCTGAAACAACAGATGGGAAAGAAAAAGAAGTTGGTTTCAAAGATAAAAGTGCTCCAAGTACAAGTGAGATTAATAAGTCAGAAAATAAAGCACTACAAAAAAATATGTTATTAATGGCAATGATTGGTGCCTTAGCTCCAATTTTAGTTTATAGATGTCCAAAATCGTGGTCTATTAGAGTGTTTGGACTTGGTGCTGCTTCATATTTAGTTATGGAAATTTCCAATTGGAGCAAATACGACAAAGCTTCAAATAAAAGTTTAGAAATTTATAAAAATGTAGATTATGACGAACAATACGAATCTTTAATGGAAGCTCATAAACAAACAAATGATGCTAAAGCTGCTGCTGAAGGAAAATCAAAAAATCTAAAAACACTTTTTATGGCCACTCAACTTGCTGCTGTTCTCGCAATTATGGAAGCTGCAAGTTGGCCAGAATCTTTAGTTCCTGATTGTGAATCCACGGGTGAAACAGTTTATAATTCAACCAATAAAACTGAGTTTTATGTGAATTATGATAGAGAATTTGAAATTCAAAAATTATTTTTAGATCTAGCTTCTATGATAATTCCTAAAGCTCAAGCTGGATTTGCTGATTCAAAGCTTGAAAAAATTGGAATTATAGGTGGCTTAGGTGGAGCAGTTGCTATTGGATTAACTGAATATAAACTTACAGAAAAAACCTTAGTTAATAATAGTGATTGGGGAAGGGCCGCAGTTTTTCAAGGTCTCGCCCTATTTACAAAAATGGTTCAAAAGGATGTTGATAAAGCAGTAGATAAACTAAATGAGCGCGCGCAAGCTTATTTAAATTTAGCAAATAAGTTAACAGCAGCAAAAACAGTTCAAGAGTTAAATAATTCGGGAACTGTGGCCAGCGTAACTCAGGCATCTCTAGTTGATAGTGACTTTAGTACAATTGATGTTAAGCCTGAAATGCTCTGTATTAAAGGTGGAACAGGACAAGTTGTAAAAGATAGTGAATGCAAATGCTTAAAAACCAGAAGAGGTTGTAAGACTTCTGATGGAGTTAATGCCCAAAATATTAAAAGTCTAGGTCTTCCAAGTGGACTAACAACATCACTTAGTAATTTAGGTAATATGTCTTCAGATTTATTTAGTAATAGTCAAAGTGCTGGAGCTAGTATTGATAGATTCAATGCTAGTACGCAAGGCATAGCTAGAAAAATTGATAGTCTTCAAAAATCCATTAACGATAAAAGAGTTAAATCTGGTAAAAAAGCGATAAATTTTGATAAGAATGCTGAAGTCATGCTAAAAAAACTTAAATCTACAGTATCTAAAAACATTAATAAATTACCAGCAAGTGCTTTGAGCAACCTAAGCTCTATAGCTAATGGTAATGATAAAAAACTAAGTTTTGTGGCCCCTATTAAAAAAGACAAAAATGGAAAATTTGTAAAAGTACAAAAAGCATTACTTAAAAAATCAAATTCAAAACCTAGCTTTGATTTTAACTTTGATGATGACTCAAATGATGAAGACGGGCTTTCTTCTCTTGGAGAGTCTGAATTGGCAAATTCTGAAGATGCTCTAAAAGGTGTTAATTTAAATAAAAATGATATTAATAAAAATGACGTATCAATTTTTAAAGTTTTATCTGTTCGATATATGAAATCAGCATTTCCAAAGTTTTTTGATGAGAAATAAAAAAGGCCACTAATTAAGTGGCCTTCTTCTTTTTAAATATAAACTGTTTTCTATTTTTTCTTTTTCTTCTTAGAGATGATAAATCCAATAACAGCTAAAGCAATGATAGCTAGGATATAATCATTATCGCCCATTCCAAACATTCCTCCGCCTTTTGATGATTTTTGACCAATGTTCATAGTTCCAGTTTGATCAGGAACAATAATATCTCCACCTAATAGGTTTTCATCTTTTGATTTTACAGGAACATAGGTACCAGTTTTACTTTTTTGTCTAAAGACTCGAAGTGATTGAACGACTTTATCAAAAATCGGCTTGTAAGCTGGATAAAAATCTTTGGCCACTGAAAAAGTAACCGCCACACCCAGATCTTCTTTAACTGTCGCTAAATATCTTGTAAAAAAACCTGGAACTTCAGAGGCCATATGAAGTGCATCTATCCATTGATGTTCATTGACTTCAATTTTATCAGTATATTTTGGCTCTGAAACTTGTGTTTTACCACCAGGAAGTTTAAACGTTTTGGTTTTCTTTAAATAAGCTTGATACTGAGATAAAGAATCTGCCTTTCCTCTTAGCTTGGCAGCTAAAATTATAATAGATTCTTTTTTTCTTTCAGCATTTTCACTTTGGCAAACCCATTCCGTACCTTCAAGAGCACATTCCCATCCACTAGGAAGCTCGAAACTACAAAATTGTGAAGCAAACCTTTTTGCATGAGCACTATTTATAAGTAAACCTGTTACCACAAATAGCTTTACTAAATTTTTCATCCTAACTCACTTTTTAATGTTTATAATATTCTAACCTAGTTTTTTTCTAATATCCACGTACGACATTACCATTTTTAATATTATATTCTTTAAACTTTCTTACGACTTTAATTATGGCAAAATTACTTTTAACTTCAAAAACAAAGCCCTTGGCCACTAAAATATTTTTTCCATAAAAATCAGCATCGTAAATATCCACTCTCATACCTTTTTCAAAGTCATTATCAAGACCTTTGTTTATGCGTACAAACTTTTGCCTTGGAGAAACTTGTGTAATATAGGCTTCTGCAATATATTCCTTAAATGTATTAATACGCTTTAAATCACTGTCCATGACATTACTTTTCTTATAAGTGATTTTTAAACCTAGTTCAGTTGCTCTATCAGCATAAGTTCCAGAAAGAGTTTGTTGAGCATTTAGCTCAACATCCCAATTATTATTTAAACTTGAAAATATTCCACCATGAACTTTTATTACTTGCCTATCTATACTATTAAATAGCAACGTAGATTTCGACTCGATAAAAGGTTTTGATGTTGGATTATCTGAGTAGGAATCTCCCCCTAAAGAATAAACTCCATTTAAGCCTCCGAATAATCCAAAGCTATCCCATTTTTTTCTAAGCTCGGCCTTATAAGAAACTTCTGCTGATACATCTCCTTTTGGCGACACATAATAAATTTGACCAAAGATAATTTTATTATACTTAACGAGAAGTCCTATTCCGAGTTCGCTGCCATCATCACCTAAAGTTAAGTCTTCGGCAGGTGTTTGAGAAAGACTTGAATAAAGAGAGTTAGTAAAGGTAGTTTTAGATAAGTAAAAATCAAAAGTATATTGAGTATCAATCATAACTGGCATGGTAAATTTAGCACCAACTAAATATGATTCAATCCCTGAAACACTGGCCTCTCCTCTAGAATCTTGTGCTTGAACTTGTCTATAATTAATTCCACCTCTTAGTTCCAAGCGATTTCCAGCTCCATAATGAGCACTAAATTTATTATCAAAAAGGCTAAAAGATTGATTATCATTTAACTCATTGAACTCGCTATTTGAGTCATAAAATCCAGAAGAAGAATAGTAGTTCA
Source organism: uncultured Oligoflexia bacterium (assembly GCA_964015265.1). Lineage (GTDB taxonomy): Bacteria > Bdellovibrionota > Bacteriovoracia > Bacteriovoracales > Bacteriovoracaceae > CAXHCD01. Next base: position 5,442 of record CAXHCD010000118.1, read on the forward strand.
AATCATAAACAAATTTATAACCTTTCTTTCCTACTAGTTCTACATCATTTGAAAAAGAAAATTGAGAGTTACAAATAAATATAAGGATTAATATAATTTTTTTCATCTAGGCCATTAGGTTTAAAAAACCATTTTGTTTATCAAACTTAAATAAAGTTTTGGTGTAATAATTTTTAGAGTTTACTTTAGTGAAAAGTTTAAATTCACTGGCAAACAAATATAAGGGAAATTCAATTTCTTCTTTGGCCAGATGGTAGATATCCATGAAAATTTCTGAATGATCGAATCTCGCGAGAGGCAGAAAAGATTGAAATAACATATTCTTTTTACCATTTCTTAGAAAAGAACCATTATATTCATTTATAATTTCATAAAATGATTCCTGACAATACATAATTTGTTCTGGAATCTTTGGAACGAGAAATATACTTTGTCTTTTACCTGAAATACATTTTAAATCTTTGAAGCTTATTTTTAATTTATTATCTCCAAAGAATTGATTCTCAATTGAGTCTTTCATATCTTCTAAAAATGACTTTTCATTTTTCAAATTAAATGGTGGCAATAGAGGTAGATGTAACTCGGGTATTTCAAAATATTTAATATCAAATCTTTTTTTAAATGAATGAACTTTTTGATAATGAAGTCCATGAGCTTGAAAACTCAAGGCGACAAAATGTTTCATCACACCATCCTTGGCATTAATTTATATATTGATGGTAATGAATTTACAATTACATGGCAAGGAACATTAAACTAAGCTGCGAAGTTTACTTGTTTTGAAGAGCTTTTATAAGGAATGAAAACTGAATTGATCCAGTATTCCCCAGAAATATGATAATTAAACGAACCGCTAAACTCTTCACATAAATACTTTACAGAATCGAGTCCATCCTCATCAATTTTTTTCAGGTTCTCTTTTTCATTTAAAATCGCACTCTTTAAATATTCTGCTGATTTTTTATAACGATCTTCACCTTCAAAAATTTGTGACTTCATCGTTAAATGAACGCCATCTGTTTTAAAGTCAAACTCTATACTGACATTCTTACTATGAGACTCAGCTGCATTTTTTAGTAGATTTGTAAAAACTCTTACTAAAACAGAATATTCTATTTCAAAGTGATCTAAAGAGCTTTTCCAAATAAACTCTTTTTGAACATAATTTGATGGTAAAAAAGAATCCATTAACGATTTAAAATAATCAGTCGCATTATCATTTCTAATAAAGTAATTATTATTTCCACTAAATTGATTTATCATTGATTGAGTTGCCCTAATTTGATCAATTAAAAATTTTGCTTCTTTTGAATTAACACTTTCTCCAAGACTAATTTTATTTTGTAAAAATAAAACTGGAGCATGTGTTAAATTTATAAGATCGTTAAAAAAATAAGATTCTTCATTATTATCATGTTTTTTATTTTTAAAATGCCGTACTAATTTAAAATAATTCATTCTCTGAGCTTTAAAAAAATATTTTGTACCGTAATAGCAAAGAGTTATAAACCACACTCCTAAAAGCATTAACTGCATTTTTTCAAGAGTTGAAAAAACTTGAGTGTCTGAAAAGGTATCCAAGAAAAACCAAATTGAAAAAGCTGAGCAAGTTAGCATTACACCCTTAATTTTTCTTGAATCATCAAAATTTGAATTAATAAAAAATTGATAAACAAAACTTGCACTACATGGAATAAAGGCCATAAATATATTTATTGAACTCTCAAAAAAAATACCTGTTCCAAGAAAACAAAAAATTTGAAATAAGAAAAACAAGTTGATCACTTGCCGTTTTCGCCCCAACTCTCCAAAAGAATATAAATAGTAAGTCATTACTAATAAAGTAGATGGAAAGAAACTTTGGTTTAGGAAATTATCTCTTGAGTAGTATAAAAAACACCAATCAATAAAGCTCGCAATTAGTGAGCTGAGTATATAAACATTATAAGTTTTTGAAATATTTAACTCGACCTTTTTTGAAACCAAAATCTCTCCAAAGGCCTTTTCCTATCTTACGGGATTATAAATTGCATTCTCCCCTAAGGCCTCTTCTATTCTTAACAATTGATTATACTTTTCCATTCTATCTGATCTAGAAGCAGAACCCGTTTTAATATGACCAGCTCCACATGCAACACTTAGATCAGCAATAAATGAGTCACCAGTTTCTCCAGATCTATGGCTAATAATTGAACTAATATTGTTCTTATAGGCCAAATCTAAAGTATCAAATGTCTCTGTTAATGATCCAATCTGGTTAACTTTTACTAAAATAGCATTCGCTTGTTTTTTATCTATTCCCTCTTGAAGTATCTTTTTATTTGTAACAAATAAATCGTCTCCAACAAGTTTGATATTATTTCCAAGCTTTGCAGTTAAGTTAGTCCAGCCAGAAAAATCAGATTCATCCAACCCATCTTCTATTGAATATATCGGATACTTTGAACACATATTTGAATAATATTCGATCATATCATCTGATGAATATTGTTTACCTTGCATATGGTAAACACCATCTTTACAAAACTCACTTGCAGCTGCATCAAGAGAAATCAAAATATCTTCTCCTGGTCTATATCCAGCATTTTCAATGGCCTTTAGAATTAATTCAATTGCTTGTTCATGGGAATCTAAGCTTGGAGCAAATCCACCTTCATCACCTACATTAGTTGAGTAATTGGATTGGTCTAATACTTTTTTCAAGTGATGAAAAGTCTCAACTCCTGCTCTTAAATTTTCAGCAAAAGATTTTTTCAAACATGGAAGAATCATAAATTCTTGGATATCTAAATTATTAGAAGCATGCTCACCACCATTAATAATATTCATTAATGGAGAAGGTAAACACATTTTAGAATTATCCATTGGTATATTTAAATTCTCATTTAAATATCTGTATAAAGGTCTCTTAGTATCAAGAGCTCCAGCTCTAGCAGCGGCCATACTAACTCCTAGTATAGCATTTGCGCCCAAGTTTGATTTGTTTTCCGTACCATCAAGATCAATCATTTTTAGATCTAAGTTTTTTTGATCGACACAATCTAGTCCAACAACCGCCTCTTTAACTTTTAAATTAATATTTTTAACCGCTTTTTTGACTGATTTTCCTAAAAAATAACTCTTATCACCATCTCTTAGTTCTAAGGCCTCTCTTGAACCTGTTGAAGCACCTGAGGGAACAGCTGCCATCCCAACATTACCTAATTCTGTATGAACTTCAACTTCTACTGTTGGATTGCCTCTTGAATCTAAAATTTGTCTTGCGTGAATATTAGTGATTTTACTCATGATTTTCCCCTTTTAATTTGAAGGAGATTTAATCACGAAATTTACAATTTTAAAACTAACTTCGCCATTTTATTGCTGCTGCTGTTGCTGCTGAATTGATTGCGAAATATACTTTTGAGATACCAAATCTATCTGACCAATTTCACTATAGAGTTTTCTTAATGAGTTAAACATACCAAGGTTGATGAATTGCTCTTGTGTTTGATTATTAATGGCCATTTCTAAGGCTGAAGTGTTTTTAAAATATAGAATCTTTCCAAGGATTTCATTTTTTGATGATTCAAGCTTTGCCAATTTATACTCAGATTCAAGATCTCTAATGGCTGCTAATCTATAGCGAGAACTTTTTAAATAAATTTGCCTCATTAAAGTTATACTTTGTTCATTTATAGATCCCTTTGACTTAACTAATAAATCCTTTAAACCTTCTACTTCTGGATATAGCTGATTATGAATAAATTTTGAATCTGTTAGTTTTACTGCAAATCTACCTTTTGATCGGTTAAATGCTGATTTGGCATATAATTCAGATTCTAATTCCGCACGTACTGCTCTTCTTTCTCCAGCTATTCTTTCTAAAGTACGAAATGTCGCTTCCTTAGCCTTTTTTCTCGCTTGTGATTCACTCATTCCATTTTTAACTAAAGTATTTTTAATTTTTAACCAATCAACAAAATGTTGATATTCATGGGCCAAGGCTGAAGCACTATAAAACTGAGAAAAGTCGACTCCAATTATTGGATAATTGTCACTATCAAAACGTAGATAATTGCGACCGATTGAGCCACTTTGCCCACTTTCATCTGTTACTCTTATATGGTGTACACGACCTTCATTTTTTTGGACATTTTTTAAAATATTACTTACATATGTATCTTCACAATCAGTTATTTCCCAAATTTCTCTTTGAGT
>CAXHCD010000119.1:0-9415 GCA_964015265.1 uncultured Oligoflexia bacterium
GTTGGGTATAAAATATCTTAAATATATTTAAGTTATCTTGCTTAATTACATCCTTTAAACTTGTTATGATTTGAACACAATACTTGAATGTTTTCTAAATTATTCAGTCCGTTTTTACTGAATGGCCTAATATGATCCAATTCCAAAAAACGTTTTTCACAACATCTTCTTCCAGATCTTGAAATAAATTGGCATTGATACTTAGCTTTTGTAAATGCTGCATGTCTCACTTGTTTTGGAATGTAACGAGATACTTTTGCAATCGAGTTTATATTATTTTTTGGAATCTTATTATTTAGTTTTTCAGCTAAAAGAATTTCGATAAGTTCATTATCAGAAATATCACCATAGAGTTCTCTAACTTTATCCAGTTTTTCAACTTGAGATTCATTTAAAATTATATTTTTAAACTTTGGTTTAGCTATTTGTAAATGTCGCCTAACAACATCTTCAGTATATCGAACCGATTTATTTTTTATTTGATCACAAATAACGAGCAAGTCTTCTTGCTTAACTTCTGCTTTAGATTTTTCAATTAAATTTGAAAGTTTGGCGGCCTTTGATAAATTGATTTCTCCATCTTTGATTTTTGACTCTATTAAAGGCTGGCCTATCATAAGTTTTAGTGCTGAAATTCTAGTAACTGCCTCGCCTTCAGAATAGTTTAACTCTTTAATTAGAAATTTATATAAAGAAGAATAACCAAGTTTTAAATGAAGCTTAGTTTTATTAACTTGAGACAAGTATTTTAAAACAACATAAGTTGCCGATCTTTCTTTTGATCTTGCTTCTTTTAGATTCTTTAGTAAACTCACTTTCTCTCCTAGTTAAAAACTAATTTAACATTTTAGTTAATCAAAGAAAAATGTAAGAAAGGATCAACGCTTATATTTTGCATATAAGACAATTATAAATTTATCAAAACTATTTTTAATAAAATTAAACTCGAATAGTTGAGAGTGAAATAAAAAGACCATTAAAAGTCTTTTTATTTCCAACTTACTCTCTAAGAAAAAATATTAAAAAATAAATTAAGAAAAATACTTACATTGCAAGAAAGAAGAAAAGAAAATCATTCGGGCCTTCTATATGGCCAATGATTTTCTATATAATTAATATGAATTTAACAACGTTTTGTAAATGCTGCAGCCCTCTGCTGTTGACTGTTGACTGTTGACTGTTGACTGTACTGTAAACTGCTAACCGTAAACGGCCAAACGTTATTTGCTTAGAGGAATAATTTCTGGATAAGCATTCGCTGGAAATCTCCATCGCCAGCGGCAAAAACCGAAGGGTTTTGAAGCTGAGTGGAACATAGTACCTTTTGAAAAAGTAATAAGATATTAGTCGCGAGTGAAACGACCTCGCTCACCTTATTGATTAACAGGAATAATTTCTGGATAAGCATTCGCTGGAAATCTCCATACCGAAGTTGTATTCCATCCCGTAAAATTAAATGAATCATCCATGGCAGCAGTTGCTCGACCTTCATACTCTCCAGCAGAATCAGTATCAGCAGCAAGAGTATTATCCCAATAATTATTTGTATAAACCCCATCTATATCAGAGCCTACAAATGCTCCTGTCATTGTTGCACTTGTTACTGCTGAATAATTACTAGTAAGTACTCCCGCAGCATTATTCGAAACACCAACAAACCCTCCAGTAGAAGCTGTCGTTGAAGAAATAGTTCCTCTAGCAAAACAATTTTCAATTGTAGCATCTCGATGCTCACCAACAAAACCACCAACACTTTGATCAGCATCTATAATATCACCTAAAGCATATGAATAATTAATAACCGCTGAAGTTAATGTTCTTCCGACAAAACCACCTACTCCTATGGCCGACGCAGCAGTAATATCAACATCACTCCAAGAGTTTTCTACAGTTGAGCTAATACTTAAATCACCAATTAATCCACCAATACGAACAACTGATCCAGTGACACTAATAGTACCTGAAGAATATGAATTTAAAATTTTCCCTGATGCTCCTGACTGTATACCAACAAGTCCTCCTGTATCATTTCCAGAGCTAGTAATTTCAATGTCTGCGGAGCTATTATAAATTTTTCCAGAGTTTGAAAATCCAACTAACCCACCAACTGTTGTCCCTGATGAATTAACTGTTCCATGAACATGTACATTAATTATAGTTCCTCTGAACTGCCCTACGAGCATTCCTGTATTTGTAACAGAAGAAGTAACACTTCCTAATTTTATGTTTAAATTTTTTGCTCTAAATCCAGAAAGAGTTTCATGAAACATACCTGTGCCTGAAGCAATTACCATATTTGAAATTGTATGATCTCTTCCATCAAAAGTTCCAGAAAATCTATTCGTAGCATCACCAATAGTAACAAAACTTTCTTCCTTTAAATCAATATCATTCATTAAGGCAAAATGCTTATCACAACCAGCAGTACTATCAGCATCGCACCCTGAGGTTGAAATATCTAAAAGTTGTTCTTTAAAACAAATTAAATATGGATCACTTCTAGTTCCTGATCCAATATCAGTATAATTAACTGCGTTTATATTATCTTGGCAAACAGGATGAAGCATCCATCTCAACATTGGCGCTCTTACATTATTGCTCATTACCCAAGTCTGGTCTGTTAATGTACCAATACCTAATGACAAATCCCAAATATCCCAAGAGGCCGTATTATACATTGAATAATCATCTAGCTCAGCAGTTGTTTTTCCTTCAGCTCCAGAGATATCGCCAACTGAATTTGATCTAGCATCACCTACACTTATATCCGTGTTCCAAAAGTTTCCAGATGGTGGTTTTTGTCCTAAATAATAATTACTCACCCATCCAAAGATACCACCATTTTCTGTTCCTGTTACGGCAACTGTATTTGAAACTAAATTATTAACCGCCTTTACTCCGAAGTTATCTCCAATAAGACCACCAGTAGCATCACCAGAGCCATCAATTGTTCCACCTAACACTAAATTATCATTTAGTGTTGGCATGTCATTAGAATATCCAAGGACACCACCATTTCGACTGGTACCTATAATATCAATAGAGGTAAAGTTTTTATCAATTAAAACAACATCGCTATCACCAGTATCGACCCTTCCAACAATACCGGCCATTGTTCCCCCCCCACTTAATAGTCCATGAGTTTGATTCTTAAAAGTATAACCATTTCCTTCTCCTACAATTCCACCAACTGGACCAATAGTAACACTTATACTTCCGTTATATGAATTTTTAAAAGTATAACTAAATAAAGAGGATTCCCCTACGATTCCTCCTTTTCTTCCATAAGTATTAGCTTCTGTAACTTTAGTACTAGAATCGACTCCAAAAACAATAATGGCCTCAGCATTATTAGAGGCAGTCGACATTCTACCAATGGCAGGTCCTGAGCCACCAGAAGAATCTAGGTGTCCATTAATTTTTATATTTAAAATTTTGGCATCATTTCTAGCAATATTGACAAGTGTTCCCCGATCTAGAGTTGTAGTTACTTGATGAGCATCAACAATATTTAGATTTTTAATTTCCGCCCCAGAAGATACTTCTCTAAAAATCCCAGAACCATTTGAATAGAAGTTTTTGATTTTGTGTCCTCTACCATCAAAGACACCAGTAAAAGGATTAGTTACTTCTCCAATAGTAAAAGATGAAAAATTAAATTTCCCCATATCAATATCACTTCCTAATACAAAAACACTATTACAAGCAACAGCTGATCCTGAATCACAATAAGTTGAAATATCAAAAAGCTGAACAGCACTACATAAAATATAAGGATCTGCTTTTGTACCTGAACCAATAGCATTATATGTAGATGCCGAAACATTATCGACACAAATTCCTTCAGGACTAGTCTTATGAACGGGATAATCTCTATTATCTAATTGAGTCCAATCTGTGGTATAGTCCCAAAAACCAGATTGTCCTGAATCAAAATTTACATCTGCAATAAATTGAGCAGTTGTTCTTCCTTCATATTCACCTGCTGAACTAGCGGCCGATGAAGTTCCATTAGAAGCATTTATTGAACTATTCCAGTAATTATCATTAAGAATGGGTGTAGTTATGGTATGAATAAAAGCATATTCACTAGTAGAGCCAAATGTTTCAGAAGTCGTATACGAGTTCTCTATAGTTGCACCAGTCGCGCTTCCAACAAATCCTCCAACTTCAGCACCAATTACTGAACCAGTGCTGTAAGAGTTTCTAATTATTGTTCCAGCACTAACTAAATTGCCAGCAAAACCGCCGACAATTGTGTTTCCAACAACATCTCCGGTTGCATAATTTCTATTTAAAGTAGCAGAGCCAGAACCAACTTCACCAGCAAAACCACCAACCTTAGTTTCTCCATATACTTTTCCCGTGGCATGTGAATCACTTATATTACAATCAGCATTTACGTCTCCAACCAATCCACCAATATTGTCATCATTAGCGTAAACGTTTCCGGTTGCATATACTTTACTTACAGTAGCGACTCGACAATCGCCAATGAAACCGCCAATGTCTGCAGCCAAACTTCCAGTTATAGTTGAGCTCACATTACCTGTAGAGTATGATCTAGTTACTGTTCCAGTCGTGTGATAACCAACAAGTCCACCTACTTCGTAAGAAGCTGAACTAACATTTCCCATAGCAAAACTATCTGTAATGGAAGCTTGATTGTATCCAACAAGGCCACCTACTTGAAAACTACTTCCAAATACATCTCCAGCGGCCCATGAGTTAGTTATAGTTGCTCCAGTGCCCGTCACTTCTCCAACTAGTCCACCAACTTTACTAGAACTAGAGTATACATCTCCTAAAGCATAACAATTATCAATATCAGAGTTTATTTCTAGATCACCTATTAATCCACCAGCACGAGTACTAGAAGATTTTATATTGGCAGCACTATAACAATTAGATACATCTACATCCGTTCCTGTAGATCCTAAGAGCCCACCAACTTCACCTTGAGTTGCCTCCACACTTCCTGAAGAAAAAAGGTTTGTTAACGGATAAGCAACATTAATTGCATCAATTGAGCCAACTAATCCTCCTACAACATTTTGGCTTCCCGATACATCAATATTTTGTGCTCCTGAATTATAAATTGAAGCATCAGTTGCAAGACCAATTACTCCTCCTACAAATTTAGCTCCAGCAATTGTTGAATCTTTAACTTTAACTCCATAAGCTACTGAGTCACAGTCTGCATTTCCAATAAGAGCACCTATATTGTCCCTACCAGAAACAGTTGCATCATCTAAAATAATATTGAAAATTGTAGCTCCGCATGTTCTTCTAAAAAGACCTATATTGTCTGCGGCTCCACCACTTATGGTTAATTTTGAAATAGTTTTATTATTTCCATCAAAACTTCCTGTATAGGCATTTGTTAGATCTCCAATTGGAGTCATACCAGCAGTACTATCTATATCTTCAAGTAACACGAAATTATGCCCACAACCTGTGGCCGTTGTTGAATTACAACCATTCGTTGTATCTGCGCCAATATCATTTAATTGTAATCTGGTAAAAAGTTGATAAGGATCATTAACACTACCATCTCCTAAAGTATCAAACTCTGTTAATGTAGAAAAATCAAAATAAGCAAATGCTCCAATATCCCATTGAGTACGAGTTGTTCCAACAATATCATCAGAAAATTTTAAAAATTCATCTGAAGAAACATCAACTCCATTACTTGTTGCATTTACTTCACTACTTGCTAATCGATAATCGTCTCCCGATGAATTTACAAAACTAACATTAATTGAGTTTAATGATGAAGTTCCAACTGCATCTGCTTTATCAGATAAATTATTACTAGAGCTAGCGTCAAAGCTTCCACTATATGAAGACCCACTCGCTCCTTGAACAATATTATTTTTAAGTACATGACCACTTCCAGCTACACCATTAGTACCACAATTAACCATCGTATTATTATAATAATATGACTTTGCAATATCACTAGACATAGATATGCAACTACTAGAAAAATTGTATAATATATTATTAAATACAAACGCTCTATTAATATCAAGACATGACCCTGCACAATTATGATGGTAGATTCCTCTATTTGATTGAGTCGAAGTATGAGATTTTAAAATATTGTGACTAATCGTTGTATCATTTCCACTTCTTAAGTAAATTAATTGGGATGTCCCCCCGGATGCTCCTTGAAGCTGAAACCCTTCTATTCTTGAATAATTTCCACGGGGCCAAAATAAAGCTGGTCCAGAGGCAGTGGTTGAACTTAGGATAACTTTGGAGTCATTCCAAACGCCATTGTGTCTTTGAGATATTCCAACCTCAGAAGTTTCTTTGGGAACAAAATGTCTTACATAATTTGAGAAACTAGATACAGTCCAATCACCTAAAAGTAAATTTGTTCCCGCATCAAAAACAGCGTCAGCATAATAAGCGATTTCCCAAATTTCATTATTAGAAACTAAATCTCTTACTCCTGAAAAGCTATCAAAATCTCTCACACTAGCATCAATTCCCGTATTTTCGTCATGTGACCCAGAAGAAGTTAATATCTCATTTGGATTAGTATAGGCCCTAAAAATATCCCAGTCTTGATCTGGATTAATTAAGTCGGCAACATCACTTCCATCAGCGTTTGCCACTTTAAATTGAGTTGATGAATTTCTTCCATGAATAAACATAATTGAATCAACACTACCATCATTAGTACTATCGTATTGAATAGCATCGCCTACACCAATATTACTTGCTATTGCTGAAGCAAATGTGGCCACTGATCCAGATATTGTTAGATCATTTCCCGTTCCACTCTCTAAACTTGAAGTATTGGCCCAACCAAGTGATCTATATATTTTTGTTGATGCTTCAAACGCTCCAATATCCCAACTACTTCCTCTTGGGTGCTCTACTATATCTAATTGAAAACTATCAATTGAACTTGATAAATCAAGACCAGCATCTTTAGCAGTCGTATCATTTGAAGCTAGTCTAAAATCATTATTAGCTGCATCTATAAAATTAACAGTGCCCGAGTTTATAGCAGCATTACCTTGAGCACTTGTATCACTTGCTAAATTATTATAAGAATCGGCACTAACACAAGAGTTACTATCATAATCACTTGTAGTATTATTGTATGAAAGATTATTATTACATATACATCTATCTGTTAAACAATCAATTCCAATAGTGTTATTTACAATAGTATTATTATTTAAATTGATTCTAAAGTCGGTAGCAACTGAATATACTATTATTCCTGCATGACTAGTACCAGAAAAACCGTAAATAATATTATTTCTTATATTGTAACCACTAATTGCACCTGTTACTTGAAAACCTGTTCGGTTAGAGCCCGTTATATTTGTTTCTTTAATAATATTATTTGAATAAGTATTAGAAATTGATCCACCTTGATCAGAAATGCCACTAAAACCAGATCCGCTATTAGAAGTCATAGCGATTTGAAGGCCATCTACAGTGACGTAGCTTGAGTAAATAGAGATAGAATCATTTGCTGCAGTTATACCATTTATTCTTGAATAACGATTATCCCAAACACCTTCATGTCTTTGTCTAATTCCTACTTCAGTATCTAAGTAAGGTGTAAAAATTTTAATCTCTCTCGTTGCAGATGTACTCCATCCATCAATTCTCACTGCAACTGTTTCGGCATTATCTGCATAAAGTGCAATATTCCACTCTTCTCCATTACTTGTTAAATCTCGACCTCCACTCCATGAATCAAAATTTTCAACCGTATCATCAATACCTGTATTTTCAACTCCATCTTCAGCATTATATAAACTTGTATAGGCCCTAAAAATTGACCAGTCTTGATCAGCAACGGCCATGTCTGAAGGTACACTACCATCAGCATTTCTAACTTTATAAGTTTGTTGATCAGTTCTACCATGAATAAAAACGATTGAATCAATTGCTCCATCGTTAGTACTATCATATTGAATAGCATCTCCTACTCCAATATTATACTTTGCCAAATTACTAGCAAAAGATGCCACTCCAGAACTAATAGTAAGATTGTCTCCCGTTCCTGTTACTAATGCCGTTGTATTATTTGGACCTACTGACCTAAAAATTTCTATTGGAGCTTCATGGGCCCCAATGTCAATATTTATTCTAGGGTTTCCAATAATATCATTTAAGAAACTTAGATTATTATTAATACTAATATTATCTCCACTATCTTTTGCGGAATTATCATTAGGATCTAAACGTAAATCAAAATTAGTCAAATCAATAAATGTTGGAGTTGTAGAAGCAACATTACCAGTCCCTCCAAAACCGACACCAGTTGTATCACTTACAATGTTATAATTAAATGTATAACCTGATCCACCATCAACAATAGCGCTGGCCCCATTTGTACTCACAACAATATTATTTCTAAAATCAACTACTCCACTGGCAACACTACCTACTGCCTCAGCTGAAGAACTTGAAGTTAAGATTGTATTATTAAAAACATGCGCTGTATTTGTTCCCGTAACACCAATATTTAATGCCCGATTCCCACTGGTACCTTTTAATAGAATATAATTATTATAAATATAATAATTATGATTTGTTCCCCAAACAGAAAACGATAGTGTATTTGCGAAAGCATTAGAAGTTGTATTAAAAATACTATTTTTAATTATTGAATGACCAACTTGATTAAAACTTCCATGATTATTTCCATAACTACCACCCGAAACAGTAACTTCAACGACTAAACCATCTAAATGAACATTACCTATATTTACTATTAAGCGAGAAGTAATTTTAGATATCGCTCCAATTTTTCCTACATGTCTCTGACTAACTCCAACTTCTTCAGAGCTTACAGGAGTTTTTATTGTAAGATGATTATAATCAGAAGTTGTCCAACCATTTATAGTAACTCCTGAACCATCTGCATCATTATAAAAGCTCATAACCCATTGTTCATTATTTGTTACAATATCCCTTCCACCACTCCATGTATCAAAGTTTTCAACAGCATCATTAAGCCCAGTATTTTCTGTTCCAACTTTAGCATTTCCCAAGCTTGTATAGGCCCGGAAAATATCCCAATCCTGATCAGCCGAAGCAGTTATAGTTGCGTTTACACCAACTGCATTTTTTACAATAAAATTTTGAGAATCAATTCTTTGACTAATTATGGCCACTTCATTAATGACTCCATCATTATTTGAATCATATTGAATAACATCTCCAATACCAATATTATTTGCAATGGCACTTGCAAAAATTGCTTGTGTATGACCATCACTATTTACTGAAATACTTAAATCATTGCCAGTACCATTTTCTAAACTTGAAGTATTTGCTGCGCCAACAGATCTAAAAATAGCTGTTGGAGCTGTAGACGCTCCAATATCCCAACGAGTTCTTGTATTGCCCAATATGTCTGTATTAAACGCATAGT
>CAXHCD010000120.1:0-9001 GCA_964015265.1 uncultured Oligoflexia bacterium
AAAGCTTTTATTGCATCCACTTATTTTTGAAGCATGAGTTGGAAACTTTGTTTCAAAAAAATCAAGTGGCGTTTTCGATCTTTGCAATTCCGGTAAATCTTCTGAATCTAATTTTTCAAATGCCAAGATGTAAACCTCTTGATATTTTTTAATAATTGAATCTAAATATTCTGATAGTTCTGAGTTTTTATCTTTTTGTAATCTTAGTATCCAGCTGGCAATATTTACTTCCATAACAGTGAAACTTAGCTCAGACTTTGCCATAAACTTCGCTAAATATAGATCTTCTTCGTTGAGATCAGGTCTTATATCATTTAACAGGTTTGTTACTTCTTCAAAGTCAGTGTTGAAGACTAAACTTTTCATTTCATCAATTGATTTGTTTCTAACAAAATTATCTAATTCAATTTCATAAAACCTTAAGTAGTTTAATAATGTATCAAATGCCGAACCTGGATTAAGTTCTTTTTTTCCTAAGTTAATGACAGTTGAACTAGTTGCTCTTTGAATAGATCTATAAACTTCTAAAAGTTGTCCTCTTGAATTTAATAAGTCCTGATGACTAATATCCTTTTTTTCGAATTCTTCTCTTATAGTGGAAAGCATTGGGATAATGACTTTTTTCATTTCTTTTTGAAGAGCTTTTTTTTGTTTTTCAAGTTTTTTTATGTCTGATCTGGATTGTCCAAATACAAAATTGGCATATGACATAATCATAAATATCAAAATAATACAGTTCTTCATTTGATAATTATATAATTTTATTAGAAGAGATGCCTTTGTTCTGAAGTATTTCTAGGTATGACTAAAAGCTATTCATTTAGGTTTACGTTAAGTTCTTTAAGAGTTTCATAAATTGATGAAGATGATCCAGAGTATTCAGCTCGTTCTAATAATGTATTATATCTAAAACTTTCCGCGTTGAATCCTAAATTACCTAGGAAGCTTGCAGATATAGAATCACCAATTGTAACTCCATTCGCTAGCATATTAAAATGAGGGTGAGTGTATCCTATTCTTTTTATACCTCTTATCTCATCAAACTCTTTTGGTTTGTTTCCGATATAGATGTCAATTCTTTCATCTGATACTTTTAAAACTCCAAAGAGTCTTGTACCATCAGTATTTGTTCCATAATCTAGTAGATAAACTAGACTTTTATTGTTCTTGTCACTACCAATAAAATCTACTTTTGAAATGCCAAACGCTTTTTTATTTGCATTGAGAAAGCTTTCATAGGCCTTTGCTTTTTGAGATTTAAGTTTCTCTTTGGCAATATCAGCTAAAACATTAAGAATGTATGAGTTTCTGTCTACATATTCTTTAGTTGGTTCTTCTAAATCTTGAAATAGTTTTGAAAGACTAATGTCACGCTTTATTAATTCTTCATCATTTGAATCTATTTTAATTTTTTTAGATTTATGAAATTGGTTATAATAGTTTGCTTCAATTATAGGTTTTTCAATACTTCCTCTTACTGAAAATTCAATATTATAAGCTATATCTTGAGGAATAGTTGATAAAGATGCATTAAAATCTGGTCTAAATTGAGATTTAATTCCTGAATAATATATTGCTTGTTGTTGGATATCTTTATAACCATAAGTTAAATATGAAAGACGAAGACTTAACTCTTTATTTGTTGGCGAAACATAATTAAACATTTTAGAGAGTACTCTTCCACATGAGTTAAGATTCACCTTTGAATCAACCCAGTCTTTTACTTCATTTGCCTGGACAGATAATGAACTTAAAAATAGAAGTGAAATAAAAATTGTTTTCATACACATTTATTTTATCTTTTTATTTAATATATTTATGTGTACTTGAATAATTTTTAGAGATGCCTAAAAGTTATTCATTTAGACTCAGCTTTTGTAAAGAGCTCTTTATACTTACTTAAGCCCTCTTTATCTAAGTCTTCTTTGGGGACAAAACGAAGGGCCGCTGAGTTTATGCAATACCTTTTTCCCGTAGGTTTAGGTCCATCATTAAAGACATGGCCTAAATGAGAATCAGCATTTTTAGATCTTAACTCAGTTCTTGGCCAAATTAATTTAAAGTCTTTCTTTTCAACGATATTATCTTTTTCAAGAGGTTGATAAAAAGATGGCCATCCAGAGCCAGATTTAAACTTATGAGTAGAAGAGAAAAGTGGCTCTCCTGAAACGATATCCACATAAATACCTTCTGCTTTATTATCCCAATATTTGTTTTTAAACGGAGGTTCAGTTCCATCTTCTTGAGTAACCTTATATTGAAGACTATCTAATTTCTTTTTTAACTCTTCTTTTGTTGGTTTTTTAAATTCTTTTTTCATAGTTGTTTTATCGGCGGCCATTGTCCCCATACTTGTTAAGTAAATTAAGCAAATTATTAAAAGTCTAGATCTCATTTTACACCTTTTATGGATTATTATGGGCCTTATGGCCTAAACATTAGTGTATTTTAGCATATTAAATGTGACAAAATGTTTGTGAAATTAGTAAGTTATAGTCTTTTAAAAGCGAAGTCCCTAAATAAAGCCTATTTCAAAGGAAATTACCAGATAGTATATAAATTTTACACGATGCATTGTAAGTAGATCATTAAAAAGATATTCTGAAAAAGTAAAAGGCTCGTCCTTTTTGTGTGATATGGAGGTTTTTAATGTTTAATATTGGTGATTATGCAGTATGTCCCGGACATGGTGTAGGCCAAATTACTGATATCGAGGAACGTGATCTTGGTGGTGAGACTAAGTCTTTTTACATCACGAAAATCATTTCTAACGGCATGACCGTTATGGTTCCTACTGATAGCAAGGATGGTATTAGAGGTCTTGTTGAAAATCAAGATATTGAGGATGTATTCGGTCTTTTAAAAGATCACGACGTAACAGTTGATAATTCAACTTGGAACAGAAGGCATCGTGAATATACGGCCAAAATTAAAACGGGTTCACTTTTAGAAGTTGCTGACGTTTTAAGGTCTTTATTTTTATTAAAAGAGAAGAAAACTCTTAGTTTTGGTGAAAAGAAAATGCTTGAAAGATGTAAAGATCTTCTCGTAGAAGAAATATCTCTAGCAGGCGGACAAGAGGGTCCCCAAGTCGGCGATCAAATCGAAAACTGTTTCAATTAATTTCAGATTATAAAATTAACAACTCAGCTCATTTGTGTCATAACTAAATACTTAATATAAGTAAGTATTTGGAGAATTCATTATGAGTGTTAGAGTTAGATTTGCTCCTAGTCCAACGGGTTATCTTCACATCGGTGGGGCGAGAACAGCTATTTATAATTATCTTTATGCCAAGGCCAATAAAGGGACCTTTGTTTTAAGAATTGAAGATACTGATACAGAAAGAAGTAAACGTGAGTATGAAGAATCTCAAATAAAAGATTTAAAATGGCTTGGGCTGACTTATGATGAAGGACCAGATAATCCAGGTGAGTACGGGCCTTATAGGCAAAGTGAAAGAACTGAAATCTATCAAAAATATGCCAATCAATTAATTGATGAGAATAAAGCATTTCATTGCTTTTGTACTGATGAGCAATTAGACGCTAAAAGAGAAGAAGCGATTGCACAGGAACGTTCTCCTCATTACGATGGAACTTGTAGAAATATTTCAAAAGAAGATGCTTTAAAAAGAATTGAAAGTGGAGAAAAAGCTACAATTCGTTTTAAAGTTCCAATGAAGTCATACTCTTTAGTAGATGAAGTTAGAGGAAAGGTTGAGTTTCCAGAAGACATGGTTGGTGATTTTGTTATCATGAGATCAAATGGTCTTCCCGTTTATAATTATTGTTGCGTGGTAGATGATTGGTTAATGAAAATTACTCATGTAATTAGAGCTGAAGACCATCTTCCAAATACATTAAGACAATTAATGATTTATGAAGCATTTGATGCAACTCCTCCGATTTTTGCTCACGCTTCATTATTAGTGGGACACGATCGTCAAAAACTTTCAAAAAGACACGGAGCTACTTCTGTTAACGCATATACAGCTGATAGTTATCTTCCAGAAGCTCTCGCAAATTATCTCTGTCTTTTAGGTTGGTCACATCCAGATGAAGAAAATATTTTTAAGCTAAGTGATATTGAAAATATTTTTACTAGTAAGAGATTTTCTAAGGCTGCAGCTTTATATGATATAGAAAAGTTGAAATGGTGTAATGCTCAACATTTAAGGTCTTTAGATACTAAAACTTTAATCAAAAGATCAGCTGAGTTTATTGATAAAGATTCTCCATATCATGAAATGAATGATGAATGGAAAGCTCGTTTTGTTGAATTATATAAAGAAAAAATAGATCTATTTTCTCAATTTAACGAAAAAGTTAGTGAAGTATTTGGAGATGAAATAGAAAAAACACAAGAACTTTTAGAAATTCTGTCGTGGGAAACTACAGGACAGATTAGAACTTATTTAAATGAACAAATTGATTCGTTAATTTCTAATTCAAATGAATTTGCTACCGAAGAAGACATTGGAAATTGGATAAATCATGTAAAAAAAGAAATGAAAATTAAAGGAAAGCCTTTGTTTATGGGTGTTAGATCAAACCTTACAGGCAAAGATCATGGGCCAGATTTAAAAGTTTTGGCAACATTAACTCCTTTAAAAACAATTAAAAGTCGAATTGAAAAAATAGCAGGACTTTAACAATATGGCCGGGTTTGAAATTCAATCAAAATTTGAACCGAATGGAGATCAGCCCCAGGCCATTAAATCTCTCACATCAAATTATAAAAACGGTCAAAAAGAGCAAACTCTTTTAGGGGTTACTGGCTCTGGTAAAACTTTTACTATGGCCCATATTATTAAAAACCTTGGTAAAAAAGCACTTATCTTGGCCCCTAATAAAACTTTGGCCGCTCAATTGTATGCTGAGTTTAAAGAGTTATTTCCTAAGAACAAGGTCGAGTACTTTGTTTCTTATTATGATTATTATCAACCTGAAGCTTACGTTCCTGGAAGTGATACATATATAGAAAAAGATTCTTCAGTTAATGATGAAATTGATAAATTAAGACATTCGGCCACTAGAAGTTTATTAGAAGAAGATGATGTCATTGTTGTAGCATCGGTTAGTTGCATTTATGGTATTGGCTCTCCCGATGAATATGAAAGTCAAAAATCATCAGTTTTTGTTGGTGATACGATTGATAGAGATGATTTTTTAAGATCTCTAGTGGCCATTCAATACCAACGAAATGATGTGGACTTTTCTAGAGGTAATTTTAGAGTTCGTGGTGATATCGTTGAAATTTTTCCAGCACACGAAGATGCTAATGTTGTGAGAATAGAGTTTTTTGATGATGAAGTTGAGGCCATTTCAATAGTTGATCCTCTAAGAGGAAAAGTTCTTCATACATTAAACAAAGTTATTATATACCCAAAATCCCACTATGTTGTAAGTGAAGGAAGACTAAAAAGTGCCATAAAGTCCATAAGAAAAGAGTTAAGAGAGCGAATTCAATATCTGCAAAAAAATGAAATGCTTGTAGAAAGGCAAAGACTTGAACAAAGAACACTACTTGATTTAGAAATGATGGAAGAAATGGGGTTTTGTTCAGGTATTGAAAACTATTCTCGTCACTTAACGGGGACTGCCCCAGGAGATCCTCCTCCAACTTTGATTGATTTTTTTAAGAAGGATTTTATTTTAATTGTGGATGAATCACATATAACAATTCCTCAAGTTGGTGGTATGTATAGGGGAGACAGGGCCAGAAAAGAAAACCTTGTTCAATATGGCTTTAGATTACCATCAGCACTTGATAATAGACCTTTAAATTTTGAAGAATTTCAATCAAAGCTTGACCAAGTATTATATGTTTCAGCTACCCCTGGTGACTTTGAATTAAAACAAACTCATGGAGAATATGTAGAGCAAGTTATTAGACCAACTGGCCTATTAGACCCAGTCGTTGAAGTTAGAAAATCAGATACTCAAGTTGATGATCTTTTAGAAGAATCAAGAGAAGTTATTAAAAAAGGTTTTAAAGTATTAATTACAACTTTAACAAAAAAATTATCTGAGGAATTAACTAATTATTATAAAGGTGTTGGAATGAGAATTAAATACCTTCATTCTGATATAGATACAATTGAGAGAATGGAAATTATTAGAGATTTAAGACTTGGAGAGTTTGATATACTTGTTGGTATTAACCTTTTAAGAGAAGGGCTTGATATTCCAGAAGTTGCATTAGTTGGTATATTAGATGCTGATAAAGAGGGATTTCTTCGATCTGAAAGATCTTTAATACAAACAATTGGTAGAGCGGCCAGAAATTCAGAAGGAAAAGTAATTTTATATGCTAATAAAGTTACTAAGAGTATGGATAAGGCCATGAGCGAAACTAAGAGGCGACGAAAAATTCAAACTGAATATAATCAAAAGAATGGAATTGATCCGCAAACTATTATTAAAAATGTTAGTGGTGGCGTTATAGAAACACTTCGTGGAGCTAAAAAAGGACGAAAGGTCCAGGCTCAAAAAGAAGTCGTAATGGACCCAAAACAAATTGATTCGCGAATTGAAAAATTAAAAGTAGATATGAAAATGGCAGCGAGAGATTTAGAGTTTGAAAAGGCCGCTAAAATCAGAGATGAAATTAAATCTTTAAACGAAATGAGATTTCTCTTTAGAGACAATTCTTGAAGTCAAGTAAGCTACTCTAACTCTAGACTCTTCACTATTAAATTCTAATAAAAAATCTTGTAGCTCTTCACCTAAACCAACTTCAAAAGCATATGTATCGGCCTCAATTTGGGCCTTTAATGTATCAATATTCTTTTTTGAGTGTTCGTGAATAAGGTGTCCTAATTCATGAGCTATAATAGCAGCTCCTCTTAAATAAGAAGCACTTTTAAAAATTTTAATTAAGCTTGGAAATGCTAGGATAATATTTTTATCTTTTAGATTTGATATTGCACATGAGTACATGCCTTCATTTTTTAAAATGAGTACTTCATTTAATGAGTCTAGTTTTTGTAAATGAGTCTCATTTGATGCATTAATGATAATCTCTATCGATTTATACATTGTAGGATAACTTTTAATCCATTGATTTTGTTTGTTTCCCAGTATTTTATTTATTACATTAGTTTTTAACTCTGATAATGACTTTTGTTTAAATAGATTTAGCATAAGCACCTCAGTGACTTATCGACAATAGCAGGGGTGTTTTAAATAAATTTGAAGATTTTGGAAGATATTGCCACTTTAAATCAAAATATACATAGGAGATAATAAGTATGTGAAATATTTAGTTTTTCTAATACTTTTGTTTTTTACTAGACTGTCGTACTCGGTTGAAAGAACCGATGCATTTGTTATTAGAATTTATGAAGATAAGTTTAAAGTAGTATCTCCAAAAAAGTATGATCCAAAGATGAATCTCATTATTGAAAACATGACCCTTGTAAAGATTATTGGACGAGTAGAAACATTATCTGGAAAAGTAATTGAAAATGTAGCTATCAAGTCATCGAAGTTTAAATCAGTAGAATTAAAAGTAGGAAAGGAAGATAGTGTTGTATTTACTCCACTGGTTCCGGCCGCACAATCAATACAATTAGAGTACAATAGAAAGCCTTATGAGATTCCGCCGAAAAAATAAATTTTCAAAAACCATATTAGTGATTTCTGACATTCATCTAGGTGCTGGAGCATATATCAATGGTAAACGAAATTTCTTAGAAGACTTTCATTTTGATAAAGAGCTTGTTGAATTTTTCGAATTCTTTAGCTCTGGAGAGTATTTAAATAGGGAAGTAGAACTAATCATTAATGGAGACTTCTTTGATCTTTTGGCGGTGCCCTTTGTTAAGTTCTATGATGATGAATTTTGGAGTGAAGAGGCTGCTTTAGAGAAACTAAAACTTATTTATAATGGTCATCCTGAAGTTATGAAAGCGATGGATGAATTTTTAAAAGTTAAAAAGAAAAGTATTGTTTATATAATAGGAAATCATGATGCTGAAATGGTCTTGCCTAAATTAAAAGACTATTTTTTAAAATCGTTTTCACAAGAAAGTCAAAAAAATGTTTCAATATTCACAGATAATGAGGGCATTTATATTCCTACTGAAGGTGTTCATATAAAGCATGGGCATGAATATGAAGTTGCTCATAGCTTTCCATTAAATGATTCCGTCATTGAAAATAAAGATGGAAATAAATATTTTCTTCCACCATGGGGATCTTATTTTGTTACTAGGGTAATGAATAAATTTAAAGCAGAAAGAGATTATATAAATGCTGTTCGTCCAATTAAAAAATTTATAATTAATGGACTAATTTATGATCCTCTTTTAATTATCAGGTTTTTATTAACTATTGCTTATTATTTCATAATGGTTAGATTTATTTCGTTATTTAAAAGGGGAGAGTCAATTAAAGACGTTTTTATGAAATCAATTCAAGAGCTAGAATTATTTCAAGATTTTGAACAACTCACAACCCAATACTTTGTCAGTAATCCACAAGTTAAAACATTAATTGTAGGTCATACCCACGAACCCATTTTTAAGATTAGAGAAGATGGTAACATTTTTATAAATACGGGAACGTGGACTAAAATGTATAATATGGATTTTGATAAGTCCTCTGAAGGATTATCATTAACCTATGCTCAAATTGATATTCCAGTAAATAGTGATTATGAAGTTGCCTTAAACTCATGGAAGGGAACGAATCGACTTCCTTATCGAGAGTTTAGATAACCGTAATATCTGCTATCGGATATCTTGCAAACTGTTTACTGTATACTGTTTACCGTAGACTGTGCTGTAGACGGTACCGCCAGCGGTAAAATCGGTAGATTTTAATGCTGAGTGGAACATAGTATGTTCAAAAAATGTAAAACGAAATTCTTGATTTGCGAAGCGACCTAGTTACAAATTGAATAAAAAGATTAATCCTCGCGATAGCATAATTCCATGTAACCGCCAGCGGTAAAATCGGTAGATTTTAATGCTGAGTGGAACATAGTATGTTCA
>CAXHCD010000121.1:0-8978 GCA_964015265.1 uncultured Oligoflexia bacterium
CCCCCCCGAGCTCTATCGTCGGCAGCGTCAGATGTGTATAAGAGACAGGAGTATAGCTACAATAAAAATTTAATGATATAAAAAACCGACATACAAAAAACCATAGATAAGAAAACTCTATCTCTTATCAAAATAGAACCCACTTCTTTTGCTACTTTAACTATATTAAAAATATATTTATGAAGTATTTTATTAAAATTATCTTGAGCTAAGTTTCTGACTAGCATATTCACATCAGCTTGATAACGACTTGATAGCTCTGGAGTTATATTCACCTTAGGTATTAATAAAACTATTTCCCTATTTAGTTGAATAAGTGAACGTAATTTTTGATCACAACTTTTACATGTTGTGACATGTTTTTTCAAATAACTCAATTTATTCTCATTTTCAGAAAAGTCTACTAATGATTGTAAATTCCTTGAATAAACACAATTAATATCTTGGATTATTTCCTGTTCCATTTTCTACAATTCCTTTGTAGTTTGCCTAAGCTTTATAGGCATTACATTAATCACATTCTATTGATTTTTAGAGATTCTTAAAAGTTCATCTCTTGATTCATTTAATAATACTAATACTTCTCTATTCGTTAATTCAAGAACTTTTGCAATTGAATCCACACTCATATCTTGCCTATATTTCAAATGCAAACAGGCCCTTTTTTCAATTGGAAGAAAATAAAAACTAGATGAATCAAAGTCAAACTTCACTTTCTCTACATAAGTTGTTTTTGCAATTCTAAAAATTGAATTTTTCAAACTTAAAACAAGTTCATTTAAGTCACTTCTAATTTGATCATCATGAACTTTAAATGATTCGATTCTATTTAATAACTCTTTTTCTTTTACACTTAATGTGACAATTGAGTCAGAAACAACTTTTTGTCCCAATTCAATATCACCTATTAGAGCGTGAGAGAAACCGAGTAAATCGCTTTTTATATTATTAATTGTATTTTTTATAAGAGCTTCACTTTTCATGTATAAATTCTAACAAAATAAATTTGGTTTTAACAAATTTTCAAACAAAAAATAGTACCCTCCTAAAAATCTCAACTTTAAGAATCTATTTTCCAATTAAATTAAATTTTTTTCATAGCTCTCCGATCAGAATAATGAATTATAAGAGGTAATTTATGAAACTTTTAACCAACTTTATTTTTATTTCGCTACTTATTGTAAGTTGTAAACCTAAATCTAATAAGGTTGATTTAACTGGTAATCAAACAACAATAACTAATCCGTTTTCACCGAGTCCAGTTTATGTGCCACCGACAACACCTAGTCCTACGACTCCACCGAATCCAACATATCCAGAAAATATGAATAGTGCTTGTAATAATGCAGGCGTAGGAACACAAAGTATTGAGTATTACAGACTTCCAAATATAGTTGGACACGGAATTGGTTCAAATGGTCTTGTCTGGTCCTCTCAAACAGTTCCAGCTCTTCAAGGAGCAAATTTGCAAGATATTTTTTATACCGATTCAAGGCTTAAAATTCGACCCTTAGTTTATCCTAGTCCAGGAAAAGGGACAGATAGCTATGGAAATGAATGTCGTTTTTCTGCACTACCTTATACTAAGCTAAGATTTAAAGTGGGTGTTAAAGCGGCCAATGCAACGGCGTATTATGAAACATTTACTTTTGATAGCGTTGGGGCAAATAACTGTGCAGCACCACATTCATTTAACGTACCTCCAACTAATGGCCCTGTGGTGGTCGAAGTTTTAGATGTACAATGGGATTACACTTGTCACTACTATACGTCTCAGGGAGTTTCTTCTACAAATGATTTTTGTCCATGGGATTATGTTTGGGTAAATGATTGCTTTGAAATTCAATTACAAATGTCTACTGACTACACGAAAGATTTTCAATAGAAATGGAAAAAACACAGGAAAATACAAGTCTTCTTGGCCCTTTGCTTGATCCATTAATGATGGGTGGGCTCGCATGTATTTTCTTTATAGGTCATCAAATATTTGTCTCACCAACTGAAAGTTCTACTAAGCTTTCTTGGATAATGTATTACGCCAGCTTTGTAATAAATTTCCCTCACTTTATGGCATCTTATCAATTGCTTTACAGTGATTATAAAAATGAAATTTTAAAAAAGAAGACTTATATTTGGGCAGCAATAGTTTGTCCAATTTTACTAATAACTATTCTTTTTATACTAATTCAAAAATCAATTGCAAGTAATGACCCAAGTATTTTAGGTTGGGCAGCTACTTTTATGTTTTTTTCAGTTGGTCATCATTATGTAAAACAAACATATGGATGCATAATGGTCATGAGTGCGGCGAAAAAGTGTTTCTATGACAATTTAGAAGCAAGAGTCTTATGGCTAAATATGTATAGTGTGTGGATGATGTCTTTTTTGTCTATCAATAGATATGCATCTACGTCAAATAAATTTTACGGTATCCCTTATAGAACTTTTGCTATCGACAATATTTTTTCTACTATAAATTATTATATCGTTGCAATCACAGGGATTATTTTTCTTGCTCTTCAAGTTAAAAAATACATTGAGAAAGGAAGTGTAATGCCTTTTAGTGCGTCAATGGCATTAATAGCTATTTATGTATGGTATATACCAGCGAATCATCATCCTCATTATTTTCTTATGATTCCATTTTTTCACTCACTTCAATACTTACTTTTTTCGACAACTTTGGCCAAAAACAAGGCAAAAGATATTTCGAGTCAATTAAAAGATGAAAAAGAACAAAGAAAAGAGTTTTTAAAAAGGATTACTTTTTTCTTAGGAATGACTTTACTCACGGGCTTTTTAGCTTGGGATTTTATACCTAAAACGATGGATAAATATATTGAAACTCATCCTCTTTTGGGAGTTACACTTTTCATGTTTTGCTTTCAAATTTTTCTAAATGTTCATCATTATTTTATTGATAACGTTATTTGGAGAAGAGATAACGAGCAAATGAAAAAGTATTTAAGGCCACTAAATTAACTCTAATTTGTATTTATTATTTTCTAAGAAAAACCTAATTATCTGACAATTTGGAATCTTAACATAATCAATATTTAAAAATTCACTAATACATTGTCCAACTCCACCGTGAGACACAATTAAAAAGTCTCTTTCATGTCTCTTGGTGATTTCTATTAAACTATCTTTAACTCTTTCTACAAATTCTGCTTTTGTTTCCTGCTTTTCACCAAGTTTTGAAAAGTCAGGTAAATTCTCATGACCCGACTTAAGCATATACTCGGTCGCAACTTTTTCAGAATGGCATTCCATCAGTCCTCTATGGGTAGTTAGTGGAAATTTTCTATTTGAATTGATAATTTGTGCCGTTTTAAATGCTCGTATTAATGGGCTAGAAATTACTGCCTTTAAGTTTAAATTCTCTACCTTACTTTTCGCTAAGTTTGCTTGATTTAGACCAACAGAGTTTAAAGGTATATCTATATGACCTTGGCAAATATTGTTTTTATTCCAATCAGTTTGGCCATGACGAATATAATAAAAGGATTTAGAAATATTTTTCATTATAAGTTCATTAAAATTTCTTGTGCCAAGTTTCTTCCATGTGCGTTTGATACTTCAACTAATAACCCTGGACATGTAATATTTACTTCACTTAACTCTCCACCGAGTATGTCAAAAGCAACCCATGGAACAGAGTACTTACTCAATTTATCACACATTTTTATACAGTTTTCTTTTATATCTTCATCTAGCTCTACAGCATGAAATTTTGCTCCTTGAGCAATATTGGCCAAATATTCTCCTTCAGGAGGAACTTTAAGAATACTACCTAACTCTATGCCATTAAAAAATAGTGCTCTTATCTCACCTTTTTCTACATCCTTTATAAATGGCTGAGCGACAACAGGACCCATCGACTCTTTGACTTTATTTTCAAAGATTTTTTTTAGATCATTTTGCTCTATTTCATTAATTTTAATTTTTTCAACACCTATACCTTGAAATAAATCCAATGGTTTTAAAATGATTTGATCTACATTTATAGATTGAATAAAGTTATAAAAGCTATCAAACTCTTGTCCCACATAGCTAGAAATGTTAGCGGACTCATAGGCGAGCATTTTCTCATTAAATCCACAGACTCCTACCGGATCATTAATAATCCTGATCCCTTTAGATTTTAGAGAATTTACCATCCATAAATATCGTAAGTATCTTTTATCAAATGGAGGATCTAGTCTGAAGTGAAAAATATCACCTGAATTTAATTCTACCTGCGAAGAAGAATTAATTAAAAATTCATCTACATAGCAAGATTCATTTATCTTACCGTCAAAATCAAAAACCTGATAACTTATCTCTTTATCGTTTCTAAAGTAAAAGTCTTTTTCAAACAAAAGGAAAACATCGTGACCAGATTGTTTTAAAGTTAATGCAAGAAGTATTGTAGAGTCCTTTTTTAGGACTAATTTTTCTAATGGATCTAATAAAATAAAGTGTCTCATAGCTATAAATCTTTAAATAAATAGCTTGAGAAGGCCAGATCATTTTCTTCATTTTTGTATTGTTGATACTTATTATTTATATATTCCAATAATTTTTTTAAATTGAACCCTAACTTCTTTCGCAGTTTCTGAATGCTATCCCCTTTGGCTTCATAGGTAAGATATGCAGCAAAAGATGCATTATTCCATTTTCTTTCTAAAGGATAGCAATTTTTCACTTTTAACTGTCTACATTTTTGAGAAATTTGAGGATTAAACTGATTTTTCATAAATTCCTTAAAAACAATATTTGATTCATCTCGAGATTGAGGCTTCTTAGACTTATAAAGATCATTTAAAATTTCGACTTGCTTAACTACTTCCTTATTAATTTCTCTTTTTATTTCAAGTTCTTTGGCCATCCTCTCTTCTTTTTCTTTAGAGTAATGAAAATACTCCTTCATCATTTCTTTTCCAAAGTAGTTTGCCAAATTTTCATTTATTTCAACTTCATCCTTAATAAAAAATATCGTGTGAAAAAGTTCATGAAAAATGAGCTCTGCGAGAGACTCATCAGAATAATAGAAAAAACTTGATAAAATAGGGTCTGTAAATCGAGTCAATGTCGAATAAGCATAGACTGGTCTAGTATATATAGAAAAACCATCTTCTTTTAATTCATCAGCAAATTTCTTTGCTTTTTTCTCACTAAAAAACCCTAAATAGGGAAAACAACCTACAAATACAAAACAATGTCTAAGGGCCTGAACTTTATTATGTTCAGAAGCAATTACTAAATAAGTTACAGCTTTTTGATCAAGAATAACTGTTTTTGAATATAGTTTAGTTTCTTTTTTATCCCAGTACTCATAAAAATGCTTTTTATATTTTTCTACTAATTTTATTTTCTCTTTATGTTTTTTAGGAACTCTAACATCTTTTAAAACTGTCTCATTATCTCTTGCTTTATTTAAAAGTTTAATTTGCCCAATGCTTTGATCCAGAATATAGGATGTCTTAGAACAAGATACGAGAAAAAATAAGATTATAAATTTTTTAAAAAACAAATGTTAACCCGGCCATATAATTTATATTATCCTTGGCCTTATTAAATACAAAGGCGGGAAATACGGTTCTCACGGAACCTTTTACACTAATAAATTGAGTTAACCTTATTTGTAGCATAAAACTGGCAAATACTGAGTCGTATCTATTTTTTACAACAGGATCCTCCACTAATATAGTTTCTCCAGTACTGTCTAATTTATATGTAATCGAGGACTTAGATTTTACAAATTGCTTGGCATATCCAAGGCTTAAAAGAGGTCTTATGGCCGCATTCCTAGGAGCAAAAGATTGCCTTAACCCTGCCCCAAACACATCGGTATTAACTTTTACTTGGCTTCCAGTTGTTGATATTCCATTACTTAACTGAAACTCATCGTTAACAGTATTTATTTCCTCTCCAGAATAAAAATTTAATTCAAATGCCGTTGCCTCAAATAAATAAGCTGCAATACTAGAAGAGTAAGATCTATCAGTTAAACTATTTTGTCGATCGGCCCCATATACTTTTTTAGAATACCCAAACTCACCATCTACTTCATAAAAAATAGCATATGCCGAAAATGAGCATAGAAGAGTAAAGAAGTATAGTATTTTAATCCACTTCATAAATATAAGTTTATCTTTTTTTAATTTTTTTATTTTTTTCCGGCAAAAGGTGACAAATTTTATTAATAAAAAATAATAAGTATTTGAACTTACAGATAATTCCCTTATCATATTTCTATGAGTATAAACTTGTTTGGAAAAAAAGGTATTGGAGTTACCGATGTAGTTATTACTGTTGGTCTTCTCGGATTAATGGCGATAGCTGCTATCAAAATAGTTGAAGTTAAGTTCAACGCTTCTAGAAATGTTGTATCTAAAAATGTTTCAGATACTTTAAATCTAATAGAAAAAGTCATTTCAAATGAACAATCCTGCATTGAAACTCTTGCTGGTAAGAATATTATTTCAAAAAGTCGTACGTTTACAACTATTCGAAATGAAACAGGTTCAAAGATTTTTGCCTCTCAAGACAAAATATCTAATGAATATATTATTGATAAACTAGAAACTGCCAATATCGACCTTAAAAAGGGTCAGGAAGGAGTTTTCTTATTTAAGGTAATATTCAGAAATACGCTTGATAGATCTAGAAATATTTCCGCTCGATATTTAATGATCGGAAAAGTTAATAATTCTGGAATATTAAAATCTTGTAGATTGGGGCCAATGCTTAATTTTTAAGATCTTCTTTTACGAAATCTATAGTTTTATTAACTTCATCTGCCACTTCATGAAAATAATCTTTTTTTCTAAATGCTACGTGTTTTACTTCTCCAGAGTTTCTAATATTTTGTAAACTTCTACAAAGATTAAACAATGGACCGGCCACTCTATTAGAAATAATTAAGGCCATATTGTAAAACATTGCCAAACAAAAAATTAATATACAGATTACTGAAACTGTAGACATATAGTTAAATTTTTCAACGGCCTGAAAAAGTGCGTGATTACTTGGTAAATTTAGCTTGCTAATTTCTTCAAGTAGAGGTGATATCTGCCAATAGGCAACTATCAAAATTCCAAAGCTAACTATTAAAAACAAAACTAAAAAATGTAGCATTACAGAATATTGAAATTTAGGATTTATCAATAAAACTTTTCTTCGACCTTTTCCAAAGAACACAATCACTCCAATTTACAAAGTATATACTTCTATTATGGTCGCGTCTGAAGTGTTGTGCAATGAAAAAGCATTTAATTCAGAAATTCATATATTTTTTTAATCAAGTATTAAATAAACTTAACTTTTTTAACTAATTTAAACGTCTACCGTAATCATTTATAAGTTCACCTTGGCAACTTAATGCTGTAGTCGAGTTAACTTTTAAGTCTACCCAATGCCATTTAAAATCCTGCTCATCATTTTCAGGTTTAAAATGTATTATTCGATTACAATTTGTACGGCCTTTCCACTTTTTTATACCTTTCATATTCCCAAAACCTTCCACTAATACTTTAAAGTTCTTCCCTACAAGGTTCTGTCGTATTTTTTCCTGAATATTTAACTGATACTTCTGAAGATTTCTTAACCGCTCTCCCCTAATTTCCTTATTTAAAAAACAATCCATTTTCGCGGCCTTTGTATAAGACCTCGGAGAATAAACATAACTATAAATAGAATCAAATTGAGCAGCATCTAATAAATCTAATGTTTCTTGGTACTCCTCATCTGTTTCATTTGGAAATCCAACAATTATATCACTAGTAAGAACAATATCAGGTTGAGAAGCTCTGAGCTTCTCTAAGATGCTTAAATAGTGTTCAGAAGTGTATTCTCTTAACATTCTTTGTAAAACTGTATTAGATCCAGACTGAACAGGTAAATGCAAGTGTTTTGAAAGCTTTTTTACGCCTCCATGTGCCTGAATGAGTTCATCACTTACATCATAAGGGTGAGAGGTAGTGTATCTTATTAACTCTAGCCCATTGATCTTATCTAATTCATATAAAAGTTCGGCCAAAGACTGCCCATTTTCTTTGCCATACGAGTTTACGTTTTGACCTAAAAGCATGACCTCTTGAATTCCTTGATACTCTACAAGTCTAGAAATATCTTGAACGACTTCTACAACTTTCCTAGATCTCTCTTTTCCTCTGGTATAGGGAACAATACAGTAAGAGCAATACTTATTGCAGCCTTTAATGATATTTACAAAAGCTTGTGGTGAACCATGTGTAATTTTAGTTTCAATTGAAAAGTCAGTTGATCTATCCCAAGCATTTACTGAAAACTTATTATCTCCAGCATAAACTCTAAAAACCATATCATTAATTTGATCAATCACATCAGTACCGAAAGCAAAATCTAAGTGTTTATACTGTTTAATTAATTGCTTTCCTTCTGTTTGAGCAACACATCCACCTACTCCAACAACAAGTCCGTTCTTTTTTGCCTTATTTTTTTTGATTTCACCTAATTGTGAGTAAAATTTTGAATTGGCCAAATCTCTCACAGCACAAGTATTAAACAAAATGAGATCAGCCTCATCCTTATCTTCTGTCTTATCAAAGTTTAATCTCTTTAAATTATGTAGAATTCTTTCAGAATCATGATAATTCATTTGGCAGCCAAAAGTTTTCATCCAAACTTTCCTCGGAGGAAAAGTTAAATCACCCATTTTTATAATTTTTTGACCTGAATTTGCATCTATAAAAGAAATTTCTGGGTTCTCACTTGGAGATCCAAGACCAGTTTCCATAATCAACCACCTATTTACTGTGTGTTACGAAATATTATTCGTTAAATTTTGCGCAAGTTATCAATTTTACAGAACACTGTAAAATGTTTTTTTATTCCGCCCAATATACAGGTAATTTTAATAGATTCACGAGCACAGGTTCTTCTAATCTCAATGACTTACATATCAGAGCTTTTAATTCCACTTTTTTAAGCTGTCTCTTATACACATCTCCGAG
>CAXHCD010000122.1:0-8525 GCA_964015265.1 uncultured Oligoflexia bacterium
GTACATAACTTTAAAACCAACAACTATTTTATCTTTATTTACAGGAATTTCTATATCTACTCTTATTGGAATTAATGTTTATTATGCTTCTAAAAAAATTGTGGATGAAACCAAGAAAATTAATAACCCTGAACAAGTTGATGAAGTTCAAAAGGCCACAGATGTTAGCAAGCGTCCAGGGTATTATAAAAATGATCAAAAACATTTATTCATATCAAATGTGACTATGCCAGTTTATGTTGAAGACAACGGAGCAGTAAAGTCTTTAAGAATTGATTTTACTATTGAAACATCTAATCGCTATATTAGAGAGTACTTGTATAAGAATGATCATTTAGTCAAAGACAGGCTCAATTCAACAATTGAACCTGTTTTACCAAGTTTTCCTTTGACCAAAGAAGGAAAACTAATAATCAGAGAAAAAATTCAAAAAGAGCTCGATGTTTTATTAAAAAAACAGAAAGCTCAGGGAACTATTAAGCAGATTTTCTTTCATTCAATTGTTGCTGGTTAATTTGCACTCCAATATTATTTCTCACCGTATGGGTCGTAATATCTAAGATTTTTGCAGCTTTCTTTATAGAGCAATCTACTTTTTGATACACAAGTTGAATATAGCTTTTCTTTACTTTAAGAAGAGTGTCTATTCCTCCTTTATCCTCAACTATTTCAATTGGAAAGTTCAATAGTTCTTCATCAAGAAAATCAAAGTCTAATTTTTTATTGTGAGAGAGTTCTTTTTTCTTATTTAAATGAGATATAAACTGTCTAATATTACCGGGCCAATCTAAACTTTTATATAGCTTAACTAAGTTTAATGAAATAGAAACATCATTATTTTTACAAAAATCATCAATAATTTCCTCAACTTTTTTTGGATCTTCTCTAAGGGGCCTTAGATTTTTAGTTAGTCCAGATTTTAGTCTAAAGTAAAAGTCTTTTCTCATTTCTTTTGTTTCTATTAGATCTTCAAGCTTTCTTCCAGAAGCTAAAATTACTTTAACATCTGCACTTTTTTCTAAATGAGAGCCGACTGGTCTAAACTTATAGTTATCCAAAAACAAAAGTAATTTTAATTGAATTTCTTTTGATATAGAATCTATCTCATCAATAAAGAGGGTTCCATAATTTGCCATTTCAATTGCACCTTTTTTATCATTTATAGCTCCGGTAAATGCTCCTTTCTTATGGCCAAAAAGCTCTGACTCAATTAAATTTTCAGAAAAAGCTGATAAGTTTATGTGGATAAACTCACCTACTCTATTAGATTTATCATGTATTTTTTTGGCAATTGTTGTTTTCCCGGTTCCCGTTTCACCTTCAAGTAAAACAAATAATTTAGTTTTAGAAAAAGCATCTAAATCTACTTCCTCAATAGTTTCTTTTTTAAAGTATGAAAGTAGATTTCCATTTAAATTCAAAGTATCATTTCTCTCTAGTAATGACTCTCTTGTTCTGTTCCCATTATGTTTAAAAAAATGAGATCCAACTGAACGAACCAAATAATACGAATTATTTTCCGTTTTAATCTTAGAATTAGACTCTAACTCAATAACAAACTGAGCTTGTTCATCATCAAATATCACTGGCAATTGTAAATTAATTCCATCAAAGACAATATCACAATCTTTCCTTAATGTTACCACGATCTTAGTACGTTTAAACTCGATCCATCTCTTATTGCCATAAACAGGCCTTAATAATACCTTTGTACCAATTTTTGCAAAACTTTCTTTAATGTCACTATGCATAATCACTCCTATAAAAATTTCACGACTGCTTATTCAATTTTGATACCGGCCACAAATAGTTGAATACTTGATATTCATCATCTATATTCGCTAAAAATATTTAATTATGGTTAAAAAAGTTTATGACAATTAAGTTTCAAAAAGGAAAAACAAAATTTTTAATGGGTATTTCTGACCCTGATCAAATGCGTGATTTTTTATTAGAATGTAACGACCCAGGAATTGCTTTTATAGGAAGATCTAACGTTGGTAAATCATCTTTGATCAATGCTTTGTTTGGAAAAAATACTGCAAGAACTTCAAATACTCCCGGTAGAACTAGAGAGATAAATGTATTTGAATTAAGTCTTGAAGATAAGGGTGAAAAGCTTGAAACTCAAAGCAAACTCCTTTGCTATGACCTTCCAGGGTATGGTCATGCTGAAGTTTCAAAGAAAATGCAAAAAAACTGGAATTATTTAATGGGTGAATTTTTTGCTAATGCTTCAGATAGATCCCTTATGATAAATATTCAAGATGCAAGACACCCCAATCAAAAATCAGATGTTGAATTCCAATCTTATTTAAAAAACTTTAATTATAATACTTATCTACTTTTTAATAAAATTGATAAATTAAAGAAACAAAAAGATAGAGCAGCATTGAATAAAATCAAACCAGAGTTGTTTAAAAAATATAAATGGGTGAAGCAAATTCACTTTATATCTTGTGAAAATAAAACAGGGATTGATCCACTAGAGCAATCAATTATAAGTTTTTTAATGAACCAATTGGAAAGTCACTCTTTAGATTTTGATGACGAAGTTTGATCATTATTCATATCAGGAGACTTTTTAATCCTAGTAACTTCACCTTCTAACTGATCTAAACTTTTTTTACATTCTTCAATTTTAGCTAAAAGAGATTCAACTTTTGGGTGATTCCATTCAAGGCGACCTTCTTTTATTTCTTCTTCTACTAATGCACCTAATTCCTCATAAGCTTCATGTAAGCATGTATTAGTTCTTGAAGCACCAATCATCTTTTTTCCAATTTCAGTCGTTCTTTTTAACTCTGTTTGGCAGTTTTGTAAAAAGTCTTGAACTTTACCTTGGAATTTAGAATTATTATGTTTCACCTTTATCTCCGATCGATATTTACATATCTAGTATATCCTTTTGCCGATCTCTTGTGAAGATGAGCGAATTTGCTAACATTTATATAAGATAAATTAATATAACCGAGCACAAAACTCATGGATTTTTTTAATAAATTCATAAATATAGATGAGTATAAGATTCCCAAAGAAGAAGAGTCTAGAATTATGGAATCTCTATACAAAATATATCCCACAGGGCAGGATGCTTGGGGACTTGATCTAAATAAGGCAAATTCAACTCTTCGCTATATTTGGCCACTCTATAAGAAGTATTTCAAAGTTCGATTATTTGGAAAAGAGAATATAGAAGATACTCCTTATATAGTAGTCTCAAATCACTCCGGACAAATTGCAATTGATGGAGCTCTTATCTCTGCAGCCTTCACCATCGACACACAACCACCTCGAATACTTCGAGCAATGGTTGAGAGGTTTGTCACAAAAATTCCTTTTTTTAATACACTAGTATCTGAAGGAGGCGCAGTTCTAGGAGATAGACAAAACTGTAAAACGCTTTTAGAAAAAGGAAACTCCGTTTTAGTTTTCCCTGAAGGAGTAAAAGGAATTGCTAAAAATACAAATAATTTTTATCAGCTTCAAAATTTTACAAGAGGCTTTTTTAGAATTGCTATAAAAACAAAAACTCCAATACTACCTGTTGCGGTTGTTGGTGCTGAAGAATTTTATCCATTTGTATACCACCCTATGAAAATAGCAAAAAAGTTAGGTCTCCCAGCATTACCCTTAACACCTAACCTTATACCTCTTCCATCACCTGTAGATATACATATAGGAAATCCAATATATATAAGTGATGAGCTCGATCATTCAACATCTGATTCTATTATTGATATAGAAGTTAATAAGCTTAGGTTAAAAATTGATGAAATGTTGAAATCTGGTCTCAACAATAGACGAGATTTTTGGGCCAATAAAAAATGAATGCAAATAATATTAAAAATATTTTAGTTATAGGTGCAAAGGGTGGTTTATCTAGAATTCTAATAAAGATACTTAAAAGAA
Source organism: uncultured Oligoflexia bacterium (assembly GCA_964015265.1). Classification (GTDB taxonomy): domain Bacteria; phylum Bdellovibrionota; class Bacteriovoracia; order Bacteriovoracales; family Bacteriovoracaceae; genus CAXHCD01. The sequence goes on from CAXHCD010000122.1 coordinate 3,913, forward strand.
ATTATCCTTATGTAAATATTTTAGGTGTTGATTCTAGATCAATTAAGCCAGCTCAAGACGAAAGAATAACTTATCAAAAAATTGATTATAGAAGAAATGCTTTTGAAAAATTATTTAGAGAGAATCAATTTGATATTGTTTATCATTTAGGAAGAGTAAGTCAGGCCCAAACAGATGAAAAGAGTTTGGCCGAAAGACTCGATAAAAATATAATTGGTACTAATCATATCCTTGGTCTTTGTTTAGAATCTAAAGTTAAAAAAGTTATTATCATGAGTACCTATCATGTTTATGGAGCTAATCCAGATAATCCTGTTTATCTTGATGAGTCGTATCCCTTACGTGCCAGCATCAATCACTCTGAATTAAGAGATGTAGTTGAAATGGATCAACTTGCAACAAATTGGATGTGGAAAAATAAAGACTTATTAGACACGATTGTTCTTAGACCATGTAGTATTATTGGCCCTCAGATCAATAATGTAATGTCCTTATATTTGAAATCAAAATTTGCCCCAACACCCATAGACTTTAACCCTATTTTTCAATTTGTTCATGAGTTCGATATGGCAAATATATTGTTTAAATCAATAGAAGTCCTTCCAACCGGTGTTTACAACGTTGCCGATAACGAAACAATTTCAATTTCTAAGGCCAAAGAAATTATGAATAATCGATCTTTCCCAGTTCCTTTTTCCGTTATTGGCCCGATTTCAAATCTCATAAATAAAGTTGTCTATCCTATTCCAAAATATATGGTGGATTATTTGAAATACTCTTGCGTTATAAGTAACTCACTATTATTACAACACTTTGATGAATCACCTTTTAGGTTCAAACCAATCGATATACTAGAACAATTAAGTAAGTAAATTTGACTAATTGAGCAATTAAAAATAATATCGAATCTTCCAAATTATGCCGAGGTGGCGGAATGGTAGACGCAGCGGATTCAAAATCCGCCGGTGGTAACACTGTAAGGGTTCAAGTCCCTTCCTCGGCACCATTTTTTCTCTCTATTTTTCTATTTCACTACGTCAAGCTTTCGATTCAAATTCGGTCATTCATTTTGAGATAAACTCCCTCATTTTCACTCTGCTTTTCTTGTGAAATAGGAAAACTAAAGGAAAAAATATTGTTAAAGAGAGGACTTGAAGGGTTAAACGACCGAAGTCAGATGTGAGAGTTCGAACATCTGATGAGGGAATCAATTATGGATGAATTGATTAGTGAGACCATAGGGTTTCAAAACATGAGCGTGATGCGAATGTTAAAGAAACAAGTCTTCTAGTTTTAGAATACAAGTCCTTGAAAAGCAGATTGCTGTAAAACTCTTTGACAGCACAATGTGAAAAATTCAAAGAGCATGTAATTGGCCGAGAAATCTGGAAGAATGTATATAATTTAAAATTTGAAATCATTAGTTTTTGGTATAAATTTTAACAATGAGTTATACAGAAATAATTCCTGTCAAATCACTACAAGATAAAGTAATGCACTTTTGGCATTTAGATCTTCCACCTAAGGGGACCACTCATCCTTGCGAGGTTTTGCCGGATGGGTCCATAGACCTAGTATTTGAATTTTCTATGAAAGAGAATAGCTCTTATCTATTTGGTACCTCGACCAAGGTGTACAATTTCAAAACAAAGATGGATTCCGGCTATTTAGGAATTCGTTTTCATCCGGGTGTTATCCCCCTATTGGAAGACTATTCGCCATCAGACATTATTGATTCTCATCTAAAATTGCCCCTCTGTAACAAGAGTTTATTACACATTAGCAAGAATGTAACGGATCTGCCTTTTATTGAACTAAAATACTGTTTAGAAAATATTGTGAATAATTTGGAATTCAAACCGAAGACCACTCTTATTCAGAACTTGTCTAACTTTTCAGCAGAAACCTTTCTTCAGGAAGGTGTTTTGAAACTACTCAATTCTCTTGGCTTATCAAGAAGGCAATTAGAAAGAAATTTTAAAAAAGACTTTGGAGTTTCTATTTATAAGTTTCAGAGAATTATACGCTTTCAATATGCTATAAATTTACTCAAAGATTCCAACCTAAGCATAACAGATATTGCTTTAGCCTCTGGTTACTTCGATCATTCTCATATGGTCAATGAATTTAAAAAGATATCAAGCCATACTCCGAAGATTTTTTCTTCGTAAAATGTCGCAATTTTACAATTATTTTCTCCTTTAATCCTTTAGAATTCTTCTTAAGGAGGTTTCACATGAAGAATTTAAACTTCATTACTATTTTTTTATATTTAATTTTTTTTACCAATTTCGTTTTTGGAAATGATTATAAGGAGAAGAAGATGTCACATTATATAATTGTAAGTCTAGTATCTAAAGAGAATAAAAAAGAAGATTTAAAAAAGGCAATGGTTGATCTCAAAAGAAACCTTCCCAAAGTAAATGGATGTTTATCTGTGAGTATCTTTCAAGACAAATCTAACTCTAAAAATTTTACGATAGTAGAAGAGTGGGATTCCAGCAAGAGTCATCGAACTCATATAGACAATATTACAAAAAGCGGTGACTTAGATAAAATTCTTCAACTGCTAGAGAAGCCCTTATCAGGGATTGATTATTTAAAACTCTAGTTCAATGAACAATCCATACTCAAAAATATTATAAATTTATGGCCATCTACTGATGGCCTTTTTTATTTACTTGATTGCGATGTGCCTTTGACTTGAAAACAATATAGGAAAATATCACAGTCTCATCATCTTTGAATTTATACGTTTTTGGAAACGTAAGCCCTATATTATTATTTAGATCATCGCCATAACACTCGTAATAATCAAGTGCTCCGTATTTCATTCAGGTCTTATATCCAAGTGTGGCTATTTTTTTTGTATGCTTTTAAGTTTTCTTTTTTTATTGGAATAGCATATCCATCTACATATCTCATTAAATCTCCTTTACTTTAAAATTAATTCTCACTTATTTTAATGAATGAAGTCCAATGACATTTCCTTCAGTATCAACAACTAAAGAGATAAAGCCATATTCTCCAATAGAAAATTTAGATTGAAAAGCCGATTTAAAATTATTGGATTATCTAAATTGGTAGCTGAGGAAGATTCATTTAAATTACTACGTCAAGACTCATTACTTACTCTTCGAGATGAAGATCGAAAATTTTCTTAAAAAATCCAATTGTCCAAAATAAAGCTCCTGAAAACAAAAAGATCGCGGCATGGCCTAAGTGGCCCTCATATGAATCTAAAAATAAGTATGCTGTCGCTCTCATTATGCTAGCTGAAGTTAACAAAAATCCTATAATCAAATATGGCATCCGGCTATACTCTATATCCAGGCCTTCATTTCCGTGTGCAATAACCACCCTACTTGCAATCATTAAGGTCATTAAACAATAAGTTCCTATATAAATTAAGTGCTTAATATGGATAGAGTTCTCACTTTCAAAACACAACAACCAAGACGCAACTAAAAGTAAGTAACAAGAAAGTTTTAACACTCTTCCATGCCATTTACCTGTTTTAATTGCTTCATGAAGTCTCCAATATTTAAATGAAAAGTAAGTTACAACTAATGCTCGGAAAATAAAGCCTAACCTATCAAAATTATTTCCCTCTAAAAAAAAGCTCATAAGAAAGAAAAATAATGAAAAGAAAATATCTATTGGTACTACTCTAAAAAATGGATCAGGAGATTCATAAACACCTCTCTGTTTTTTTACAATCTCAACAAATCCTAATATCCCAGGAATTAATCTTCCCCCAATACCGAGAATGAAAGAAGTAACCATTGCATCATAAAAAAATAGCTTTCCCCAATTCTCTAAAAAACCAAACAAACGAAATTGATAGTCGGACAGCAATATAAAAAGACTTCCAAACAAACCAAAAAGAACTCCTGTTCCTACAAATACAAAAGTGTAAGGAGGGTTCTGCTTTCTACTTAGAAACCTGCGGATTCCAAAAATTAACAAGAAGGTCCAGCCTAAAAAAATGCTTAACCAGAAGAAGAAATCATTCTCAATAAACTGAAAAACTGAAGACCCAAAAATGACCAGACAAAATTTGAAAAGCTCCCATTTGCTCAAAAATTTTGTAGAAGTAAACTGAGGTATTGCAGTAAGAAGAAATCCTAGAATTGAATAATAAAGAAATCCTCCTAAAAACAGATTAATATGTTCAACGTATGGTAAATTGCCAATTTTAAAAATACTATATGCAATCCATAGTCCAGACCCATACAGCAAACTTGCTATTGCTACAGGGAAAAATAACCTAAATGGATCTTTACAAATTAATGCGATCACATTAACTCTTTACCCAAGACATCATCTCTAGTTGATTCTGCTATACCTATTGCTTCTTGAATTAGCTCATCAGAAATTCCTAACTCTTTCATTGTATTTCCAAGATTTTCGACAACTGCGTCAAAGTGACTATCATTGAGTCCTTGCTCGACCAATTATGAACAGCTTCTCTTCCACCTATCTTTTCAAACAAATTAAACATGAAACCCCCTTAATATGTATTTTAAATATATATTAAAAATGATAAAATTAAGCACTACTAAAGTAAATAGGAAATAATTATGCATTTAGCTAGTTTTACAGATTATAGC
>CAXHCD010000123.1:0-8439 GCA_964015265.1 uncultured Oligoflexia bacterium
GATTGGCACTAGTCTCGTGGGCTCGGAGATGTGTATAAGAGACAGTTGTAATAGTTGGTTTTGTAATAGGTAAGAATAAAGAAGACCTTCTTCTTTGGCACAAAATATTAATTATATTATTATCTTCATGTTTGTTAAAATTAAATGCTAAGTTTATTACTAAAAATGAATAAAAGACTTCTCGCAATATTTATATTTTTCCTCTCCTTGTTTTTAATATCCAAGATGTTTGGAATTCATGAAAAAATAAGTTGGAGCTATATTCATGGATTATTAATGGAGAATAAATTCATTAGTATAGTTTCATATATTGTATTATTTGTATTTGGAAATTTAGTTCAGATTCCAGGTTGGGTTTTCTTAGGGGGAGCCGTTTTGGCCCTTGGTAAATTCTATGGAGGATTATTAACTTTTCTATCTGCCCTAGTTTCAATAACTGTAACTTTTTTTATAGCAAAATTTATTGGTAAAGACGCCCTTACAAAAATTAAATCAAATTATGTTAAAAATTTAATAAGTAAGGTTAATGAAAGCCCTTTAAAAAACATGATAATTATTAGAATCATCGTTCAAGTTTTTCCTCCTGTTAATGTAGCTCTTGCCCTAAGTGGGGTTAGCTTTTCAAAATATTTTATTGCAGTATTAATTGGGCTTCCAATTCCTCTTCTTGGATATTGCTATATGTTTGAAGAGTTATTTAGGTATATGAAATGAACTCTAATTTAATTTCTTATTACGATAGATTTAGTTTTGCCTTGCACCGATATACTAAACATTTTTTTGGAATTAATACGAACTCGAATTATTTAAGAGAATCAATTTTAAAAAAAATCTCAACGAATAGACTTGGAAAGAAGATTGAAATTGATAGGATTAAAAATTTTTCTAATCAGTTTTTCTTTGAAAACTATTTAAAGAAAAATAAACCTGTGATTTTTAAAGGTATGGCAAAGAATTGGGATTGTGTAAAGAAATGGGATTTAGATAATATAAAAGAAAAATATGGAAATGATATTATTCCCGTTATGGACACTATTTCAGGAGGAGTGAATAGTATCTATAATGTCGAAACAACTACGTTATCAGAAGTCATTGATGCTATGAAAATAGGCGATGATTCGAAATATATTAGATTTAACAATTTGTTACATGCTCATCCTGAGCTGATTAAAGATTTTGATACTGAAAAAATTTTTTCTATGAGAAGTGACTTTGCTTCTGGAAATACTTTTCAATGTTTTATGGGAGCGAAAGGAACAAAAACTGAGTTACATGCAGCTATATCCCATAATTTATTTACTCAAGTTAAAGGAGTGAAAGAATGGAGGTTATACAACTCATCCTTTGATCCATTTTTAAGACCTCCAGTAAATGGGAGGCCATATTTTTTTACTGAGTTTGATCCACTAAAGCCTGATTATGATAGATTTCCTGAAGTGAAATATTTAGATTATTATCATTTTGATTTAGAAGAAGGGGACGTTCTATATAATCCCTCTTCTTTTTGGCATCATGTTGTCAATAAGACCGCTACTATTGGAGTAGGTTTTAGATGGTTTGCTCCAGATTCTATTAAATTAAACTTTTCTCAAGTGCTGTTAACTATAACTGCAAAAAATCCAAGTGTATTTTATGTATTAAGAAATAAAAGAAATTATTCAAAAATATTTGAGCACATTGCAAACAATTCTAAGTTTAAAATTAATTGAGTTTTTTGTAGCTCCAATAATCAATCCATTTACCCATGTTTGAATTGACTGCAGAAATTTCATCTTCAGAATAATTATATGAAGCTATTCTTTTTCCTCCATGTTTTAAATCTAAATATTTTTTAAAATTCGGTAGACTTTCCTCAAATGTATCTAAATTTATCTTCTTATAAATGTTTTCTAGAGAAGACAACGGATCCGTAACAAAATTTTCAAATGATAACTCAACCAATTGATTTTCTGGAACGATATGTTTATCTTTTTCATAGTATTCATGAGTTTTGTTATAGCTCCAAAAGATTGCATCTTGAACCATTTCTTTTGAGTGTCCATGTAAGTGCTGTCCTTCAAAAGATTTCCATAACTTAATATTTGACTTGTATACTTCGTAAGGATTTCTTCGAATAAAAATAAACTTTGCATTTGGATATTTGTTATAAAGCATTTTTATTCGAGCAGTTTGAGGAGGACTTTTTAATAGCAATTGTTTAAAGTTATTATGTATATATGTTCTTTTAAAAAGAAAGAATAGTTCATTTTCAAACTCCTCTCTTTCTTCTTTTGTACACGTTTCAAAGAATACTGTTTTATTAAAAAATTCTTTAAAATGACCAGGAAATACATTTCCCCAATTCGCAGCAAGTCTAGAGCCAGAGGCAACCATTGCAACATCTTCTTCTGCAGGTAAGTCAAACTTAAATGGAATATTATGTGCTGGATGAATAAAACCAGTAGTTTGAATTATAAAGTTAAACAAATCAAAAAAGATAAATTCTGATGAATTAAAGGCCGTTGGAAAATAACATTTAAAAAAATTTAAATAACTAAATCTATTATCTTGCAGTAGCACTTCTTGTAAGTGCGTTGTACCTGATCGATAGTAGCCTAGTATAAATACAGGTTCTTTCTCTGGTGGGATATCATAATATTTATATCCTTCTTTGTAGAAAATATTTTCATACCACCTGAATGGCTCAAAAAAAGCAAATTTGAAATAATACCTAAATGCTCTGAAAAAGTACCTTGGCTCAACATTGCAATTTCTAATAAGCTTGGTAAAATCTATTAAAGGGTTCATATGTTAAATCACAAATATATAAAATCTATTATTTATTTCATATTAATTACTGGTTTTATCAGTTCATTATACATGGTTTTCTTTGTATTTAAATTAGAAGATCAAATTGGTCCATTGTGGAAAAGTGCACAAAATATTCCTATAGAGTTTTTTATTAAAAGAAGATTATATGCCATTGAAGCATGGGTTATATTTGGAATTTTAGTAATATTCTATTCTATGAATCAGAAGAAGTCTTAAGGTTTAAGAGCTTTCCTATAAAGCTTATAATGATTATAACAAGTGTTATTGTAATAATTTTTTCAATAATAGTTGAATTGCTACTACGGGCCAGACTAACAACTAAAATCGAAATACTTAAGGTCGTTAAAATTAAAATTTTTAGCTTATTCAATGGTGTTATATTACCTGAAATGTTTTTGTATTTTATTTCATTGTAATTGTACTTAATTAGTTCCTTTTCTAAGATTGAAGGACTTTGAAACAATATTTTAATTTTATTTATTAATCCAACTCTTTTATGAAATACAAAAAATATTCTTTTGAAGTAATCAGTATTTGCATTGATTGGGTTGTAGTAATTTAACTCACTTTTAATTCCATAGATAATAGGCTCATCTTCTTCTGCATAAGTGTTAAATAACTTATCCCATATTATAAACATTCCTCCACAGTTCTTACTGATGTATTTTGAGTTTATCCCATGGTGAATTCTATGTGAGCTTGGTGTGACAAATAAATACTCTAGTGGACCTAACTTACTTTTTAAAATTCCGTTATGAGATAAAAATTGAATAACCATAATCCCTAGTTGCGCTACGATAAGCATTTCTGTAGGAAAACCGATTATTGCTAGAGGAAGATAAAAGAGTGTCATGCCTAATCTTCCTGTCCAGCTTTGTCTTAAAGCAGAACCATGATTAAAATCTTTAGTTTGATGATGAACAATATGTGTTGCAATAAAAATATTTATATTATGTGAGCTCTTGTGACCTATATAAAAACAAAGATCAGCCAGAAAAATGATTAAAATCCATAGAGTAATCTGAGATTGATTAATATTGAAAATTGAAAAGTGTGAATAAATATATTCATAAATAGCTATGATAGCAGTGAAAAGAATAATATTTATTGATTGTTGACCTAGACCTTGAATCAAATTTCCGATGGTATCTTTAAAGTTATATATTTTTAGCTTTAGAATTTTTGAGAAAATAATCTCTAAGATTGTGATGCTGACTAGTAATATAATTACATAGAGTATTAACTTTTCTCTCATACGTGATGTTTGGCCGAATCAGGGTTAAGCATATGTTGATTTCCTGCTACTGGATTTCGTCCCATTCTTTCTAGTAATTGAAAGTGAGAGTAATAAAGTTTGTGAATAGGCATTTCGTGATAGGGGAGGTTAAATTCTTTAGTTGTTCTCTTTATTATTTTTGTAAGCTCTGGATAGTGGACAGAACAAATATCAGGAAACATATGATGGGCTACATGAGCGTTAAACCCTCCAAAGAAAAAGCTAGCTATAGAGCTGATTGGATGAAAATCAATTGATGTATGTAGTTGATGTTCATAAAAAGAGTGGGGAAGTTTATGATTTTCATCGTGGAAAACAAATAAAGAAACATTTCCTAAGTGTGAACTTACAAATGACATTGTAACAAAAAAAGAAAGAATAAATTGAAATATAAAAAAAGCTATTATTACAGTTCCTATACTATGTCCTGAATATAGGATAGGTATTACGAGCATGTAAGTAATATAAATAAGTTTTAACAATACAAGTTCTAAAAATCTCCACCATGGATGATTTAAATTTGATACATTTCCAAATTCTTTTCTTTGGTAAAGGTCAAAATCCTTAATGAAAATCCAATGTAATATAAAAATTGAATATAGTATTGGCGCAAAAAAATGTTGGAATTTGTGAATAGGTTTCCACTTGATATGAGGAGCAAATCTCATGGCTTCAGAACCTTCAATATCTACGTCACTACCTGGTATATTTACACAAAAATGATGAGCATTATTATGTCTAATTCTCCACAAGTATGCATTGGGACCAAGCATATTAAATGAAAACCAATATATTAAGTCATTAATTTTTGTATTTTTACTGATTGTATTATGAACGGCATCGTGAGCAACAGTAAAAGCGAGTGTTATTGTGGTTATTATGAATGTAATAATCAATAAAGAAGAAGTTATGAAGTTAAATTTATGAAAGGCCAATGTGTACCATAGGGCCCAGTAAGATGATAACAAAAAGATAACCTTAAACCACATATAGAAATTACCTTTTTTACTTATGTTGTTATTTTTAAAGTAAGCCTCTACTCTTTGTTTTAGTGTATTTTGAAAATCCTTTTCTTTTTCTTTATCGTATTTAATGTTTTTAGATAATTTTGTGCTCATATTTAGTGAAGATTAACTTGGGGAGCATCTGCTCCCCATTTCGTTATAAAGTAGGAAGTATTGCACCAAATCTTCTAGTTGAAGGTGTATAGCGAACACTTCTAATTTTTTCATAGACATTATTATTAGTTGTATTTGGGAGAAGGCCATTCATTGTAGGATCTTTCCACCAAGTTGCATGACCATAGTCATAGTTCCATCTCCAAATACTTTCGCCTGTTTTTTTGTTTTTAACAGTTTTTGGTCCTCTTCGGCTACCTTTTTTCAAATAATTTCCTCTATCTTTCTGTTTGAAATTATTTACCATTTTGTATCCAGACCAGTGAGGAAGAAAAACTTTTAAATCACTTCCTTTAAAAAATGCTCTAGGGTCTATTTCAAACTGCATTCCAGTTCTTGTGCTTGTAATTGGTGTAGCACCTTTTCCTGATACAGCATTTTTCCAAATAGTTACTCTCTCAGATAAGTCATGAACTATTTGATCATGATTTAAGGCCATAGCATCTGGCTGAATTAAGTAATCAATAGAGTTTCCATTTTTTGTTTCATTATAAGAGTCTACTCGTCCTCTATGTCTTGCAACTGCTGATTCATAAAAATAATTCATAGATTTATTTAAATTTGATAATAAATTGCTTGTAGAAATGCTACTACGTGGTGTTCCAATTTTTGGAAATTTCTCAAGTGCACTTAAATATTCTATAAGTGAATTGGGTTTTGGAAGAGTTTTAGCAACTTGACTCCAGTCACGATCTTTTCTACCTAGGCTCATTAATGATCCTAATTTCTTTTGAAATTTAGAGTCAATACTATTTAATCCGGTGTGTTTTACAATTTCATTAATATAAGCTGGGATATCTTCAACATTATAGTTTACTCCATAATACATTAGGGCAAGTGATCGAGCCTTTCTAGCTTTATATAAATGTAAATTTCCTCTTACTATTTTTCTCTGTCTTTTTTCATCAGAAATAAAACGCACGTTATTATCATCATCAAAACCTAAAGCTAAATAACTATCTAGATCAAATAAGTATCCTTCTGGAGCAGAATTAATAATATTATCTAGGTCTTTGTAAGCACCTTCAGCAATAGGAATCATTGTTGAGCTTATAAAATCTTGAACTTCACTAAAGCTCTCAAAAGGTTTTTCATTTTTATTCGGTTCAACGAAAAAATCAAGTAATGCACTTACATGTGGACCCATTAAATACGTCTTACTATATTGCCATTTTATATATGAAAGAATTCTAACATGACATGTGTAACAAGCTTCGACCAAAGGTCTTAACCTCCATACAATTCCTTCCATTAAAGGAATTTGTCTAAGGCTTAGTTCATATAACTTTAATACCTTCATGTCTGGATTTTGAGATACTAGATCTTGAAGTTCTTTTATGGCAGGGATAACTTGGTCCTTAGACTTAATTGAAATAAGCTTTCTGTTAACTTCTTCCACAAAAGTTCTTTCTTTTTCGCTCATAAACTCAGAAGATGGAACCCTAAATGTAGGTTGGTGTGATTCACTTTGAGGTGCAAACCAATTTGTACTTATCTTTCCTCCTAAAAAGGAAAATATTCCTATAATAAAAATAAAGGCCCAGTTTTTTTTCATTTAATTCCTCTCGATTTTATAGTTACCAATTCCATTAAGAGTATATAATAGAATGAACTATGGATAAATAGAGTAAATTTAGAGGTAATATTGAACAAGATTACTCAACGGGTAATTGTACTATTATCATTTTTTATAATACTTATAATTTCTAATAAGTTGGCCAATAGAAGGCTTCCATTTACTGCTGTAGATGTTCTTAAACCTGACAATCCTGTTCGGGTAAATTATGAGGAATTTGAAAAAAAATTTAATAATGAGAGAAATATTTACTTATTGTTAGAGTGGAAAGGAAATAAGAAGCCTTCAGTGGATTCAATTATAAAGGCCCTTAAAGGCGTTCATCATAGTTTGAGAAAATACTATTTTGTTGAGGATGTTATCTCTCTAAGTAATGCAGAGTTTTTTAATGTTAAAGGTGATTATGTAAGGCTAGATAAGTTTGTAGAAAAAAACAAAATTACTAGTTTAGGTAGAGAGAAACTAAAAACAGATTTTTGGAAAAACTATTTAATCAGTGAAAACTTTGAAAACTTGTTAGTTAGCTTTCAGCTAACACAGTCATCACTTAATAGTAGAGATAGATCAGTAATAGAAGAGATAATCAACTTTGTTGAAAATAATAATCAAATAAATACAAATTGGAAGTTTCACTTATTAGGTTCAAAAATTGTAGAAGTATATTTAGTTAAGGATGCAATTAAAACACAAAAGTATATAACCCCTTTCTTATTATTACTTTTAGGATTTTTAATTTTTTACTTATTTAGAGATGTAAAAGTTGTTCTGTGTTTTTATTTTACAATGATTCTTAGTTATTCAATGACAATTATAACTATTTTTATGAACGATGGAGGAATTTCACCTTATAGTGGTTTTGCAATGTTTTTTGTGTTAATAGTTGCGACTTCTGATTTAATACATTTTTTTGCAACTTTTAATAAAGTAAGTGGATCTTTAAAAGTAAAATTAAAAAAAGTGAAAGATATAATTTATATGCCTTGCTTTTTAACATCCCTTACAACAGTTATTGGTTTTATATCATTATCTATAAATGACTTACTCCCTATCTCTAAGATTGGACTATATTGCTCTATTGGTTCTTTTATATGCTTCTTTAACACATTTACTGTTCTTCCATTTTTTATAGAAAAATTTAATTTTGTATTTAAAGAGAATGTTAAACTTCCAAATTTCAAGTTAAACAAAATTTTTGATTTTTCATTAAGAAAGCCAAAAGTTATTATTTCATTATTCATTAGTTTTATGTTGATTTGTTTACTAACGACTTCAAATTTAAAAATTGATGATAGATTTTATGACAAATTTAAAACAGATCATCCTCTTTCTCAGTCAATAAATATGTTTCAAGAGAAGTTCCAATTTGTGGACTCTATAGATATTGGAATAACCCCGCTTTTTGGTAAAGCGAATGAAAAAGATAATTTAATAGATATAAATTTGTTTGAGAAGAAAATTGAAAGTGAACAAAACGTTTCATATATCAAAAGTTATAGATTGTTTCATGAACATTTAAAAAATAGTTTTCATAACAAGCTATTTGAACAAGGTGTTTCTAGTGATGAAATAAATATGAGATTTAATAGCATGTTTAAAAT
>CAXHCD010000124.1:0-8394 GCA_964015265.1 uncultured Oligoflexia bacterium
GTATTAAGCCTAATAAACCTAAACTCAATCCCAAACCTACTCCATCACCAACAGCAAAAACAAAAGGTGAATTACTAATAGAAAAAATAAAGGCAAAAAACAGACAAAAAATTAAAGAACTTCATAAAAAAGAAAGTGAAAGAAAATCAGAAGAAAAAAGTTTAAAAAGTAAAACCAGAAATACATATCGTAATTGGCGTAATCAAATTGATCAAACTAGAAAAATTTGGAGTGAAAAGAAAAAAGAGTTTAATAAAAATATTCAACTCTATAAAAAATCTACTTTTGATATTAACAAATTTATTGAACTAAGCTCTGAGGCATCGCCAAATTTAAATAATAATAAAGCTAATAATTCAATGTCAGAGAACAATCAAAATATAAAAAGTTTTAATGGTGATTTTTATGTGATTAAGAACTCACTAGAAATCCCTATAAGAGATCAAAAGCAAAGACCTACATGTGCAGCCTTTGCTGGAGTTAGAGCAATCGAAGTTTTACTGGCCAGCCATGGTAACTATGTTGATATTTCTGAACAATATTTTTATTGGTTAAGTCGTCCCAATTGTCAAACAAACCCTTGTTCCAAAAGAGGATCATGGGTTTATAATGCATTTAATTCAAAAGGAAAAAAGTCATATATTCCTCTAGAAAATTCATGTCCATATGATCCCAAGATTAGTACTAATAATGACACACATGTGCCACTTAAGTATCAATGTAACCTTGGTAAAGTAAGAGTTAACTCTTTCACACAATTAAAAAATTTAACTCAAGTACAGTCTGAACTTTTAAAAGGAAAGCCTATTGTTGCAGGTTTTAAATTAAACTCAAGATTTTATAAAAATAATGGAATGGTAGGAGTACAATTTGGTGATAAAAGTTTAAAACTTGATTCACATGCAAAAGGACATGCTGTTTTAATCATTGGAAGAATATCACTGCCTAAAAAGTATCATCAGATTGAGGGACAATATTGTTTGGTTACAGCAAACTCTTGGGGACAAGGATGGGGCATGGGAGGTCATGCCTGTTTAACTGAAAAATGGATCAAAAATCATTCAATAAATAATGCTTTCATGGCCCTTGAATCTATAGAGATTTGAGGAGACAATAATAATATGTCATTTTCAGAAAAAAATTTAAAAGACCTTGCAGAGTTGGCCCTAGATAATAAGGCAAGTGATATACATATTCGAGAGGGAGAACCCCCTTCTTTTAGAATTATGGGAGATCTGGTTCCAATTAGAGCGAAGAATTTAACTGTTGATGTTATTCAAGATATTTGTTCAATCCTAATGGCCGACAACCCTGATCAACTTGATAATTTAGATAAGCTATCAGAAGCTGATGGAAGTTATGATATAAAAAATACTTGCCGCCTCAGATATAATTTTTACAGATTTCAGCAAAAAATTGGAATTATTATTAGAATTATAAAATATGGTGTTCCTTCAATTGATGAATTAGGTTTAACTGCAAGATTAAAAAAAATCGCTCGTCAAAGAAGAGGGTTAATCCTAGTAACAGGTGCTACAGGTTCAGGGAAAAGTACAACTCTTGCTGCAATAATTAACGAAATCAATGAAACTAGACATGCCCATATTTTAACAATTGAAGATCCTATTGAGTTTATCCACCCACAGATTAACTCTAGAATTTCTCAAAGAGAAATTGGTAGAGATACTGATAATTTTACAGATGCACTAAGATCTGCATTGAGACAAGATCCTGATGTCATTTTAATTGGAGAACTTAGAGACCCTGAAACTATCTCCATTGCTATGAAAGCAGCTGAAACTGGTCACGTTGTTTTTGCAACGGTTCATACAACAGATGCTTTAAGTACTATTAGTAGGATAATATCAATGTTTCCAAGTACAGAACAAGAATATGCCCGAAAGAGATTAGCTGATTCACTTTTTGCAACCATCTCACAAAGAATGTTAAAAGGTCGAAATGAAGATGTCGTTGTAGCTCAAGAAATAATGGTTACTAGTCCAGGTATAAGAGAATGCATTGAAGGTAAAGAAGATTTGGTCAATATTTATAAATTTTTAGCGAACCAAGAGGGTCATGCAAATGAAATAGGACAATCATTTGATTCACACCTTATGAGATTATACAGAAGACGACGTATTTCAAAAGAAACTGCTCTTGAAGCTGCATCATCACAATCTGACTTTGTACAAAAGTTAGTATTAGATGAAGGCTAATCTTCTATTTCCTGATTTCCAGGACATACAGTAGTATTTAAAACTAGATCATGAAGAGCGATATTTTTAACAATTAATGAAATAAGACTCAATCCGCTAGCTATTAACAAGGGCCTTAAAATTAAGTTTCTCTGAATTAAAGTTGAAAAACTTGGAATACTCCCATTACTATTTCTCACTTGAATATTTAACAAAAGCTTTCCAACTGTACTTCTAAAAAATAAAGTCGGAATTCCATTTGAAACAAAATATGATCCTAATAATAAGTATAAAAAACCATTTGAAGAAACACTGTTAGGATCAATTATAATGAGAATATTTTTAAATCCGTAATAAGATAAAAAGGCCAGACCACCATCTATAAATCCAGCAATAGCTCTTTTAACAGGTCCAATTGTTACAACTTCAAAGTCAATTGGCTTTATTCCTTCTCTTTTGTGTTCTGGACGAGACTTAATTCTAGGTCTTGGAACTGACTTAATATCTAAAGTAAGCTCTTTCTCTTCATAGATTTTCTTTTTTTTAGATTTACCAACTTCAGAAATTGGTCTAATTAAGTCTGTTTCATTTTCTTTATTAAGGTTAAGTTTTTTTATTAAGGTATGAGCGACTCTGAACGACCAAGTGTGGTCTTTACTTTTGTCATTATCCTCATTACTCATTTGATGCTGACTCTTTAATTTTTTGAACTACTTTTTCCACTTCAATTTTTGCTTCATCACACTTTGCTTTCCAAGCTTCGTGTTCAAGGCTTTTATCCAAATTAAGTAGTAACTTGCCAAGCATAGCAGTTTTGTCATTAAACTCTTTTAGTAATTCAACAGCTAGAGTCTCATTTTCCAGAGACTCTAGTATTTCCATTATTTCATTAGTTTCACTTGTATCTAACTCTTTCACAGCATTCCTAACTTTTTACCTTTAGTACTATTTATCATGTCTGTGATAATATAAAGAGTTTCTTCTAAAGTAGGATCTTCTTGAATCGTTTTAATCCACTCCTCTTTTCTTTGTTTAAACTCTCTTTGCCAGTTTTTAGATTTTTTATTTTTGATATTGATTGCACTTTCTAAAGATTCTTCAAAATGAGAAATTTTAATTGATTTATTTACTTTATCATATTTTAACTTCTCAGTTATTTTTCTATTTTCTTCATCCTCTTTAATTGCATCAGTCAAATTTAATGAGAACTGAGTATCATCTCTTCTATCAATTAAGTAATCAACTAATGAAGTTATTTTTTGAAATCTCTCATCTCTTTTAACTCTTTTTTTACTTCTACTTTTTAAAACAGACAAAGAAAATTTAGAATTTTTCCATTCATTATAACTCAGCTTTGATATCGAGTCCCAAGGAAGCGCATTCTCTAAATCTTTTTCTCTATTTTTAGTATATCCATATGGATCAGGTAATACGATATCAGGTTTAATTCCTTTAAATTGAGTTGAATGCCCATTTACTCTATAAAATTTTTGCATTGTAATTTTTAATGCTCCAAGCTTGGGACCGAATAATTTAAAAATTTGAACTGCGTTGTTTAAATCATATACCGCTTGAACTGTTCCTTTTCCATGTGTATGTTCACCACCTACTACTACTGCTCGTCCATAGTCTTTTAAGGCCCCTGCTAAAATTTCTGAAGCTGAAGCTGAATATCTATTAATAAGAACAATTAAAGGCCCTCCATATGTGATACTTGGATCTTCATCACTCAATACTTCTACTTGCCCTGCTGAGTTTTTAACCTGAACAATTGGTCCTTTATCAATAAAAAGTCCTGACATTTTAACGGCATCATCTAAAGCTCCACCACCATTATTCCTTAAATCTAAAATTACACCATCAACATTAAATGTTTTTAACCTTTCTAATTCTTTTTTAACATCATCAGTACAAGTTCTCGACTTCTTTTCAAAATCTCTATAAAACTTAGGTAACTTAATATAACCAATTTTTGTTCCAAGTTTATCAACAGTTAGAACAGAAGATTTAGCATACGACTCTCCAACTCTAACAATATCTCTAACAATAGGTATAACTTTTGTTAATCCAGATGCTTTTTTAACTGTCAATTTAACAATTGTACCTTTTTTTCCTCTGATATATCTAACAGCATCATCAACTCTCATATCAACGATACTTATTGGTTCTTTTTCACCTTGAGCAACTGAAAGAATTAAGTCACCTACTTCTAAATCTTTTTGCCTCCATGCTGCTCCACCAGCTACAATTTCAACAACTTTAATGTATGACCCATCTTCAGAAAGAACTGCACCAATCCCCTCTAAACTCCCAGAGATATCAATATCAAAATCTTCTTTTTCTTTTGGTGGATAGTACGATGTATGAGGATCATAAATCGAAGTTACAGAGTTATAAAATTTCTTTATATGATCACTTAGTCTATCTTTTTTAAGTCTAGTAAATATTCTCTTATATTTTTTATTAATATCCGCGTATGCTTTATCCCACATTTCTTTTTCAGATAACTTTTTAACATTACCAGTTAAGCTCTTACCTTCTTCCAATTTTTTTGCATTCTTAAACCCTACATCTACGGCAGGGTTCTTGGCCTTATCCATTCTTTCTCTTAAATCTTTTTTAGAGATAACAGGCTTTTCATCTTTTTTCTTATTTATATTTTCTTGTTCGTCTTTAGTAATCAAATAACGAGATAAAACTGATTGTTTGAAAATTTTTCTCCAACGATTTTTTAATTCTTTTTCATTACTTGCAAAGTCTCTTTTTTTCGCTTCTAATTCAATCGTTTCTTTTACTTTATAATCAAATTTCTTTTTAAAAAATTCCTCTCTCCACTTTTGAAGCAGATCAACTCTTTTTTGAACAATTCCTAGAGTGTCAGATGCAATTGTAATTTTTCCACTTTGAATTTGATCATCAAATTTCTTTTGGTATTTCTTCTTAAGATCTTTAACTTCACTTTCATATAGAAAATGCTTACTATAATCAACTGCCTTTATATATTCATCAAATGCCTTCTTAGAAAGTTTATCATCCATTGGAAGCTTTCTGAAGTGATGATTCTGTAGGATATCTTTTAATATCTTCCCTACAATTGTACTACTCTCATCTGCAACAACAGGTAAGGCCAGTAAAAGAATAAGTAGCATTTTAACTAAGTTTTTCATTAAATCTCCGATTTGGTTTTATTTATTATTTTACGGTTTTTACGCGAATCATTAAAGCAAGAAATTAATGACAATATGATGAAGATATTCTGACATAGAATATAAACTAAGTAGGTTTAAATACTAGAGTATTTAAGATTTGACCTTTTTACCAAGACAATCAAACTTGATGATTGTCATCTCTTCAAGGGCCTGATCAATAAGCTCCTCATAATTATGATTGCGAATATATTTGGCCCAATACTTCATACTAGGTTTGATAACAGGAAATTTTGGAGCAAATAAAGAACATGCATCATCATGAGGAATCACGGAAGTATCAAATAAACCAATACTCTTTGAAGTATTTATAATATCTAATTTATTCATTCCCAACAAAGGTCTAAATATTAGAGCTGTTGTCTCTGACTCAATTGCTTTTAAGTTCCCAATTGCTTGAGATGATACCTGAGCAAGACAGTCACCTGTTAATAAAGCATCATACTCTAGTTGTTTACTGAGCTTTTCGGCCGTATCAATCATATATTTTCGAAACAATAAAGTTTTGTACTCAGGTGAACATGTATCAGCTATTTGTTTTTGTATTTTTCCAAACGGGCATATGAATAATTTCGATCCACCTTGATAAACTGACAGCTTTGAACAAATTTTTTCTATTTTATCTAAAACTTCATCCCCTACATACGGATAGGCATGAAAGAAAATAAAGTTTTGTTCACATCCTCTTCTACTCATTAAATATGAGGCAACTGGGGAGTCAAATCCACCAGAAATTAATGTTAATAATTTTCCACTTGTGCCTACAGGAAGTCCACAAACCCCAGAATATCTTTTAAAAGATAAAAGATGTTTATCTGGATAGACCTTAACTTCTATCTTAAAGTCAGGATTTTTAACATTTACTTTAAAATTTTCAAAATTTTCTAATACATGCCCCCCTAATTCTCTT
This sequence comes from uncultured Oligoflexia bacterium, assembly GCA_964015265.1. Taxonomy (GTDB): domain Bacteria; phylum Bdellovibrionota; class Bacteriovoracia; order Bacteriovoracales; family Bacteriovoracaceae; genus CAXHCD01. Next base: position 6,312 of record CAXHCD010000124.1, read on the forward strand.
GATATAGTCATGCTATCTTTAGGAAATTTTTTGAACGCTCGTTTTGTTTCAACTTTAAAAGTAATGTTTTCTTTTATATTTGAAAGCTCATCTTTAATTGCCAAAAACATATCATTAACATCACCATGTGCTTCTACTGCTGGTATCACACAGTTAATGCCAGGTATTTTACATAAATAATCTATACATTGTTGTGTCACTGTACTTTCTAAGTTTAAATGAAAACTATTACTTTCATTGGATAGCTCATAATTTTTAAGCTCCAAGTGTTTCAAAAGATTTTGAATTTGTTGTTTTAATTTTTTGAAGTAGGAAGGTCTATTTTTGCCTTTAAGCCATAGCTCATCCACATTTATGATTAAAAAATTTGTTAACATATTAAAATGACCTTAATTAGAAATATTCCTTAAGTCCTTATAGTGAACTAATAATCTGTTACAGGCCGTTTCTACATCATCTTTTGTATTAAATACAGAAAAAGATAATCGAAGAATATTTTTGTGTAATTTTTCATCAAGCCCTAAGGCCTCTAGAACTTTACTTCTTGATCTTACTTTAGATGAACAAGCAGATGACGTGGAGCAATATATATCTTCTATTTCTAAATGCCTTACTAAAATATCTGTGGATACTCCAGGTGTTAAAACTGTTAAAATATAGTCTGAGTTTGAATCATTATAAAATGGAAAAGTAATGTCTTTATCAGAAGACAAGATAGATCTGGCCAATTGATTTAATTCTTTCACATGATTTATTTCTTGAGACTGAGATCTAAAAGCTTCCTTAATTGCCTCTAAAAAACCAAATATTAAGGGTGCTGCTAAGGTAGATGCTCTGATGCCGGCCTCATGCCCCCCACCAATTAAAAGGGGGTCAATTTCTACTCCACTTTTAATAAAAAGAGCAGCTATGCCTTTAGGCCCACCAATTTTATGAGAGGAGATAGTTAATGAGTCAGCAAGAATTTCATTGAGGTTAATTGAATATTTGGAATAAGACTGAACTGCATCTAAATGAATATGACAATTTGGTCTAAAGCTTTTAATTGTCTGACAGATATTAGCTATATCTTGTCTATTTCCAGTATGGTTATTTACATGAGACATAACAACCATCTTCACTTTTTGATCTAAGTTTTTTAAAAAAGATTCAACTTCAATATTTCCTTTTCTTAAAGGAAGCTCTTTTAAAATAATCCCACGTTCTTTTCTTAAATATTCTAATGGACCTACTAAAGAAGCATGATCAGCACTAGAGTAAAAAATAATATCATCTTTTTGAAATTGAAGACCTTGAATTATTAAATTATTACTTTCCGTAGCAGAAGAAGTGAATACAACTTTTCCATGCTCTTCACCTTTAATAGATTCTAAAATATCTTCTCTCGCCTCTTCAATTTTTTTTGATAAATTTCTTCCAAGCTTATGAAGTGCCGAAGGATTTGCATAATCTTCTTTCATACTTTCATTAATGACTTTCAATGAAGAATCTCTAATAGGCATTGAAGCTGCACAATCTAGATAAATTTTTTTCATAACTTCTTCTTAAATAGTTTTTAGTATACCAATAAGCTTTTCGACATATTCTTGATCTTGGTAAAGTCCAAATCCAAATCTTAGTCTATCTGATCTTGAATCGACACTTATTCCCAATTCTTTTAATCTAGTACAAAGTTGACTGGCATTATCTAGTTTATAGGTGATAAAGTTTCCAATTTTATTTAAATCAGAAATAAGTAAGTTTTTAATTCCAAACAAAGAATGACTCTCCATAGATTCAATAAATTTTCTTTGAAGCTCTTTAACTAAAGAGTGAGACTTTTCAATAGTCATATTTTGATCTTGATACAACTTACAAACAGCATTAAATCGAAAAATTCCACTTGGGTCAAAAGTTGCTCCAAGAAAACTATTTCCAAGCTTGGAGTAATTTATTTCTTCAGAGTAGTTATCAAGCGAATTAAAATCGGCCATCCACCCTGTAATCATGGGTCGAAAACTCATGTTAGGAACTAGACAAAATGCGGCCCCTTCTCCACCTTGTAAATATTTATATGACCCTCCCAAATAAAATAGCTTTCCTT
>CAXHCD010000125.1:0-8093 GCA_964015265.1 uncultured Oligoflexia bacterium
ATTGATAGAATAGCTTACTAAATCATAATTCATATCTGTTTTTAAGCTATTTAAAAAACTAATAATTGAATCAAAATCACTTGGATATGAACACAGAACAGGAACTCCAAAAGGCATTTGTAAAATTGAAGCAAATGCATCAATACCACCAAAATTAGCTTCAACAGGTATTCCAATGACTGGTTTTTTAGTAATTGCAGCGCAAACACCAGGTAAATGTGCTGCTAATCCAGCACCTGCAATCACACAGTCATAAGTCTCATTTGTTAAATAAGATTTTAATTTCTCTAAATTTCGATGAGCACTAATTACTTCAAAGTCACAAGACAAATTATCTTGTTCAGAAATTTTTGCCACCAACTCTTCATAAATATACTGATCTGACTCACTTCCAAAAATTACCTTAATATGCATTTATTTCTCCTCTAGCTATATTTCTATATTTTTTAAACTCATGGGCCTCAGTTATATCTGTTGGATAATTTCCATCGATACATGCCTTGCAAATTTGATTACTGTCAATTGAATCAACTAAATCTTGTTCCGATAAATAGAAAACACCCTCCGCACCAATCTCTTTAGCTACCTCTTCAGTGTTTAACTTGTGTGCAATCAATTCATCTGAAGATGGAAAATCAACACCATAAAAGCATGGATGTTTTATTGGTGGGCATGTAGAGGCAAAATAAACAGACTTCGCACCAAATTTTTTTAGCAAGTTCACTATTTTTTTAGAAGTAGTGCCTCTAACAATACTGTCATCTACAAGTAGTATATTTTTACCCTCTACCTCTTCTTTGATTGGCCTTAACTTTAATTCAACAATTTTTTCTCTTTGATCTTGCTTCTTCAAAATAAAACTTCTCTGAGTATATCTGTTTTTAAGCAAAGCTTCTCTGTAAGGAATTCCTAAAACTTCAGAAAGGGCCATGGCCGAAGTTCTACCAGAGTCAGGCACAGGAGAGACAATATCAAACTCTATATTCGAATTTTTCTTAATTTCTAAACCAAGTTTAACTCCCATTTGAAACCTAGCTTTATAAACAGATAAATTATCAATCTTAGAATTAGCACTTGAAAAGTAAACCCACTCAAACATACAAGATTTTTTTTCTTTATTAGAAACTATAAATGAATGAATCTCACCTTTATCCGTAATATAAACACATTCACCTGGAGCAATGTCCCTGACATAACCATAATCATTAAATTCTAAAGCATGCGTTTCAGAAGAAAGCATATATGACGTATGACCCTCGACCTCTTTTTTTCCAAGTATTAAGGGTCTAATTCCATGTGGATCTCGAATTCCAAACATACCTTGATTTGCTATCATTCCGATTAGTGCATATCCTCCAATACATGTCTCAACAACAGTTTCAGCATATCTTTTTAAAATTTCTCTAGTTCGCAACTCTTCTAATGAAGAATTTTGAATATACAAAATCGACCAAATATTTAAAAATATTTCTAAATCATTTTGAGTCATAAATTGAAGGTGATATTTCTTGGACAACTTTTCTACTAAAGAATAGTAATTAACTAAGTTTCCGTTATGAACTAGTCCAAGACCTCTAGGAAAACAAGTATATAATGGTTGAATATTTTCAACTTCAGAGCTTCCTACTGTTGAATACCTTGTGTGACCAATGGCCATTTGGCCAGTAAGTTTCTCTAATGTTTGTTCATTAAATACTTCATTAACGAGGCCTAAATTTTTATACAGATTAAATTTATTTAACTCGCTATCAAAACTTAAAATACCCGCAGAGTCTTGTCCTCTATGTTGTAGAGTTAAAAGGGAGCGATAGACATCATGTCTCGCCGGACCTTTAGGTTGAGAGTGAATAACACCAACGATGCCACACATATCTGGTCCTTTAAGAGGGCTATAGGACTACAATGAACTTGTTTCCTTAATACGTCTACATATTTTTTAGCTCAATCTAATATTAATTATTAGTAAAACTTATATTTATTCGTATATATCGTGAAAATTATGTAATTTTAACACTTTGCAGTGTGGCAAAATAGATATTCTACTATTTTTGTAGTAAAAGTTCTTGAATAGCTATAAGGGTAGAAATGACGTTATTATACAAATTTTATTTTTTTATTTTAATTATTTTATTAGGGCAAAATGCCCTTGCTCAAAGTAAAACAATAGAAGATATAATGGACGACATTTCATTTGGAGTTGGAAGACTTGAAGGTGAACTAACAGGCCAACGACAAAAGCTCAGCGCATCTATTTTTGATTCAATAACAGACTTTGATTTATATAAGCATAAATTTGGCCCTGAGGACAAACAAGGAAAAATCTCAATTGGCGTAGAAAGAGAAGTCTATAATAATTATGATATTGCTGATACTTGGACAGTAGTGGATTTCTTTACAGTTCCTCTTACAGTTCCACTCTACGTTTCTAAAGGCTATCCAATTGGAAACGGTACAGCAAAGCTAAAGCTTCAATCATCAATAACAATGGAAACTTTTAATATAAGACAAGTTTACCCTAGAGACTTTAAAGGTATAAAAGACAATTCACTAACCAGCTTTGAAGACTTAGAAAAACATGAAAATAAAAGAAAAGATATCAGAGAAGCATTTACAAAAGTATTGGAAGATCCTGATTTAAAGGGCTTATTATTTGGAGCAAGAGAAGCTTATAAAGTAATAAAAGATGAAGCAAACCAGCTAACAGCAAAAGACCAGGCTAAATTCTCTTTGTGGGATAAAAATAATCAAGAACTAAATGCTAGATATAGTAATTTTTGGAACCTCTTAAAAGGTCCTTTCAAAATTCCCTTAGGTGAAAATGCATATCGTAGATTAAGTAAATCTGAAGTTATTTCTTATTCAGTAAATGGCGCTATTGAATTAGGTCTTTCGGCAGGCTTTGATCTTAGCTATGGAACAGCAAATACAGGAACGACTGGATTTGGCGGCTCTGTTTACCTACTAGGAAAGTATCGAATTTCAATCTTAAAAGAGAATAATAGATTCGCAAAATTAAAGGTAACACGTAAAAAAGAAAAAGGTAGAAAGCTATTTATAGGAAGTGAATCAGATGATCATGTTCTATTTAAAGGTTTTGTAATTGCAGGCAAAGAAGTACTAGATTTAACAGAATCAGTTATCCCATTTGAAATTTCAAATGGTAAATTAAAAACTGAAACATTCGATATTAGTTATAGATATGACTTAAGTAAAAAAGAAGCTAAAAAAGCTTTTTTCAAAGCAGTAAGGGGTCAGTTAAAAAAATCATCAGATTTATCTACGATTGAAGACTCAGGTGTTGAATTTATTGTAAGCTCTGATGAAACTGGTCACTCTACTTTTAATAAGAAAAAAATAGAAGTTATGTTCTTTTTTGAGCAAGGTAACCTAGCAACAAACACTATAACAAAGGCCAAATTTAAATTACCAGATGGCACGTACAAAATGTATTCTGCTGTTAATTATACTGAAGATGGTTATGATACACTTTGGGGTCATAGCGAAAATAAACAATATAAAATTGAAACAACTTTAGATCCAAGTCAGTTTAAAATAAAAAAGCAAGGACTGGCCCTTAGATTTGATGCTCTACTCGATGACTCGGAAACAAATTCAAAAGAATATTATAGATACATATTAGAAGTAGAAGAATTTACAGGTCAAAAAGAATTGTTTCCCCGAGTTCCAATTTATAGACCCATTTCGAAGGAAGATACTCAAAACTGTAAGATGAACTTTCATAGAGGAAGTGCTGCAGGAAGAAATTGTAAACATAAAAAAATCCCTCTAGCTAACTATGGTGATTCAAGATTTAAATACACCCTAGGATTTACTAGAGAGCAAATAGAAGAATTTATTAACTATCCTAAAGATAAAATGTGGAATGCTATAGAGAACTCTTTTGATATTGAGAAAGGAGATTGGAGCACAAATAGTTCTCGCTTCTTTTATTACTTAAGAAACTCGTATGCTACTGTTTTAAATATCCCACTTAAGCTAGTTCATTATAATATAGACCAAGGAAATAACTTAATTTTTGCGGAAAGATTTATTAAAAAATGGAAAAAAATTGATAGATACACTAGTCCTGATGAATTAATCATGCATCTTGGTAGGCTGTTTAAGTCTAAATATTACACTAAAGAAATTATAAAAATACTTAAATACACTATCAGTGGACAAGAATTTGCTTATAAAATTTCAGCAAAAAATAATAAAATTTTTGGTGTAATTAATAAAAGAGCTAAGGAAGTTAGTATTATTGATAATATCACTGACAAGATCAAGAAATTAAGAGACTTTGACCGAGTTGGAGCACAAAATGTTGTTGATAACAAAGCTATCGTTGATAATTTCAAAGTCCATATTAAAGACGTGGATACTGTAAATCTAGAATTTGATCTGAGTGAAGAACCTAAATTTTTATACTTCAGAGTTGATAGGACTGCTACTTTTAGGCCCTTTAAAAGACTTTTAAATCTTATAATTCAAAATAATAGTCAATTAGTTAAAGGGAAAAATATAATTACTATTAAAAGAAAAAGTAACTCTCAGAAATATATTAACAAAATTGCACAACACATCTTTAGTGGAGAATACAATACAATTTCGTTCTCAGTATCTAATAATGGCCTAACTTGGGGTCCAGTTGAGTCTCATCGCTTCAGGATAGAACCTGTTGAAACACAAAAATAAATAATATTTAAGGCGCTTAAATTAAATATAAATTACTCACAACTAACGCATTGCGCACATGTTATTTTTTCAAAACAATTCTTCTTTCTGTACTTATGTTCAGCAAAATTTTAATTTTATCCCATGTTAAAAACATTGAAAAACTTTCAAATCTTTATCTACTTGTTACTTTTTACATGTAACACGGCCTATGCAGATGCATGTATAAAGTCCTTAGAATCAATGTTGTATTCAAAAAAAGAAAAGATTGAATTAACTATTAATCAAACTCAATTGAGCTCTGAGAATAAAAGACTAATTAAAAATTATATGTCTAAATCAAATTACAAATTTGATATGCAGTTAAGCAAAAGAATAATTACGTATTCTGATATTTTAAAACAAAGTGATGTTCCGAAATTTATAAATTCCTTAGGTGAATTAAATAATAAAAAAATAAAAAATAAGCTAGTTAAGAAATTTGCAAGCATCAATACAACTATTGATAAAAGAGTTGCAAAAGAAAGACTTAAGGGAAGATTTTCAAATATTGCAAAATTTGAACAAGATTTTACTTCCATTGCATATGGCTGCAAAGTAAATAGTTGGAATCCCGCTAGAAAAAAAGCTGCCATAAATACTCAAGGTTTCTTCTTAGGAATTGGTATTGCATCTAATACATTTTCATATTCTACAACTCATTGGGATGAAGAAAAAGACGCTCAGTGGTTTGGAAAGCTCGGATATGAACTCGGTATTGTCTTACTATCTAATTGGATCTCTTCTAAAATATTGTCTAACCCTAGTAATACCGTTTTCCAACAATGGTACAAAGGTTATTATAAAAGTCGACTCGTGGGGCTCTTAGACTTGGGTGCCTATTCTGCTCTTTTTGGAACCTCTCAATCTGATGCTTTAAAAAAGCTTGAAGAATTGCGTAGTGATAAAAACTTCGATAAAAAAATGGCCGAACTTGAACCGTATTTCGAAAATAAAAAGCTATTTCAGAAATATAAAGAAATATTATTCAATACTTATAAAAACGTAATTAATCAAAAAGACATAACTAATAACAATAAAAACCTAAATTTAATAAAACAAGAGGATCTTGATAATCCAAAAGTTCAAAAAAAATTACTAGAAGCAATTTTAGCAAAAGAATATGATGAAAAAAATGATGGACCTATTCAAACTGGCAACAATGGGCTAGATAGATATTCATATAATGCTTTATTTGGCCTCGCTTACACCCCTATTTCACTACCAATGGGAATTTATATTTACCAAACACTTTGTATGGGCTCATTGACACCAAAAGAAACTTTTTTAAAAGCAGCCGCGATATATACGGCCTATAAGATGTTTTCAGGGCAAACTTATTTTTATACAAGAGATAAATTAATCGGACAGTAACTAGCTTTTAAACAGAACTGTTATAAACTCATTTTCATAGACATTGTCTTGAGTAGTTTTTGCATTATTTCTACTTTTTGAATTATTAAAAATAAAAACACTAGATAAGCTGATGAATAGTAAAAGAAAATAAAAAGTTTTAGTCATGATTCTCTCAATAACTTTAAAATTAAGTTATAATTTATATACTTATCGTATAATGATTTATATTACTTAGATATTTTAATCAGTTATAACATATTTTCAAGTATTTATGATATCAACAGCTTTTACCATACTTATTTTATCAGCTTTAGTTTTTTTACTTCTAAAAAAATATAATTTTAAAAAGTATAAATTTGAAGCCAGCAGAGATGTTTACTTTGACAGTATTGAAGATAAACACAGTATTGAATATATCAAGCAATACGTAACAAACAATAATTTAGAATCATGCTATCTCATACATGGAACCTTTGTAGGAGATGACCCTTTATTATTATTCCAATTATTAGACAAATTGAATTTACCTTTTATTAATAGTTTAACAAAAAAATTTAGAAAAGTTATTCTAAGTGGTGGAGAGAGAATAAACAAAGACATTGGTAACTTCACAAGTTTCCATAAAAAAATTCTTAATCAGATTCTACCAACTCAACTCTTTCACTGGGACTCTGGAAATAATCATAACTCTAGAGTTAAAGCTTCATTTAAACTTCTAAAAAATTTAAGTAATAGCAATGAAAAAAGTATACTCATAATTTCACATAGTCATGGAGGCCAAGTTTGTGCGTTATTAACACAATTAATTTACTCAACTGAGTTTAGAAAGAAGATTCAATATTTATATCCAGGTTTTAACTATGAAAAAGATGAAATAAAAAAATTAAGAAAAATGAACATCACATTCATAACTTTAGGCATGCCTCCTAGGTATAAATTCGTAATTAATAACAAGATAAAACTAATACAAGTCATAAATCACAGAAGGTCTGATTATTTTTCAGGTAAACTTAATGGAATTATTAATACTAAAGATGGAGATTATATACAAAAAATTGGTGTCGAAGGCTCGGATTTCACCACAAAAAACATATTGAATCAAAAGTTAGACAATATCTTAGACCGGGGCCAAGATTTGGAAAAGTTAAAGAAAAATATTAATAGAAAGTATAGGTTTGATGCACAAGGAAAGATACTATTAATAGACTTAAAAGATAACTCCTCTTATCCTAATTTTTTGCTAACATTATTTGGACATGGAAGCTATACAAAAAAAGAAATTTTTCTTCCATTACTTGAAAAAGCGTTTAAATATCTGAGCTAAAGTATTGATGAAAAATTAACTCATTATCTTTTGAAGAAAAACCTAAATAATCATTTTTTCTTATATTTTCGATCTTATTCATTATTTCACCAGTTGAAATTGGAGTATTTTGTGACTGGAAGTAACTTCTAATATCTTTCTCAATATTCCTTTTAATATTGTTCTTAATTAGAGAAATAAATTTTTGTGTTCGATTATTAATTCTGCTAACTGAAACTGGATATCTACCTAAGAGATGTTTATTATTTACAGACTTGATGAATTTATAACCTAAACTATTCATCCATTCAGAAAACTTTCTGTCCATTGCCATATTCATGTAATCCTGAAAAATAATATTATTATTAACAGAATGCTTTATAACTTCAAAATCGCCGTTCAGTTCAATTAGTCCGGATCTAAACGACTTATTATATTTAAATGGAAAAAATAATTTTTTCCTAGACATAAAATTGTCACTTTTATCAAATACAAATTTTAAAATTTCAAAATTATATAAATCATTCGTTTTATTATTGAAGCTGTAATCATAACGTTTTGATTTTTTCATATTAGAGATTATTTTCTCAACCATTTTTATATCTAGATTTTTTTTGCGCCTTAAAATACGCCACCTATAAATTTTATCTGAGTTAAAATAAGAAAAATCTAAACTTAAAAATCTACCTTGTTTATCAATAATATGAACTTTATTGTCTTT
>CAXHCD010000126.1:0-8030 GCA_964015265.1 uncultured Oligoflexia bacterium
ATATCAAATACACCGTTAGTCATATCAAAATATTTTTTTGATTCACGTAGTAAATAATAAGTTTCATCATCAATTTCAACTTCAGATTCTCCTGCGTTTTCATTAATTTTAGTAATAATGCTTGGAGTGAATTCAGAAAACTTATTTTGAATTCTTAAAACTTCTTTATGAGCAATATTAAATGCGTTTTTTAAGTCATTCTTACTAAAACTTCTTTGCGCAAAACCTTTATAAATAAAGTGTGATCCCATTGCTGGAAGCTTAACTTCTACATAATTTTGTGAATTAGAGTTTCTTTGGAGGGATATCACTTTTGTATACAACCTTTAAGTTAGAATCAATTACCCATGTTTGGGGTAATTCTAAAACACCAATACTCTTAGAAAAGACTTTGTTTTTATCTAATAAAATACGATAAGAAAAAGAATATTTCCTAAAAAACTTTTTTATTTTTTTTAAGCTCTCTCCTGCATTTACAGCTAAAAAGACTACATCTGAGTTTTTACTTTTTAACTCTTCTAATTCTGGTAATTCTTTAATACAAGCAGTACACCAACTCGCCCAAAAATTGATAACAATTTTTTTCCCCTTATATTCCTTTTTTAAATCTACTTGTTTATTGGTTTTATACTCAGGTAAATTTAATTCCTGAATTTGTGCCGCTAGTGCTGAATATGAAAGAAAGAAAGCCAAAAATAAAATTTTCATTAAAACTCTACCTTAAAAGATGTTTGAGCATATATTATATCCATTCCAGTTGAACGTTTTGAATAAACTAATCCTGTTCCTAATATACAATCTTCAAGATCTATTCCAAAAAGTTTTTTATCAGAAATTGTGTACTCTCGATATAATCCATACTCTAAAGAGGTAAATGCATTTATATCAGAGTCACTTGTCATAAATCTTTCACTGCTAATAAATTCATTTTTATAATAATCGGCCCTAGTTTGCTGATGATATCGAATATAAAATTCTAACATATCCTCATCATCATTAAGTTCAATTAAAAAAGCGGCCCTTGCAGTGTTTGCATGAATCCCCCAATCATCAAAATAATATCGATAACTAAGATTCAAGGCACTTGCTTCTCCGAGTCCGTGTACCCATTTTAATGAACTTCCATATCGATCTCGGCTGCCAGGTAAAATTTCATTTTGTCTAACACCTGCAACTTTTACAGAGCTTGCAGTTGATTCTAAATTTTTCTTTGCCTGAACATAAGTAAAATCAAATTGTGCAATATCCTTTGCTGTAAGTATTTGACTCATACTAATAGTATTGGCCCAGATGTTTCGAGGAAGTCCTTTTGTAATTAAAGCAGAGCTTGGAGATGATAAGTTTTGAAACAAATCAACTTCATCTTTGTAGTATTGAGTACTATATCCAATTGTGAAATTGTCTTTGGCAAAGCCATGAGCAATATTTGCTGACACATTTAGTGATCTATAGTCATATTCTGAAGAAAATCCTAAATTAAGGCCATATTGCAAACTTTCAATTTCTCGTTTTATACCTAAATCAACTCCTATTCGAGATTGATTTTTAATTCCCTCACCACTTGCTCCAGTTGATTCATCTAGTTTTGTATCCGAAGCTGCTGTCCAGAGATCAAAAACAATTCTTGCATCAATTGATGTCTTCTCATCAATCTGATGGTTTACAAATATCATTGGTTCTATAACATTTACTTCTTCTTGTTTTGAATTATCGTAAACTTGCTCACCTGAATCACTATTTTGGTGATAAAAATTAAAGACACTTTTAACTTTTGTTCTTCCTTTTTGCATCATTTCTGCAAATGAGTTTTTTATAAATGAAAGAAGTAAAATTATTGAGATTAGAAAGTTTTTAGTTACAGCCACAACCACCACCTACTGCAGAACTTCCACCAACTGCCGCTTCTCTAAATGAACGAACTTCATTTCTAAAATTTGATTCTTCAGGAGTAGGTTCTAGTTGCATTATTTTTTTTGATAAAAATCCTCTATCAATTTGATTAACATTTGCACATGAGCAAAGAAAGAGTAGACCAAACCCTATTATTACTTGTTTCATAAATAACTTCCTTGTTATTTATATTGTAAATGGTATTGAAATTTTACCAACTAAAAAATAAATAACTGAATACTTCTGTAAAACAGTCTGTTTTTAGCTTTTTATATTTCTAAATGTAATATTGATTCGAGGATCTAACTCTTTTTTAGATTTAGCAAGTCCGTGATACCAATACTCCTGCATGGAACCACCCATAATTAACAGTGAGCCATTACTTAACTCTATTGACTTATTTAATCTTTTATCTGTTTTATGTTTAATTTGAAATTTCCTTGATTCACCTAATGAAATTGAAGCAATTAATGATTCATCCCCTAAACTCTTTTCATTATCGCGATGAAAACCCATTGAATCTTTCCCATCCCTATATAAATTTACCAACGCGCTATTAAATTTTTCTTCGCATGAAAATTCACACAGTTTCTTAATTTCATTCAATGGAGAAGTAAATTCATTTGGGGTCAAATCTAATCCAGAATATCTATATTCAACATTTTTCTCTGCAAACCAGCAACTAAGTCGTGGCTCCTTGAAAGTCTTACCAAAAATTTTAATCTCGTTATGTAACCATTTTGTTGATTTTAAAATATTTTGAAAATAAATATTAGAAGTTACTTCATCAAGAAAGTGAGGAAAATAGTATGCAAATCCATCTTTTTCTAAAATATTATTCATTTTTTGTGAATGTGGCATAAATTGATGGAATTATAATTAATGTAATTATCGTTCCAAATGCTAGGCCCCAGCCCATAGTTAGCATCATTTCAGCCAACATAGAGTCGTATCCAGCAAGTCCATAAGCTGTTGGTAAAATTCCTACAACCGTAGTTATGGTTGTAACAAGAACTGGCCTTAATCTAGTTGAAGCAACTTCAGCAATTCGCTCCCAGTTTGATTTTTCTGTTTCAATTTTATCAATCATAACAATAGAGTCATTTACCACAACTCCAATCATACCCAATGCTCCTATTACAGCAAAAAAGCCATACACGCTCATTCCATGTAACATTAAAACATAAATAACGCCTGCGAATCCAAAAGGTATGACCGATAAAACAATCAATGGTCTTAATAATGAATTAAACATTACTACTAAAATTAAATATATTAGCGCTATTACAACTATAATGGACGTTTTAAACTCTCCCTGACTTTCTCTTGAATCTTCAATCTCTCCTTTAAAAACTATAACGCTCGTAGGATATTTATTCATTATATTAGGAAAGATGTTTTCCTCTAGATAGTCAGCAGCTTCAAGAGGACTTACTTTTTCCCCCTCTTTTATATTTGCATATATCATAGTCATTCTTTTAAAGTTTGCTCTTTGAATATTTACAGGTCTTTTAACTTCTTCAACATCTACTACATTTTTTAGAAAAATGAGATGCCCACTATTATTTTCAATTCTAAGGTCCATTAATTCATCGAAACTTTCTTTAGAGACTTCAGGAACAGTTAACCTTACATCAATTTCTTCTTCACCTTTATTTATTGAATAAAGTATTGATCCTTCAACAAATGATCTAAGTGCAGTTGTAATATTTGTTGCACTAACATTATATCTCATTAGCTTTTCTTGAATTAATTTAAATATGAATTCATTTTTTACTAAAGGTTTTTGAATTTCAACATCTACAAGATAAGAAATCTTTTTCATTTCCTGTTCAATTTCGGCAACCACTTTCTCACGAGTATTATCATTATTTTCTTGAACTTGAACTTCTATCGCTATACCAGAGTCCCAACCCCATCTTCCTCTTCTAAATTTAGCACTTTCTAACCCTTCTAGTTTTTTTGCAAATGGCTCCCATTTTTCTAGCAATTGATCTAAATTTACATCTCTTTCATCAGCAGGCTTTAGCTCAACGAGTATAGAACCTTCATTTTCTCTTACCTCTCCACCCCATCTAGAAAGTGCAATTGTGGACCTAACACCCACTACATTATCTGTATCTTTAACAAATAATTCTTCTAAAGGAGCGATAATTTTTGCTGTTTCAAATCTTGTTGCATCTTCTCTAGCTTTTACTTTTATGAATACTTCTTTACTTTCTTCTCGAGGAAACATGACAAACTTCATCTTTGTTTTAAAAAGAGCAATTGCTCCAACTAGAATAGATAAAGATAGTACGAGAACGATATACCTGTGTTTAAAAATTGAAAGTAAAATGTTTTTATATTTATTCTCATATTTTTTAAACCAAGAGACATGACCTTCAGATTTTTCAAATTTATCTAAAAAATATGTCTTCCCAGATATATGAGCTGGTAAAATAAATAAGGATTCGATTAAAGAGCCAATCAACATTAAGGCAACAACTAGAGGAATATATGAGACAAGCTTTCCAAAAAAACCTTCAAAGTACATTAGGGGAACAAAGGCAATACAAGTAGTAATAATACTGGCCAAAATAGGAAGACAAACTTCTCTTGCTCCAATAATAGCAGCTTCTTTCATAGAAAGACCAGATTCACGATGTCTAGAAATATTTTCAGCTATAATAATTGCATCGTCAACGACAATACCAAGCACAATTATTATTCCAGCTAGAGTCATATTATTAATCGTATAACCTACAATACTTGCGATAATTAAGGTAAACGCCATACTAAATGGAATCCCCATCGCAACCCAAAAGCCGGATTTAGCATCCAAAAATATAAGTAAAACAATAATTATTAAAATAAACCCTAATATACCATTTGAACTAATTATATTTATTCTATTTACGACTTCATAAGATTCATCATCCATTAAAACGATACCAACAGGTGAATCTGCATTAGATTTTTTATATCGGTTAATAAATTTAGAAATTGCTTCTTTAGCTGTAAGAATGTCTGTTGATACACTTTTTCGAATATTTAAAAATACTCCTTCATGCCCATTTATCTTGAAGATTGATTGTGTTTTTTCAAAGCCTTCGTGAATATTTGCGAGTTCTTTTAATTTTACACCCTCTCCTTGATAATTTCCTCTTACGACGAGTTCATTTAAAGTATCAACACTTTCTAATTCATTTAAAGCAGTAACTTTACTTTCTTGTTTATCATCCATTGATCCAATCGGAACTCTTACATGGTTTTTTTGGATTTGATTCTTAATCTCTGTTAATGAAATTTGCTGTTGCTTCTTTTTCTTTGTATCAACTAGGATTTGGAGTTCTGGCTTTCTATAATGATCTTTAGAAATTGAACTAACTTCGTTAATGGCCAGTAGTTGATTTTCAAAACTTAAAACATATTTTTGCAGTTCTTGACGAGCTTTTGTATCTAAAAATTTATGGGACTTATGATAAAGACCAATATCTAAAATTGCTTTTTCACTACTTTTAAATTGTCTTATTCTTGGAAGATCTCTCACTTCACTTGGAAGATCAGCCCTTAAGGCTGCATCTTTTATTTCTCTAACAACTTCATCTTTGTCTGGATAACTGTCATCAATAACAACTCGAATACTGCTACTACCTACGCTTGAGGTAGTTGTCACCTCTTCTATTCCAACGACACCCTTAAGCTCATCTTCCAATGGCCTAGTAACAAATAACTCTACATCTTCAGCAGGTGCTCCAGGATAAGTCGTATTTATTCTTACCCAATTACTAGCAAACTCAGGCATTTCTTCTTTACCAATAGATCTCCAAACAAATATCGATAAAAAAATGAGTCCAAAGAACATAACATTGGTTAATAAATGACGTTGGGAAAAATAGGCAATTATATTTCTCACACAAGTATTCTACTCTTAATGTGAACCCACTTCAAAGTTAATTAGGCAATTTTTTTGTCAACTTTTAGCTTTTCGTACTCTTCAATAGCTGACTGGAAATGAATGAGTTTAAAAGGTTTTGGAATAAAACCATTCATACCAGCATTAAAACACTTTTTCTTGTCTTGTTTATATATATTTGCAGTCATTGCAACTATGTGCGGCGCTTTATCTTTTAAACTAGAAATTATATCTCCTTGATGATTAGTTAAATCATCACTAATAGCATGAATTTTTTCGAACATAACTGACAATTTTTTTTGAACTTTAAGTCTATACTTCGTTTCAAATAAATTTATGATTTGAAAACTTAAAAAATCAAAGAACTTTATGTCATTTTCATCTATATCTAATTTAGATTCATTATCTATGACTAATGTTGCAACTTTAATTTTATTTAAAATACTAATGGGATATGTAATTTTATATGAAGAATTTTCAATGTTTTTTTGAAATGGAACCAGATATGCATTACACTTTGTTAGTTCATTAGTGTATTTAAATATTAAGTTTAGATACTCAATACTTTGCTTATCCAAATCAAGTAAATTTTCAAGAGTTTTTAACCCATTACTATTATTCATAAGTCTTTTTCGTCATTAATATAAGCATATAAAGTTAAGAGAAATTATAAATAAAAAGACTCAAATACTAATTTGGCAAAATCAAAATTAATATTTACTATAAGTATTTAGGGGTAAATATGATCACTTCACTATATGCAGGAATTCTTGGTTTATTATTTTTAACTATGTCTATTAAGACAATTGGTGCCAGAAGAAAGCATCAAGTTTCTTTAGGTCCTGGGCCAAATAATGAAATAATTCATTTTGTAAGTGCTCATGACAATTTTAAGGCCTATGCTCCACTCCTTTTATTGTTAACATTCATACTAGAGGCAACTCAATCAATCTCTCCTGTTTTAATTCATTTATTAGCATGTTTATTTACTATTGGGCGCTTCCTACATTACTTTGGATTTAAGGGTGAAAAGATGGACTTTAAAAAGAGAGTTATTGGAATGCATCTAACTTTATGGCCTTTAATGCTCTTAGCAATTGCTAATATCTTTGTGTTTATAAAAGTAAATTTTTTGTAAATAGCATTTTGATTTATACAAAATCTAGACTATATAGACTTTAGTCTCCTAACGAATGTAATAATTTAACAAAGGAGAATCTATGAAAAAGACTTTAGTTTTACTCACATTTTTTTTTGTTAGTGTATCGACATTTGCAAATGATGATTTTGTTACTGAGCAAGATGTAAATCTAAGTAAATATTTAGGAACATGGTATGAGATTGCACGTTATAAAAATAACTTTCAAAAGAAGTGTCTAGGTACTAAAGCAACTTATAAAACATTTGGCCCCTATATTAAGGTCGTTAATGAATGCCAAATATCTTCTCGTAAAATTAAAAAAGCTCGCGCCCTTGCTTTAGTAACAAACAAAAAAACCAATGCGACTTTAAAAGTTAGCTTTGTTCCTTTTTTGAATTTATTCGGATTATTTGCAGGTGATTATAATATATTAAAACTTGGCCCAAATTACGAATATGCACTTGTTGGAGATAAAGCGAGAACTACATTTTGGATTCTATCAAGATCTAAAACCATGAATGATGCTTTATATTTTGAACTCCTCGATATAGCCGAAGACAGAGGATTTAAAAAGGAACTAATTTTCAAATCACCAGTTTGGAAAAATTAAGCCTTTTTGCTTAAATAATACTCATAATTACCAAGGTAGATATTTACTTTATTTTGATCTACTTCTAAAACTTTTTCCGCCAATTCACGAAGAAAGAATCTATCGTGACTCACAAAAATAATAGTTCCCTCAAATTTTTTGAGAGCATTTAAAAGTACTTCTCTTGAACCTATGTCTAAATGGTTTGTTGGCTCATCTAAAACCAGTAAGTTATTGTTTTGAGAAAGAAGTGTCGCTAAAATCAAACGGCTTTTTTCTCCGCCTGATAAATGTTTAATTCTTTTTTTTACATCATCACCACGAAACAAAAATGCGGCCAATAAATTTCTTAAAAAGCCATCACTTGCTTGAGGTAAAGATCCTTGAATTTCTTCAAGAACAGTATTTTCAGGTTTTAAAACATCAAAAGAAAATTGAGAAAAATATCCTACTTTTATACTTGGACCTATTACGACTTCTCCACTTGTAGGCGCAGTTTTAGAACATAAAAC
>CAXHCD010000127.1:0-7577 GCA_964015265.1 uncultured Oligoflexia bacterium
CTTTATAATAATATAAATTAAATATAAATTTCCTAAATTATGGTTAATTTCTCTTAACTTAATTTAATAATTCTATGGGAACAAATATCTGACAATTCTGGTTCGTTTCCTTAAATATATCCAAAAACTAGCTTTTCGTAGAACATAAAATAAAACCAGAAAATTTTTACACCTTTGTCCTTTTTAATTTTTTTTAAGAATGTGTTATTGTTTATCAAGAATCTCTAAGGAATTAGGAGGAGAAGAATGTCTAAATTTAAGCTTTTTGTGCTAGGGGTAATTTTGGCCTCATGCTCTAGTTCAAATAATGGATCAAGAAATGTGGCCAATAAAAAACCAGTTGTTTCAAAGTCTAAATATTATTCACACCGTGGACAAAAAGAACCAGCAAAATTTAATTACGATGGTTATCACGCTCAAATCAAGTTGTTTGGAAAAGCAATCATCAAGCCTGATAATATTAAGTTTCTAGGTACAGCTGGAAAATTAAGACAACATTTATTTGAAAATAATTTACATGATACAGGAACTGATAAAGTTAATAATGTTGACTGTAATAAGGTAATGTATATAAAGAGAAGAACTCCTGAAGGTAGATGTTACTTTCATGGTCTTTTAAAGAAACTTAGTAAAAGAGACAAAAAACTTGCTTACGATGTAATGATGGGTTCTAAAGGGCAAAGGTTTGGTAGAAATACTTCAACAACTGATGCCAATGAAGCAAGTGCGACTGATATCACAACTCCTAATCCATTTGAAATTAGTCAAAGACTTTTAACTAGAAAAGATGGAAAAACGCAAGAAGCTGCTGTTATTAACGTATTGGCCGCTGCTTGGCTTCAAGCAATGAATCATGATTGGTTTACTCACGGAAAAAATAGTAAATCAAAGCATCATTCAGTTCGAGGTTACTCTAAACACCCAGAGTTTAATGGTGAAGAAGTAAAAATTCCTATGACCAGACCGGAAACTGATGTTGAAGATGATTTAGATTCTCGTGGTTACAAATATACTTCTAGAAACCAAGTTACTCACTGGTGGGATGCTTCTCAAATTTATGGAAGTGATCCTGAAACAATTAAAAAAGTTAGAACAAAGTATAATTCTGACGGTACAAGTACAGGTAAATTAATGCCAAATGGTAAAATTGCTGTCGATGAAAAAAATAAAAGATTATACTACGATCCAAAAACACAATTACCTATCACTGGTTTTAATGATAACTGGTGGGTAGGTTTAGAAATAATTCACTCTTTATTTCACTTAGAACACAACAAAATTATTGATAAAGTTCTTATGCCTCAAGTTGGAAAAACTATTTGTAAGGCTGGAAAAGGTATTGCATGTGATAATGAGTTATTTGAAAAAGCAAGACTTATCAATTCTGCTCTTATCGCTAAAATTCACACGGTAGAATGGACTCCAGCACTTCTGGATCACCCCATGTTACATATTGGAATGAGAGGAAACTGGTATGGCCTTAGAGAAGTTTTTGGTGGAGATAGTGCGTTTCTAAGAAGTATTATAACTCCTGATATTAAGCACATTATCTCAGGTCTAGTTGGGCCAAAAACATTAGATCTTTATAGTGCTCCATTTACTCTTACTGAAGAATTTGTTGCTGTTTATAGAATGCATCCTCTAATTCCTGAAAATATTAACTATAGAAGTGTAAAATCTCCTAATGCAGTTTCAAAATCAATTCCGGTTAAAGATGTAATTTTTAGGAATGCAAATGGACTTATAAAATCCAAAGGTGCAAGCGAAGGTTCTTCACTTGATTGGATGTATTCTTTTGGTACATCTCACCCAGGAGGGTTAATGTTACACAACTACCCTACTTTTATGCAAAACTTTGTTGCTGAAAGAAATACTGGTGATGCTCATGAAGATTCAACTAGAATGGATATGGGAGCAATTGATATTTTTAGAGACAGAGAAAGAGGTGTTCCTAGATATAATAATTTCAGAAGATCACTTAACCTTCCTCCAATTGAAAAGTTTGAAGATCTATTTGTTGATATGAAGACTGGAAAAGTCAGAGAAGATGATCAAGCTAAAAAAGACATTCAAACACTTAAGGAAGTTTATAATGGTGACGTTGAGCAACTAGACTTACTAATTGGTTCTCTAGCTGAAAATGATCGATATGCTGGTTATGCTTTCGGAAACACTCCATTTTGGATTTTTGCTATTATGGCATCAAGAAGATTGATGGCGGACCCATTCTTCTCTGATTACTACATTCCTGAAGTATATACGGCCAAAGGTATTGAGTACGTTCAAAAAAGAACAATGAGTGACGTAATAGTTTCTCACTTTCCAGAATTAACTGATAAATTCTATGATTATAAATCTTATAAGGGACAAGGAAATAAAAAGAGAGTTAAAAAAGTTTTAAGAGTTAAAAACGCTTTCAGACCTTGGAAACCAGTTTATGGAAAAGTTTATAATCTAATTAATAAGTAAAAAATTATTAGTAGATAATGTAAAGGCCCAGTTTTTAGCTGGGCCTTTTTTTATTTTGGAAGGCCAGTTATTGCCTTAACTACCCAAATAGGGCCAATTAATAAAAATTGTACATCTTCAAAAAAGCTTGGTTTTTTTCCTTCAACTTTATGCCCCCAGAATTGACCAATCCAGCTAATAATAAATAGAACAATACTAATATAAAGAAGATTAAAACTTAGTGCTATTTGATAGCAAAGAAATAACATAACAAAAACTTGAGCAAGCATTAAAAAGAATAATTGAATACTAAGTCTTGCATAAAAAACTAATGTCAATGCCCCAAAAATCGTTGACCAATTTAAATATGGAACTGACTTCATAATACTTGGAGTTGGAATACTCCATAAAATTCCAAAAACAGTAAATGTGATAACTGGAACACAAATTTTATGCACGAGTTTATTTGTTGGATTTTGATGACTTTCTGCATATAAATTTAACCATTGATCCAATGTTTTCATAATTTCTCCCTTAAAATTTTCTAAATTATAGATCAATTGTATGACATTATTTAGGAACGATGCAAAATTGAGGGATTTCCTCCTTCTCCAAGACCTAATTAATTGCTACAATCAAACAAGTATAATCTGGTTTTGGGAGAACTAATGAATCAAATACTTAAAGCAATTTTAACAATGCTATTTTTCGTAAACGTAGCATTTACCTCTCAAGTACCTGATAATTATGAGTCATTATCGGCCTGTGCCAAACAAGAAATAATCTGGAAACAAATTCAAGAAACAAAACATAAAAAATTACCACCATTTTCAGAACTTGGTCTAAAAGAAGTCTTTGGAATGGCCATGCAAGAGCTTAGTTTAAAAGCAGGTAAAAGGTCTGACTTTGCACCTAAAGGTTGGAAAAAATATATTCACAAAAGAGGGGCCGTTGCAAAAGTAAAATTTATTCCTCTAAATCAATCTGAATACACTGGTGTTTTTAGAGGGGCCGAATGTGGGCTAATAAGACTAAGCGTAACTTATAAACCTGATGTTAATGATAAAAAACCAGTTGCTCCTGGGCTTGCTTTAAAAGTTTTTAGAAACAATATCTATAGTGCTAATATTTCTGCTCTTTATACTCTAATGGGCCAAGGAAACGATTATAATTTTTTCAAAAACCCACTATCTAATATTGTTCCAAAAGGAAAGTCAATTGGAGAAAGAGTTATTCATGAGATCTTTAAAAAGGCAAGTAAGTATCCTGAAGAGCTTAGAGTAAATGATATGGCCGCAGTCACAATTGAAGGAAAACTTGAAAAAGGTCTAGTGACCCCAAGACAATTATTTTTTGTTCCAAACGAAGAATTAAATTTTTCTAGTAAACCACATGATATAAGAGAAGACTTTTTAAAAATCAAAGAAGGTACAAGTCTTTACAAAGTTTATGCACTTCCTCAAAAATTTAGAAGCTTTGATTACTCTAAATATAAAATCTCAGATATTAAAAAATTCGTAGGAAATTCTGAATTAATTGGAGAGATCGTAACAACTTCAGAATTTATAGCTTCAGAATTTGGAGATCAAGGAATTTTCTTCAAGCATCAAGTTAGATAAATTATTTTTGAAAAATAAAACTTTTCCCATATTTTAAATCTAGAACTTGAGAGTTTTTCATTTTTTCATTTGATAACTTTTTAAACTCTTTTAAATTTGCAAAAAATGATTCTTTATATCCTTCACTTAATTGTCTAAAAAAACTGTCGTGATGAGCTGGAATAATAATTTTAGGTTCAAAAGGTAAAACCTGTTTTTCAATTAAGTTTTTATAACCAGTAGATTTTGCAATTCCTTGAATAACTATATCCACCTTGGTGTTTAGTTTTTTATGATCAATACTTGGAACACCTGAAGCGCTAAAGAATATACTTCCATTTTTATGTTTAACTAAATAAGTATATACTTTCCCCATTTCATAGCCCATCACTGATGTGGGATATTGAATGGGGTTTTTAATTGTTCCTGATGCAAAGGTCATTCCCCATAAGTGAGCAGGATGCTCTCCTGGTAGTACTGTTATTTCAAAGTTACCGACATTAATAGTCAGATACTCTTGAATAAATGAAATATTACTAAGTTCTACACCACTACCATGAGCAATATTTTTAGCTGTCTCAGAAGCATATACTTTGGCCCTAGTGAGTTTTTGAAGCTCACCTATATCAAGAATGTGATCATAATGAGAATGACTTATAAAAATGGCCCTTATCTTTTTTCTCTTCTCTTGCGAAATCCATTTTTTAACTATTTCTGGATCTGATTGAATGGCCTGAAATGTTATGATTTTCCATAAGCTCGGTCTCGTAATAAATGGATCAAAGTAAATGGCATCTGTCCCATCTGAAATATAGAAGCTTGTAGTTCCAAACCATGTTATTTCAAGAGAATTTGCTTGAGAATGTGCATTAAGGTTAAAAAATGTGAATAGTAGAATTAATAGTTTTTTCATTTTCTTCAATTAAAAAAGGGGAGCTTCGCTCCCCTGATTATATTTTATTTTCGCTCTAGGCTTTTACCTTCACCATTATCAGGATGTTCATAATACATTAAAAAATCTTTAGTGTCTTTAGAATCTACAAATACTAATTCAACAACGTCTTGCTTTAGTTTAGTTTTACTTGCATCAAAAACATCTAAGAATAAGGCCATTCTATTTTCAACATGCTGGGCCCCACTTTGAGAACCATTTTCTGCAGTGAAAACAAAAATTCCATCACCCGGTTCAGTAACTCTATACTTTCCACTAATATAAGCAGATTTAGCATTTGTTAATTGCTTTTCTCTTTTCTTCTTTGAAAGGTGAGATCTTTTTTTATTAATGATAAAGTTAGCGTTTAGACCTTGCTCATCTCTTCCTAACTTTAATACAACATCTTCTTTGTCTCCATAACTACCTAGGTAATCACCAGTTAGGTATGATGTTCTCCAAGTAGAGTTAAAGTTCTCTAATAAGTTGTAGACAAAAGTAGCTAGTGCATACTGACGGCCATAAGATCTTTCATCATCTGCTGCTGGAATATAAATTTCTGCTGGTTCACCATCTTTAGATTGTGTAATAGTTGCACCTTCTAATGGGTTTTTATCATCTTTATTTTTCGCTAATTTTAATAAACTTGGTTTTTCACTATTTGCAGCAACTAGCTGTCCATTAGCGACCGATAATTTTTGTAATTCATAAATTTTGTCATTATCAGTTGGGAACGCTTTATAAACTGCAATTCTATCACCAATATGATTTAAATAACCGACTTTTTTATTTACCCATTTTGGAGCTTTATTAGAAAGTATATACTTTGGAGCAATACCTAAAAGACTTGGATATTGGAAAATTACAATATGATAAGTTCCTTTTCCATCATCTGTTTTTCTGGCATAAACTCTTACGGCCATATTTTTAGTTTTAGTTTTAAGTCTATTACCTTGTCCCCTATAAGACTTTTTAGTCTTAGCAACACCTAAAATTGTGCCATTAAGTCCAGGATTTTCACCTACAGAGGCAAATCCTCTATCTACTTTATGACTTGAACAGGAATAAAACATTAGTGCAAATACTGAAATTATTACTTTAACCATGATACTCTTCTCCGAGATTGTTTAAACATAACGCAGCCTAATTGTCTCATGAATAAAGAGCGAATTGTATGTTCGAAATTTATGCCCATAAACTATATAGAGATTCAATTAATGGACTTTTTGGATCGGGATTAAAATGATTCAACAGGATTAGCAATTAAGGGAACATGACATTTATATCCTAACTGCTTATTAAATTCACCACAATAGGAAGTGTTATTTAATTTAATAGATATCAAAAATACGACACTTATAAGTAGAAGTATTTCAGTTGAGCCTATAATGTGATTTTTAAATAACTTCTTCATAAAAATAATTATAGGCCCTAATATGTCTATTTCCCAAATTATCCCCTATGAAGCTTACTAACCTATTAATTATAATAAGTTGTCTCGTATAGTTCAAAAAATACTCTGCCAATTTTTGTTGTTCTTTAACTTATATTTACAGCCTTACTTAATTATCAATACTTCCCTTTAAACCTATTATGATTTGAACACAATATTTGAATGTTTTCTAAATTATTCATCCCGTTTTTACTAAAAGGTTTAATATGATCTAGTTCTAAGAAGCGTTTTTCACAACATCTTCTCCCTGATCTTGAGATAAATTGGCATTGGTGTTTAGCTTTTGTAAATGCCGCATATCTCACTTTCTTAGGGATATAACGAGAGACTTTGACTACTGTTTTTATATTATTTTTTGGAACATTATTGTTTAGTTTTTCAGATAAAAGTATTTCAATGAGTTCATTATCTGATATATCACCATAAAGAGCTCTAACTTTATCCAGTTTTTGAATTTGATTTTCATTTAAGATAATATTTTTAAACTTAGGTTTAGCAATTTGTAAATGTCGCCTTACAACATCTTCAGTATGTCTCACCGATTTATTTTTTATTTGATCACAAATTGTGAGAAGATCTTTTTGCTTAACTTCTGTTTTAGATTTTTCAAATAGGGTTGAAAGTTTTGCTGCTTTTGCGCCACGTACAAAACGCATTAGCGTTTTGACGGGCGCTTTACCGGAATGCATATGCAGTAGCGAGAGCGCCTGCATTGCATGGACGGACTAAATTGATCTCTCCCTCTTTAATCTTTGATTCAATTAAAGGCACTTTCATCATTAATTTGAGAGCCGAAACTCTAGTAACCGCTTCTCCTTC
This sequence comes from uncultured Oligoflexia bacterium, assembly GCA_964015265.1. GTDB lineage: Bacteria > Bdellovibrionota > Bacteriovoracia > Bacteriovoracales > Bacteriovoracaceae > CAXHCD01. The sequence continues at coordinate 7,250 of CAXHCD010000127.1, forward strand.
AGAATATCCCAGTTCTTTAATTAGAAATTTATATAAAGAAGAATAACCAAGTTTTAAATGAAGCTTAGTACTTTGAACTTGAGATAAATATTTTAAAACAATATAAGTTGCCGCTCTTTCATGTGATCTTGCTTTTTTTAAATTTACTAATAAATTCACGAACTCTCCTTGTGAAAGTTAATTTAGCATTTTCGTTAATCAAAGAAAAATGTAAGAAAAAATCAACTCTCATATTTTGCATATAAGATAAATTTAATTTTACCAAAACTATTTTTTATAAAATCTAATTTAAATGATTGAGAGGGAAATAAAAAGACCATCAAAAGTC
>CAXHCD010000128.1:0-7506 GCA_964015265.1 uncultured Oligoflexia bacterium
TTTAATTTGAGGGATCATTATCGCATTGCAGGCGCTGACGCTTCTGCACTACGCTAAGGCTAACTCAGCACCAAAATGCTAGGTCGCATTTTGTTGCAGGTTAGTTAATTGGATGGACGGTTTTTCGAGTATCTCCCTCACATGAAGGACAATCAGCTGACTCTCTCATAGTTAAGTTCTTGAAATCACAACTGTGTGCGAATACTAAAGAACTCCCACAATACTTGCATTTATTGATAATTTTCTTCACTTGAACTTCGTCACCATAGTACTCTAAGTATGACTCTTTCTTGAAATCATAGTCGTAGGCCATATTTTCTCCAAATTTTGCTACTTACGTGTTATTTAAAATATCGGTAGAAAATCTATAATTTTTTATGATTTAATTTCTAATAAACATGAAGGTCGAATTTTTCCCTCGGAAAAAATGCGCGAGATAATTTTAATGCAAGAAAATCATAAGGCCACATTTATAAAACTTAGAGAAGACTATGATAAAGTTGAGTCCAGTTTTATTGATGAAGTTTTTCCAGGTTTAAATAATATACTTAATCCTGAAGTTTCCATAACATATGATATAAGTTTAGCTGGCCCAGATACTGAATCTGCTGAAATATTGACACCTCATGAAGATGAAAAAGAGTTAGTTATAAACTCTTTAAAAAGCTTTGTTGATGAAAAGGGTGTTGAAGAAAGTAAAGAAAAGAAAGTGTCTTTCACTGGAGGAGAAATTGCTCTAAAGGTTGAAAATATAGTTCAACGAGATTCAATAACTATGTCAACAGATCAGTTTTTAAGTGAGTTAAATAAATGTAATAATTGTAATGAGAAATATATAGGCCAAAGAAAGTTTGTTGAAACGCCAAATAATTTGGAAAAAATTAAAGTGCTATTTGTTAATGACTCCGTTAAAAGCAATGATGATTCTAGTTCAGAATACATTAATCTTCTCAATAAGATGGCATTAAGTATGAATTTAAAAGAAGAAGACTATCTTATTACTTCTTTAATTAAGTGCTTTAATCCTGAAAAAACGGAGCAATCTCAAAAAGAAATGTCTCAGAACTGTTTGGATAATTTTTATAAAACCTTATACTTTACAAATGCACGGGTTGTTGTTCCTTTAGGTGCATTTGCTACTAATTTTTTATTAAATGAACAGAAAAGATTATCTTCAGTTCACGGTAAGTTCTTTCCTCAAAAAATAATGTTTGGTGAAGATTTAAGAGAATTTCAAATAGTCCCAATTTTTCATCCTCAATTTTTATTGATCAATCCAAATATGAAAAGAACAGCATGGATAGATCTTCAAAAAATTATGAAGCATCTAAACTTGAACTAGGTTCTACTTGCTTAAAATTAAGTAACTCTATAAAATAAAATAAAAACTTATTTTCCAGGATCGGAAATGATATTAAGCAGGATTGCTTTACTCGTATTTATTTACTCAACAACATCTTTCGGTGCTTTTAATCCTGTTAAATCGTTTAAAAAAAAATCTGTTCCTAAGATAAGAGTACTCATTGCCAAGTCTTTAAATGAAATTTCTATAAGCGGTGTAGACTTAAAAAGAAAACTTCATAAGTTTTCAGAGTTAAAATTCTTTCCTGGATTGAGAAAATTAAAGTTTAATTGTAAATCTGCTAAAGAAATAAAATCAGCATCTAGGCCTCATTTATTAGCTTCTCTTGCATCTAGACAAGGAATGATTCGTTGGAATAAAAAAACATTTTTAGGGAACTTAGATATAATTTCTGATACAAGACAAAATTCGTGTGGCTTAGTAAATGAATTAAATATTGAGCAGTATCTAAGCGGCGTTTTAACAAAGGAATTAAATCCAAGTTGGCCTAAAGAAGTTTTAAAAGCTCAAGCTATAGCAGCTAGGTCATATGCATTACATAAACTTAATTCAAAACAAGTTTCAAGAGAGCTTGGTCACAATGCCTATTATGATTTAGAGAACTCAGAAAAGCATCAAGTTACAGGCTCAGCAGATGAGATGACTTCAACAACAAATCAAGCAGCATTAAAAACATCTGGAGAAATTTTGGTTGATGAAAATGGTAGAGTTACTCCAATTTTCTTTCATTCTAAATGTGGGGGAAGAACTCTTATTCCCGATCAAGTTTGGGATAATCATGTTGTTAGTTATAAAAACGTAATATGCCCATTTTGCCATGATAGTGGAAAACAAAGTTGGGATCATATAATTAAAAGGAAAAGACTTGTGAACTTTATAAAGTGGTTGGTGAAAAGAAAACATATCTCATCTAAGTTTAGTTTTATTGATACTAATCAAAAAATCACAATTGCTCCAGATAGACTTAAAAATACAAAGTTAAGGTTTTTTGTAGGTGAGGAATTTTTTGTAATTCGAAAATCATTGTTTAGACGATATTTTGGAAGAGTAAAAGTTCACTCAAATAGGTTTAAAGTATCATTCACTAAGTTAGGTCTAAAACTATTTGGGCAAGGTAAAGGCCATGGTGTTGGAATGTGTCAACTGGGAGCCTTAGACTTAGCAAAAAGAGGATGGTCTTATAAACAGATACTTTCTTACTATTTTCCAGGACATACTCTAAAAAAGATCTATTAATAAAGCAGGGCCGATTGGCCCTGCCATAAGAAAGAGAGAGGGAGAGAATCCTTCATTTTTTTATGAAGGATTATCACTGTATTTTAATTCTTTATAGACACACTGCTGAGAATGCCATTGGTATCGGATAATACGATGTACTTGCTTGTAAAGTTACATTGTTTGCCGAAAGTAAACCTGTTTGGCATTGTGTATTTTCATAAATTGTAATTCCTGTAGTTGTGTTAAGCCCTGTAAGTTGAGAGTTAGGTCCAACTATATAATTACCATTTTGATTCTGATTATACTGGTTATAACTATACCCACCATATTGATTTAAAATTGGGCACACATAAATTGTTACGTTATATCCACTTACACTTGAACCGCTTCCCATTTTTGAAACGACCATAATATCATTATATTGGGGAAACACTCCTACGAAGTCTCTTACGCTTGTTCCTCCTACGTGTCCATTTTGAAATGGTCCACTAATAGTAGTTGTCGTTTGATAGTAGTTTCCACCATATCCACCTGCTTGAGTAGAGCCTCTATATACAACTCTTTGATTATTTCCACCTGGGCAAGGTAGTTGAGTTAATAAATTGTTAACGGCCGATGAAGTTGCACCTGTAAACGGAACAGAACCTCCAAAAGGACTCGTTGAAACTGTGTTGTTATCGTCGGTTTTGTTATCACTGCCGCAGCCTCCGACTAAAGCTGCTAACAAGAGTAGGCTTAACGCCTTTTTTAGTTTTTTCATTTCTCTTCCTCCGTTTCTTTCTTAATAATTGAAAATAAATAAACTAATATTCCTTGATGATTAATATGCATGCAGCGTGCCAAAGTTCAAGGAGTAGGAGGAGTGAATTATTACTGTAATTACAGTAGGTTATGGACTTAAATGTTCAGATCTCTGGTTAGATTAGTTGACACTGTCTATTTTTTGATCAGTTTAAGTTGTTAGAACTTGATTCCGAAAAGACAATATGAATAAACTTAATACAATTAAGGGTCGAATTAATATCGGGAAATTTTCCGAAGTAAGTGCCTTTAGGTTTAAAACAATTCTGAAGATGGTGTTAATTCCAATGTCTACTTTGATAGTATTAATATTCTTCCTCTATATTTTAATTGAAATGAATTTAGCTTATTTTAAAGCATTTAATGTAATAGATATTGGAGAAATGGAGTCGGCATATTACGATTATTTATTTTCGGCCTTAGTTGATATGGGTAAATACACTTTTGGATTTCTTGTATTTATGGCCGTAATAGGAATGTATATATCTAACTTATTATTAAGGCCATTTAAAATAATTGCAGAATATTGTGAATGTCGAGTTGCCAATAAAAAGGCCGAGTATAATCCAGACTTCTTTTCAGATTTAAAGCTTCTGACATCAATTAGTGACTTCTTTTTTTACACTGTTGATAATGTTTTATTAGTAACGAACAAATCTGTAGGAAAAGTCCCTTCAAAATTTACTAAAATTCATAAACCTGTTTTTGAAAGGGCCTTCTTTTTACAGTTTTTTTTCATATTCTTGATAGTTTCCTTACTTCTGAGTGCTATCCTTTACGTGTCAGTAAATAATATTTACGAAAACTTAGTGACTTTATCACTCCAACTGGTTGTTAAAGAAAAGGTTTTCTTGAAGTTTTTTAACTTACAAAAGGAGATTTTTAGCGTCGTTTTAAATGTAGGAATAATTTGTAACTTTATTTTCTTTATATCATTGGCCTTTAATTTGTATGATAAGGTTTCCAGTCCAGCTTTTGGTATCTTTTCAACAATGAGATCTTTCATTAAAGGGAATTATGGTTCGAGGATTCATTTGGTTGGTTATTATTATATGAGAGATTATTGTCGATCAATTAATAAGTATTTTGCCTTTATTCAAAAATCAATAAACGAAAATAAATCCTAATTGGCCTAGAAACGGCTTTTCACTTAGAATCTATAATTGAAATATTAATCAAAAGGAAAAATTATGAAAATTTCTATTTTATTCGTTTTATCGGCCCTCTTATTAACTTCTTGTATGTCAGATTCACAGTTAAAAGAGAAAATGAAAAAGGCCATCAAAGAAGACCCATCAATTATTACAATTGCTATGGAAGAAAAGCCTGTTGAGTTTATGGAAGCATTTCAAAAGGCATTAGAAAAAGCCAGAGCTGGAATGGCAAAAAAGAAGGCTGAAGAAGAAAGAAAGAGAATTGAAGATACATATAATAACCCATTTAAACCTGCGGTTGAAGGGAGAGTGTTTTTTGGTAAAGATGATGCTCCTTTAACTTTAGTGGAGTACTCTGATTTTGAGTGTCCATATTGCGAAATGGGGTTTCAAAGAGTTCAAGAATTAATGAAAAAATATGATGGAAAAATTAAATTTGTTTATAAACATTTTCCTTTAAATTTTCACAAGTGTGCAATGCCATCAGCTTCATTTTATGAAGCAATTGCTCTTCAAGATAAAAGCAAAGCTGCAAAATTTCACGATAAAGTTTTTGCACAGTTTAGAAAGTTATCTTCTTTATGTAGAGGAGATTTAGATAGTGGACTGAAGTTTTTAAAGAAAGTTGCAAAGTCTGTTGGAGCTAATGTTTCTAAAATGGAAAAAGATTCAAAGTCTGATGTAATTAGAAAAAAAATTATGGGTGATATGGAGGAAGCTCAAAAGTTTGGTATAAACGGAACTCCTGGCTTTATATTAAATGGTGTACCTGTACCTGGTGGAGCTGCTCCAATAGAAAGATTTGAAGAAGTTATTTCTGAGCTTAAAAAACGTGGAAAATTAAATATATAATAATGGCCTTAAATTTATAAATTTAAAGGGACCACTATGGTCCCTTTTTTGTAAGTATTTTGTTAAATATTATAATGGCCATTGTTTTTCTCGTTTTAAAAAGCAATATTGTTAATCAAGCAACTAAGCTTTTCAAAGGATTAATATGAAAAAGATACTAACTATTTTTTTATTTATTGTGGGATTCAATGTGTTTGCCGCTAATCAAGATTGTACTTCGTTGAGAAAATGTGTTGAATATGTCGCAAATTTAACTAACACTGATTATATAATTGATGGAGAGTTAAAAGGAAGCGTTGCTTACACAAAAAATTTCAAAGTGGAAAAAGAAAATGCAGAATTACTTTTATCTGAAATTTTAAATTCTAATGGTTATACTAGGGTAGAAGTTACAAGTGGCGTTTACAAGATAATAAGCTCTAGAGATATAAGGTATACGCCTGTTAAAGAGTTCACTGCAGATAAAAAAACGGCTCCTCAAATACCCAATTTAAAATATTACTACATGTTAAAGTACACTGGAGTTCATCCCGAGATTGCGAAGCAAATTACAAGAAGCCTAAGACCTTTTATGAGTAGATATGGAAGAATAATAAATATGGAATATACAGGAACGATTTTAGTGCAAGATACAGGAGTCAATTTACAGCGATTATATAAAATCATTTCGGAAAATGATATAAAACCAAATTTTAAAATACTAAAAGAAATAAGAGATAAAAAGAAAATTCAAGCAAAGTTAGATTTAATAAAAGCGCAATCGTGTGAAAAAAAATAACCTATAGGACTACTGGAAAGTAGTCCTCTTCTTCGTAGTCAAAATGAGAAGTTGATAAGAAATAATTATTTAAAAACTCATCCTGAAAAGATCTTCCTTTACTTAGAAAGTTTATTTCGTTAAATAGTGTAAAAAATTGATATCCTTTATCTGTGAAAACTAGTCCACCTAAAGTAACTGTTCCATTTAATGTTCCTGTTTTTGCTACCATTGATTTTTCAAAATGAGAGAGTCTATTCTTTAATGTTCCGTTATCTGATGTTGGGACAGCTATAATATCATATGGGTGAATAGACTGTTTATTAACTTGGTTAATAAGTTCTTCAAGAACTCTAATGGTGTCAAAACAAGTTGTGTAATTATCCCCAAGTCCTGATCCTGTGTACAAATAAGTTGTTTTATTAGAAATATTAAGCTTTTTATTTAAATAAATATTGAAGGCCTTTTCTCCTCCAAGGTTATTGAATATAATATCGGCGATGAAGTTATTAGAGTATTTATTCATTTGCTTTATTATTTTATAAAGAGGATGTGAGTTAAATGTGAATACTTTTTGTAAGTATTTAGTATTAATTTTACTTTGAAATTGAATACTTTCTATAGAGTTTAAGATTTCACTGATCTTGATATCAAACCCTCTTTCATTAAATAGTTTTTGAACTTTTTTAACTTCTTTATCTTTTGAACGAATTACAAAATAACTTTTTAATTTGTTTAATACATCTTCTGGTTCTGATTTCCAGTTAAAATAAAAGTTTTTATCGAAAACTATTTTTTTTATATTAATGGAATCATTTAATATTCTATCTAATACATATAATATTGACTCCGTTACGAAAAAAGGATCTTTTGATCCCAATACATAAAGAGTTTTGTTATCGTCGATGTAGAAATTCGTCTTGAATTTGTAATCTTTATTTAACTTTTCAATCGCCCATAATGTTGTAAATAATTTTGAAATGGATGCTGGTCTAACCCTTTTTCTTCCATTGAGTTGTAGGTGACCAAGAGCTCCTTTCGTACAAAAAGTTTGTCCAGATTTCTTTAAATTGTATTTATCAGTTAAAGTGTTCCAGTCTTGATTTGCAGAAGCGAGGCTCGTATATGCAGCAAATGCAGCGATGAATATCAGTATATTTTTCATCTTATTACTTTAGAAATTATAATTAAGCACTGTAAAGAAAAAATTTTACGAATTTTTGTTGCATTAAGGTAAAATGAATTAATTTTTTAATGGAGATGATCTTGGATATAAACTACTCGAATATTTTAAATAAAATTAAAAGAAAAAAAGATATAGAAACTTTTATTTCTAAAAAATTATCTTTAAAAGATTTAGT
>CAXHCD010000129.1:0-7305 GCA_964015265.1 uncultured Oligoflexia bacterium
GAGAGATTTTACTCAATAGAGAAAAAATATTTAGTTATCCAGTTAATGAGGGAAGAAGTTTCAGAATTATGAAGTCTTCAGTTGATCAACTTCTGGAAGATATAGATATTATATTTTTTCAATATATGGCGATGATTCAAGAGTTAAATGATTATCCATTTTGTTTAAATGAAGAAATTCCACAACTTGTTTATTTTGCAGAACAGTTTAAATACCTTCAAGAGGATATTGACTATTCTTTAGAAAAAGATAGACCCAAAATTAAAGCTGTTTTTCAGAAAATTAAAAGCTTGAACTCTATTAATAAGAAGTGCCAAGTAAAATATAAAAGAATGATGGAACTTAAAAAGAAAAATAAACTTTAAAATTAACTTTCGTTTCTCTCGTTAAATATACTTCTACTTCATTTAAATCAATTTCTTCTATCTTTGCATTTACCTTAAGAAATAATTTTCCAGGCTCATATTTTTCAAAGACAATGGTTCCTCTAGAAATTTGATTCATGTCCTGAAACTTTGTTAATTCTTTATCGATTCTATAAATTAATTGAGTTTCATCTAATATGGGAGTTTCTTTTGATTTTAATGATAATTGTTTCTCTGTTATTAAATATGAAATTAAGCTTTGAATATCTTGTACACACCTTGTACATCCTCCACCGGCCAATAATTTATCAGTTATATCCTTAGGGCTTCTTGCCCCTTTGCTCTCAATACAATCTTCAATTTCAGACTGATAAACTCCAAAACATCTACAAATTAATTCTCTATGATCATATTTTTTATAAACATAATCAGTCTCAAGCTTTCCTAAATAATCTTTAATTGAATGCCTAATTATATATTCAAAAGGATGAAGAAATAATTCAGTATCAATTTGAAAGTCAGCAAGAATCTCATTTAGTTCTCTATTTAAAACGAGTTCGTATAACTCTGAATATTCATCAGTACCTATTTGAATCTCTTTTAAAACGAGATCTTTATTTACATCGAGATTTACTTGGATCTTATTTTGATTTATTTCGAGAGTATTTTGATAATTATAAAACTTAACCATTATTCTGTAGGAAGAGTCATTATTTCAGCACCGTCTTCAGTCACAACAATTGTATGTTCAAACTGTGCTGACCATTTCTTATCGGCAGTTACAACCGTCCATTGATCCTTTAATAATTTACAGTGTCTTGCACCTAAATTTATCATGGGTTCAATTGTAAAAGTCATTCCTTTCTTGAGTTCAATCCCTGTGCCTTTTTTACCATAATGTAAAACCTGAGGCTCTTCATGAAACTCTCTACCTATTCCATGACCACAATACTCATGAACAACAGAAAAACCGTTATCATGGGCCATTTCTTCAATGATTGCACCAATATCACCCAGCCTTGCCCCAGGTTTTACAACACCTATACCGGCCATCATACAATCATATGTAATATCTACGAGCTTTTTTACTTCAGGATCAACATTTCCCACTAGAAAAGTTCTATTTGTATCCCCATGAAACTTATTTAAATAAGTTGTAACATCGATATTTAAAATATCTCCGTCTTTAACAATGTCATTCTTATTTGGAATTCCGTGACATATTACTTCGTTTAATGAAGTACAAACAGACTTTGGAAATCCATTGTAATTTAGAGGAGATGGATATGCTCCCCTATCAACTATATACTTATGACAAATATCATTCAACTCAAGAGTTGAAACACCAGGCTTTATAAAGTCTTGAATATAATTGAGGGTATTGGCGGCCAGCTGGCAGCTTTTTTTCATTATATCTATTTCGCGTTGCGACTTAATTGAAATCATAATACTTTATATAAGTTATTTACTTAATTTTCACAAGTAGTATCCTCAAAGTATACATGATTTGATATGAATCTACTATGACAAGACCAATAGAGGTATTACGTGCCCATACTTCGCCCTATTTTTCGAGTAATTTCAATTTTTTAGAAAAGCAAGAGCTTGAAGGCCTAGGACATGTTCAGTACGTAAATAAATTTAATACAAATTCTAATAAAGTATTAATTACTGATACTCACGTCGATTTAAATAGTTTCATTGATCAAGATATTGATCTCATTATTCATGCTAACTCCGGGTACGATAATTTTACCATAGAGCAAATAAAAGCGTTAAATATTCCAATTATTCTAGGAAATGAAATTCGATCTGAGGCAGTTTGCGACTATATTTATAATTGTTTAACTCGATCAATTTCTGATTTAAAATTCACGACCAATTGGGATCATTCTAGATCATGGAATAGATCTTTATTATCAGATTTAAATATAACAATAATTGGATATGGCCAGATAGGTAAGATTTTAGAAAAAACACTTTCCCCCAGAGTTAAAAATATTAGTTTTTACGATCCATATAAGAATTTAAATCAAATTGAATTTAATGAAGTCGTTATCTTAGCTTGTAGTTTAAATGAAAAAAATCAAGAAATGATAAATAAAAGTTTTTTAAACCAAATGCCTAAAAATGCAACTTTAATAAATAGTGCTAGAGGAAAACTAATAAATTGGAATGATTTAGTATTACATCTTAAAAATAATTCAAACTTTAAGGCCTATATAGATGTATTTCCAAATGAACCTTTTCCAATTGAAGACTTTCAAAATATTAAAAACTTATTCATGACATCTCACATTGCAGGTGTTTTTAACTCTATAGGGCCAAAAACAATTCATTTTGAATCAAAAATATTAAAAGACTTCATAACTTTAGATCGTACTGAGTTTACTAATAAATATTCACAAATTGATCTTCGTCAGAAGATAATTAATGATATGATTATATAAAATGGAAATGTAATGGATAAAAATTTTAATACCCTAGCTGAAAAATTATTATGCCCTCCTGGCTCAGGAGTATTCACAGTAAATACTGCAAAAGAAAGAAAAAATCTTTTACAAAAAAAGATTTATGGAAATGAAAATGTTGAAACTAGTTGGAAAAAATCACTTTCAACGAATCAAAGTAATGTATGTATTTTAGGTATACCTTCAGATTGTGGAGGGGGAATACTAAGAGGAGCAAACTGGGGGCCTCTTTTTGTTAGAAATGAACTTATAGAATTAAACGACTACCCATATTTAGATTTAGGGGATGTAAGAGTTATCCCTCATTTACTACATGATAAATATCTTAACCAAGTAACAATAAATAAATGCAGAAAATCATTATATAATGAAGAAAATGATTTACCTGTATCACCTTTGTCTATCACAGAAAAACTTTGTGAAACTTTTCACAAAGAATTTCCAAATAAAAAGTTATTTTCAATTGGCGGAGACCATTCTGTTAGTTATCCATTAGTTAAAGAATTCCTTAAAGCTAAAAAAACTCAAGGAAAAAGAGTTGGACTAATTCACTTTGATGCTCATACAGATCTTCTTAAGGAAAGACTTGGAATTGACATATGCTTTGGATCTTGGACAGCTAATATATTAGATTACCTTACTGATCCTAAAGACTGCATACAAATAGGAATTAGATCTTCAGGAAAAGATAGAGGTCATTGGGAAAATGTTTTTAACCTACAACAATACTGGAATTATGAAGTTAAAGAGCATGGCCCTGATAATATCAGTCAAAAGATTATTAGTTATTTAAATAGTAATTCTATTGATGAATTATACATTAGCTTTGATATTGATGCACTAGATGAAGAGTTTGCTAGTGCAACAGGAACCCCTGAGGAAGAGGGATTGGCTCCTCACGAGTGTATTCAAATCATTGAAAGTTTAGCATTAAAATTTAAAATTACTGGTGCTGATCTTGTAGAAGTAGCACCCTTTATAAAAGATATGAATAATTCTAGGCCACGATCTCAAGAAATTACTCTTTCTAGTGCAGCATTAATAGCGAATTCTATTTTAAATTGTATGGAGAATTAATTGGCGATTATAGACTTCCCTCCAGTTGAAAGTGCAGATGAGCATGGACTTCTAGCAGTCGGTGGAGATTTAGAAGTTTCAAGTTTAAAAATGGCCTATGAAAGAGGGATATTTCCTTGGCCCATTTCATTAGATATCCCTCTTGCTTGGTTTTCTCCTGATCCTAGAGGTGTTTTATTCCATAGAGATATTTATATAAATAGATCATTAAAAAAGTGGCTAAATAAAAAAGAATATTACGTTACTTTTAATAAAGATTTTCCTCAAGTAATTATCGAATGTTCGAAAGTTTGCAATCGTCCAGGTCAAGATACAACTTGGATCACTGACAGAATAATCGATTCATATATTGACTTTCATTATTCAGGGCATGCTTACTCCGTTGAAGTTTATGATAAAAAAGATAAACTAAAAGGAGGTCTTTACGGTGTTCGAATTGGAAAGTTTTTCTCTGGTGAATCTATGTTTCACAAAGAAAGTAATACATCTAAACTGGCATTATTAAGTTTAATGAAAGTTCTAAAAGATAATCAAGTAACTTATTTAGATACACAAATGGTTACGCCTGTAGTTGAAAATTTAGGGGGCAGAGAAATTCCAAGAGATGATTTTTTAGCTCTTTTAAAGTCCTCTATTCAGCATCCTCATCATGAATTTCATTTTCCAAATCAAGAAATTTATTACCAAGAATAAATTTTTCTTCAAAAGAATTTACACCGTGTAGCGATTTATCAAAGCTTAGTAAGTTGTCGGGACAAATATCTAGACAAAGTTCACAATAAGTACAACTTAAAATTGAGAAATTAAAAACAATTTCTTTATTTTTATAAAATGAAATGGCATTTGTGGGACAAACTCTTTCACATAAATTACAGTCATTACATTCTAAAACTTTTTTATTAATTAGTTGTCCTGAATATCTTGCTGGCCTTTCTTCTCTACTTTTTAAGTTATATCGAAATAATTTTTTTAAAATAACCTTGATATAGATATTTGAAATTTCTAAATGGTTCTTTGCTTTATATGATATTTTTTCAAAAATCATTTATCCATCTCACTTGCATTAATATTTAAAGACTCAAGTCCAACTTCAGCTTCAGTTAATGTACATCCTTTAAGGACCTTATTAAAAGACTGTGCATGAAAGAAGCTTGGAGATCTAAATCGCAATCTATTTGGAACCGACTCTCCATTTGTCTTTAAAAATACTCCAATCTCACCATTACTTCCTTCCATCTTTGTATAAATTGAGTTTAGAGGAATTTTTAAATCTAATAATAAGTTTTCATTATCTTTTAAAAAACCTAAATCTCTTAAATCTACTTTTATTGGCCCAGACGGAATATTATCTAATATTTGGGCCATAATTTTAAATGATTGTTTAATTTCTTCCATTCGAACCATATAACGATCATATGAGTCGCCATAAACACCAAGAGGAACTTCGAATTCAACATCATTATAGAAATAATATGGATTATTTTTTCTCAAGTCATAATTAATTCCACTTGCTCTAAGAACAGGACCTGAAAAGCCACTTAACAAGGCATCTGTTGCACCAATATGTCCAGATTTAGATCTTTCAAACCATGCACTTGATCTCGTTAGATAATTGGAAATTTCATTTACATGTTTTGTGAGAAGCGTGATCATTTCAAAGCAATCAGAAATCCATGCAAGAGGTAGTTCAAAGTTGACTCCCCCAAATATAGAACAATTTGGAAACAATCTTTTTCCCGAATAACTTTCATATAAGTCTAATATTAAACTTTTGAAATCAAAATTATATTCAATTGGAAAACCAGCGCCAGATATTTGAACCATTGATTGCAAACAATTTAAATGGTCAAAAACTCTAGCAAGTTCCATAAAAATCATTCTAATTGCAACTGCCTTATCAGGAATATTTATAGCAAGACAGCTTTCAACAGCATTACAATATAGTGATGTATTTTGAGGCCCTGAAATATAATTTAGTTTTTCAATTAATTGTAAGTTTTGAGCATAAGTACGCTTTTCACAAAGGTTTTCAATCCCTCTATGAAGTAAACCTGGATCTATAATACAATCTTCAATCAGATCATTTTGAATACCAAAAACTCCCGACATTACACCTGAATTAGAATGACTCATTTGACCTATAGAAATTGAATAATCCCAGTTTTCAATTTTTTTCTTTTTGTAAGAAGGAACATTAAATCGAACTTGCTCAATAGAGGGATTTCCATTGGCCAATCCTCTTGTGTAAGCTCTAAAAAGATTCGAATTCCCTTCAAAATGAACCCCATATAAATCATAAATTTCAGACTCACACCAATTAGAATTTTCCAAAACATTTGCAATTGATGGAACCTTTCTTCCACTTGGAACTAATACTTTTAAAATTTCTTCAGAATTTTTTTCATAATCTCTGAGTATGTAATAAAGTTCAATTTTCCCTTGATCACTGTTTGCAAACAAATCAACCAGAACGAAAGCACTACTCTTATTTTTTCTAAGAAAAACTTCCTCTCTTATTAAATCAATATTTATTTCACTAATTTTCATAATTATAAATTTTGTTTGAACCCAGTTTCTCTTCTATTCTTTTTTTTACTTGATTAAGACCTTCAATAATTTGATCAGGGGTTGGTGGGCACCCGGGGATATAAACATCAACTGGAATTTTTGAGCTAATCCCAGGAACGACTGAATAACTTCCCTTAAATGGTCCACCAGAAGCAGCACATGAGCCCAAAGCAATTACCCATTTATTTTCCGGCATTTCATTATAAATTTTCTCTAAGTATGGAAGATATAAATATGTAATAGTTCCACCAATTATTAATAAGTCACTCGTCTCAGGTGGAAAATACTCTATTTCTAAATTATCAGTTTTTTTATAATAATCTTTTGTAAACAAAGTATTATATTCAACCCCACAACAAGCGGTTGCAATTGTAAAAGGCCAGACATCTTCTTTAATCAGATCTAATTTTAATTTATCAAAAAACTTTTCTGATTTAGTCGTTATAACAAATTGTTTTAATTGCTCTTCAATATCCATTATCTAATTATATCGTAAATATTTTTACGATTTTCCTTATAAATTGGATTCCATCTAAATTTAGAAGGAAACACTTGTACTCTTCTATTTTTTTCATCCTTATAATCACAGCTTTGTACTTTTCCATCATCAAAGACCCACGAGTACAATTTTGCATGTTCTCCGGAAGCTGAATAATCATATTCATAAAATCTAAAATGCCCTCTAAATGAATTTGCTAGGCCAGTCATATAAGTGATAGAAAGCTCCATCCCCCTATCAAATTCTGAAGCTAAACAACTCTTATAAATTTTATTTATACTGTCTCTTATACACATCTCCGAGCCCACGAGACTAGTGCCAATCT
>CAXHCD010000130.1:0-7232 GCA_964015265.1 uncultured Oligoflexia bacterium
GTTTTTATCATTATTGATTAAATTAAATCTAAAAAATTTCTTCAACTTTCTAAGAGGCCAAAATTCATTAGCAAACTTTCCGTATTTTTGAGTTTCAACTAACGTTTTTCTCAAAATATCATTTGCTTGAGATGAACGAGTTACACCTGTCATAAGTTTTGCTCTTAATTCATTTAGTAACGAATTAAATTCACTTCGAGACATATTCCCATCTTTAAAAGCTCTAAATTTTTTAATATATGGGGAAAGAGGACGCCCAATAATATCAATTAAATCTCTATGAGTATTTATTAAATTTTCTACAATATAAGTATCAATATTATTTTTTTCTGAAGCGGATAAATTCATTAAAAAATTTAAATTTTTAGCGTATTCTCTTAAATCCTGTTGTCTAGAGACACCTATAAATCGTTGATCTTTTACTTGTGGTAAAATATTTTTCTTTGCTCTTTTTTGTCCTTCTTTAACAACTAAAAACTGACCGTATCCAGCGCCTTGAGATGTATTAGTAGAACCACTTTTAGGCTTTGCAACTCTGGCCAAAAAGGCATCTGGGTCTACAACTAATTTACCTTCACCATCTAACATAGAATAATATCTAGCATCCATCGCTGTCGTTTCAAATGCTAAATTTCCAGAATTATCTTTACCTACAGTATTGACTAAACTCTGATTAGCAAATTCTTGTATTGTATAATACTGAGGATTACTCTTAACCATATCTAATACTCTTTGTCTTACATCCATGGGCTCATTAACTAATATATAGACACCTTGACCGCCAGACTCATCAGGTACCTTAACAACATATTTACCCATATCAGTTAAAGGTGTATTATAAAATTCTTCAAAGTCTGAAACTCTTAATGATTTTGGAGGCCCAACGATCTCACTTTTATTTGGATTAAATTTCGGTGCAATTTCATCAGAAATCATTTGAAAAATTCTTTTATCGTCTAATGTTCTACCACCAATATTACTTATATATATTTTTCCATCCATTAAGGCTTTAGCTAGGTCTGATGAATTAGTACTTTCTAACCTTGTAGGATCTTTTCCAAGTTTATAAAACGTTTCTAATAATTTTGGACTTCCATCCTTATTAAACTCAAGACCTACCACATTCCAGTTTTCATCGTATGTGTATGCATAACCAATATGAGGTTCTAAGTTGATTCCATATTTTTTTGAAAGCATTTTATTCGTTTCAACATAAAAATGCGGATCCCTAATTGGAATTTGTAATTTATTAGATTGAATTAGAAATGATTCATCAACTCTTGAATAAACTCCTGTTACTTTTGGGTTACGAGTTCCTTTATTCACATTGAGTCTAACCCAACCTTCATTATCAATATATAAATCTTCTACTTTTACTAATGGCATTCCCGAAAATTCAGCAATTGCTGCAACATCAGGGTGAGCAGCATTAAATGAACCAGGACCAATTACTACTGAAATTCCTTCAGTACTTTTTGTCCATTTTCTAGCGTTGCTATCGATAGTTTTTTTCAAGGCCATAAATGGATTATTTGTAACAATTTTATTTCTAATAGTTTCAAATAATTCACCATCTGCATCCGCAAAAATACTTTTAAGTTGGATATTATTACTTAACCCAGATGGAGTTGAGCCATTAGCCTCGTAAGCAATAGGTCTTATATTGTTTACGTCATCAATAGCAAAATCAAATCCAACAACTGGTGAAAATGGATAATCACGCATTTTTGAAGAAACTAACTTAGGTTCAAAGTATATACTTTCCTCAATGACTCTTTTAAATATTTCTTGTGAATCCTTTGACAGATATGAAAGATCTAATGCATTAACATCAATTTCTCCGTTAGATGAATAGACTTTTTGTAAAGTATCTCTAAATGCCACCATAAAGGGTTCTGTAGATGAAGTAATTTTTTCAAATTGATTATATGGAACAGGAACATAACCTCTAAAAGGAACTTCAAATACTTTATCATATGCCCCTGTACTAGGGTTTTTAATCATAAAATTCATCTCGTATTCAGCATGCTTAGTTGTTATTTCTTGAAAGACAGCATTATTTTTTTCAACGCCACTATTAATAAATTTTTCTGAGAAACGACCTAAGTAACTATAAGCTGCTCCATCTTTACCCAATAAAAAATTTCCAGCAGGAGACTCTACAAAACCTTTGCCATCTTTTGTCTCTAATCTTAAAACATGTGAAGAAATAACTTTATCACTTAAATCAATTCCTAATAATTTATTGGTACTTTTAAAACAGTTTTTACTTTCATTAGACGCAGGAAAACGTTTAGTCCCAACGTTTGAGCAATTTGTTAAAAGTAATAATACGATTAATAAAAAGTGATCTCTCAATTTCACTTTAGGCCGCCTTTTTTAATATTTTACTTGCCCACTCAGGAGCTATAAATTCTTTTTTAGGAAATGGTAATTTGTTAACAACAATATCTTCAAAAAAACTTGGAACATAACTACAAGGTATCATTTCACCCTCATATTTACCTGAATCTGGATCTTTACCAGTTTGAACCCATTTAAATATATCTCTTGTAATATATCTTCCATGTTCATCAACACCTAAAACTTCAGATATATGAGAAGTTCTCCTACCGCCATCATGATATCTTGCACATTGAACAACAATTTGAACTGCACTCCCTACCATTTTTCTAATAGCATCAGGTGGAATTTTAATATCACCCATTAAACATAAGGTTTCTAACCTTATACAGGCATCAGCTGGATTGTTTGCATGCACAGTACCCATGCTTCCATCGTGACCAGTATTCATAACTTGAATTAAATCGAGAGCTTCATCACCTCTAACTTCCCCAACGATTATTCTATCTGGTCTCAGCCTCATAGCAGATATAACTAAGTCTCTGATGCTCACTTCTTTTAAATTTTTTGCAGGATCATGTTTTCTAGTTTCAAAATTCACAACATGTTCAGTATGGATTTGTAGTTCGGCAGCATCTTCGATAATTAGAAGTCTTTGTGTTCTAGGAATTTGTCCACCCAATACATTAAGCATTGTCGTTTTACCTGAACCTGTACCACCTGAGACGATAATATTTTTTCCTAAGTAAATACAAATTTGTAAAAATCTGGCCGCAGCTGGAGACAAGGATCCAAACTTTATTAAATCTTTCAAAGTTAATTTTTCTTCTTTAAACTTTCTAATAGCAACAGTTGTTCCTTTCTTGGCCATTGGTGGAAGAACAACATGTATTCTTGATCCGTTTGGTAATCTTGCATCTAATCTTGGGTTTTCTTCATCAATTGTTCTATTCACACTTTGTGCTATTGCACGCATTGCTGAATTTAATGCATATTCATCTGGAAATTCATTAGGAACTCTGTAAACAAGTCCACCTTTTTCAACAAAAATTTCTTTTGGCCCATTAATCATGACTTCACTGACTTCAGGGTCATCGAGTAGATTATTTATTGGGCCTAAAAAATTTCTAATAGCATCATTAAATACTGATGACATAATACCCTCAAATTATTGAAAAGATTCTATATCCCTTCAGTATCTTGTCGGTTAAAGTCATCTAAAATTTTACATAAATAAATATTGTATTTTCAACTACTTAGATAGCTTCATTATACTTAATTTTAGAAAGAGGTATTTTGACAGTAAATGTAGTGAACTCTTTTGTTAAGTCTACAAAAAGATCACCGTTAAACGAGTTCGCAATAGATCGTGATATTGATAGTCCTAAACCAGCTCCTTCTCCAATTGGTTTAGTTGTATAAAAAGGCTCCATAATTTGATCAACTATTTTTTCATCTATTTTTGGCCCACTATTTGAGACTTCCAAAAATAAATGTTCATCTTTAGTATAGGAATACACTTTTATAAATCGATTTGTAGAAGTTTGATCTTTCAATATTTCATATTCAGCATTACCAATTAAATTTACTAATATTTGAGAAATTTCAACTTTTTTCACAAAGATACAAGCATCTTTACTTTCATCAATTATAGTAAATTCTATAGAAGAAGATTTTAATTTCTGTAATTTTAAATCTATACAAAAATCTAGTATATCTTTTGTGTTACATGGTTCACATTCTATTTCTTCTTGGTTTCTAGAGAATGCTTTTACACTTTTTACAATTACTTCAATTCTTTTGGCCATCTTCTCTATCGTTAATAAAGATTTTCTAACTTTTTCATTGATATTATTTTCACTTAACAAATACTTTCGAATACGCTTTACATTAGGAATAATTACAGTAAGAGGATTATTAATTTCATGAGCTACACCTGCGGCCATTTCACCAATTGATCGAAGTTTAGACTCTTGAATATTTTTTTGTCTTTCTTTTTCAAGTTCACTAGTTTTTAGCTCAACTAAAGATTCTAAATTATCAGAATATGCCTTAAGCTCACTATCTCTTCTTTGAATTTCATCTACCATAAAGTTAAATTTTTCAGTTATTTTTAAAACTTCGTTTTCTATTCCACTTGTATCCATTTTTTCGTAATTACCTTTTCCAGCACTCTCTAATTTAGATATCATTTCATATAATGGAGATAAAAGCTTTTGCCCCATTCTCTTTGAAAATAGTACGACAAAGCCAAAAATAAACATTGATACAATTGAAATGTATACAAAAATATCAAACGTGAGTTTCTTCTTAAAAGTTTGTATTTTTTCTTGAGTTCTTTGAGAACTCATTAAGAGATTTTCTTCAAAAGAATTTATAAAATCTGCCTGTTTCTGTTTTTCTGCATATAGCTCTTTGATACTGAATACATATGTGACAACCCAAATAAGATCTTCATTATGTACTTTAGAAATTGAGATAATTATTTTACCATCTGGTTTATCTGTATTAATTTCTCTAAAAAATAGCTCATTCGGTGTTTTTTTACTGTTTAGGATGTCTTGTCTCACCATAACTTTTTCGCTTTTACTTAGATGTGTGAATTCCCAATTTTTTCCGTCTTTAGAAATTCCTCCACCAATATCAACTCCAGATGGAAACTCTTTAGAGAAATATTGCCATAATTGCCACTCTCCCTTGTAAAGAACGGCCAAACTTATTTCTTCGAGCTTTTTATCATTTTGATAAATTCCTTCAAAAAAATTTTTAATATCATTAATGGCAAAATTAGAAATTAATGGTGCTAATATTTTAGAATCACGAATCATTTTTAATTCAGAGCTACTTTGAAAACCTAATTTAAGCTTATTATACGTTTTTTCTCTAAATAAATTTACAGACTCTTGAGAACTTTTTAAAAGTAGCTTGTTTTCATGTTTTACAACTTCATTAAAATCACTTACAACATTAGAAAGGACAAGATAGCCCACTACAAAACAAAGTGCTCCTGTAGCAACGCCGATAAACATAAGATTGTAAAAAAGTATCCGTTTCAACTCTACTCTATTGTATAAACTTCAGTTTTAGATAAATTATCTCTAACTTCAAGATTGTTTAATCTTGCTTTTAAAGTATTTACATAGGTATTAACGGATATATTCTCTTCTATCTTAAGATCAGTTAAATTAACTTTACCCTGAAGTATATGTCTCACAAGCTGAAATGCTTGATCTGAAAGGTCGTAAATATTAGGAGAAACTGCTAAGGTAGCAAAATTAATCTCTTTTGATGCAAAAAAACTTTCATTTGTTATAAAAGGAATTTTTACATTTTTAGAAATTGGTAACCAAAAATTTGAAAATAATTTCTGAGTAAATAATTTGGCATCTAATGTTACCCAGATTGCATCATATTTTTTATCTTTTTTAATTTTGTCAATAATTGAACTTAAACCGTTCTCTGTAATTTCTTGACCAGAACTATCGACATCAAAAAAGTCCAGTTTTACTCCAGTTAGACTAAGATGCTTTTTTGCAAGTTCAATCTGATCACCAGAAAAAGAGTTTCTAAAAATACATGCTATCTTTTTAATCTTTTTCTTAAAAACAAAGTTAAAACTAGAGATAATAGAAAACAAAGGAACTTCGTACCTAATGCCCATAATTCCTTTACTGTCTTCTAATGAGTTAGAAACACTTAGAGATAAAACTGAAACCCCCTTAATCATTTTATTATCTTGATTAAATTTTTTATGCAACTCTAAAGAGACATTGTCGACTAGTACTACTAAGTCTGGATTAGTTGTTTTTAAATATTTATCATATTGTTCTTGAGGATAATCCCTTTCAATGTTTTTTACTTCAATATTATACTTATCATTCCCATAACTTTTGAACTTTTCTGTGAATATATTAAATTTTTTCTTATCTTGTGAGATAACCGTAATTTTATATGCATATACATTGATAGAATGAAATATAAAACACAAGGAAAATATAATATTAAATATTTTATTCTTCATCATTACTTTTTAACCTTATATAAGAACAAATCTAAATGTTTAAACTTATAATCTTTACTAAACATTTTATATGAATATCTTTTTTTTAAAAAACTTACTATTTCTTTATCAACTAGAATTACATCTACAATATTGAAAACTATCAATGGAACTAAATCTTCACTTTTTGGTACTGTTTTCATTAAGCTAAATGACAGCTTGAATTTTTTTTCAATTTGAGACTCAAGCTTTTCTCTATCAGCCACTTGAACTATACCAACTCGCTTATTTTTAATTTCTTTAATTTCTTTATTAGATAAAACCATGTATTGCTTTCGATATAAGCGACCAATTTTTTTTTGCTCAATATCAGATTTATTGAATTTAAATATACTTACATAAAATTCAGTTTTACGTGATTCTACGTATGCCTTAAAATCATTGTATTTACTGAAAAAAATTGGCTCAAGACCTTTCTTTTTAATTTTCTTTTCTATATCACTTTTAAACTTGGAATTAACATTTGCATAGGGTTCAAAAACTGGCACTAAATTTACACTAGCGTATACATTCGAGTATAAAGACGAAAAAAATAGAAAAATTAAGCGTATATAATTTGAATACATTAATAATTAAATGAGAATTTAAATCCCACATTCCTTCCTCTTGGCGTATAAGTTCCATTATTTATAACTAAGCCAATCTTATTCCTGTTATCAAAAATGTTTTTCACAAAAAAGTTCAAATCCAAATCATTAATCTTTTGTACTAAAATACTAGTATCAAGATAAGCTTGTCCATGTAATTTTCTTCTCGCAGAGTCTTGATAGTCCCCCATAATTCCTGTCTCTTATACACATCTGACGCTGCCGACGATAGAGCTCGGGGG
>CAXHCD010000131.1:0-7044 GCA_964015265.1 uncultured Oligoflexia bacterium
TTCTTAGTCTTCTTTTTGGCCATTGCGACTTTCTCCATAATTTTTTTTAGCAAAGGGTTCCTCCACTAGGAACATATTCGTGTGAAAACAAATTGTTATCATTTTGATAAAAGTTCGGCAATCTTTTAACTAAACTCTTTCATCTCATTTGCTGCAATTACAATTCTTTGAACTTCAGAAGTCCCTTCATAAATTTCAGTAATCTTCGCATCTCTAAAAAATCTTTCAAAAGGGTATTCTTTTGTAAAACCCGCTCCACCTGCAACTTGAATTGCCTTGGTTGTTACCCACATACAAGATTCAGATGCAAACAACTTAGCTGAAGCACTTTCTTTTGAATAAGGTTCTCCATTAGTCTTCTTCTCAGAAGCATCATAAATCATCAAACGCGATGCATATATTTTTGTACTCATGTCTGCAAGTGTAAATTGAATGGCCTGTAGCGAGGAAATAGGTTTACCAAATTGAATTCTCTCACTAGCATATTTTTTTGCTGCTCTAAAGGCCGCCTCTGCAATTCCTAACGCTTGGGCCGCAATACCAATCCTTCCACCATCAAGTGTACCTAGACCAATTGAAAAACCTTTTCCTTCTTTACCTAATAAATTCTCTTTTGGAACTTTTACATTCTCGAATGAAAATTGAGCAGTTGAAGAACCTTTAATTCCCAACTTATCTTCTAATTTAATGATCTCAATTCCAGGTGAATCCATATCGACAATAAAAGCACTCATTCCTTTATGATCAACAGTTTTCTGAGTTTTTGCGAAAACGATCCCAACTTTTGCTTCTTTACCGTTGGTAATAAAATTCTTAGTCCCAGTAATTTCGTAATAATCACCTTTATCTTCAGCATATGTAGTTAGAGATCCTGCATCTGAACCAGCATTTGGTTCACTTAAACAAAAACATCCTACTGACTCTCCTGTGGCCATCTTTGGTAAATACTTCTTCTTTTGTTCTTCATCTCCATAGTTTAGTATTGGATAAATTGCTAATGAATTATGAGCAGAGATATAAACTCCAGTAGATGCACACCCTCTAGATAACTCCTCTACGATTATTGAATAAGCAGTATAATCTAAACCTGATCCACCATACTCTTCAGGAATAAAAATTCCCATAAATCCATTCTCTGCCAACTTATTTCTTAGCTCCATTGGGATTTCACCATTTCTATCAATTTGCTCAGCTAAGGGTGAAACTTCGCCATCTGTAAATTTTCCGGCCATTTCTTTAATTTCATAATAATCTTTTTCAATACTCATTTTCTAACACCCTTTAAAGCTAGCAGCTCTCTTATCAACAAATGCTCTACAACCTTCTTTCATATCTTGTGAGTTAAAAATATTTGAGAACTCATTTAACTCATGATGAAGTCCTTCCGAAACGGTTAAATCGTTTCCAGTATTCATAACTTTTTTTGCTATTGAAATTGCGTATGGCGAATTTTTTGTCATTCTTAAAATTGTTTTTTTAGCTTCAGATAACATCTCACCTTTTGAATCAAAAACTTTATTTACTAATCCAAGTGATAACGCTTCATCTGCCTTCACATTTCGACCAGTATATACAATTTCTTTTGCTTTATTTCTGCCTATTAATTTAGAAAGTCTCTGTGTTCCACCAAAGCCGGGAATTAGTCCCAGCTTTACTTCTGGTTGACCAAATACAGCTGCATTTGTTGCATAAATAAAATCGCAACTCATGGCCATCTCACATCCACCACCTAATGCAAAACCATTAACACATGCAATAACTGGAAGTTGTAGCTTTTCAAATAACAATGTTACACGTTGACCAAGCTCACCAAATTCTTTTGCCTGAGAAACACTCATATCACTCATTTCAGCAATATCAGCACCTGCAATGAAGGCCTTCTCTCCTGCCCCAGTAAAAATAATTCCATTTACACTAAATTGAGTTTTAGAAATTTCAATTAGAACCTCTTCTAACTCTTTTAAAACGTCAGTATTAAGTGCATTTAATTTATCCTCTCTATTAAGAGTTAAGTAACCAACTCCCTCAATTTCTTCATAAGTAATTAGTTTATTTTGAATAGTCATAAAAACCTCTTCCTGATTTTTTTCCTAATCTACCAGCTGCAACATATTTCTTTAATAGAGGACAAGGTCGATACTTAGTATCTCCTAGACCTTCATTTAATACTTCCATTATAGCTAAACATGTATCTAGGCCGATAAAGTCTGCAAGAGTTAATGGTCCCATTGGTTGATTCGTACCAAGTTTCATTGCAATATCTATATCTTCAACTGATGCTACACCTTCATGAAGTGCATATACTGCTTCATTTATCATTGGCATTAAAATTCTATTTACAGCAAATCCAGGAAGATCATTAGCTTTTACAAATGTCTTACCCATTTTTTGAGCAACTTCTTCAACTGTAGAAAAAGTTTCATCACTAGTCTCTAATCCTCTAATTCCTTCAACTAGTTTCATGACAGGAACAGGGTTCATAAAGTGCATTCCAGCAACTTGAGTCGCTCTATTTGTTACGGCCGCAATTTCAGTAATTGAAATTGATGAAGTATTAGTTGCTAATATTGCTTCTTTTTTTGCAACTTCATCTAGGTTTTTGAATATTTTAAACTTAATCTCTTTATTTTCAGTAGCAGCTTCAATAATTAGGTCACAATCAGATAAGCTATTCATATCTGTAACGCCTGAAATTAAAGATAAAGTATTATCTACAAATTCTTGATTCCACTTCTCTTTACTCAAACCTTTTTGTAATTGTTTATTAATAAAATCCAAACCAAAATCTAGGCCATCTTTTGATATATCAAACAAGGTAACTTCAAAACTACTCATTGCAGCAACTTGGGCGATTCCTCTTCCCATTTGTCCTGCTCCTACAATTCCAATAGATTTAATACCGCTCATATTTAACACCCTTATAATCGTATAATTTCAATTCAATATGACCTTTTGCAACCCAGCGGTCAAGAATAAGAGATTCAGAAATATTTAAAATTAATGAGAGATGCGCATAGTCAAAACTGTTTTTTTCTTTAAGCAATTTAACACTTGCCAACATAAATTTAAAAACATATAAAAAGCCCCTATAAATAGTTGTGAAAAGTGAATATTTAAGGAGTTGCATCGTGGCAAACCACAAATCAGCAAAGAAAAGAGCAAGACAAACAATTACTAGAACTGCAAGAAACAAAGCAGATAGATCAGAAGTAAGATCAGCAATTAAGAAAATTAGAGCTGCTATTTCTGAAAATAATAAAGAAGCTGCTAAGGAACTTTTACCAAAGACTCAAGGTCTACTTAGAAAGTTGGCCAAAAAGGGTGTTATTAAAGTTAAAAACGCATCTAGAATTACTTCAAGATTACATACTCAGACAAATAGTCTTTAATTTTAAATATCATAATAAATAAAAAAGCTTCTCGTAATGAGAAGCTTTTTTTATTTGTAACTTTCCAAATATTTTATTCGAATTTTATCCATTATGAATGGCGATTTGCTTTTGGCCATTAGTTCAATTTCATTAAAAAAGTTTGATTCTAACTCAAGCTCTTCTTTTGACCATAATCTTGAACCTGCCTGAATTTCTTTATCGTATTTTGAGGCCCTTGGCTTTTTATCAATATAACTTGGATCCAATAACCTTGTTATATGTCCTTGCATAAAAGAGCCAATACTTCTTAAGGACTCAAAGTCAGGTCTTAAATAAAATAAATCTTTATAATAATCCTCTAATCTTTTTTGAGAGAAGAAAGATGCTAAGTAGAATTGATCGATCTTATTATTTGTAATAGCTTCTTTTATTTGTTCTGGAGTTACAGTTTTTGTGTCTTTAAAGTTTAATCCAATTTTTTTTAAGAGGTTAATTAAGGTTCCACAATCATTTTCAGAATATTCAAGAACAACTTGCTGACAATCGTAATTTAGCCAAACTTTAGTGATCTTCATTAATAGGTCAAGAAGCTTTTGAACTTCCCAAAACTTAGGTGGTTCAATTTCTAAGCCACTAAATTTGCTATTCTTTTTTAAACTTAAAAAATGGCCTTTCTCTTTATTACTAAAAACTAAAATTATTCTATTATCTCCAGTGCTAAAGCTATCTGATAATATATATTCTTTAACTTCATTAGATAATTGCTCTGCAAATAAAACTAAGAGTGTTTTATGAGTAGAAAAAAGGTCTAAACTCTCGATTGATTCAACTAAAAAGTCTACACTTACTTCATCTGCAATTTTTACAATTTTCTGTGAATCTGAGTAATCTACAGTATCAAGAATAATTTTTTCTATAAATGTATCAAATGATTTTAAACAATAAACACCTGAGTCATTAGCAAACTCTCTTTTAGTTGAAAAATAATCCCAGGCATTCCAACTAGAAAACATCTAAAACTTCCTGCTCAAACTGTAATGCAATATTGTCGGCCAGAGTCTCAACACTTTTTAACCGTCTCCCCTGTCCTCTTGTATAATTAGTACTCCCACCTCTATCAATAAAACTTCCATCATTTAAATAATTATCTGCTTTTAACTCCAAAGCATAAGATTCAGAAAATTTAATTTCTTCATTGAAGATTATCTTTGGATGAATATTTACATATTTTCCAAGATCACTTTTTAACAGTGATAATTCGTTCGCCCCAGGTCTCTTTACCAATATTAGTCTCACAGAAACTTCGTAATTTAAGGCGGTGGGGATGAATAAGTTCCCTCTTTTTGTATTATTGCCAGAGGTTATATTATTTCCTAAAACCTCATCAAAGTCAGATCCTTCCGTATTAAAAAATTGATCAGTTTTATAAGTGTCGGACTTTAGTTTATTTGAAGTTAAAATTCCTATTAAAACACCATCCGACTTATTTGTTTCATAAGGATAGACTTTCAATCCTCTATAAAAAGATAACTTTTCAATAATTTTAGAAGTTATTCTTGGAGAAATAGCAGGAATATTTGTTTTATTTATAAACATTGGCACACTGACTGTTTTGATCCCATAGTAACGCAATGGATTATCTCGATTTAAAACCCGATAGCTGCTACACGAACTAAAAAAAAGTATTAATAAAAAAAATAATTTCTGATAAAAACTCATATTGAAAATTTATCAAATATTACTTGGCCAGGCCAAAAAATAAGCTGTATCGTTTAAAAAAATGAAATAACGCAATACTGAAATGAAAAAGCTATCTGAAATTTTAAATCTCTCCAATTTAACTAGACCGATTAATGACTTTAATAAAAGGCCAGGTAAGTTGAGTGAAGGTATGAACTTTTTAAAGTTCATTGAAAATTGGGAAAATATAGTTGGTGAAAGATTAGCAAAGTATACAATTCCATTGAAACATAAAGACTCAATTTTAGTAGTTTTAACTAACCACCCTACATTTGCTCAACAAATTTCTTTTATGGAGCCAATGTTAATTAAAAAAATTGAAAAGTGTCACCCCCAATTAAAAAATAAAATCAAAAAAATTACCTATCAACATAATGATTCTTTTTTTGAACAACAAAAAAAAGTAATCTCTAATAAAAAAGTTGAGTCAAAAGAAAATCACTGGCAACCAAAAAATCATAGACATTCTCCTGAATTTCAAAAATTAAGTAGAGAAGCAGAAATTCAATTTGAAAATATTGAAGATATTGAGCTCAAAAAACAGTTAATCAATATTTATATTCAAATGAAAAATTCGTAATATAAAAACTTCATTTTTCTTTGCAAGAATACTAAAGCCAATTTTTTCTTTATTACAAAAATCTTCTATTAGTTTTAATGTTTTTAACAATTTCAAAACAAAGAATGCGTTTCCCTTTGAAGATAAATGTTCTATAGTAAACCTTATTAATTCTTCTAAAAAATCATCTTTACTAGCAATTCTACATATATTTCTTTTTCCAATCTTTGAAAGTCTTGAATCTGATGGAAGAAAATAAGGTGGATTACAAACAATGAGGTCATAACGCTTTAATTTTAATTTAAATAAATCTCCTATAAAAACTTCATTTATATTTTTAAGTGTATTAGATTTTTCTAAATTTAACTTTATACATTCTTTAAAGTCTTCTTGAATTTCAACAATATCGAAAATCAAATTGTTTTTTTTTAAAATCAATTCAATCGCAATTATTCCACATCCAGAACAAAAGTCAGCACAATTCTTTATTTCTTTATTCTCTATAAATTCTAAAACTTGATTTACTAAAAAAATTGAATCTTCAGAAAAATGATAAAAGTCAGGTTGATTATAATTCCAAAACTGTTCTGATTTTTTCGACATTATTTCCTTCTCTTATTATTACGATATCTTCTCCTGATAAATTAATAATAGTTGAAGAATTTCCAGACATTTTAATACTTTTTTGGGTAAAAAACTCAGCATCTTGAATATGAATATTATGAAAATCTTTCGCTTCTTTTTCAGAAAGAATTGGAGGATTACCTGAAATATTTAAACTTGTTGTTATAAAAGGTGCTTTTAAATATTCATAAACATTATTAATTTCATCACAATCTAGAACTCTAATACAGATAAAGCTACTTTCACCATAAATATGTTTTGGAATTTCTTTTTTAAAACTTGTAATTGCTAAGCCGATGGTTGCTTCAAGTTTAAATACTTTTTCCAGCATTTCTACAGAGTACTTATTTTCTAAATTAACATACTCGTTGAAAATTTCCATATTCGGAAATAAAATTGAAACAGGTTTAGTTGGGTCTGTATTTTTAACTTTACATATTCTATCATAAGCTTCTTTAGAGTATATACTTGCACCTATTCCCCACACTGTATCTGTTGGATAAATTACAATTTCATTTTTCATAATGCTAGCCACCATAAGTACTCATCTTGGTAACTTCTCATTTTAGTTAATTCATAAACAGCAAAATTAATGGCCCTTGCTTCACTCATCATTTTCTCTAATAATTTCTTTTTAAGTTGAAAATAAGCATGTGCATACATTTTATCTTTAGCAGCTATTACCTTTTTAATTTTAGGAGTACTTAGCATTTTCATCTTAAAAAAGTCATTAGATTCTTTGAAATACTT
>CAXHCD010000132.1:0-7015 GCA_964015265.1 uncultured Oligoflexia bacterium
AAAATCATTTTCAATGATTGAAATAGAATTATCAATTGACTCTTTTGAGTTTTTAGAATTTTTGTCACACTCATGAAAAGTTTTATTGATTCTTTCTAATCTCAAATTAACTATTTCTTGAATAATATTTTTTTTATTTTTAAAATGATAAGTTATATTCCCCCTACTAAGACCCGTTTTTTCTTCAATAGCCCCAAAACCAGTACAGTTATAGCCATTTATATAAAAGAGTTCATTTGCTGAATCAATAATATACTTTTTTGTTTCAATACTTTTATTCACTTTCGAGCTCTTTTAAAATTTCAGAAATTGAAATATGGTCTCCAATATCCTTACCATAATAAGTAATAATCAAGTGATTGTTAGTTCCAACTAGAAAATCTGCAGGTATTCGATGTATCTCTCCTTGAATACTTCCAGGTAAATGACCTTTTATCACTATCGATTTGAAAATAGAAACGATTCTAACGACCCAAGCCTTAAAAAAACCAGACCAAGAAGTTTCAACTCCATACATTCTATAAAGCTTTCTTTCTGGATCTGGAACAACTCGAAATGGAATATTCTGGTTTCCTACATATTTTTTGATTGCTTCACTGGGGGATTGAAAGACAGCAACAATATCAAAATACTTTGAATACTTATCATAATTAGTAATTAATTCATGAATCCGTAAATTACATAAGGGACAAGAAGCATATCTAAAGAATGAAAGCAATAGAGGTTTGTCTCTTTCATTTTCAAGTGTAAATTTCATATTTTTTATATCTTCTATGTCAATCTTGGGAGCTAACTGACCTTTTTTTAATCTCACATAAACCCCTTTATAGCACAATCATGCTAATTTATTATAGAACAAGATTATCACATTATAAAAATAAGACAATATATTTATAAAAAACATTTGAATTAAAAAATTATTATTCTCTATTTGAGGGTGGCAATTATTTTGTTTTCTTTCGAATTAAATGAATATTTAAAATTTTTATCCTCTATAATAGGGTGCCCTGTTATATAAGACCTAACTTCAAGAGTTTCAAAGTCTACTTTTATTTCTGGTCCACTAATAATATTTTTAAAAATCAACTTTTCTTCATCAGTCCCCCAGTTATCATCAACTAAATGACGAAACTTAGAAACATTCACCTCAGAAACAATTTCATTATTATAAAAGACGTGATTATTATCTTTAGTAAAGGCCGTACTCCCTGAAACTGATACAAAAGTAGAAGCATTTGCTTTAGCAAATATGTTTGTCTTATAAAAAACATTCTCTGCATCTTTTGAAAAATTCCAATTAATAACTTCAAATGTACTAGGACTAGCGTCCTTAATAATCCATTGCCTGAAAAATGCGTGAGAGTCAGATAAAGCAAAGCCTGTTCCTAAGGTCTTCAAATTTTTTATTTCATTTGTTGTTGCCTCTAGTTTTTCATTTCTATAAAATGCTGTAATTTCATCAGTAAAATATCTTCTAAGTATAACTCCTGAATTAAATTCATTATACATTTCATGGGCATCTACTTCCTTGAAGCTTTCTGGTCTAGCATTCTCTAAAAGGGTATCTCGAAAAAATACCGACTTATCAGTAATGACAACATCATCTCCTAAGATTTTAATTGATTTTAATTCGACATTTTCTTCAAGAATTTTATTATACCTGTAAAGCTTTCCGGCAATATAAGTATATTTTGTATCTAAGGCCTTATAATCATTTCCAATATTTTTAAAATCGTTATCAATACTACATTGAGAACTACTATGTTTATAAACTTTCTTACCATCCGTAATTAATGAGGAGCTGATAATTCCAAAAGTATCAAGATTTAAACTCAATTTATTTCCAGAAGTACAGTATAAATATTTCCCATCACTAAATACATACCCTGAAATTTGAGTTAGAGGCTTACTTGAGTCTAATTGAATACTTTTTATCTGTCTGCTACCTGAGAATAATTTATCTTTCCACCTAAATGTTGTTGAATTAAGAAACTGTATATTTTTTAAATCAAGTATATTGAGATTTTCTATAACCCTTTCATAATGTATTAGTTTGTTTTCAGATATGGCAAAATATGGCCCAATCGCAGGGGTTAGCATAGAAGGCTTCACTTCATCTACTATATGATTTAAATAATATATATGGCCTGCGTCTTGTGCATAACTACTATCTTGAAAGGTCTTAAAAGTTTCAGGATCAGCATTGGGAACTTCCTTAGAGTTGTTGATAACATAAATTTTGTTATTATACTTATAAAACTTATCATTAATTGAGCTAAAAAGTTTTGGATCTAATTTTGTTTTATTTGTTCCCTTGAATAAAGTTGTGGAGTCCCAGGCAAAATGAGACTTAAATGCTTTGGCCGTATCTGAATCCAAAGTACCAATATGTCTTGTAAGATTAAAAAGCATATCCTCTATTAAATAATAATTGGAATTGAGTGGCTTTACTTTAGAATCTCCTCTTGAGTTTATTAACGTATGCTTAAAATAAGTTTGACCTTTGTATCTCCACAATGAAGGTGTCTTTTTAAAAACAACTAAATCCTTTATTGAGGAAACATTCATTTGAGTGCCATTTATAAAAAATATCTGACCAACGCGAATTATATCTGAAGTAAGTATCTCAATCTCATCATCTTTATTATAATTATCAATAATGGGAGAGCTTCCATAATAGATTCTACTTTTATCTTTATAATAGTAACCAATAATAGGTTCTACAGTAGCAGCATCTACAATTCCTATCTCAAAATTTAAAATAAAAAACTTATTAGACGTTTTTCCCATAAATGGAGATATTTGTATAAAATCCTTTCCATTAATAAGAGGTAAATTTGATATATGACCATTTTCTTCTTTATAAAAGATTGAGTTAGACTCACAATATTTATAGTAGGTAAACTTTTTAAGATTTTGAAACCCACAATACTTAGGAAGAGGTATCTGGGTCTTTGATCCAAGGTCTAAACTACCTACAGAATCTTCAGAACTATTACATCCCAAGTATCCAAGTAAGATTAAAGTTAAAAATATTAATTTATTAAAAAGCATTTAAATTTCTTAAAAAAACAATTCTACCTTTCATACATTTGTATCTTTCGGTCCATTATATCAAAGCTTTAAAGTCTAACCTATAATTAGTTTATAAACCGCTTCAAAATTGAGTACAAACAGAACACTTAAATTCTAACTTCCAAAGTTTAATTTTTCTTAATACTAATAGATTCAAGCAATGACCTACTTAGGCCCCGATTCAAAAATTTTATAAATAATGATATTAGGTCTTCGATAAATTTAACCTAATCTAGATATATGAATTTTCTTTTTATATTAAAACACTTAGGCTTATCACCATAATTATTTGATATAACTTCCACGTCAAAGTTTTTAATATTACTTTTACTATAAGAACCCAATTCCATCCATACTTCATTTGTACAGCTAGAATATCTTAAATTTGTTATAGGTCTAAGCTTTGCCCAAACTTTATGTTTATTTTCTTCAAAAAATTCAACTATTTCAAGCTTATCACCAAGTTCAGAGTGTCCACAAATACTATCAGAAGGTTTTTTAAGTCCGCCCATAATATAATAAGGAGATTGTCCATAAACATATTTAGGATTAACTACTTGAACTGTATCTCCGGTTGTAAAAAGACAGTTATCACCGGCCTTAATACTGACACTTATAAGGGCAATTACAATGAATAAACTAATCTTCTTCATCTTAAATCTCCAAGGTTTCCCCCATATTATATAAGTTTTACTTTTGAGATTAAATCATAATTGTAATGAATATAATTTGATTAATTTTTATACATTTACCACGGGTAAATAAGAAACTTATTATTGATAAAGACCTTAGTGCTTAGAGGAAGCTATAAAATCAACTATTTATATTGATATTTTTCTAAATTTATTTCCCTCACCAGAAACCGTTTACAATAATTACCTTATTGGTTTTTTGCCTTCATCTTTAAATAAATAATACAGACCTAAATGATATATAAAGCACTTGTAGAACAAGATGTTATACAAGTGTTGACTTTTAAAAAAAGCATTCGTATGTTGCAAAAATGCAGTATCAAGAAAAATACATATTAATGCTAAAAAATGAACTAGAGCTAAGAAAGTTAGCAAACTCTAGATACTCACTAAGAGCTTTTGCAAGAGATCTAGAAATAGATGCGTCTAGACTTTCAATGATCTTTTCTAAGAAAAAAGGAATTTCTTTCGAAAGAGCAAGTAAAATTATTAAAAAATTAAACTGGAGCGAATGTGACAAAAACCTTTTCCTTAATTTTGTTGGCGCAAGTCACTCTAGATCAAAAAAGAAAAGAGATTTTTTTAAAAATAAACTTGTTACAACTTTAAACGAGCTCAACAATTCAAAGATTAAAAATGTAAACGATGACCTCTACTCTAAAATAGCAGATCCAATAAATTATCAAATTATTGAAGCATTAAAATTAAAAAATATTGAAAAGAATGTAGAAGGTTTAACAAAAATAATAAACTACCCACGAAAAGACATTGAACTTTCTGTATCAACACTATTAGAGCTAGGACTAATAACTGCAAACAAAAAAGAACTATCGGTCAATGAATACGTAATTCAAGCAGGAGGAAAACTTCCATCTCAAGCAGTTAAAAACCACCACATGATTCAATTAAAACTTGCAAAAGACTCAATATGGGAACAATCTATTTCTGAAAGATGCTTATCATCCTTGACTCTTGCCATTCCTCAGGAGTGTATACCTGATATATATAAAAAGATTGAAACATTTCGAAAAGAGGTAAACAACTACATTATGAGTAAAGACACACTTAACAAATCAGATGTGTACACACTCACGACACAATTTTTCAGAGTAACAAAAAGAAGGCAAAATGCATAAATTACTTTTAATATTCATACTAGTAAGCACTTTTACTTCAGCTTCAAAAGCTGGCCAAGAAACGGGAAATGGTGGTTTTTATAACGAAATGATCTATGGAGAACTCCATGGTAGAATATTTTACATAACGGAATTAACATTAAATAAAATGATCGAAGATAATGGCCTTGTTTTAAAGACAGAAATCCTACTTCCTGCATTTAAAAAATTTATAGAAGAAAACAAAGTGCACAATAACTATCTTGATAAATTAAAATATGTTTTAACAAATAACAAAGAAAACCTCTACAATGATATTATTAATTCAAGTTTCAAAATAGGAAATTGCAAATTAAATTCAGATTTATGTACAGGAAATATACCAGAGTCAGACATAATCATTAATTCAAAAAGGATATTATCTAAAAAGAGGGCCATTTCTGTTTATGAGTTTATTGGACTTATTGCACATGAATTTACACATCACTATGTCATGGATCAAGATCATCCTTATTACTTGTTTGCAAAGTACATAAGAACAAATCTACTTTTCTCAATTATTGACCCATATAAAATATATTATTAATTCCAATATTTTATAAAAACCTTCCTGACATTCAATAAACTTGGAAAAGATACATTTCTTGATACATTTTTAAATGTATCTTTCCTAATTATAACTAGTGAATAGAGCGCAAGTGAACTCTATTTAAAAGAGCATAATTTTAGTTTTGAGATTTCACACTTACTGCGCAAGGTCCTTTTTGACCTTCACCTATTTCGTATTCGACTTTATCATTCTCTGCTAATGTTCCTAATTGTATTCCTGTAACATGAACAAATAAGTCTTTTCCTCCATCATCTGGTGTAATAAATCCAAATCCTTTTTCATCGTTAAAAAATTTTACTGTACCTGTTTTCATATTTTCTCCATTTTTTAATATACATAAACATGTATATTTTTATTTCTTTTTTAATTTTTTAGACTTTTCAACTTCAATCAATCTCCAAGCATCAATCAGTCTAATGTTTAATGTATGTTTAATTTCAAGCACAAAAGAGTCTAATACTTTTGAATAAACCACTTTTAACTGTGCATGTAAATCTTCTTCTGACTTTAACTCCGAAAGAGATTTAGCAAGATTACAAATGTTATTGTTTTTCAGTGATGATTTATAATGATTAATTTTATCTTGCACACTTTGAAAAACTTTTAATTCTTGAGCTGATTTAAATATCTCAATTGCTTTTAAAATAACTTCTTTGTTTTCTATAAAACGAAACTTCCCCTCACTATTCATCGAATAATAGCTTGTCGATTTTAAGCTCTCAAATACGACTTGGATAAAATCTTCATCACCGTAAAGTTTTTCTACTCCGCTAATTTTCCCAATACCTGCTTCAAAAGTAATAATTTCTTTATTTATTAACGAATTGTTATTCATTTGCGCACTCTTCTTCTTTTATTAATTTTATTATTATGATATTTTTTATCTCTATCTGGCTTAATTTCACAAATAGTTTTTAGAGATTCATCTATTTTTCTAAAATCTTTATTGAATAAATGAGTATATATAACCTGAAGAGTTTCTTTTTTACTTAACTCCTCAAACTTTGTATCAAACTCTTCAAAGTTTTCATCAATATCAAACTTTTCTCTTTTATTAGTAACGGCCTTTCTAATCGCTTCCATTTTATTAAGTTCATTTATTACTTTTATCTTTTTCGATTCTGAAGGTTTTGGAAAACGATATTTTTCTATTTTTTGTTTTGTTAGACGTTCTATATTCAATAATCTATTACGTTCATTAGGAGTAACAAAGCTAATTGCTTTTCCAAGCTTTCCAGCTCGACCAGTTCGACCAATACGATGAATATAAGACTCCGACTTTCGTGGTAGCCCTATATTAACTACATGAGTAACATCGGAGACATCAATTCCTCTTGAAGCAACGTCTGTACATACAAGTATGCTCACTGCTCTACTTTTAAATTGCTCCATTGCTGTATCTCTCTGAGCTTGATTTAAGTCTCCATGTAATGCAACAGCAGTTTTCCCTAAATCCACTATTTTAGTAGTAAGTCTCTTTGTTTCTTCTCTTGTTTCACAAAAAATAATCCCATACATATCTG
>CAXHCD010000133.1:0-6963 GCA_964015265.1 uncultured Oligoflexia bacterium
GGTCAAGGTAGTGCTGAATTAGAAAAAATCCTTACGAATTTAGAAGCAGAAGAAAAACAAATTCTAAAAAAAATTGAAGCTGTTAAAGCTTCAAAACTTCGGAAATCAAAAAAAGTAACCAAGAAAAAAGTTAAAAAACCAGTAGTGGTAAAAAAAATAATTCCTAAGAGTTCACTACAGAAGAAACCTAAAAATACTTATGAAGAATATTCTAAAATGGTTGAGAAACTTTCATTTGATGAAGTAATTAAAAAAATTGTTATAGCTACAGATTATATTGAAAAGTTAAATAGTATGACGAATTCTGACTTTGCTTCTAAGTCATATGATGAAGAAATTAAAGTTTTGAAGAAAAAATTAGAAATTTTATTAGATAGAAGAAATAAAATGATTTCTCAAAAAATGTATAAAGAAAGTGACTTTGATATTCCTGGGATATCGGCAAACATTTCTTTAGTTTCTGACTATATTTGGAGAGGACAAAGTCAAAACAATAACTCTATGGCCGTACAGGGTGGGATTGATTATGCACATGAGAATAGTGGCATTAATTTGGGAACTTGGGTTTCAAGTTTAAATAGTGGGTCAGAGGTAGATTTTTATGGTGGGTATAATTTAAATTTATTTGCTAATATAAGTTCATCTCTTGGAGCTGTTTTTTATCATTACCCAAAATCAGGGCTAAGCGATACAATTGAATATTTCATTGGTTTTAACTTCATGGAAGATTTTGATTTAAAAATTAATTATATTGATGATTATTTTGGATCAACTTCATCTTCTTGGTTCTTTGAATTTTCAAAAACAATCTCTCTTAATCCTACTGAGGGACTATTTTTAAAAATTTCAGCTGGATTTACTACATTTGAAAAACAAGTTTTAGTAGGATCAAATGACTATATGGCCTATGGTGTAGAACTAAAAAAAATATATAATTCATTTGAAATTTTTGTAAAATGGTCAGATACTGATAGAGACCTATTTGATGGAACAATACGAACAAATGCTCATGACAATAGTTATCTTATGGGAGTAATGCGTTCTTTTTAAAATAATAATCAGGGAGATAGATTATGAAATTGGTTTACACCTCAGTTTTAATTTGCTTTTCAATGTTAGCTAATGCAGGAGTTAGCTCAAATTTTATGGCCACTTCTGACTATGTTTGGAGAGGGGTAACTCAAACAAACCACAGTGCGGCCATTCAAGGTGGACTAGACTATGAACATGAAAGCGGCCTTAGTCTTGGTACTTGGATTTCAAATGTTGCTTCATTAGGTGCTGAAGCTGATTTCTATGGGAAATACTCTCATGCCTTTAATGATAATTTTTCTTTATCTTTAGGAGGAACTTTCTATCATTACACTAAAAGTGGAGTTAGTGACACTGCTGAAATCAATCTGGGGCTTTCTGCTTATAAGTTTGATTTCGGAGTTAATTATATCGATGATTACTTCGGAACAAATACTAGTTCAATGTATTATTCACTTTCTCGTAGTTTTGACCTAGTAAAAAAACAAAATCTAAGTTTAGCGCTAAGCTTAGGTTATACAACATTTGATGATGATAACCTTTCTGGTGTTACAGATTATTTAGATTATAAGGTATCAGTTGAACGAACAATTGATAGCTTTACAGTTGCTGTTTTTTATACAGATACAAATAGAAAAACAAAAAGTGCAAACGTAGAAACTGATGTTGATGATCATGTTTATGGTGTTTCAGTTGGACGTTCATTCTAATGAGTAAATAGTAAAAGACCCCCAAAGATTTGGGGGTCTTACATGAAATAAAATAGTCAAGTACTCTTTAAGTAATTTCAGATAGTTATATAACTTAAATAATGACGAAATAGGCCCATTGCACGCTGATTTTTCATATTTGAAATACTATAATATCTAATGAAACACACGCGGAGAGTCATTTTAAATGAGCTATAAAGAAACTCACACAGACAGTTTTGTACACTTACATTTACACACTCAATATTCCTTACTTGATGGAGCATTACGAATTCCAGATTTAATTGAAAAAGCAAAGGAATTTAATATGCCTGCAATTGCGCAAACAGATCATGGGAATATGTTTGGTGCAATTGATTTTTATCAAAAGTGTAAAAGTGCAGGTATAAAACCAATACTCGGATCTGAAATTTATTTTACACCTGGATCTAGGCATGAAAGACGTGCTCCAAAAAAGAATAAAACTGTAGGCTCACAGGATGAAATGGAGTCAAGACACCATATTCATCATTTAATCCTGTTATGTAAAAATAATAAAGGATATGAAAATTTATGTAAGCTCTTAAGTAAAGCATATATGGAAGGATTTTATTACAAGCCTAGAGCAGATGTTGAGCTTTTAAAGGAGTTCAGTGAAGGTTTGATAGCCACAACAGCTTGTTTAAAAGGTGAAGTTGGGTACAACTTTTTTACAGGTCAAGACGAAAGAGCGACTAAAGCAATTAATAAATTACATGAAATTTTTCAAGATGATTTTTACTTAGAAATTCAAGAAAACGGTATTCCTGAACAAAAAATTGTTAATGAAAAAGTAATCCAATATGCAAAAGAAAAAAATATAAAGCTTGTTGCAACTAATGATTGTCATTATTTAACACCGGAAGATGCTACAGCTCAGGAAGTATTACTTTGTGTTCAAACTGGAAAAACATTTAGTGATGAAAATAGAATGAAGCTTACGACGAATGAGTTTTATTTTAAATCTCCAGAGAAAATGAGAGATGCTTTTTCTTATATCGAAGAAGCATGTGACAACACTTTAGAAATTGCAGATAAATGTAATGTTGAATTTACTTGGACGGATGAAGACGGAAACATGATTTATCATCTTCCAGATTTTCCAATTGATACTGGAGAAAGTGTTGATGAATATTTCAGAAGAACTTCTAAGGAAGGTTTAGAAGAAAGATTTAATGGGCCACATTTTAGAAAATTGATTACTCAGGATAACTGGGAAACAGAGCTTAGGCCAAAATATTTAGAAAGACTTGATGAAGAAGTTGAAATGATTATTAGGATGGGATTTCCCGGCTACTTTTTAATTGTTGCGGACTTTATTCAATGGTCAAAAGATAATGACATACCTGTAGGACCAGGGCGTGGCTCAGGAGCAGGTTCAATTGTTGCTTATGCAATGCAAATTACAAACATCGACCCTCTTCCTTATAACCTTCTATTTGAAAGATTTATAAATCCTGAACGTATTTCAATGCCAGACTTTGATGTTGACTTTTGTCAAACAAGAAGAGGTGAAGTAATTGATTATGTTACTGAAAAATACGGAAGTGAGCGAGTTGGCCAAATTATTACATTTGGAAAACTTCAAGCTAAAGCGGTTATAAGAGATGTCGCAAGAGTTTATGCACTTCCTTATTCTGAAGCAGATATGTTAGCTAAGTTAATACCTGATGAATTGGGAATTACTCTGACAAAAGCTTTAGAGATGGAACCTAAAATTTCTGAACTTATGGAAAGTGATCCTAAGATCAGGCAAATTGTTAATATTTCTCTTAGGCTTGAAGGACTTCTACGTCATGCTTCAATTCATGCCGCAGGTGTAATTATTACAAATGAACCACTTGTTAAGTATTGCCCTCTCTTTAAGGGAAGAGAAGGAGAGCAAGTCGTTCAATTTGATAAAGATTTTTCTGAAGGAATTGGCCTAGTTAAATTTGATTTTTTAGGATTGAAAACTCTATCTGTAATTCAGCAGGCTGTTCAATTTATACGTCGTGATCATGATGAAAATTTTGATATTGAAGAAATAGATTTAGAGGATAAAGAAGTTTATGACTTTATTTCTCGAGGGGAAACCATTGGGGTCTTTCAACTTGAATCTTCAGGAATGATTGATTTGTGTAAAAGAATTCAGCCAGGAACTCTTGACGATATTACTGCTATCAATGCTCTTTATCGTCCCGGTCCACTAGAATCAGGAATGGTTGATGATTTTATTGAAATTAAACACGGTAGAAAAGAAATGGTGTTTCCATTTCCAGATCTTGAACCTGTTTTAAAAGATACTTACGGTGTAATTGTTTACCAAGAACAGGTAATGAACATTGCAAGAATTGTAGCTGGATACTCTCTTGGACAAGCAGATATGCTTAGACGTGCAATGGGGAAAAAGAAAATCAAAGAAATGGAGCGACATAGAGAAATCTTCTTAAAAGGTGCAGAAGAAAGAAATTTTGATGTTAAAAAAGCAGCCGACTTATATGAACTAATGGCCAACTTTGCTGCTTATGGATTTAACAAATCTCACGCTGTTGCTTATGGATTAATCGCTTATCAAACAGCATTCTTAAAAAACTATTATCCGTCAGAGTTTTTTGCAGCAATTTTATCTTATGAATTAAGCAATACAGATAAAGTTACCATGTATATAAATGATGCTAAATCATATGGAATTGAAGTACTTCCTCCTGATGTTAATGAATCAATTTGGCCTTTTAATGTTGTGAATTCAAATATTAGATTTGGAATGGGGGCCGTAAAAAATGTTGGTGAAGGTGCGGTAGAAGAAATTATTAGAGAAAGAGAAGAAAATGGTCCATACAATGGTTTTATTGAATTTTGTGAAAGAGTTAATCTAAAAAATGTTAATAAAAGAGTGATTGAATCTTTAATAAAAGTTGGAGCTTTTGATGGAATTGAAAAAAAGCTTAATAGAAAAACTATGTTAGAAAATATGGAGCTAATTTTAAATCACTCTTCCAAGAGACAAGAAGAAAAGGCCCTCGGGCAAGTTTCATTATTTGATATGGGTATGTCATCTCAATCAAGTGAAGATGAAAATTCAATGTTAGATATTGATATTGTTCCTGATTTTCAAGATAAGGAAAAACTAAGTTATGAAGCGCAACTAATGGGAATTTATGTTTCAGGTCACCCATTAGATAAATTTGCAGATATTATGGGTCAACTTTCTTCAATGAGTGTATCTCAAGTACATGATACAACTGGAAATGATAAAAGAGAGATGATCTTATCTGGAATAGTTACAGGTAAGAAAAATATTATCACTAAAAAAGGTGATAAGATGTGCTTTGCAACTTTAGAGGATTTAACGGGAAAAATTGAGTGTATAGTTTTTCCAAAAACTTTTGCAGAATTTGATGAGATATTAAGTACTGATGAAGCACTAATTATGGAAGGTTTTGTTAATTTAGCTGAAGATCCAAGAAAATTCTTTCCAACAAAAGTTAGTTATCTAAAAGACCAAGCGGAAGAGCGGGTAAGTGGTGTAAGAATAACTGTAGGGGCAGAAGATTTGAATCCTCAGAAACTGAATCGATTTAAACAAGTAGTTTTAAGTTATAGAGGAAGTGTTCCTATACACGTAGTGTTTGAAAATGCGGATGGTAGAGCAAGATTGCCTCTGGGTGGAGAATATTTAGTGAATCCTACTCCTCAAATGGCCGCAAAAATAAACGACGTTTTTAATCGGAATACTGTTCAGTTTATTGTTGATGGGAAATTGGAAAACATAGAAACAATGGGTCTTTAAGTGTTATAATACTTAGAGTTAAAATTACCTCCAAGGACGGAATATGAAGTTTTTTGCATTAGCTTTTTTGCTATTATTCTCTACAAACTCATTTGCTGTAAAATATGTTAAAGGAGAGGGGCGTTTTTATTCTAAAGATGATGACTCCTTAGGCATGGTAAATGATCAATTAATCACGAGCGCATTTCATGATGTTATTGGAAAAGAACTTGAATCTATGGGGCTTGATTCAGAGTTATTTTGGCAACAATTCGATTTAAAGTTTGAAGAATATTTTAATCCTATAGAATTGAGTGTGAAGCGAAAATATGGTCTTGTAGATGAGCAAGGAAATCCAAGAGAAGATTTAGATGCAAGTACAAGAAAAAATAAAGAAGATGAAGCGCAAAAAGTTTTGAGGCTGAAAAGATTAAATGCTAGATCTAAATTTGGAAAATTAAGAAATGCTATAATTTCTTATTCAATTAAAAAACGTTCTAGATCTCCTCAATATCCAAATTCGAGATATATAAGTTTAAGTGCTAAAGTAAATAGAAGAATTTTATCTGGAATCTATTTAAAGTTAACTAGTGAGGGGACAGAAAGAAGTTTCAAAAAGGTATTTCTAACCTCAAAGTTTATATTAGAAAATTGTACATGGGATGAACTTGGAGTAATTGGTGAAACAGATTTTACAGATGTTGTTAAAGATCATTGGAAAAAGTGGTTTCAGCAAAATATAAAGAAAACAATTGAAGAGGTAGTGGTCACAACGCCAGAAATGGAAGAAAAATTGAATGCAAGATCTAGGGTTGCGACTATGAATCAAGGTAGTTCAACTGTTGAAAGTTCGACTTCCAGTATCGCTACTAATAGTGATACTGATGGATTATGGGTAAAGATAGAAACTAGAATTTCTAAAACTTTTGATAATGTATTACTTAAAAAAAGAACTTTTAAAATTGAGGGAGAGTATATAGTTAAAGATTTACTAAGAGGTGAAATATTTTTTCATTATGATTTTGCTCCTGAAACTCACTCCTATGTAATTGAAGATAAACAAAAATTTAGCTCGGCCATCGCTAGTCATGTTTATTCAATTCCTCTTTCAAGTTTTAGGCAAATTGAGTCAAATCTTCCAAATTATAGTGGTCAGTTGATGATTGAATTAAATAATATAGAAACCATTCAAGATGCGCTTGAGTTTAATGAACTATTAAGACAAAAAGCTGTTACATTACAAGCGCAAACTGAATTGAAACAATATACTAAGGAAAATGCTCGGGTACTTGTTAGTTTCAGAGGACCTCAGGCAAAGCTTTACTCAATTCTTAGAGACTTAGAAAATAAAGAGCTAAATACGAACAAAATTGTCACGTTTTCTTCTAGAGATAGACCGTATATAATCTGTCTCTTATACACATCTGACGCTGCCGACGATAGAGCTCGTGT
>CAXHCD010000134.1:0-6433 GCA_964015265.1 uncultured Oligoflexia bacterium
TCTAAATTATTGATTGGTGAAATCTTATTTAAGCAAGTTTAATATGATTTAGCCTTGCAAATATTTGAAGAAGTCATTAGTAAATATGCTTTTTCAGGTTTAGTGATTAAAACTCTTGGTCGGTTAATTGTTTGCACTGAAAAATTGAAATTATCAAAAAAACAAGAACGTTACTACTCAGTCTTACATGATTTTTTTGATGGAATTTAATGATATATGATTAAAAATTTGATTCTACTAACAACTCTTTTCTTTATTCTCTATGGGGTGAATGCACACTCTCAGGACGAATCATTAGATGAAGGTTTTGACCTAATGGAAGAGTTTAGCTTTGATGAACAGGGAAATTCAGGTGGAGAAGAGTTGAGTTTAGAAGAAGATGATTTTGATGCTGAAGACTTGAATTCTTTAAGTTCTGGATCTCCTAAAAAATCTGCTTCAAATAAAAAGAGTAAAAAAAATGAAATAGAAGAGGAAGAGGTTGATCTAGAATTATCAGAACTTGAAGAAATTGATGATCTAGATTCTTTGAAGAATGACTTTGGTGAAAACCTCTTTGATCTTGAAAAAGAAGAATTAGAGTTAGAAAAAATGGAAAAGGCCAATGCTAAAACAAATAAAGGTAGCAAACCTAAAGTTATAGTTAATAAAGATGTTAAAAAGAAAGAAAAAATACAAACAGTTATTTTTGATGTTGGAGAAGAAGAGAAGCGCTTACTTGAATTATCAAAGTTTGTTGAAGGTAAAATTCCAGATGCAGAGTGGAATGAAATTGCAGTTTCTTCTAAAGAAGATAAGTATGTCGTTCAAGAAGGTGAGTGGCTTTGGAAAATTTCTGAAAAGTTATTTGGAAGTGGATTCTATTATTCAAAAATATGGTCATTAAACCCTCATATTACTAACCCTCATGAAATTGAACCAGGTATGGTTTTAGTATTTGATACAGGTACTACTGAAGAATTACCGAGTATTAAAGTGGCTGAAGATTTTAAGGGAAAGAAAAAAGACTCTTTTAAAACATCATCAGGAATGTTTGATTTTAGTCAGTATGGTGATAAAGCAGAACCTGAGTGGCTAAAAGAAAGAAAAAAGTTATTAGATCAAGGCGTATATTTTCAATTTGCATCACCAGATACGTATGAAGATTTAAAAGATATTGGTGCTGCTTCATTAAATTCTGAATTTGAAAAATATGAACCTCCTCCATCAAATATAGTTATAAAAGTTCCCGGTGAAGAGTATGATGCCGGTTTTGATAAAGATTCAAAAATTACGTTTAATTTTAAGGAAGGCTTTTTTCTGAATACCTTTGCTACAACAAATATTGTTCAAGACTTGGGATATGTTGATTCATATGCGGCCGAAAATATTTTTATTCAAAAATACGATAGAGTCTTTATTTACTTTGATGAGTCTGTAAAAGTAAAACCAGGTGATAATTTTTCAATTTATAAACCTGAAGGACAAGTTTCGCATCCAATTTCAGATAGGAAAGGACAAAGATATTCA
Source organism: uncultured Oligoflexia bacterium (assembly GCA_964015265.1). Classification (GTDB taxonomy): domain Bacteria; phylum Bdellovibrionota; class Bacteriovoracia; order Bacteriovoracales; family Bacteriovoracaceae; genus CAXHCD01. The sequence goes on from CAXHCD010000134.1 coordinate 1,510, forward strand.
ATCGTCGCTCAAATAAAAGCACTTGTTCAAAAAGATGATCTTTGGGAATGTGAAGTTACTGACTTATCTGGATTACTTGAAAGACAAGATAGAGTTACTCTTTATACTCCTAAAATTTCTAGAATTGTTAAAACGTTTAGTAAAAGAAGTATTGAAGCTGCAATTATTGGCTCACATAGAGAAGTAACTAATGGGCTTAACTATGGTGACGTAGTATATATTGATAGAGGTAGAGCTGATGGTGTTGAGGTTGGTTCAGTATTTGAAGTTTTTGGTTTTAGAGATCGAGGAACAGGGCTAAAAATTACAGATGAGCCCTCCTACAAAATAGGAGAGCTATCAGTTATTACATTAACAGATAACTTTGCAACAGCTCTTGTTACGAACTCTTCTAATGTAATTAAAGTCGGAATGGTTGCTTTAACTAAGACACAGGAACAAGTTGCGAGAGCTAGAAGAATTAAAAATCAAGAGAAAGTAAATAAAAATAAGGCAGGACTATTCGATACTCTTGAAGAGCTGGATGTAGAATTGAATTTAGATAATCTTGGTGAAGATATTCTCAATAAGGCTGATAAAATTGAACTTACTGAAGATGAGTTAGAAGAACTAGAAAGACAGGAAAGAGAAAAGTCAGTCATTAAAGAGCATGAAAGAGACTTACGCGAATTAGAAAGACTTGAAGGTGAAATTGAAAATGCTGAAGATAAGTTGAATGAGATTAAGGTAGATGAGGATAAGTTCTTAGAACAACAGAACTTAGAAGAAATAGAAAATAGTTTAGGTGCGCCTAATCCAAATGCTTTTGAATCTATTGACGAAATTGAACAAGATATAGGTAAAAAATATTTGGACGAAGATATTAATTCATCAGAAAACCCTTATGGTCTAACAGAGTATGACCTTGAAGAAATTGATGAGTTGTTAAATACAGAGCAATAATACGAACCTATTAATTGTTTCAGTATCTATTGACCCTTGGAATTACAGGGCCTAATATTTGGAAAAATGAATAACTATACGTGTTAAGGATATGAACCTATGGGTGCTGCACCTGAAAATGAAACAAAAAAGACAAAAAAGAAAGTTGTAAAAAAGAAAACGGCCAAAAAGAAAGTTGCAAAAAAGAAAGTAGCTAAGAAAGCAGCTAAAAAAACAGCTAAGAAGGCCGCTAAGAAAAAAGTAAAAAGAGATTTAGGTGATTATTCCCTCGTTATTGTGGAATCACCCTCTAAAGCAAAAACTATTAAAAAGTATTTAGGTAAAGGCTTTCAAGTTATTGCATCTAATGGCCATATTAAAGACCTTCCTAAGTCAAAGTTAGGAGTCGATGTTAAAAATGACTTCTCTATAGATATAGTACCTATCTCTGGTAAAAAAGATAAGATTGAAAGAATCCAAGAGTTATCTAAAGATGCTCAGGCTATTTATCTCGCACCTGACCCCGACCGTGAAGGTGAAGCAATTGCATATCACTTAGCTGAGGAAATTGGTAAAAAGAAGAAAATTCATAGAGTTTTATTTAATGCCGTAACTAAAACTGCAGTAAGAGCGGCGATAGATAATCCAACAGAATTGGACTCAAATAAATATGACTCTCAAAGAACAAGAAGAGTTTTAGATCGTTTAGTTGGATATAAAATTTCTCCAATTTTATGGGACAAGGTTCAAAGAGGACTTTCTGCTGGTAGAGTTCAGTCAGTTGCATTAAGAATTATTGTAGAAAGAGAGGATGAAATTAAAGCATTCGTTCCTGAGCAATGGTTTTCAATTCATGCGGGACTAGAAAAAGATGGAACATTATTTGAGTCTAAATATTACGGAGAGCAATCAAATAAAAAAACTGAATTAACTGATGAAAAATTAGTTAAGCAAATAATGAGTGATATAAAAGGTAGAAACTTTCTTGTTACGGAAGTTAAAAAACGTGAACGGAAGCAGAATCCAACTCCACCATTTACTACTTCAAAGCTCCAGCAAGAGTCGGCCAATAAATTAGGTTATACGGCCAAGAAAACAATGATGCTTGCTCAAAAGTTATATGAAGGTATAAATCTTACTGATCATGGGACACAAGGTCTTATTACTTATATGAGAACTGACTCGATTCGTACTGCTCCAGAAGCTCTTGATAGTGTAAGAAGTTACATTGGAGATAGGTACGGAAAAGATTATTTACCAGCCGATCCAATTTTTTATAAAAAGAAAGGTAAAAGTGGTAGCAAGGTTCAAGATGCCCACGAGGCCATAAGACCTACTTCATTAGAGTTTACTCCTGAGTCAGTGAAAGGCGATCTCGATGCCGATGAATTTAAATTATACTCATTAATATGGAATAAGTTTGTATCATCGCAAATGTCTCAGGCCATTATTGATCAAACGACTGTGACTTTTGATGTTAATGGACACTTTTTTAAATCTACTGGGTCTATAATTAAGTTTGCTGGTTTTAGAACGGTTTACTTAGAAGCTGCAGCTGAAAAGATTTCTAAAAAAGGCGGAGAAGACGAAGAAGAAAGTTTAGAAAATTTGAAGACTTCAGGCCTATTACCTGAAATAGAAAATGGCGAAGAAATAAAACCTAAAAAAGCTCCAGAAGATGTTGAACACTGGACTTCCCCCCCTCCAAGATATAATGAAGCTTCTATCGTTAAAGCACTAGAAGAAAGAGGAATTGGAAGACCATCTACTTATGCTTCTATTATTTCAAATATACAGGATAGAAAATATGTAGAAAAGACTGAGAATAGATTTGTTCCAACAGAACTTGGGATAGTTGTTTGTAAAATGCTTATAGAAAGTTTTCCAGATGTTATGAGTGTTGATTTTACTGCAAAGATAGAAGAGATGCTGGATCAGATTGAAGAAGGCGATATTAAATGGAAGAAAGTTCTTAAAGAATTTTGGGGTGGTTTTGAAAAGACTCTAGAAAAAGCTAAAGAGGAAATGAAAAACCTCAAAAAACAAGAAATCCCAACTGGTATCAATTGTGTAAAATGTAAGGATGGAGAATACCATATAAAGTGGGGAAGAAATGGACAATTCTTTGCTTGTAGTAATTATCCAGACTGTAACTCGACTCAGGATTTTAAAAAACATTTAGATGGAAGACTTGAAATACTTCCTAAAAACTTTTTTAGAGATAACTGTCCAACTTGTGGAAAAAGAATGGAAGTTAAAACTGGTCGATATGGTAGATTTGTAAGATGTGAAGAGTATCCTAACTGTGAAACAACTCTTCCATATACATTAAATGTTAAATGTCCTGAATGTAAGGTTGGTAACTTTGCTGAAAAGAAAAGTAGATATGGAAAGACTTTTTATGGTTGTTCCAACTATCCAAATTGCTCTAATGCCGTTTGGACGACACCTTATAAGTTTGATTGTGTAGGATGCGGTAGTTCGATTATGTGCTTTAGGGAAACAAAGAAAGATGGCAAACATCTTCAATGTCCTAAATGTAGACATAAAGTTGATTGGGAAGAAACTCCTTTTAATCAGGATGAAGCATAATAATGAAAAATCTTTCATGGAAGGAAGTTTGGCAAAGTGGACCAGGGCCAAGAACCAGAAAAGAAACAGCTCTTTTAATCGCTAAAGGCGCTTGTATGGGGGCTGCTGACCTTGTTCCCGGTGTATCTGGCGGAACAGTCGCTTTTATTACTGGAATTTATGAAGATTTATTAGGTGCGGTAACATCTATTAATAAAGATTTCTTTAAAAGCTTAGTTAGTTTTAATATCAAAGAAGCTTTTAGTAAAATCCACCTTAGATTTATTTTTATTTTATTTATAGGTCTTTTAACTGCAATGTTTTCATTGGCAAAATTAATGCATTTTTTAATGAATAATTATCCTATTCAAACATGGGGATTGTTCTTTGGCTTAATAATGGCCTCAATCATTGTTGTATTTAAAAAACTGGAAAACCCTAAAGAAGTCACAAATATTATATCAATAGCTGCTGGGGCCATATTTGCATATGTCGTTGTTGGTCTTATTCCTGTGACAACTCCATTTGAATATTGGTTTATATTTTTATGTGGAGTTATTGGAATTACGGCAATGATTTTACCTGGAATAAGTGGTTCATTTTTGCTTTTAATTTTAGGAAAGTATGAATTCATAACAGGGGCGTTAAAAGCTCCATTCGTAGGTAATAACTTTGTCACTCTTTTAGTTTTTGCCTGTGGTACGTTAACTGGACTGCTAAGTTTCTCAAGAGTCTTAAAGTGGCTTTTAGAAAAATATCACAGTACAATGATGGCTGTTCTTACAGGAATAATGATTGGTTCAATGAGAAAAGTGTGGCCATGGAAAGAAGTTTTAGAGAGTAAAGTTATTAGAGGAAAAGTTAGGGTATTAAGGGATCAAAATATCCTTCCAACAGAATTTAATAATGAAGTCGTTGTAACCATTGCTCTTATAGTTATAGGGTTAGTGGTTGTCTTGATTGTTGATAAAAACGCTCAGAAACATTAAAAAAGAATTTGTTCACTCATTTTAGTCTGCGTATAATAAATTTATGAAACATATCATTCAATATATTTTAGAAAATAAAAAATATGTCTTAATCCCTTTTTTCATTAGTATTTTGATTGTTTCAATAATTATATTTTTTGGTACTGCAACTCCTTTAACTCCATTTGTATATACCTTGTTCTAAAATGAAGATTTTAAAATCATTTAAATTTGTATTTATATTATGTGTATGGATTTTAGTTAAATCATACTTGTTAAAGATATCTGGATTGATCATTTTGATTCCTTTTATAATAATTTTCTCATCAATGAGCTCGAAGTTTAAAAATATTATTGATCTTCTAGTTGAGAAAATTGTTAAATTTGTTTTAACAATTATTCAATATATTGGATTTAATTCTGTCTCTTATACACATCTCCGAGCCCACGAGACTAGTGCCAAT
>CAXHCD010000135.1:0-6353 GCA_964015265.1 uncultured Oligoflexia bacterium
GTGAAAGATTGTTCAAGTATGATGTTTTAAGACAGAGATTTTTATCAAATGAATATTTCTCTTTTCTAAGTAAAACATCTAATAACATTGATAGTTCGAGCATCTCTCTAAAGGATAAAAAATATTTTCTTTATTGGAAGTTAATTAATGGATAATGTTTATAAATTTATCAAGAATAAACATTTTAACTCTGTTCAAGAAATATTCTTTGAATCAAGCTTAAAAAAAACTTTTAAAAACCAAAATGAGAAAGATATTTTTTTTGATAAGTGGTGTGGTCAATATTTAAATAATGAATTGGCCTATGTTTATGAAGAGGATGATGAATGCTTGGGCTATATTTTACTTTGTAAGGATACTTTAAAGTTTTTAGAAAATAACGAGGATAATGGATTAAGAACTTTTATTGATTTATATAAGGATTTTCCTTGGCACTTACATATTAATTTTAAATCTAGTGCAAGAGGTAGAGGGTTGGGTAGTAAATTGTTAACATTTGCAAAAACAATGGCCTCACCAAATGGAATTCATTTAATTACAGGAGAAGATTCTAGAAACGTAAGTTTTTATAATAAAAATGGTTTTACTCATACTTCCAAAAGAGAAGTTAACTCTATGAATTTATTATTCATGGGTTATAAACCAAATAATTGACTCTCTTTATAGTTTAGCGATAAAATTAAAAACTATTAGATTTTTGTCAGGATGAACAGAATGTTACGGAAGATTCTTATATTACTGAGTGTTTTTCATTTAAACAGCTTAGTTGCCAATACAAATATGACTTTACCTGTGGTTGAATTAGATCCAAGTTTATACCCAGATTTTGCCGACGAACTAGACTTTGAAAATTTTGACCTCGCCTATGAAAGACAAATGAAGGCCTTTAAAAGAAGACCTTTAAAAGGGAGCCTTAAATTAAATGGTAAAGTTAGAAAATTATCTCTAATTAAAGAGTCATTAGTAGAATTTAAAAAACTAGTTGATATAACTTTAATATGCCTCAAAAAAGAGTCTAAAGATAAATGCTATTCAGATTTTAATAATTCTGTTTATGAAAGGTTTCAAGTTTTTGTACCAAAATTAAAAGAAGGGAAAGCCTTTTTTACGGGATATTATAGTCCTGTTTTAGAGGCATCTTTAACAAAAAATGAAGAATATAAATATGCAATTTATAAATATCCACCTAATTCTATTGCAAAGAAATATGGGAGAACTCAAATTCATTTTGATCAAGCTCTTTCAGGTAAAAATTTGGAGCTATTTTTTGTAAAGGATTTATTCGATCTATATCTATTAGACGTGGAAGGTGGTGGGAGAGTTTCTTATCATAAAAATGGAAGATTTTTGACTCAAAATTTAAGTTATGACGGTTCTAATAGTAAAAAGTTTGGTTGGATTTCAAGTTATATGTTTGATCAAGGTTATATTAAAGATAAGTCTATAAGTTCACAAAGAGAGTTTTTACAAAACAATCCAGATAAATGGCGAGAAATTTATTCTGCTTGTGAAAATGTTGTATACTTTAGAAAGTCTGAGGATGAGCCTGCAGGTCTAGAAGACATTCCTCTAACCAGAGATCGTTCAGCTGCACAAGATAAAAAGTATTTCAAAAGAAAAGGAGTTCTTACTTTTGTAAAAGCTCAAAGACCTATCATTGAAAGTGGTAAAGTGAAACAAATTAATTTTTCAAGATTCTTTATTGATCAGGATACTGGTGGGGTTATAAAAGGTGAGGCCCGTGCCGATTTATATTTTGGTATTGGTAAAGAAGGTGAGCTTGAGGCAAATAACCTCAAGTCTCACGGCGAATTGTTTTATTTATTTTTGAAGTAATTCACACAGTTTATTATCGTACTCATACTCTTTAATTTCATGTAAAGCTTTAAATTCTACATTTTGAGTTGTGGCCCACTCTAAAAATAATTCAGTGGCCTCAACTGTTCTTTGGTGAATATCATGCATTAAAACAACTCCACCTTCTGGAGGGTTAGTTATTCTGTAGGTCTTTTTAACATACGATTTTCCACTTTTAGTATGAGTATAAGCTATTCCACCATTAATATGGGCCTTAATTGATTGAACAATATTTTGTGGTGTCATATTTGAAACCCAATCTGATGTATCAATGTCCCAAAATACAAAGTTGATACAATTCTCTCCAAATAGTTCTTGAGATACTTCCTTCATTGAGTTCAAGTGATGATAATCTTTTCTTCTTCCATAATCTCCATATGGAAATCTATAATAGGCAGTGTTGTCCTTAGTATAATTTCTAATTTTAATAATTGAATCAGAAAGTTCTTTTTTATAAGTTTCTTTAGATTCACTGTTATTATTAGTATGCTTCCAGTCATGAGAGGCGAGTTGATGTCCTTCGTTTACTATTCTTTTTATGATATGTTCATTACTTTTGTTAATTCTAGAAGCGAGAACGAAGAATGTGGCCTTAACGTCATATTTTTTTAGAATATTAAGTAATTTAGGTGTTCTTGTTGGATGGGGTCCGTCATCATAAGTTAAAGAAAGAGTTCGTGTTTTATAAATTGAATTAGCTAGGTATTGTTTCCAACCCTTATGTTTAGGAAAATTTGGTTTATAAATAGTCTCTTCATCTGGGAATTGTTCAAATTCGATTGCAAAAATATTAGATGATAATAATAGTCCGATAATTAAAATTTTCATAATGTCTCCTTGAGCATATTTAATCAGTATCTTTTTAATCAGGCAAATTATGTCTAAATAATATTTGTGGCCTTTTACAACGCATTTTGTAATAATATATAAGGGAATATGATGGAGTATGGTCATGGTAGATATACACACAATCATAGCTGATTACCGTTCACGTAAGAAAGATGGAAATGAGATTACTCCTGTACCAGAGGATAAGCGTATCATTCCTACAACATCCGATATACCGGATGTATTCTTTGATACAATTCTTGGGCAATATAAACTATCAAGACAAGACATAATGATTATTATGTATTTATATAGGGTTGTTTGGTGCAGGCCTAATCTTCATAAAGAGTTCGGTATTTCTCCTTTGTTGTCTCACACTGAAATGGCGAAAAATTTAAAACTACAAATGGAAGATATCTATGTTTCCCTAAGGCGTCTCGAAGAGTTTGGCTTTATCTCAACCATAAGATCAGGGCAATATTTTGTAAGAAAGTATTTTTCTAAGGATTTGGATGAGTTATACGGTCAGGACTACGACGAGTTTGAATTTTAATTGCCAACAAAAATTTGCAATTTTCTAAAAATTACCTATTTAATCAACGATCACATCATATTAAAATTAAATATAAGTTATCAATAATACAGGGAAATAATAATTACGTATCAGTTATAGGTATTAGTGAAGTTATTGAAAATATGTTGATGCTATAATTACTAGTGGTTTATATAATTTTTGAATAAGAGAGATGTATGAGTGAAATGTCCCAAAAAGTTTATTATATAGGTAGTGATGATAGCTATTGGGATACAGTTAAATCTCGTTATAAAAGTTCTTATGAACAAGTCGATTGGTTCTTTGAAAAAATTCCCGCAAAAGAAAAGAATGATCACTTACAAATCTATTTAAGAATCTTTAGAGAAAGACCAAAAATAGTTTACATCGATTTTTCTTCTAACGTTGATGAGGGAAAGTATTTAGTTAAACTCATGTCTAGAGAATACTCTTTAAGAAATATTCCAATTGTAGTTCTTGTCGAGAATAAGAAAAACTTTTCGTTAGCTGTTTCAGTTGGAGCAACATTTGTACACTATAAGTGTGGAGAGCATTTTGATGTAGTTTATGATCCAATGGTATTTGCATTAGATAACTACGTTGTTAAGCCAGACTTTGCAAAAGCTGTATTTCAAAGAGATTCAAGATTGATTGCTGATTTTAGATTAGGTTACATAGCTCCAGATCATATACACGTAGAGGGCAATTTAAAAATAAATAAAGGTGATGTGGTTGAAATAGAATCTGAAATTCCTAAAAGTATTGTAAAATCAAAAAATTATGTTGTGAGCGATATTATAAATCATAATCTTTATTATGATTTTGATTATGGAATTAATTTGTCATATGTTTTTGTTGATGAGCCTGTACCTGGTAAACCTGATGATTTTGAAGACATGGTTGCCTATAATAAAAGCGAAATGCAAAAAATGACTCAATATCAAGAAGACTTAAACTATGCGAAAAAGAAAATGAAAGAATGGGTTCTTGATAGTATGGATAGTGGGCAACATAAAACTACAAAAATACTTATTGTAGATCATGAGTTAAGAATTTTAGAAAAAGCAACAGAGCCTCTTGATTCTTTCCCATATTCACTAAGAATTCAGTCAGATATTTATGAAAACATGGACGAAGTAAATAGATTACGTCCTGGAATTATTGCATATCAATTTGAAGATGATTTAACTGAAGCTGAAGAAGAAACTACTGAGAAAAAATCAGAAAAGAAAGACGATAAGAAAACAATGTTGTCCAAGCTTACAGAATTGATTAATTATATTAAGAAAATACCAGATTATAGGCCATTTATAGTTTTATTTAATTGTATAAAATATGATGCAAAGTCTTTTCAGGAGAGTTTTAAGTATTCATTTATTTTGACTCATGGGCAATCTATGAAATTTGATATGGTTATCAAATTTGCAAAACTATTTGATGAAAAACAAAAAACTAAACGGGAAACTGAAATTAAGGCAAAAATTCAAGAGTTGAGAAAACAAGATCCTAAAAAGTATGCAAAGATAACTGCTCAATCTTTTGAAGATAAACATTATTATATTAAAAAAACTAATCCTCTTTCACATGTGTCATACCAATATCCTATTGTTCTTTCGAGTATGACTGAGTCTGAGTGTACTTTTTTAGTTGAAAAAGAAATTGAACTGAAAAACTATAGACTAAATTTTCCTATACCTATGTATATTAGAGTTATACCTATTGATGATAGGACAGTTTTTGTTAAAGAAGATGGAAAATTAAAGTATAAATGCTTAATTCACGGTGTGGATGAAACTGATAAAAAGAAGTTACGTCAATTTGTTAACGAAATTTTCTTTTCGACGTTAAATGAACAAAGAAAACAAGAGCAAGAAGAATTTAAAAGACTTCAAGCTGAGGCCCTTAATGAAAAATTAAAGGGTGATGAAGAAATTGATGAAAATGATGAAAGTGAAAAAGAAAGTTAAGTAAAATTTATATTGTCTGCATCGCATTAAGTCTTGCGCAAAATCTATATCTCTATAAAATGTATTTATCATTAATTGAATGTTATAGGTTATCTATGATAATAGATCGTTAGAGGTGTTTAAAATGTCGAAGTTAATTTCTGAAATAGTTAAAAATATCAAGTTAGAACAAAATAGATTAGTTAATCATCAAGTATATAAAGAATTAAATTCAATAGAAAGTTTGAGAGTTTTTTCTGAGGTACATTGTTTTGCAGTTTGGGACTTTATGTCTCTACTTAAGAGTCTGCAAGCTAAATTAACTTGTATAGATATCCCTTGGACTCCAAAGACTGATAAAAAAATTGTTAGATTAATAAATGAAATCGTACTTAGTGAAGAGAGTGACTTGGATTTTAATAATAATCCACTAGATCATTTCACAATGTATTTATATGGAATGAAAGAGATAAATGCTTCAACTTCTAAGATTGAATCATTTTTAGATAATTTAGATATGAGTTTACTACCTAAGGGAATAAAAGAATTTAATACATATACTCTTGATGTTGCATTAAATGGTAAGGATCATGAGGTTGCAGGTGCTTTTCTATTTGGAAGAGAAACATTAATTCCCTTAATTTTTGAAAGAATTGAAAATGCACTTAATAAAAATAATTTGGATGCAAAATATTTAAGGTATTACTTTAAAAGACACATTGAGCTTGATTCAAATGAGCACTCTAAAATGGCCGAAGAAGTTTTAAATTTATTATGTGGGACAGATGAAACCAAGTTAATGGAAGCATATAATGCAGGTCTGAATTCATTGAAATACAGATCAATGCTCTGGGATTATGCTGTTCTTTCAATGAAGCAAAATTCAGATTTATTATTTTGGTAATTTAGGGATCTTATAGAAATTTATATTGCCCTCTTTTTCTCTAGTTTTCTTGCTGCTACACTCATACCTTTTTCTTCTGAGATGGGATTAAGTGCAGCACTGGTATATAAAAAAGACATATATTTTTTAATAATTGCTACAATAGGAAATTCTTTAGGGGCCTTTTTAAATTTTTTTTTAGGAAAACTATGTTCACATCATTGGAAAGATAAAATTCTTAAAATATCCGCAAAGCAAGTTGAACAATTTCTGTCTCTTATACACA
>CAXHCD010000136.1:0-6352 GCA_964015265.1 uncultured Oligoflexia bacterium
TTGGCACTAGTCTCGTGGGCTCGGAGATGTGTATAAGAGACAGCCCTTATTGCTTTTTTCATAATCAAATTGATAGGCTATTGGGTTATTAAAAGCATAACAAATTTTACCACTTTTCTTTAAGACTCTAGCGACTTCATTCCATACAGTATTCATATCTGGAAAAAAGCAAGAGGATAAGGGGTTGATGATTAAATCTATACTTTCTGAATCAATATTTAACTTGTCTGCACTACAATTACATACTTCTAAGTTTTTTATATTATATTTTCTTGAAACCTCTAAATCTTGCTCTAATTGTTTCATTGAAATATCGACAACAACCACACGCTTGGCCCCAGCAAGTGCTAATAAAGGTGCCTGTTGACCTCCGCCTCCGGCCAAAACCAGAACTACTTTATCCTTAAATTGGCACCAAGATACTGGAATTGGGGTATTTGGAGATAAAAATAATTCAACTTTCCCCTGCTTGGCGTATTGCATCAAGTTGTCGGAATAAGGTTGGGTCCAACGAAATTGCTCTTCAACGTGCTTATTCCACGATTTTTCATTGTGTTTTAATATGTCATTTTTATCCATGTCTATATCTAATACTTTTATTATTTTTAGTCTAATGCTAGATAGATAAAGAATATTTAATCTAGGGGAAAACTGTGAAAATAATAATATTTTTGGCCGCAATAATTTCAACGAATTTGTATGCTGATGGATTTTTATGTGAAGCAGTCTCAGATAGTTTAAAAATTAATGTTTTTAATAAAACACATCCTGAATATGGAACGAGAAACCCTTCAACTATGGTTGTATTTGACGGAGAAGTTTCAAAACCAAATAAAACTATTGCCATCTTTAAAGCACCAAAAACTTTAAAAACATTAAAAGGTCAAAGTGGTGTTAGAGCATATGTTGGAAAAGTTGATCTAAGGTACTCAAATTCATCAAGGAAAGGTGAAAATATTTTGGGAACAAAGCTTGGAATGCTTAAAGGTATTGTTCTTAAAGTTAATTTTAATTATTCAAACCCGGTAACTGCTGGCTCTTTAATGCATGGAACTGTTGAGGCCTATAAAAGAAATGGTCGAAAAATTACTGAAGAAGTTTCTTGCGAAAGATATTTGAAAAATAAATAAACTATTCGGATTTTTCTTCTAAAGGCGCTATTTTGATTGTTATTTGATGGGCCTTTGCATTTTGATCAGAAGGGGAGTTTGCTTCTAATGAACTTCTGATTTTGCTATTAAATTTTTGAATTATTCTTTTAGCTTTAATTAAGTTTGGTAAATCACCATTAAAAGAATACTCAAATGTATTTTTATGTAAGCTTTCTAAGTCATTAGAAACTTCAGATAGAATTCTTTTTTTAAGTGAAAGTTCTTTTCTATCTAATTTAAATTGATCAATACTTGAGATAAACCTAAAACGCTTTTCTTCTGTTAACTTTAACTTATCCATAACCTCACTGAGTTTTTTTCTTGGATAGGCACGTTGTGACTTCAAGATTGCAGATAATGATGAAGCATCAATTTCTAAAAATCTAGCAAATGAACGAAGTGAATATTTACTATTCACGTCTTGGCGCCTTTCAAGCTCAGCTTGTAGCACTTCTATAAAATAATACATCTCTTTTACCCCAAAAGATTTGGGCTAGATATATCAGTTAATTAGAGGGAGTGCCATTGCTCTATGTTAACATTGTAAAAATAACGTGGCTAATAATTACATGGAATTATGACAGTTGAGTATTATAAACACTTTTAGAAAAGGTGTATTTTCAGGCACTTGAAAAAAAATTTAAATATTTGTGGCAAAAACAAAACTTCTAAACTTAAAAACATATTACTTAAAATAGAAAATTTGTAAACAACTATTCTAACATTTTCCTTTCAAATTTTTTATCAGTATTTAGGTTTGATATGGCCATAGTTTAAAACAATTAGATTAATACTAACAGTGAAGAATAGAAGATCATCTCTTAATACAATAGAGGATGTTTTAGAAATGAGTGAGTTTCAAAATAGATCGATCAAAGTACCTTATTGGTTGTTAACGACAGTGTAAGTTAAAATATGTCTCATTTAATTGGCATAAACATTTTTATTAACCATTTTTTGTTTACAATTTATTGTAGTACTTTGAAAAGTCGAGATCTAAGTTCTTAATATTTTGATTAACTAAATAAAAACAGAACATTGTAATATCTATTTTTTTAGAATGTAAAATCATTTGGATTATTCTAGATTTTTGATCTTGAAATTATTGAAATAAAAGGCCCTCAAAATTTTTATTGTTGTTTTTGAGTTCTTTTTCTTTTGGGATTATTTATTTATTCCGAAAGAAAAAGACTCAGAAGTAGAAATAGCTGCTCAGTTTTTTGAACTAAGAAAACAATCTAAAAATGTCAATTCCCTGCCTGAAAGTTTGTCAAATGTAATTCATGAAAAAGATCGATTTAGCCTGATATTTATAGGTTATTCAAGTTGTCCAGACGTATGCCCTCGGACTTTGGATATTATGTCTCGAGTTATTGATTCAATAAAGGCAACTAATATGAATTATTATTTTGTTTCGATTGATTCGGGAGACAATCAAAAAAATGTTGATGATTTTGCAAAAAATTTTAACCCTAAGATTAAAGGTGTTAGTTTGAATGCTCGATCTGTTGACTTTTTTACAGAATGGATTGAAACAGATTTTAAGAAAACTGATGATAATTTTTTCCACTCAAGTAGCATTTACTTAATAGACGATAGTGGGGTACTAGTAGGGGAATTTTTAGTTCCAAGAAATGTAATGAAAATTTCGCGGCATATTTCTTCCATTCTCTCAAAAAGGTGAATATATTAAGGATATGTTTGGCAAATTTTTTTTAGTTACGTGGATAGTGATTGTTTCTCTAGTTATTACCTTGCAAATGGCGCAACATATTTTAATTTTACCTACTCCAAAATCAAATAATCTTTTTGTCTCTTTTATCGATTCCTTTCTCCCTGGTAAAGACAATGTTACAATCATACATATAATTCCTGTCGATTGTTCTTGTTCCGATTCTTTAATAGGAGAATTAATTAATAATAAGACATCAAAAGGAGTAGAATATGTAGTGTTACTTGAAAATAGATTTGAAAAAGAAAAATTGTTAAGAAAAGAAGGTTATCGGGTAAAAGTATTGGACGAGTCTAAAATTAGTGCAGTTGGGATTAAGGCCGGACCTGTTCTTATTATCAAAGATGGTAAAAACTTGAAGTATGTTGGTGGGTATTTCAAAACTTCAGCAACGATAAAGTCAAATCATTCAAAAATTATACGAGCATATTTAAATAAAAGTGATATTACACCTTTTTCAATTTATGGATGTCCAATCGATAAAGAATTAAAAGAGGCTTTTAATCCATTTTTATGGTTTCGAGAGTGGGTACTGGGAGTTATAGCTTGACTTGTGGCCCGTATTGAATCAGATAATAATGATACCAAAAATATAATCAGTTATTTGAAATTTGTAAGATCATTCTCACATGTTTTTAATATCTTAGCCAGGTGGCAAAAAATTACACACGCTTATATTTTATACACTTTTAAAGGATTTTAGAAAAATAAAACAGATAATATTTGAAAAGAGGTTTTTATTATGAAAAGTATTTCTACGCTAATATTGTTTGTTTTTTTATCTAGTAACTCATATTCAATTGAAGTTAGTTGTTCTTCACCAGAATATAAATTAAATATATCAGGAAATAAAAAAATTAAGGTAGAATTAGTTGATAAAGGAATGATTAAGGAATACGAGAAAATTGCCAATGGAAATCAAGCTTTATTAGAGGCTCTCATGAGGGCCCATAGTAATCAAAACCAAAATATTTTAAAAGGATCATGTGATCTGATGAAAAAATGCTCCATAGAAAAAAATTCAACCAATGATATTAACTCAATTTCATGTTCAGGAAAAAAAGGGAAAATTAAATATGACTTACTTGTAAGTGAAATCAATGGAGAAATTAAACTTTCTTGTGTTCAGACAAGTAAAGGATTTAGAGGCGAAGGAGGAGAAGTCTTAGGGACTGTAAGTGAAGTTGAATGCAGTCACGATCAATAATTATCCTAAGAGGCGATCTTGTAATAATTATTATGAGTAGAGTTCATTTCCTTATCAAAATTCATCTTTAACTTGTTCATTTATTTTCTAATTTTTATTGGGTTTAACTTTAAATAGGTTTTTCGAAGATTTTCTTTCTGATACTTAGAAAGTTTATCACTATTCAGAGGTCTTTGATAAGGGGTTTTTGGGGTATCATCATATTTTCTTTTGTATTTTGATCCAACCCTTGTCACTTCAATACTCTTGAGTTGAAGGATAAAGAAATTATGAAGCAAATTAAAGTAGTTTTTATAGATATAATTCATTGATTCTACTAGACCTTCTCCTTCAAGTCTGTCATAACCAAAAAGTTCACGTACATGCGTAAAATTCTTTTGTTCTACGTGAGCATTATCGTTTTTTCGATAAGTTCTGGATCTCGTGAATTGAATATTTTTATCAATTGAAATATAGCTATGAATTTGAGAATTTAAGAACTCTGTTCCATTATCAGTATTAAATGAAATAATATCGAAGGGAAGGTTGTACAAACAACCCACGACAGCTTCTAAGGTGTTAGATGCATTTTTTCCATTCAAGGCCCTATTGGCAGTCCAACCACTAAATTCATCTGTAACTGTATCAGCCTGTAAATATCCAGGCCGATTGGCAATTTGATCAAAAGATTTAATAGGAATCACATTTTTAAATTTTTTTGACCTTCTTGTTCCAGATCGCTTAGATCTTGAAAAACGGGCCTTGTAGCTCTTTAAGTAGCGATCTATGGTACTTGAACTCATAGATAATAGTTCGTCTTTGACGTAGTTGGAAATTCCTTTAGAAGGAGTGTAAAATCTAAGCCAAATAGGTAAGGCTGCCACCATCTTCTTTGAGCAAATTCTACCCATAATATGCCACAATCTCTGTAGATGAACCACTGATTCACTAGAGTAGCTTTTCGTTCTTCCTGAATTTTTCTTCCCAGTCATATGTCCTTTGGCCAAAACTCGAATTGCGTGTTTTCTTGAATAACCAGTAACTTTACAGAGTTCATCTAAAATTTTTGTTTTATCTCTTTTATAACTTATGATTTTTGGTGATATCTGTCATTAGGAATAAAAAATGTAGATAAACTCTGTAGGAATTGAATATAATTATGATTGAAGTTTTCAGTATTCATAAAATAAACCTAAAAAGGAACCACTTGATTCAATGGTTCGTAATTTGATTTATTTCGGTAACAGTTTTATTGATTCATATCGGGGCCAAAATCTTTTCTACCAGATAATTTCCATTATACGGTATAAGAAATTAAAACTTTTTTAGAATTTTTTGTACCCACGAAGCAATTACACTCTTTTCAGATACAGAAACAAACTTCAAAATAACGTTACACATTTGCATAAATTCTAAAATCAAATTTAATCTATTAATTAAAAATTTTTGATGCTTATTCGTTTTAAGTTTTTTTAACTCTAAAAGTGTTTCTTCAAGAGTTTCGATGGCCGGTATTATTTCTTTTTCTCTACGTGCTTTTGCCACCAAACAAGCAACCTTCCATTGATCACTTTCTGCAGCAAAAAACTCTTTACGAGATCCTATAGGAGATGATTTCGTAACTATCCCCCAGCTTACCAACTCTCTTAGGCTTGTATTTGCATGTCCTCTGCTAATACACAGTATTTCCATAACTTCGTCTGTTGATAAAGCTGATTCAGATAAAGTTAATAAAGCAAAGATTTGCCCCATAGTCTTATTGACTCCCCATTTCGTGCCAATTAAGCCCCATTTGGCCACAAAATCTAATTTAACTTGATCTATATTTTTCATATGACCATATCATACATAAGCATTTCATTTTTCACAAGATTCAGTTCATACTGAAATAATAATGTCGTTATAAAGTTGATCTAAAAATTGATCACAATAATAAGACGTCTCCCCTATCAGGATAGCTTCGATGATTCAAAAATGTGTTAAATAAAATTTAAAACACTATGTTTTACTGGTTAATTTTTTTAGTAATACATAGTGTTTTCTTTATGTGGTTATACTTCTAGTTTATAAAGTTTTTAAATACTCTATAAGCTCCCAAAGTTTTTTTCTTTCTTGTCCCCAATCAATATTGCCTAAATAGTCTCCTGTGTGTCCTTGATTACTATAACCTTGGAGACTAGTATCAAATTTAATTGTATAATCTTTCGAAGGCGAATCCCACTTATAACCGTAAGCGATCCATTAACCCACCTTTAAATTATTATTTTTCTGCTTGAAAATAAC
>CAXHCD010000137.1:0-6255 GCA_964015265.1 uncultured Oligoflexia bacterium
GAATGCTCAAATAAGGTAAAGTCATCGATAGTCTATCTTTGCTTAAATAAAGAAAGAAAAATTCAAAAAATCTTCACAAGATCAGAAGTCTTAAGAAATTCTTTTAAAAATTACGAGGTAAAAAGTGAAAGTAGATAAAAAAAAGCGAGGTCAAGAAACCTCGCTCAGATATAATATTTCTTTTAAAAATTATTTTCCTTCTGGATGGATAGAAAACTTTGGAGTAGTTCCTTGGTTTCTGTCCTGTGCTTTTCTTCTAGCGCCCTGCTTTTTTCTTTTTGCAGCTCTTTTGTTCTTTGTAACACGTGTATTTGATACCATCTTTTCGCTCCTGAATTACTTAAAATCAACTTTCATAACTTGTACTAGGATAGGATTTTTACCTTTCTGGGTGCAAATTGTCAAAATCAAACGAATAGTACTCGCTGCGTTAATCACATTTTCTTTGCCTGTCCTTGCTCTTACAGGAGAAATAACGCTGGCCATAGGCCAACATCTTGAAATTCCAATGGATTCAATAGATCAATACACTGTTGGTAATAACCAAATAATCTCATCAAAACTGCTCAAATCTAAAAAATCACTGGTCATAAAAGGGAAAAAAATAGGCTATACAGAATTAATTGTCTGGAAAAAGAGAGTAAAATCTAAATATCAAGTCTATGTTTTAAGTAAGAAAAATCATTTGGACTTCATTCAACTCGCCCAAATGTTTAAAGACATTAATCTCAGTACAAAAGTATATTCAACTAAACTTAAAGTAAGTGGAAAACTAGGAAACTTAGAAGACTACTTGAACTTTATGAAAATTATTCAAGAAAATCATAAAAGATTAATAAACATGGTTACACTTTCAAAAGAATTAACGAATGAATTAATCAGCAAAGTATATCTGCCAATCTTTTCAAATGACCCTGATAGCTCAATGCAATGTAAAGTTAACTCATTCTTAATTAATTGTCTCTTTGATAAATCAGACGGCAGCAACGATATTATAGATTACTTAAAAGATGCTTACTTCATCAATTTTAAAAAGCTGGATAATTTTCAACATAATACGAATTACAAAGTTGAATTTAAAATATTTCAGCTCGAAAACTTAAATGGAGAAGAAGTTAATTTAGGATTAACAAACATAACTAGCAATTTAAATACTATTTTTACAGGTGATGTAAAAAAAATTATTGGCGGAAATATTTTTTCTATTAATCAAAGTAAATATAACTTTTCTACACTTGCAGAACCTAAAATAACATCCATTTTGAATAAAAAATCTTCAGTGTCAATTGGCGCAGAGTTACCTTTTGAAACATCAGCAAAAAATAGTTTCTCCTCAAACACACAATGGAAATTTGCTGGTTTAAAAATAGTATTTGAATTGAAAAAAGTACTTGGATCAATTCAATTAGATTATGAAACAGAAATTACAAGGCCTAATTCGGAAGGACCAATTAGTGGAGGAAAGAATTATTCTTCAATTACATTAAACCTTAATCAACCATTTGAGCTTTTTCAAGTTCATTTAAAGACTCAGGGGAATAGAAGCACCAGCTTTCCAATCCTGAACAAGATACCGATTCTAGGAAACTTATTCAAAAGTAAGAGTGAATCTGACAATTATAAAAAAATATTTGCACTTGTAAAAATATCAAAGGTATCGATATGAAAAACACATTAAAATTTGTACCTGAAAAGGATAGAGAACTATATATTATTGATGAACTTAAAAAGTTCACAATTGAAAGAATGACATTAAATCCTAATCAGAGTTTTGAAGAAGTGCTAGAAGACTTTCAAACGAGAAATAGTCACATTACGACTGATAAATATATAACTAATACTCTTCACATGTGGTTTAATTCTATTTTCAAACAACAAGAAATAAAAAAAATCATTTCAACACAAAATTTCGAAGAAGCTATCTTTCATGACTTTAACACTATTGAGTTCTCTCCAAATTTTGTAAACTCATATAAGATATCACTTTCAGAAAAAGATTGGCAGTTATCATTAGAGTCACTATCATTACAAAATAATATCGCTTGGAATTTTTCAAACCCTTTTGCAAGTCTAAAACTTGAACATAATAAAACTATTTACAGAGTCAGCTTAGTCCATTTTTCAATTTTGAACTCAAATTTTTCCAAAGTATTCATTAGAAGACACAATAATAACTCATATCCTCTAGAAATGTTTATCAATGACGAATCTATAAATGTAGCACTATTAAAAAAAATTGTTAAAGATAAGAAGAACGTTATTATTTGTGGATCAACAGGAAGTGGAAAAACAAGTTTATTAAAAAGTTTATTAACAAATATCTCAAATGAATCCCACTGTGTAACAATTCAAGATGTAGATGAACTAGGAATGTTATCTGATAATCACAGTTCATTGATTAGTGAAAAGAACTCCAATACATCTCTTACAGAGTTATGTTCATATACCTTAAGGATGAGTCCAGAAAGAATAATTCTAGGAGAAATAAGAGGTGAAGAAATTACACCGTTTATACTTTCATCAAATAGCGGTCACAAAGGAATGATGAGTACAATTCATGCAAATAATGCTCTTGATGCAATCAATCGACTAGCAACCTTATTCTGTGTATATCAGACAGATATAAGAATTAACTTTGAGCATATCTCAAAAATTATAACAGAGAGTATTGATATAATAATTTATATGGAAAATAAGAAGATTAAAGAAATCATCAAAATAATTGGTAAAAATAATGAGAATATAATTTATGATAAGATAGTATAAGGGAGGTCAAGAACCTCCCTTATATATTAATCTCTTTTTAACTTTTTATATGTCAATCGTTGTGGATTAATTGAAGACTCACCTAACCTTCTTCTTTTATCCTCTTCATATTGTGAGAAGTTTCCATCAAACCATACAACTTGGCTGTCACCTTCGAAAGCTAAAATATGAGTGGCAACTCTGTCTAAGAAATATCTATCGTGAGAAATAACTACTGCACAACCAGGATAATTCATCAAAGCTTCTTCCATTGCTCTTAGAGTATTTACATCTAAATCGTTAGTAGGCTCATCCAGTAATAAAACATTTCCACCTTCTTTTAAAACTTTAGCAAGATGTACTCTATTTCTTTCTCCCCCAGATAGCTCTGACACTAGTTTTTTATGATCATCACCTGAAAAATTAAACTTAGAAATGTAGGCCCTTGCGTTTACCCTTTGCTCTCCCATATCAATAAACTCTTGCCCATCTGCAATAACTTCATGAATCGTTTTGTTTCCATTAAGGTCACGCCCTTGATCAACATATGCCAATTTTACAGTTTCACCAATTTCAAAATCTCCAGAGTCTGGTTCTAATTCCTTAGTTATAAGTTTAAACAATGTTGTCTTACCTGCACCGTTAGGTCCAATAATTCCAACAATTCCACCTGGAGGTAATTCAAAATTTAAATCTTCATATAAAAGTTTATCCCCAAATGCCTTAGCGACATGTGAAGCATTAATAACCTTATTTCCTAATCGATCTCCTGATGGAATAAATAAATCATTAGTCTCATTTCTTTTTTCTTTATGTTCCTTTAATCTCTCTTCATAGTTTTTAATTCTGGCCTTACTTTTAGCATGTCTGGCCTTAGGAGCCGACCTAATCCACTCAAGCTCTTCTTTCATAGACTTTTGCCTTTTAGATTCTTGTTTTTCTTCTAATGCAAGTCTTTTAGATTTTTGCTCAAGCCAAGACGTATAGTTTCCCTCGAAAGGAATTCCTTGACCTCTATCCAGCTCTAGTATCCAACCAGCAACATTATCTAAAAAATATCTATCGTGTGTAACGGCAATAACTGTGCCTTTGTATTGCTGTAAGTGTCTTTCTAACCACCAAACAGTTTCAGCATCTAAATGGTTAGTAGGTTCATCAAGTAATAAAATATCTGGTTCCTTTAATAACAATCGACATAAGGCAACTCTTCTTTTCTCACCACCTGATAACACCTCAATCTTTTGATCTCCCGGAGGACAATTTAAAGAGTTCATTGCTAATTCAAGACGACTATCAATATCCCAAGCATTACAGGCATCAAGCTTATCTTGAAGCTTTGCTTGTTTAGCTAAGAGTTTGTCCATTTCATCATCACTCATTGGCTCAGCAAACTTTGCATTAACTTCATCAAATTCAGTTAGTAAGTCCATCGTTTCCTGAACGCCCTCACTAACAATATCTTTTACTGTTTTTTCAGGGTCTAATTGCGGCTCTTGTTCTAAATAACCAATCGTGTATCCTTTTGACATTGATGTCTCACCAAGATGATCTTGATCGATACCCGCCAGAATTTTTAATAGTGTCGACTTACCTGCACCATTTAAACCTAGAACTCCAATTTTTGCTCCGTAGAAATACGAAAGTGAAATATCTTTTAAAACATGCTTATTTCTATAAACTTTACCAACACGATTCATTGAGTAAATGATTTGCTTATCATTCATCTTGTCTTCTCCTAAATTTATAAATATTGATTACGAAGATTATCGCTTATTGAACCAAAAAGCTATTAAAGAGCGTTGCAAAATAGATTAAATAGCTTGAAAGATAAAATACTGCCAAAATGACTAAGCGCCAAACAACTAATTTCCGAAGCATTTTTTTGTATTCATACTTTCTATAATCCCAAACATTATCTAAAAGCCTTTCTGTGTCCATAATTGAAAAAGATTCTGCACTTTGCCATCTTTCAATTATATTCACTAAAGAGGCCCTAAACCTTTTAACTTCCTGTCCTCCCACAAACTTAGGAACATTAGTTTTTTCTAAAACAATACTAATGGGAAGATTCATTTGCGAAAAAAAAGAAAACTTCATTAAGGAGTTAAAAACTTTATCTAATTCAAGAAAAGTGGATTTTTCAATAAATTGAGTAATTTTGAAATAAATTATGATTCCAAGAGTATGAGCAAGAATCACTATACAAAAAGCAGTACTTAAAATTGCTTTTTCTAAGATATAATTTGAAAAAGTAATAGTACAGATTATGCAAAAACTAGCGAGAATGAATTGCAAGTAAGATGAGAAATAATCTGATCTCTTTTTTCTCTCATGCTGAATATCTTTCATTAAAACATTTTTAAAAAACTGAAATATTGAATCATTCACTTGCCCATACTTAGCTGATGCGTCAATTATTCCATACAGAACATCATGAAAAAATTTATAAACAGGCAATGAACTTATTTTTTGACCAACTCGATACTGCTGAGAAACTTCATATAATTGAAGTCCGTTATAATAATTCCTACTATACTCACTAAAAAATATTACAAATTTAGATGCAAAAAGCTCTTTTAACTGGTCCCAATATCTAAGGGGCACAAAAATTAAACTCAATGATAAAAAATAAAAATAAAGCATTTAAACTCCTAAATTGACGTATTGCACATTCTATGACAATTATTAAGTATGAATACAAACTTTGAATCTGAAATTTCACAACTGAAAGGCAAGTTCTGCAATATCATTGGGCAGGACCCAAAGATTAAAAAAAAACTTGAATACATCTGCCTAAATTTAGACCCATTCAAAGAAATTGATGAAGAGACTAAATCATTTCTTGGACAAATTGGAATTTTTGAATTTAACGACCCTTATAAGCTAACAAAACAATTATTAGTTTTACTGGATGAAATTCAAAATTAAGAATATAAAAATACATCCCATTAGTGAAAAATTACTAAAAAAGGGACACCCTTGGATCACTAGAGATAAATTCTCTGAAAACTTTCCTAAAGAAGAAATTTTTTTAAACCTAGAGATAAACAAAAAAATTTACACCCTTATTAATGATCCAACACATAAAAAAATAAAAGCAAGATTATTCAAAAAATCTGACACTCCATTAAAAACAAAAAATGATCTACTAACAGAACTAAGATTAAGATTTGAGAACTCATTTTCAAAACGAAAAGAATTAAATCTTAATAGAGAGAATATTTATCTTAGCTTTTCAGAAGCTGACTTCCTACCTGGTATTTACATATTAAAACTAGGGGAAATTTTATTAATTCAATATTATACTTTGTTTTATAAAAGATTTGAAAAAGATATCGAATCAATTATCGTTGAAACTTATACAAAAGTTTTCAATGAAAAAATTAAAGAAAAATTTTGCCAATATCGAATATCATCTCAGCAAAAAAAAATTGGAAAACAAAATAAATTTAAAAATTATGAATTTAATTTAAAATATGAAATTGAAATAAACCAATTCTATGATCTTGG
>CAXHCD010000138.1:0-6095 GCA_964015265.1 uncultured Oligoflexia bacterium
TTCCTTTACATCTCACTTACTTAGTATTTTTTTTACAACATTATTAGTTATATTTTTTTCTTTATATAAATTAATAAATTTTTTACCATTTCTACTTATAACAATTGCAGTCATTTTCATTTTTCAAAACGCTTCAAATTTTAAAAATAATATGACTACCATTAGCTCAAAAATATTATTTCTACTTTACATAATTCTTTCCGTAATTAGTGCGCTTTTTAGAATTCCACAATTTATAATTTTTTTCAGTCTTATCTTTAGTTTAACCATTACAAAGAAAGACTTTAATATTAAGGATATTATGGCCTTATTAGATCAGGTCATTAGATTTATATTTTTATGCTCATTTTACTTTTTGATTATTAATATTGAACTATTTCAAAACAAGGACCATTTATTTTTAATAAATATATCTTCATTCATTCTATTAGCAATTTTAAATAATAAATCTTATTTTAAAAACAACTATTTTCTCTTCATCACTGATATATTAATTATTCTAATTTCAATATTTTCATTTCAGTTTGATAAGAAAATCAATTTTGTATATTTAATCTATTACCATATTTTATTTGGTTATATTTCTTATATATTCTCTTCTAAAGAAAAAAACTTAATAGTTAGGAAAGTTTTAGTTATTACGAGTCTGATAATTGGAATAATTTTTATCAAATATATTCTATTTCTAAACAACGGCACACCAAGATTTTTTGATATCTCAATTAAGTCTTATATAAATATATTTAGACACAACGATTTTCCAAGTTTTATTGGCCAAATATATTGCTTCATTTTTATTTATGGCTTTTTTGATATTACAAAAATTGTAAGCAAGTTTGCTTATAATCATTCAAAGAAATTTCCATAATTTTTTCGCTATTAATTGTACAAGTTTTTTCATCATCACTAAACTCTACTCTACCAGATAACTTATCCCAACTTACTGCTCCGATAAAACTACCTTCGGCCAAGAAATACCTCATTTCAGAAGATGAATTTTTAACTTTCGTTTCAATTGATAAACAAATATTATGATCAACATTTTTTTGAGCAATGATTGCGTAGTGTTTTAAGTTCACTACTTCTAGATCTTCTCTTTTTTCCTGTAAAAGTTTACCAAGAATTACCTTACTGAAGTCATTCTTACAGTTAACATTCTTTACGGCCCCATTTGCCTGTAATGAGAATAGCAATATCAAAACCAATCTCATGCATACCCCTTTGTTGGGCGCAGAATACATTAAATTGAACCGGGCATCAACGCTTAGCGTAATTTTTTCATATAATTAAGTAGTTGAAATTATTCAAAAATTTAACTTATATGGAGTTACCTCTTCATAGTCGGGATAAAATTTAAACTTCTCACCCTCAACTAATTTAAAGGGCAAACAATAGGAATAAATATTTGCACTTCCTAACTTTGACTTCCATTTTTTTCTATATACATCAGAGCTTTTTATTAATCCGCGAGCACTTTTGCCAGCGACAAAACGTCCCTTACTTTTTTCTTTTTTCTGATCGAGAACGTCCATATGAGTAATACCATTTAATTCGTGACCAATTGAACATAGAGATCTTTTTCCATTATTATTAACAACGGCCTCAATTCCCAATGCTGTCCATTTTGATTTTTCTTTATGAGACATTACTCCAGATAAAAACCTTAATGACTCAATCTTTTCGCTATTATTTCCAATTTTGAAATTAAATCCTGTTGATTTGAAAGTAATTTCAACTTGTTCACCATTTTTATCCACTGAAAAATCTTTTACAAGATGAGGCAATCTATTTTTATGATCACCCATTAATTTTAATGTTTGATCTATTGTATAAAAGTCATCAAAAACCTTATCTGATAACTGATATTTTACAAAGTTTTTAGAAAATACCGGAAATACTTCATTATTTTCGGCACCCATAGTATCAGACTGACAGAAAACTCCTTTTGAGATTGAAGTACAATATTCATACACTTCAACTTGGTCAAAATAACTCCATTTAGAAATTTCCCAAGTTCTTCCCCAGTTATCATCAATACTAGTTACTTTTTCAATATCCCAGATAAAATCATCCATCTTAAAGCTTCTATGAGATTTTGGTCTTATAAACTTAAAAAATCTAGTATCAAATATTAAGCTACTTCTTCCTTGATAAACTTTTTTCAAATAGTTTTCAGTTAAAGAAGGTACTGTTGGAAACAAATCAGTACTTAATGAATTATAAAAAATATCACTCATAGAAAAAAATTCAAATCGATCAGATTTTCGACTATCTACTCTTGTACTAAAAATTTCTCCATCCTTGGGCATATCTTTTTTAGAAATTCGAGACTTTATTCTCGGAACTTTATAACTCATTCCATAAAAAGAATAAATTTTTTCATTCTGCCATTTATCTAATGAATTTCGATAAGAATAATAATCCCCAGAGTGTACGTAAGAAAACTCTTCTGGAAAAATATAATTTTTATTCTTCTTAAAAATTGTTTCTGGTCGCGTAGGTAAATTAGCAACTATTAACGGTAGGTCATCAGTCACCATTTCGTTCCACATTTGATATGGAAGTTTATCTTCCAATATCTTAGTTTTTACTTCGCTTAGTTTTTTAATCGCTAGCTCTTGTGATCTATTAATGATTTGTGAAATTAGTCCATCGACTGTATCAGGAAGACTTAATGTGATATTTACATCATCAAAAGTTCTCATTAGTTCAGGTCTTTCATTAAGAGCTTCAGGAAGAGGAAGATTTAATGATCTATAGAAATTTTTAACTTTATATCCTGTTCCAAATGAAACGAAGCTTCCGCTCATTGGATCAAACTCTATATCTTTCTTATCTCTATTTTTCACAAACTTATTATGTCCAGAGATTAGAAACTTACTATCAGTACCCAAGTTATAATTTTCTGAGTGATTTCTAGCAAAAACAATACCGACAATATTCCCTCTTTCATTAACAAGCGGACCACCTGAGTTTCCAGGACTAGCAGCTGCGGAATATCTTATAAATTTAATTTCAGGATGATTTTTATCTTCAGTTTCACCAGAGATAATACCATCTCTAATTGCAATACCTTCTCCACCAACATTTCCAATTGTAAATACTTTTTGCCCAACTTCATGATTAGTTGAGTACTTCAAATAATCATAACCCTTTAACGAATCAACCTCTAAAAATAAATAATCTCTCTTTTTATCCAATCCAAGAACTCTATTGGCCTTGTGTTTTTTTCCGTCACTGGTTTTCATATAAAATTTAGAAGTTATTGAGTCTATACGACCAAGATTAAAACAATGATTCGCAGTTAAAACGATTCCAGGTCCAACTAAAAACCCGGTACAATAACCAACTTTATCTTGAAAATCTTTGTCTTCAAGTTTTGCGTATTTTTTCATATCTACATAGGCCTTCTCATTTTTCTCAAACTCAAATTCTACCACCTTAGAAGAGACAAATGATAAAAGTTCATTTGAGTTCATAGGCCTAGTGAAATGTTTATAACCAAAGAAACATCCTGCAAGTAAAATCACGGAAACAAATGCTGATAGCGTTGCTGCCATATGATGCTTTATTACAAAGAAAAAGGAAAATGAAGGAACTTCCTGAAGATAATCTTTTGAATAGATTTCTAAATGACCAGACAGGCTTAGAGTTTCATTTAATTTTTCAACTTTGTTTTTATTTCTAAAGTACCAATGCCCTTCGCTATAATATAGCTCACCTACTTCAAACTTAACTCCCGGATGTAATACTGGAATATTGCAATCTTTCGATCTTCCTATCTTGTAAACAACAGATGGATCTAATCTGTACTCTGCTAGAAAAATTCCTTTGTGATAAATTACAATATCCATTTATGACCTCCGTCTGTAAGCTTTTCGGAGAAATTTCATTAATAAATTAAGAAATAATAAATAGTTATAAAAATAGGCAAGTTTTTTTATTTTTTACCGAAAAGTAAATATGAAAACCTCTATATTTCTATTCATATGGGGATTATTACTTGCACAAGTAGGAATTTTCACGACTTTAAAAACTGCAACGTTTGTTGAAAATGCTGTTTTAATAGATGGTACAGTAACAAACAAAATCAATCAGGAATCACCATACTCAAGTCAACTTATCGACTTCACTCACAATGGGATCATGTATTCTCTTCCAAGTAGACTAAAAACGAAAGAGCCACTTCCCCATGGAGAAAAGGTTCAAGCTTACTTTAGTCCAAAGTACCCAATCTTTGTAATCATCAACGATAACTATCGACTATGGGGTGTAGGCCTAATGTTAGCGCTACTAGGATTTAGCTTTCTAACTTTAGGAATAATGAAATTTAATCGAATGAAGCGATTTATGAATATTAAAGAAATTGGTATGAAAGTAATGGTTACTACGACTAGAGTGAAACATCTTATATCACAAGGTAAATACGACTTTTTTGCTGTTGAAGCAAAGTGGATTCACCCTGAGACAAATGAAGAAAAATTATCCTACGGACAAATAAAAGTTCAAAGGCCAATTAATCCACCAAGCGAAGGTGATGAATTTGAAGCCTATGTAGATCTGAAAAGTCCTTCCTATATTGCTTTTGATCCAATAGTATATAATTGGAACAATGAAGAACAGGAAGACGCCGCTTAAATGCAAATAATTGGAAAAGGTCGAATTGGGACATCTTTAAAACTATTGGATAATTCAATCCAATTGATCGATCGTAATTCATATAAACTTATACAAAATGATCAGATAACAATGATTGCAACTCGTAATGATGATTTATTAAACGTTTTAAATAATATAAATATAGTAGCGTCCAATTTACTTTTTATACAAAATGGGATGCTCTCACCATTTCTTAAAGAAAAAAAATTAGACAATTCTAATAGAGGGCTCTTATATTTTGCCGTTTCAAACTTAGGAGATAAACCTGACATTGGCGACACGAGTATTTTCACAGGCCCTCATGCACCTGAGATCGTCGATTATCTAAATTCTATTGGTGTTAGTTCTAAGGAAGTTGATAATCAAACTTTTAAAATAGTTGAGATGGAAAAGCTTATTTGGATTTGTACCTTTTGTTTATTATCTCAAGTACATGATAAGTCAGTTGGAAAGCTTGTTAATGAAAACAAAGATGAGATACAAACTCTTTTTAAAGAATTCACTGATATTGCTTTAAAAAAAGAAATTCAAATTTCTGATGAACAACTGAATGGATTAATTGATTATTCATTATCAATTCCTGATTATAAGGGAAGTGTTAAAGAGTTCAAATGGAGAAATGGTTGGTTTTTTAATGAAGATAAAAATCTAAAATTTCATACAAGTTTGTTAAAAAAAATAGGAATTATCTAAAAAAGAAAGGGCCTTCGAAAGAAGGCCCCATTAAATTATTTTTTTACCAATTGGTTCTATAATCATCATCACTATAGTAATCATCATCACTATAGTAATCATCATCACCGTAACCATAATTATAATCATTTAGGTCTGAGTAATAATCGTCATTATAATTGTGATTGTAATTATAGTTACTATCCCAATCAAATTTTTCAGAACAGAAGTACCTGTACTGATTATAGGAGCTGTTTAATGAATCTCTCAAGTCTGCACAAAGATCGTACGCTCTAGAACAGCTCATGCTATAAAACGTTCTTCTAACTTCATTTGTTCTTGAGTCTACAAGATCATAGTTACAAGAATCTGTTCTACTGTATCTATGCATATATCCATTATAAACAAAGTATGGGTAACCATTATACCAGTAGTAGCCGTTATTGTGTCTTACTCTTACTCGCACCCATCTGTTGAAGTAGATACTTCTATATGGAATTGTATAGTGATAGTATCTCGATCTTGCCCATCTTCTATGGTGAGATCTAGTTACTACATACGGGTGATGTCTATAAGATCTATAAACAGTTGTTCCTGTATGCCAGTTAGGTCTATGATAATGTCTATTATAGTTTCTTCTCATATGGCCATCAGTTCTCCAATCAACTCTTCTATGTCTTCTTGGTGGATCATATCTTCTTGGATTAGTTCTTCTAGGTGGCTCGTGTCTTCTAGGATTATCTCTTCTAGGTGGCTCGTGTCTT
>CAXHCD010000139.1:0-5893 GCA_964015265.1 uncultured Oligoflexia bacterium
GAGAATTATCAAAGGGAATATAAACATTAATTTTACGTGATCTTCTATGGCGCAAGCCTTCTGAACTAATCGCTATAACTTCAACTTTATGAACACCTGCTTGATTAAACTGATAACTAAACAAAGCAGAGTTTCCCTCTTGTGCGATATTGCCATCAATTAAAAAGATAAAATTTGATGCTCCCACTGATCTTGAAGCATCAAAATTAATTACACTTCCAATAGCAATATCAGATTCAACTTTTTTAAGTCTTGCTATGGGAAAGCTTGCTGTTAAACAAGTTCCCAATCCTTCAAGGACATTATTTGATAAAGAACACTCATTTGACTCTAAAACAATATTAGAAGAATTAAGTTCTAAATTTTTAGCAAGCCTTATTCTCGCATCAGAATTAATACTAATAGACTGTGCACTAATATTTGTATCGCGCCAAATGGCAGAAAACTCACTGACTGAATTTAGATTTACCACCCCACTAACATTATAAGTACTACTATGACCTAACGTTGCACGAGCATGTCCACTCACCGACAGGTTAGATAAATTTATATTTGAGCTATGTCTTATATGAGATCTAGAAAACTCATCATCTCCACTTGATATTAAATGAAGATCAGATCCATTAATTGTTGAGTTATTTCTAATCACAACCCTATTTTTTGAAACTAAACTCATATCCCTAAAAGATAAAGTTGAATATGGTCT
Organism: uncultured Oligoflexia bacterium; assembly: GCA_964015265.1. Taxonomy (GTDB): domain Bacteria; phylum Bdellovibrionota; class Bacteriovoracia; order Bacteriovoracales; family Bacteriovoracaceae; genus CAXHCD01. Next base: position 707 of record CAXHCD010000139.1, read on the forward strand.
AATGATCACACCAGCTTGTCCATTAATACAAACATCACCACTTACTTCAATTTTCTTAGAATCAGTTAAAATTACACGACAAGGAGTAGCGATACTTAAAGAGCTGCCAGCTATATCAAAATCTATTTTAAGGTTTTTAGGCACTCCGTCTTTTTGTTTAAAATCTATTAAATAAGAATTTATATCCTCAATACTTTGCGCTCTAAAAGTTTTAGCACACACCTTATCTTGATGTTCTAGTGCCAACTCACAAGAAGGCTTACCCGCAAAGGCCAATGTAGATATAAGCACAGACAGTCCAGCAATATAATTAAACATAACGACATTCCTTTTATAAATGAGATTTCTAAATGGAATACTTTCTTCCCTTCAAAAATTATGAATTGGAATATTATTATTTGAGACTTAAGAGTTGATTTATTGGATTATTTAAATGATTTTAAGATCTTATAAAAAATAAAGGCCGGTAAATAATTTATATTTCCAGCCTTATATATTTGTCATTTTTTTGAATTATAAAGATGTATTTACACTAAATTTAAATTAGATCTCATAGATCCCACCCTTACAATCTTTAGAGGCTGGATTATCTCTTCCTTCAAATTTTATAACTTCTCTTGAGTGGGTGACACAAGTGTATTTTTGTAACTTTTGTTCTTCACTATTATCTTGCTCAATATCTGAATTATTTGTTTCAATTTTTTTAGGAACACTATTATCTACTGGCATTTTAATAATATCATCATTAGTAAAACTTCTTTTGCTAGTCTGATTGCGAGTTTGAGGTTTAGTAGTTGGATTTGATTTTTTATCATCAAAAGTATCAACAATATCGTATTTGCTGGCCTCTTCATCAGTTAGCCAAACTTCATTTCCATTTTGATCAATATATTTTTTCTTTCCACCATTGGCCTCTAATCTTCTTTTATCACTTACGCTAAAATCCATTTTTCTTGATCTAGCTTCGGGATAAGATTCATTAGGATTGTGAGCAAAGGTTACAGAAAGCATAGACTTCATCTCTTCGTTAGAAAGGTGTATTTCTAATAAATTATTTAGATCTACCCATCCATCACAATTATTATCCTGCCATTCTTGCCCCCAACTATTATGAAATCTCACCATAGTTTTTCTTTGTCCATTAGGCATAATGACATCTTTGATTCCATTGACTAAAGTTTCATGGCCATTTTTTGAAAATGTACTTCCACACCGATATTGACCGTTAGATTTTCTTGGCCTTGCACAAAACCCTAGACTAAATGTATTACCACTTTTTAAAATATTTCTAATCTTATTGATTCCATCTTCAACACTTAAAAAGTTACTGTGAGAATCATAAGAAGAAATTTCAAATGGTACAACACTAGTATTTTTAATATTATCAGGACATTTTCTTGATCTTAATAATTCACTTAGAAACTGATCAAATGACTTCATACTTAATTTATTTAAAATAAACTCAACTGAAGTATCTAAACCTAGATACTCCTTGATATTCTTTGCGATATCTCTTTTGGCATGAGAACAAGGCCCGCAGTCTTCCATAGATTGGTGTCTTTGATAATTTCTTTTAACGTAATCCATTCCTTCTTGAACAGTTTCTTGATAAGTCTGTCCTTCTTTTAAAGGTATAATGTTTAATGGAAAACAAGCATCCGTTAGAACACTTAACTTTCCGTATCTATCAATTTTTTTCTTTAACTCCTCATATAGTCTTAGAGAATTATTCCCATCATTTAATTTAATATAATTATGATCTAGAAGATCTGTTTTTTCTCGACTGAGTTCCAGAACAGAATATTGATGTTCAGGTTTAATATTTCTACAATCCATTAAGAGTTCTTTACACTTATAGGCTTCTAGTTGAGAAGATACCGCCATGGGCACGCATAACCCATAATTAAGCTGATTTTTAATAGGTGGTACATTATCTATTAAAGTTTTGGTTTGTGCGAGCTCAGCATAATTTTTTGTACATTGATATTCTGACCCTATTCCCTTGGAATAAGCCTGTATTGAAAAAGTGATTAAAATTAATATCAAAATTTTCATGTGTTTATCCCTTGTACTGTGACTACAAAATAGTCGATTTAGAGCAAGTAAGTATCTAAAATCTCGTAATTTAATATATATACCCTATTAATATTCAATTCTTATGCCATAAAAATGCTAACCAAATCATAATGATACTTTATACATACAGGGATGGTTTTTAATCTAAGTATTTGGTATTCAGTATTCGTAACTAGGAGACATTTATGAAAAAACTGGGATTAATTTTATTATTATTGAGTTCGAATGCTTTTGCTACGAACTTAGTTGTTAAGTCTAATATTTTCTTAGCTGTTGGAGTAAACAACTTTAAGGCAATAAAGGAAATTGGAAATCATTTAGAAAAAACTATTGGAAGTAAGTCTGTGAAAGGATTTAGTTTTAGAGGAGCGGTAGTGAATACTGACTTTGAAATTATTAAGTATTCTTTTTCTAAGACTTCTAAAGATACGCCAGAAGAATACTGTATAACGTACTTAAGCTTTTTGGCCAAGACTGATTCTGCGCCTCAGAAAACGACTACAATTTCTGAAATAAAAGTTTACGAAAATTGTTTTGATCCAAACGAAGATTAAATAAATTCTAAAAAAAGCTGGGATATTCTTCCCAGCTTTCTATTTTTAGGCCAAATCAATTCAATCGTATAATTAGGCATTTTAAAATTCTCATTTAATTTCAAGATTTTTTTTCTTTCAGAGTTATCCAATAAATAATCAGGTATAATAGCAATGCCTTGCCCTTTATCGGCCAAAGATTTAATTACTCCCCAACTGCTTACTTGCATTAAAATTGAGGCATCTCTTTTAAAGATCTTTTTATATGATTTTAAAAAGGTGCTCAGTTCAGAAGTTAATTCAGTAGTTAAAAATAAATGATCTTTTTTTTTATAATTGCCTTTGTAACAAACAAAGTTTCCCTGAGAGATCAATTTAGAATTTAAACTTGTTAAATCAATATTAGCTAATGTTATGCCAAATGAGCTTTGCCTATTCTCAACAGACTCTTTTACTTTATCAGTTGTTCCCATTGTCATTTTAATATTTATCATTTCATATTTTTTCTTAAATTTAGTTATCTTTTCTGCCAGATAGTATTGAGCAAGGCTTTGCTGAGTTGCAAACTCTAGCTCACCAGTAAAATCATCTTCATTTAGTTGAGACTTTAGTTCTTTAAAATCTTCTAATATATTTTGACCCAGATTTAGTAATTTAACTCCAGACTCAGTTGCTTCCATACTTCCTTTTTTATGAAAAAGTAATTCTGCATTAAAATACTCTTCTAGCTTTTGAATTGCCTGGCTGACCGCTCCAGGAGATATATTATTTACCCTAGCTGATTCTTTAAGAGAGTTTAATCTGACAGCGTCACAGAAATATTTTAAATGATCAAGGTTCATTCCAATAAAATAGTTTTTCTATATTTTAAAGTCAAATAAATTAGTTTTTCTAGATAATCTTTATAGTCTATATACGTCAAAACAAGGAGAAATTATGAAAGTATTGTTTTTTTTAATAAGTTTATTGAGTACAACTCTTAACGCTAAAGAAGTAAAAATTTGGCTTCCAATTATCTCAAAGACGGTTCCCTTATCTATTTCAAGGCCACACAAATTAGCTAAAAATGAGTTTAAACACATTGTTTTTATCATTCCTGGATTTAAAGATAATTATAATGATCCTTTCACAAAAATTTTAACAAAAAAGCTAGTTGAAAAGAAAACAACCGTTATCACTTTTAATTGGAAAGATATTTTTTCTGATATAAATCCAAATCAAGAATTATTTTATGAAGCGTTTCTATTCTTAGATGCACTAACTTTTCTTCCATATAATCTTTATGGAAACTTTCATAAAGCATCTTTCATCTCAAAAAGTTATGGTTCAAGAATACTATCTAAATGGACAACTAACTCATATTTGAAAACGGCCCACGTGAAAAATAAGTTCTCTAAAACAAATGTTTTACTAACTCCAAATTGTTCAAGTGAAAAAAACCTCGATTCTCTTTATGAGGAACATTTTAAGACATTTTCAAAAACACTTGTGATTGCAAGCAAAACTGATAAATATTGTAATTTCCCTCAGATTAAAGAAAGCAAATATTTAAATAAGAAATTTATTTTAAAAACGTTTAGTGGAAATCACACATTTCAAGCAAGAACAACAAAATTAACATTTAAAAACTATATTAATATAGCTAATATATCTTCAAGGTGGGTAAATATGGAACATGAATTTATTTATAAAGTATTGAGAACTAATGAACACTTACAATTTCAAGAAGACAAAATCTTCAAAGGATCTCCTGTTGATTTAAAGGATGGTTTTATACACCTATCATCTAAGAATCAAGTTAGCGGAGTTATTTCAAGATACTATAATAATGAGTCAAAAGTTTACGTCTACAAATTTAGATCTTCTGATTATCAAAAGAATTTAAAATGGGAATACTCAGAAAGATCAAAAGAGCATTACCCTCATATTTACAATGACTCACTTTTGCTTAAAAACTTAGTTGAAGTTGAAGAAATAAATATCTAATATTTATCTCCAATTATTAATTTTAGAAATGAAATAAATTTATCTGGAAATTTGCGCAAAGATGAACTGGCCCCAAAATATTGAAAGGCTAAATTTTTCTTAATATTATCTTTGCGCCTGTACTTATTATGATCTGAGCTCATATCAGTTCTCATAAATATATACTTTCTAGTAACTGTTAGGTTTCTACTATGAAAAGTTCCTATGACATCATCCCACTCTTCTAAAGTCATTGCATTTTTTCCAGACACAGAAGGATCAATGATATAAGGTACAACTTTGCCACCGTCTTCTACTAATACAAATGGTGCGACATGATACTGCCATGATGCTCCTTTATAACTCAAACTATTTATTCCTGATGAACTTAAAAAGGCCTTTCCTGAATTAATACACATTTTATCTAAAATCTGTGCCATTTCATGGGCCCTTGCTTCACAACCATTATCTAAATAATCAAATGGTATATATTGCTTTGAGGCCATTATTCTAGTTAATTGTTCAATATCTTCCATTGTAACAATAGAAATTTGAAGTGGTTCTTTTTCAATATTATGTAGACCAACTCTATCAGTAAATTCTGTAGAATATT
>CAXHCD010000140.1:0-5861 GCA_964015265.1 uncultured Oligoflexia bacterium
TGTTTTTTATCTAGGACAGTGCCAATACAACCAACTATTTCATCTTTACGCTTACAAACTAAAAATCCTCTTTTTAAAGCCTGAGATTTATAAAAACTTAGGATCATTTTATTCGCGTTCTTACTTTTGAATACTTTATGCATAACGGAACTAGGTGTTTTTCTGTGGGCCTCAAGTTCTAATTCGGAGACATGTTTTAATTCAGATTTTTTTATTTTTTTTATTTTAAAATCTTCTATGGATATATCTTTGGTTGCCTTGTAGAGAGTATTCATTTTTCCAATTGTAGTTGAAGCAAACCAATTCTTTTTAAACCTTCTATTCATAGATTTATCATTAGCATAAACTTTTATTATGACAGAGTCAGATTTCTTATCAAATTGATGTAGAACTTTATTTATTCTTTTATAAAAACTTTTTCTTAATGCTGAATTATTTTTGCAGTATACTCTTAAGGAGATAATATTTTGTTGGAACTGCTGATGAAATAAATGCTTAGCATGTATAAAATAAGCAATATCATTATCTAAAACTTTATAAATAAAGCATTTATCATTTTTATTTTCTAGGGCATCTTTGAGTTCAGATCTAATTTGTGAGAGAGTTTTCCCATCTTTATGAAGAACATGATGCTTTTTAGAAAGACTAATGAATTTATCAATCGCTTTCTTATCAAATGTATTCATTAAAATGTTAAGTCTTCAACGTTTCCATTAGAGTTCATTGAGTTAGAAACTACGATATCAGATAATTGCACATCTTCTTCACCGTGATAACTCAATAACTCAATTAAATTATTTTTTAAATCCTTTACTTGTCGAAGAATTTTTTCGCTTTCTTCTCCATGATATTGCATTTCTTCGATAATAATTTTTGAGACAATTTTATTTAATTTTCCTGAAAAGTTTTTTAACTGTGAAAACTCCTTTGGCATTGTATCTATTTGAGTTGATTCAGAAATAGCAAATTCCATTCCATCATTTTTAGCAATCTCAACTAGCTTTCGTACATTTTTAACAGATTGCTCAGAAATATAAGGAAGTATTTTGTCTTGTTCCTCTTTTGAAAGCTTTATAATTTCGTTTGTTTGTGAAGCATTTATTCTTCCATTGCTTCTAGCTTCTTTTACTTTCTCCGATGCTAAAGCGTCTCTTTTAATAGCACTTTTAATAACACTCTTTGAAAGGCCCGTTTTTTCTGAAGTAACTGCAGCAAATGAAGTAGTATCTGCATCCTCTTCTTCTTTAAGTTGTCTTTTTTCATCTGGTGTAAGGTGATCTTCTACTTTAACTTCAACTTTTATAGCATCCGGGTTTAATTCTTCATAAATTTCTCGACCTCTATTGAGAGAAGTTTCAAACTCAATTTTATTCAAAGGTCTTCTTACTAAATTTTCATCAATAGAGATTAATTCCTGTTCAAGTGTAGATCTTTTTACAATATGCACAGGAACTTCCTTGTGTCCCAATTCTTTAAGAGCACTAAACCTTCTTCCTCCTGCAAGAAGTTCATTGTTTTCATTAACTGTAAGAGGGTTAATAACACCAATTTTTTCAATCGATTTCTTTAAGTCTTCAATGTCTGAATTAACTCTAAGGTATTTACTATTAACTTTGATATTTGAAATCGGCATCATTTCCATGATTTATCTCTCCTAAAATTGTTGTGTGAGGCAGATATTGGAACAGAAATAACTTAAATTGTCAGGATAAATTTTATAACATCACGTACTCTCAAGCTCTTAATGCATCGTGTTTTTTGGATGGCTAATCTGACTTAATATTAAATGTATAGATTCTAATACTTTTTTGTTTAAAAATTCTTTTAGCATTAGATGGAATTTTGAGATTTTGCGAATCTGTTATTAAAATTGCTGGCCGATTAGAAGAGGTATATTTATGAAAAAAGTCCGTATCTTTTTTTGAATATTGATGAACACATTTAGAATTATAATTTTTAAAGTAGATATCCTTAGGGCAAACTTTCAGTGTCAAGAATAGTTTTGAATTCGAATTATTTTGATAAATATTTGAAATGAATTTTTCTGCTTTACGGAAATTAAAATAAAAATCCGAATCTAAGTTATAAATTGATCTTGAAATTGAAAATAGAAGAAATAAGTAAAAAGCGATATATAGTTTTTTATTACGTAATTCTGGAATGAAATTTATTAAGACATAATAATTAAAAGGAATGATACAGGCGAAAAATCTAGTCTCTAAGCAAGGTGTTAGGTTATAAGAAACAAATAATGGTATAGAAAAAAAAAGTCCTATAAATAATGACATTGATTTAATTCTATTAAAATCAAAATCTATTCTTAGATTTTTTTGAAAATAAAATAAGCAAATTATCAAAGTATATAAAATAAACTCTGTGCCACCAATTATATAAATAAATCGGTTAACTGCTTCAATGAAGTTTGGGTTATGTCTATGAATAGGTATGTTTACAATATCATATGAAATTGTTTGAAAAGAACTTTGGAAAATTAGAAAAAAAGCTATTGCAAGAAAAACTGAAATAGAAATTCTTGTGGCAGAAACTTTAGTCTTTAGTGGATAAAATAATATAAATAAAATTGCTAAATAAAGTCCAAAATAATGAGTTTGCGCACATAAAATTAAGGATAAAGAGAGGAAAAACCAGTCTCCTAATTTATTTTGATCTTCTTTTTTGAGAAAGTACTTTACTAATATAAGACCAAAAATGAATAAGAAAATATAAGGTCTTATAATAGTAGTATGTATAATTGAATAGTATGTGCTTAAGCATAAAGTTGTGAAAAAATATTTATTTTTTTGGATGTTTTCTTTTTCAATCTGAAAGCAAATAGGAATTATACTTAACCCTAGAAGCCAATTAAAAATTCGTAAAAAAGTGGGATCAGTTACTCCAATTTGATGCAATTTATGAATTATATAGTAATAAAAGGGTAATTGCGTATCATTCATAATTAGATGATGCGATATGTTGTCCCAGCTATTACTCGATAAAATATTTAACATTTGAATTTCATCAAAATTCAAAGGTAAGAATAAGGCGAAAAGTAGCTTTAAAAGAACTATAAAAAGAATATAATATATTGCAGTGTTTTTTTGCATTATATTAATTATGCTTTAACATAATAAGACAGTCTATAGGAGAAGCATTTTAGTGAATGGGTTCATTTCAGTTATTATTCCATTTAAAGGTGATAAAGAAGAACTACATGCCTTGCTATGTGAAATTGAGAATGTCTTTTCTAACGGCAAGTTAAAAAACAACTATGAACTTATTGTCATTGATGATGATTCTAATTATTCAGCTGAAGAGATTAAAAATATAAATTGTTCTTTTGACCTTATAAAATTAGATAAAGGATATGGAGCTTCTTATTGTAGAAACTTGGGGGCCGAAAAGGCAAAAGGGGATTATTTTTTATTTTTGGATGCTGACATAAGTATTAACACTGATTTTGATGAAAAACTCAGTGCTTATATAGATTCCAATATAGATTTTGACGTTCTAACTTCTATATATACTCCAAAATATAAAGAAAATGACTTTCTCTCTTTATATAAAAATATTTACTTAAGTTATCATCTCTCTCAATTTCAAAATCCTGTTAATTTTTTGGTGGGGGCCGTTTGTCTTTTCAAGAGAGAATCTTTCATTAAATTTGACATAAATACATCTCATGTTGAAGATACAGAACTAGCACAAAGGCTAATTCAAAAAAATAAGAAGATTCACTTTGCAAAAGATTTATGTGTTGAGCATAAAAAGAAATATAATTTGTGGAGATTTATTGAAAACAATTTCAGGGTACCCTTTAAATTTTGCAAACCATTCTTAATGTATAAAAGAAAAGACCCAGCATCATTTAGTCATGCTTCTTTTCTTCAACTTTTATCAATTTCTTTAGTTGGTCTCTCATTAATTGGATTGTTTATAAGGTTTGAGTTGGTTCTTTATATTCTGTTATTATTTTTCCTTATAAATATTAAGTACTACGTGTATATTTTAAAGAACTCAAATTTATTTTTTTTAATACTAAGTATGATCACTCATTATATTGATTCTATGATTATGGGATTAGGAATTCTTTCAGGTTTAATTTGGTATGGTATTAGCGGGACATGTTTAAAAAAAATAAACGCTAATGCTTAATTTTGTATAGTCCAAAAACGCCATTGTTATATATAGGATTAGTCCAGTCTTTAATTCTAAGCTTTTTAAATTCTACAAATTTATATGGTTCTAAAATGACTAAATACTGAAATTCATTTTTTATATAATCAATATTATTAATTGCATTTATTTTATATTCAACTTTATGTTGGTGCTTTTTTCCAAGAAAAGGGTATATGAATTCAGACTGGTAAATTGGCATTTGAGAAGTTAAAAAAATTGAAGTTGGTGTTTCAGGTAGATTTTTTTGAATATCAATCCAATATCTTTTATAACGACCAAATGTAAAAGTTTTATAAAAGATATGACGATATTGTTGTGTGATAAGAAATATAAGTGGCAATACTATTAACAAAGGATAAATTTTGGGTGTTAAAAACTTATGAGTTGAGTAAAGAATGATTATAAGAAATAGAGTAATCATTAAGGTAAACTTTTCAGGGCCAGCAAAAGAGATACTGATTAATACAAGGCAAATTATATTATAAGCATAAATTATAATTTGTAGGTAAGTGCCTTTATTATTGGAGTTATTATCCAAATGATAAAGAAGTGGAATTATTAAAAAGGAAGCAAAGTATCTTGTGTGAGTGTGTACATAATTAAATATTTTATCTAATGAAGGATTATAAAATTGAACTAAACTTAATATGAAAAAGAATAATGCAAAAATATAAGTCTTTTCTTTTTTAAATGATTTTAAAAATTTATAAGAAAAATATAAGATTGCAGGTCCGAAAATTGTATCGTTTTCAAAGTGATTGAATTCGAGCGGATTATAAAATATTGAGTGTAAGAGTGAGCCAAGTCTTTTTAAAATATCAGGATGATTATTTAAAAACATTTTATCGGTTATTTCATCTTGTAATGGGATTGTTTTTCCAAGAGTTATTCCAAAGATTGACAGATTTAAAGTTCCAAATGGATAGGAGATCGTTTCGTAATTTATATAGAGCCATGGAGTAAATGTAAGAAAGAAAATTATTACTGACCAAAATATAAATTTATATTCTTTCTTATATAGAAAAACAAAAAGTGTTAAGGGGATGAACACTCCGTGATTTGGTCTACAAAATGCTAAAAAGATAGATGAGCTTGAGGATATTAAATATGAAAATTTTGAATTAGTTTCACCTTTTAATATATTCGTTAGATTTACAAATATTACAAACGAAAGAAATAAAATTAAAAGGTCTGAATGAGTCGCACCAAATTGAAAAATTATCAGAGGGGACGTAAAAAATAATGCTAAATTTAAAAAATTATATCTATTATTTAGGTATTTAGAGAAGTAGATGAATAAGCAAGTTAAAATTGAAACATCAATTATCCATTGAAGGCCTTCACCCCCTTGAAGTGCGAATAAGCTTGATAATATACTCTCAAAAAAATCAGGGTAGAACTTAGCGTAACTCCAGGTTCCATCATGAATAACAGTTTGCGGAATAATGCTATTTGATAAATAAGCAGCTTTCAAACCTCTATAAGTAAGAATATCCCATCCCATTGGAGGCATGATTAGGGCCCTAATTAGTGCGTAGGAGATAGGTATAAAAAAGAGGTATTCTTTTTTTAGAAAAATTAGGTTTAAATCTTTTTTTAATAATGTTGAAAAGTCATTTTTGTATTTAAAAATAAAGGCAGTTGAAAGAGAGAAAAAAATTAGTCTTATATTAAGACTGTCTCTT
>CAXHCD010000141.1:0-5817 GCA_964015265.1 uncultured Oligoflexia bacterium
GAGATTGGCACTAGTCTCGTGGGCTCGGAGATGTGTATAAGAGACAGCCTTTTCAGACATAAAATCATTTTCAGAAGAAGAAAAAAAGAAGTTTCTAGGTAATTACACATCATATGAGTTTGGACACAGTTTAACTGATCAAATAGGTCTACTATTAAAAAAAGGTTTTATAATTGAAGATTTCTTTGAAGACCATTGGGATTCAGATGAACCAATTAATAAATATTTTCCACAATTTATAAATGTCTTAGCAAAAAAGTTGTAAAGCTTTCCTATCGATTTAATATTTTAAAATTCTGCTAAAATATTATTATGAGTACTCAACTAAAAGTTTATGAAAATTATGAACTTGACCAATTAAAAGATGAAGCATGGTCAAAACTTGATTATGAGTTTTTCAAAAACTTTGAATCTGAGCATACAAGAAAATCATATCGAACAGACATTACTCAATTTTTTACTTTTATAGGCGAGAACTTTTTTAATCTTACTCACTTAAATCAAATTGAAAGAGTCCATTTTGTGGCTTTTAAAAATTGGTTAAGTGACTTAGATTTAGCGCCTAAAACTATTAATAGAAAGCTTTCAGCAAACTCTAGTTATTTTGATTTTTTAGCAGAAAAAAACATTATAAGGTTTAATCCTGTAAACTCAATTAAAAGGCCAAAACAAGAAGTTGTTAATCCAACTCAAGACATCTCAGACGAAAATGTAATGGAGATGTTTGATTTTATAAATGATCCTAAAAATAAAATCTCACTACTTCATAAGGCAATTTTATATGTTTTGTTTACTACAGGAATTAGGAAGTCGGAATTAATTAACTTAAAAAGAGAGAACTATTTCGAGTTAAATGGACACAAAGTTATTAAGGTAAAAGCAAAAGGAGCAAAATACTTAACAAAGGTTCTTCCAGGTCCAACTGTAGAAATTTTAAATGAATACCTAAATTGGATGGAAGATCAAGGAAGAGCTGTACATGAAAAGGATTGGGTATTTCAACCTTCAAAGAATCCAAGAGATCCTAATAATCTTACAAGGCCATTAAACGATACAAGTATTGATTACATAATAAAATCTATTTCAAAAAAATGTGGAATACCTATTCAAATAAGTCCACACTCAGCAAGAGCAACTTATATTGGTTCTGCACTTGAAGCTGGTGTCGATTTATTTAAAGTTTCGCAAGATGTTGGACATGCTTCTGTAAAAACAACACAGGAATACAATAAAAGAAGGCAAAAGTTAAAAGAAAGTCCAGCCTATAAGCTAGGCTTTTTAAAGAAATCTTAGTCTATGTCATGTACATACATTAGTTTATTAGACCTGTCGTTACAAATGGATTCATAGATTTTTTGAATACCAATTCCAGAATTATTAAAACTTGGGTTTTGTTCAAAAGAAACCGTTTTTTTAGTATTTATATCCCAAGAATCATCACCTCTATTTATATTTTTAAAAGCAGTATAAAGAACATAAGTATAAGATCCATTGTTTACATAAAAATTAAATAATGCTTTTGAATTTGAAGATACTACGACTTCATTAAATTTTTCTTCACTAGAATTTATGTGGCTGCATATTTCTGTAATTGTATTATCACCAATTGTCTCAACTTCGTTTATAAACAAAAGAGAACTTGAGCCTAAGTTTGTATAAAGATCTTTTCCATTCACGCTTGTAACATTTGCTGTATGCCCATATTCTTTAGTTTCGTCTTGACCACAAGCTTTGTATTTTATTTTGAAATTAAATGTACGTGATTGTTCTAAGTTTGTATCAATTCTTTGTTTTCTTGCTGAGAGTGCTGAACAAATATTACGTCCAATATTTAATTCTGTAGAGCTGAGTTTTTGCTGTGAACTGCCTTTTATACTTGAACCAACAATATAGCTTCCAAGTTCTGACTGATTAGACTTTTTACCATATTCTCGACCACAAGAAATTAAAAATAAAAAAAAGATAAGTAGAGTAATCTTCATACTCTACTTATCGACAAATAATTATATTAATTAACGTTTTATGGAGCTTTTATGGCTATGTGATTTGATCTCATAAGTGGCCCTATCAGAGCAAATTTGAGCATATCTTAGATTCGTCGTCATACCTAAAAACTGTTTTTCTACTTTATTACTACTCACTTTGGCATACCATTCATTTTCAATTACTGGTCTTTTTTGATCAGAATATGTGTAAAATCGTCTAATTTGTAACTCGTGAAAATCTCCACTTCCGACTTTATTAAACTTAGCCTGTAAAAAAACCTTACTATTTAGATAGATTGTGTTTGATACTTTTTCATTTGTTTTTACTTGATCACAAAACCCGGCTATTATAGACGTTTTATTCGTGATAATTTCTTTAAAATATTTTTCCTTAATATCTTTTTTATCTACTTCAATATAGTGCTTATCATCACTATCTTTTTTAAATTCAACTTCAATATTTTTGAAGTTAGAGATTTTTTTAGCGCAATCCTCATATTCAAAATCATAAGAATGTTTGTATAGCTTTAATTCTCTATAGGAAAAATCATATTCCTCTAAAGATGTGCAAGTTTCTTTTGCTGCTGCTAGTTCTTCAGAAGAAAACTCTTCAACTCTTCTTTGACCGTCAGGTCCAAACTCATTTGTATCGTTGTTTTTATCTGCACAACTTATAAGCATTAAAAAAGGTAGGAAAAATAAAATCTTCATGATAGTTCATCCTTGATAATGAATAGATTACCAAAAAATTATAAAATTATTGTTACGGATGATCAAACTGAAACAGTATACTCTCCTATTTATGATGAAGCGTGTCATTCCCCAGATGGTGCATCTGAAGAAACAAAATACAACTACATCTTAGGTTGTGATATCGAAGAAAAACTATCCAAAGGCAAGCAAATAGTAGTTTTAGATGTAGGACTAGGTCTTGCACAAGGACTGGTTGAGCTTTCAAAACTTAATGGACGTGAACTTATAAATTACTACTCAGTAGAAATTGATAAAAAATTTGCTATCTGGGCGCTAGAAAGGCTTAATATTGAGTACAAAATAGAATTTATATCTAACATTGAAATAATTAGTTTTAATTATGAAAATATTCAAGCAAAAGTAATATTGGGTGATGCAAATTTAACCTGTCCAATTATTTTTGAGACTCTGAGTTTAAAATTTGATGCTATTTTTCAAGACCCATTTTCGCCAAAAAATAACAAAGATATGTGGTCAGTTAAATGGTTCAACTTATTAAAAGCACATTCAAAGGCCGATATAATTCTTTCTACATATTCTGCAAGTTCAAGTGTGAGAAAAACTCTAATTCACTGCGGTTGGATACTAAAAGGTCGAAAAGGTTTTGCAAATAAACGGACCTCAACACTCGCCTATTTATCTGGTAAGACTGATGAGCAAATTTTACATCAAGTAAAATCTCAAAAAGTCGAAATAATAGATATATAATTTTATATAAATTAACTAGAAGTAGGTTATGGCCCAAGCAATTCTAATTGAAAGTAATCAAGTTATGCACGAATTATTAGCAATCAACTTAAAAAATTATGTTGGATTAGAAATAATTCCTAGAAAAGATGCAAGTGAAGCAATTGGCCTTTTAGATATACTACCAGATATTGAATTAATTGTTACTAGATTTAAAATTGGCATGGAAGAAACTACTTTAAAGATCATTGAATATATTGAAAAAAACCAATTAGAAATAGGTCTTATCATTATAGGAGAACCTAATCTAGATTTGAGTGAAAAGGCCGTAGTCATAAAAGATGATAAAGACTGGGAAGAAGTAATTAAATCAGCTGCTAGAATTTTAGGAATTACCACTGGAGTTTTACCTAATACTGTTCTTCCAGACTATATACCAATCCCTACTAATTATTTTCTACCTTTAACAAAGTCTTGTTGTGATGTTTATATTCGAATTAAAAAAGGGCCTGAGGATTTTCAATTTATAAAAAGAATTCACGCAAATGATAACTTCACTAGAGAAGAAATCCAAAAATATGTAGATCAAGGCCTAAAGAGCTTTTATATTCCTAAAAAATATCGTGATTACTTTACCAACTTTGTAACAAATCAATTAGTTTATCAATTAAAACAACAAGTTTATGAAAATGAAGTAAACTACGAATTATTATCTGAAAGTTATGAAGTTGCAATTAACGAAATTATGGAAATGGGTTTTACAAGTTCAACTATTGAATTAACTGAAACTCTAATTGAAACAATGTTTAAAACCTTTGAAAAGTCTAAAGGTGTATCTAGCTTTATAGCTGAAATTATAAACGCCAAATCTAATTATATGTATCAACATTGTCATTTAACATCTGTTGTATCAAATCAAATTTTAAACTCTTTAGATTTAGATGTTAGAAACAAATACGAAAAATTAACTTATGCCGCTTTTTTTCATGATATGTCTTTAAGTAAAAATGATAATTTGGCAAAAGTTAGAAATAATAAAGAAATTAAGCGTGTAACAAATAAACAAAGTGAAATTGATCAAATTCACGAACACGCATTAAAGTCTGCCGAGATAATCAGATCTCACCCTGATGCTCCTGTTGGAGTTGATCAAATTATAAGAGAGCACCATGGATCATTAGATGGAAGAGGATTTAATAGTGATGAGTCTTCAAAGCTCAATCCTTTATCTAGAGTTTTAATTATTGCTGAAGATTTTGTTTCGAGACTATTAAAATATGCTCACGATAAAAAAAGTGGGGCTAGACCTCTTTTGAAAGAACTTAATGAAGACTATGCTGAACCAGAAATGAAAAAAGTCATACAAGCACTTGAGAAATCATTAAAATGAAAAAAATTTGTGAATTATTAAATATAAAATATCCAATAATTCAAGGTGGTATGGTGTGGGTATCGGGTGCTAAATTAGCAGCAGCTTGTGCTAATTGCGATATTCTTGGACTAATTGGAGCTGGTTCAATGAATCCTATTCTTCTTGACCAACACATTAAAAAAGCAAAATCTTTAACTAAAAAATCCTTTGGGGTAAACTTACCACTTCTCTATAAGGACATTGAAAAACAAATTAATATTTGCTTAGAAAATGGAATTAATATTTTTTTTACTTCCGCGGGAAGTCCAAAGAAGTATACAAAATTTTTAAAAGATAAAGGTTGCACAGTCGTTCATGTAACATCATCTCCATTATTGGCAAAAAAATGTGAAGATGCTGGTGTTGATGCAATTGTGGCTGAAGGCTTTGAGGCCGGTGGTCATAATGGAAGAGATGAAACAACAACAATGTGTTTAATACCTCAAGTTCGAGATTCAGTTAAAATACCTGTTATAGCAGCTGGTGGGATTGGTTCTGGTAGATCTATGGCCGCGGCATTCTGTTTAGGTGCTGATGCTGTTCAAATAGGATCAAGATTTGCTGCATCTGTTGAATCAAGTGCCCATAAAAATTTTAAACAGGCAATAATCAATGCTAGTTTTGGAGACACAAAGTTAACAATGAAAAAACATGTACCTGTAAGATTGTTAATGAACAAATTTGCTCAAGATGTTATTGCCCTTGAAAACAAAGGTGCTTCTCAAGAAGAACTTATTGAGCATCTAGGCAAATTTAGAGCAAAATCAGGTATGTTAGAAGGAAAGTTAGAAGAAGGAGAGTTAGAGATCGGTCAAGTTAGTGCTTCAATTGAAAATATATTAACTTGCGAGGAAATAGTTGAAAAAATTATTTTTGAATACAATCAAACGATAAAAAATTTTAATCCTCTTTAACACCAAATTCTGAAGAGTTTTCAAAGCCAGATTTTTCTATATATGTTTTAAATATTTTATCCCATAT
>CAXHCD010000142.1:0-5672 GCA_964015265.1 uncultured Oligoflexia bacterium
TCTTTATAAAACTAATAAAAGAATTTAAAAAATTATATTATATAAAAATATTTTCTAGAATCATATTTTTAAGTCATTAAGTTTTAAAATCTTTTTAAAAGGCCAATTAAACTTATTTAAAAACTTAAAAATGAGCCTTCTCAATGTAGAATGTTTACTCAATAGTAGTGCAAGATAAACCCAAATAGAATAATTTAAATACAATAAATGAATCTTAATTTTATGTTTTAACTTAAAGTTATGATAATTATTAGCAATGAGACTAGCTGTCTTCATACCAAGAGATATTCCCTCACCTGTTATACCATCTAAAAATTTATAAGCATCTCCAATAAAAAAAACATTCATTACATGAATACTGTCAGAATAATACTTGAAAAAACTATGGCCTTTGAAATCTTTTTCAATTTTATCAAAGTCTAACTTATTGCAAAGCTTTGGAAATAATTTAAATAATTTTTCATCTAATTTATTTCCCTTTTGTATTTTGTCATCAAACCAAAGAAAAGCTATTTCAATTTTTTCATGAGACACAGGAGTTACATAAGCCTCTACACCACTATTC
This sequence comes from uncultured Oligoflexia bacterium, assembly GCA_964015265.1. Classification (GTDB taxonomy): domain Bacteria; phylum Bdellovibrionota; class Bacteriovoracia; order Bacteriovoracales; family Bacteriovoracaceae; genus CAXHCD01. The sequence continues at coordinate 566 of CAXHCD010000142.1, forward strand.
CAGAACACTTGAACATATTTGGACCATGGGGGCATATTAAAATGAACTCTTGCTCCGACTCTATTATTAATTAATCTATTTGATTCATTATTTAGTAACTTTCTTAAATTAGAATTGAGTCCATCACATGCAAATATATAATCATAAGAATGATATTTAGAATCAAATTCGATTGAATATTTTCTTTCTTCGAGTTTAATGTTTGAAATTCTAGTATTGGGGAATAATCCAATATTGCTATAATTCTTAGTAATATTAAATAATTCTTTTGATAATTCATTTCTAGATATTCCTCTTCCACTAGTTTCTAATCTAGCTTTAACAATTAAATCTCTATCTATATACTCTACTCCATCAAACTCATAAGAATTTTCTCTAGAAAAATTAAATCCAATATCTTGAAGCAATTCAACTCCACTAGGCATTATTCCTTGTCCACAAACTTTATCTATGGGCCAATTTGATTTTTCAAATAAACTAACGTCATGTCCTTGCTTAGCTAGCTTAATGGCAAGATATAGACCTACTGGTCCACCTCCAACGATTGCAAGTTTATCAGACATTATTTTCCTTTAGATTAAAGGTCTTTGAATAATTATTATATTTTTTTAAATTATATTCCTCTAATTTAATTCTATAGAAAAGAATTACAAAATTAGATAAGCTAAAAATTATGGCCACTTCAAATTGCAATATCATCAGTGGTAGACTAAAAAGTTCGATCACTACACCTAAATAATTAGGATGCCTAAATAACTTAAAAATTCCATTATTAATTGCAGGAGCATCAGGAAGAATAACTATTCTAGTAGACCAACGACTACCTAAAGTTCTTATGGCAGTTATACGAAGTGCTTGCCCTATCAAAAATAAAATAAAAAAGGTATAAAAAATTAGGTGGTTTACTTTAACAATAGTAAAAAAAGCATAATAAAAAAGGCATAACAACCAAGAAGTATGCAAAATAACCATAAACAAATAGTTTGTCTCTTTGATTATTTTCCCACCATTATTTAAAATAACTTTTTCATTACGTTTTGCTAAAAATAATTCACTTATTCTTTGTATTATTGTGAATACTATTATGATTTGAAATAATAATTGATAATTCAAACCCATTTAAATAATCCAATTTCAGCGCTAAATGCTGGGCCCATGGCCAAACTTAAAGCAAATTTCCCACTTAAATTTTCAGTTTTATTTTCAATATTTCTCTTAAAAATATCTAGTACTGAAACAGAGCTCATATTTCCATTGTGGGCCAAACTCTCCCAACTGTGTTTAAGTCCATACTGTGGAAGATCTAATACTTTTTCCATCGCCTCTAGAACTTTAGGTCCTCCTGGATGAGCAAAAAAGCTATCTATGTTACTTAAATCAAGATTTTGTTTTTCTAAAAATTTATTTAAAGGCCCTGGTAATTCTTTTTCAGTCACTTCTGGAACACTTTTACTTAAAACTATTTTTAATCCTTCACCACCAACTTTCCATCCCATTACAGTTTCAGAGTCTGGAAAGAATACACTTTCAGAACTTAGCCATTCTAGTTTTGCTTTATCTTTTAATGGGTGCTCATCGCCAACCATTAGTACAGCTGCACATCCATCACCGAAAAGACCTGTTGAGATTAAATTTGCAATACTAATATCATTCATTTGAACTGTTAATGAACAAAGTTCAACTGAAAAAAATATAACAGCTTCTTTTGGATAAGCTTTTAAATAGTCTGCGACACGATTTATACCCGCTGCTCCGGCCATACAACCAAGTCCCATTAGAGGAACTCTTTTATTATTTCTAGAAAACTCAATTTTATTCATAACTCGCGCTTCTAAACTTGGAATTGCAAACCCTGTTACAGTATTACTCCATAAAGCATTTATATCCTTAGCATTAATATTATTATTAACTAAAACTTTATTTATTGCATTCTGAGCGAGCCCTACTGCGCAATCTAAAAATAAATCATTTTTTTCGTCAAAGTTTTCAAACTCAAAATACTTTTCTACAGGGGCTGCTAGATGTCTTCCTTTTACTAGTACGTTAGTATGAATACTCTCTACTCTTTTAAGATTTCTTAATTTGCCTTCCCATGCTTTTGTAATTTTACTAATTAACTCTTCTTGAGAGTAATAATTACTTGGAAAGCTTGTTTGTATATCTATTAAGTATGGCATATCTTTTCCTTTTTAAAGCTCTGAATCAATCAATATATTTATTCTAATATCATCAGAAAGTTTGGCAACAAGGATACTGGGATCAGGTATTTCCATTTTTTTTAAACTCCAAGTTGATTTACCTGAAACAATTATTCTATTTTTCTCAGATTGCGAGCTTAGTTCTATTTCAAAGTCTTTCTCTTTGCCTCGGATTTTCACTATTCCTTTTAACTTTTGAGATCTAGAGCTTTTTAAAAAAAATGGCCCATTCAATGAGACTTCGATACTTGGGTATGATTGATGACTTAAACATAGATTATGTAATTTATTATCTCGGCTTTCGTTATCACTATCCATTGAAATTGTTTTAATTATAATTTTCATATTTCTTAAAATTTGATTTTTTTCATCCAAGTCTGCTGAGTAAGAATAAGATTTTACATATCCATCTACATCTGAAGAGAACAAACCAGCTTTTGTACTTTCTACTATAAATTGAAGTCTATTTTTTGATTTTTTTGCCTCTACAAAATTTTTATACTCAAACTTTTGAGATAACTCTTTGGCCTGAAGAGGTCCAATTAATATCAAGGAAATTAAAAATATTAAAACCTTTAAGGGTAATAAGGGAACATTTTTAGAATATTCAATGTACGCACTATTTCTTTTGAGTCTTTTTTCTTTCAAACTAGCTCCAATAAAAATATATATAGTCCAAGATATGGCCAAGTATAAACGATCAATACTCATATTTGGGGTAAACCAAATCATCCCTAAAAAAGCTGCATAAATTGGGTGGCGACAAATCTTATAAGGTCCTTCATTTAAAAGTGTTTTTTTAATACTCTTATTTTTTAGTGCTAACCACCACTCTTCAATTCCACTTTGTCTAAACAATCCCGTAGCAATCATAGACCACAACATAAATAGCCAACTGAGAACATAAAGGATAAAGATTGTAGTTTTATAAAATAAAGGCCATTCATATAAATTATCACCTATGTTTACCCAAAATGTATCCATTAAAATTATACCTAAACATGCATGTAAAGAGTAAAAAGTTGAGTAAAGTTTTTTAGGTATATAAGTAAAAAAGTATTTTTTAACCTTAGAGGTTAATAATAAGCTATGAGGCGCACTAAAAAAGATAATTAATAAGGAGTTTATAATTAAGGCCAAAAATGTAGAGTTAATTGAATTTCGGTTTGAACTATCAAACAAAAAGAACCATAGTCGAAATATCGCGAAATGAAAGACTAAGATATTAAATAGGCCAATCAAAACAAAAACAATTTTATTATCGAATATACTTTTCAATTTGCTACTCATATATTCCCCTACATCTAATATTATTAGTTAATTAATCTTTGCATTTCATTTTACGGCACAATAGAGAGATATTGATATGGGCAAGTTTACCTATTATAATGTAAATTCAGCTATTTATTAGTATTTTTAGGCAAGGTTATCTATGAAAAAAGAAAGAATAATTATTGGAGTTTTGCTCGCTTTTGTTGGAATCTTGACAATTGTGGACATCGTAGAAGACACGTCAGAAGGAGCTTCAATTACTCACCTTTCATTAGAGGTTGGTATTGCTACTTCTTCACTTTTTGCACTTATATTTTTATGGCTTCAATATTTGAAAGAAAAGAAGCATTCAGCTCAATTGCTGGAAGAAAAAAGTGTACTTCGCGAGATAGCTAGTGAATATAAACAAAAGTCTGAAACTTTTGTCGAAGGATTGAGCATTCAAATTGATCAAACTTTTGTCACTTGGAAGTTAAGTCATGCTGAAAGAGATATTGCCCTCTTTTTGCTTAAAGGACTTAGTCCAAAAAAAATTTCAGAAATAAGAAGTAGTAGTGAAAAAACAGTTCGTCATCAAATCAACTCAATATATAAAAAAGCTAATTTGAATGGACGAGAAGAACTTACAGCATACTTTTTAGAAGATCTATTACCCCCGGTGAATAATTGATAAAAAGCAAAATTAAATATATTTTCATATGTATAATATTAGTTTTAGTTGCAGTCTATGGAATCATTTATACTTCAGACTTAGAACAAAATAATAAAGAAACCATTTTTTTAACTAAAAATGGAATTAATAGTTATAAAAAATTCTTAAAAACTTATGGTGATAAAAACTTTGTTATTTTAAAGAAAGAATACAATCAAAATATAACAAATAAAGATATTGATATTTTAGAAAGTAAGAAAGAACAACTTTTAGAAATATGTGACGAGGAATGCTCAATCATTTCTCCTAATGATCTGCCCGACAATTTTAAAAAGTTTATAAATCTAAAATCAGAAAACCATTTAGGTTTAATTATAATTGCAAATAAAGATTTTATAAATTTACTATTAGACAAAATTGAAGAAGATCAATATTGGGGAAAAACAGGAGCTGATCTTCATCTAGTAGGTGTACCATATACTAATAGGCTTTTAAATTCATATTCAAAAAGTATTAAGAAAGTTTTATTTCCTTCTCTTTTCATTGGTATTCTATTGTTATTAATTATTTTATTTAAAAATATTAAAGTAGGAATTATATTATTCATTCCTTGTCTAATTTCAGCATCCATCAGCTTAAGCACTACAAAATACTTATTTGAAGAAAGCAATCTCGTCACTTCAATCATTCCACTTTTAATGTTTGTTATTAACTTATCATTAACATTACATATTTATTTTACAGCGATTGAGTTTAAAAATCTATCAAGGGCCGTAAAAGAAAAAATGTGGCCAACTATTTTGATGATCATTACTACTTTTATAGGATTTTTTTCTCTTTATTTTTCAGAGTTAAAGGCCATAAGTATATTTGGAGTTATGTCAGCGGGGTTAATAGTCATAACTGCTATCACAACTCTTCTGTGGTTAATTAGTATCCTGTCTCTTATACACATCTCCGAGCCCACGAGACTAGTGCCAATCTC
>CAXHCD010000143.1:0-5660 GCA_964015265.1 uncultured Oligoflexia bacterium
TACTTAAAATATATTCAACATCTTCTATAAAACCCATCTCAAGCATTTCATCAGCTTCATCAATGATAAAGTATTCCACATTTTTTAAATTCAATTTTCTCTTATTAATTAAATCTATCGCCCTTCCAGGAGTGGCAATTATTAAGTGAGCTGAGTTAAGGTTACTTATCTGCTCTTTATAACTAACTCCTCCATAAACAGTAGCTGACTTTACTGTTAAATATTTTGAAAACTTAATTACTTGTTGATTAATTTGATTTGCTAACTCTCTAGTCGGAGTCAGTATTATTGCCTGAACACATTTTTTATTAACGTCTATTTTTTCAAGAAGAGGAAGACAGAAAGCCGCTGTTTTACCAGTACCTGTTTGGGCCTGACCTACAAAATCTCCTTGAGAAGAAAGTAAAGTTGGTATTGCACTAGCTTGTATATTAGTTGGTTCCTTATATCCAATATCTCTGATAGCTTTTAATATAGGTTTTGAAAGTTGATCAAATGAAAAGTTCATATAGTTTTATCCTTTGCGATAATCATAAATCTTAATTTGTAAAAAGATTAAGAATAGATTGGACCAAAGAAAGATAAAAGCTATAAAAACCTAATACTCTTAGAACTTACACCAGATACCCTTTACTTACAAGCCTTCTTTAAATAAGGCAATTATATTGATCTGAAAAGTGAATAACCAAAGATAAGTCATTATAATAACTCAAAGAGTTCAACTACTATTGTATTCAACTCTTTTATACAGTATAATGATACTCTAAGCTTTTTTATAGCTCATTTAGGTAACTCTTCCTGATTTATAATCAATCCTAGAATTTATAAAAACAACATTCTCAGTTATTCATTGATACTAAAAGTAAAAAATTAGTCTCTCTTAATTCTTTAGAGAAAAGGAAGAGGTTTATATGTCAAAACCTAAAGTAACAGGTACTAAAAGACAAAGAGATCTAGAAAAAAGAAAAAAAAAGCATTTAAAGCTTCAAAAAAGGATTATCAAAAATAGTGATAAAGTTATTTCTATTTATCATGGAATTGGAAAAATAGGTCCTATATCAAAACTTCACGATGGACTAGAAGATTACCACCAGGTTTTCTTTGAGCGAGATAAAAATACAGAACATTTCCCCGTAAAAGGTTTAAGAAAATTTAGAGATTTATCCTGTGAAGATCAGTTATTAAGAGTTTTAACTCGTGGTCGGCAAGCTTTAGATTTACCGAGGTTTGAAAGCTTAGAACATCGTTTAAATTATTTAATTCTCAGTATAGAAGGTCAAGATATAAGAGACCTTGTCTGCGCCATAATCGGCTTTAGAAACTTTAAAAACTTATCATCTACAGAAAGAAAATTGTTAGTAATGGCACAAAATTCATTACAATTAGAAATCATCCATGTCTTAAATATTTCAGAAGATGAAGCACAAAATAAGTTAAACAAGTTTCTAAATCAAGGATCTACCTATTAATGCTTTGAGAGTAAGGTATCAAACCATTGAATTTGAGTCCTTAGATATTCATATAAAAAGCCTATGGGATCTTCAAGAGTTCTTTGATGATAACTCTAAAGCAAAAAATATTGGCATTTCAGAGTCTATGTGGTCCCTTTTTGGAATTATATGGGATTCAGAAATTATATTAACAAACTATATAGATTCATTAGATTTAAATCATAAAAGAGTTTTAGAGGTTGGTTGTGGCCTAGGATTAGCAAGTATATTATTAGGTTGTAAAGACATAGATATAACTGCCACTGACTATCATCCAGAAGTTGAAAGTTTTTTCCGATTTAACTCTAAACTGAATACTCAAAATTTAATCCCTTTTTTCCAACAAGACTGGAATGAAAAAAACACAAGGATGGGAAAATTTGATGTAATCATTGGTAGTGATCTTTGCTATCAAAAAGAAAATGCAATACTTCTTTCACAATTCATAAGTGAGCATGCAGATGATACATGTGAAGTCATTATAGTTGACCCAGGCAGAAGATATATGTCTTTTTTCATTAACTGTATGGAGTCTTTGTCTTTTAATCATAATTTTAAATTAGCTCCATCTAAAAATAAAAATATAAATGAAACTTACAAGGGAAGAATTCATCAGTTCAGGAGAAAAAAATGAATCCATGGCACGATGTCGACATTGGGAATAATATTCCAAATGAATTCTCAGCAGTAATAGAAATACCAAAGGGTTCAAATGTTAAATATGAGCTCGATAAAGATACAGGTCTCATTCGTGTAGATCGAATTTTATTTGGATCAATAAACTATCCAGCGAACTATGGATTTATCCCAAGAACTTATTGTGAAGATAATGATCCTCTAGATGTATTAGTATTGGGCCAAGAGCCTGTCCACCCTTTATCTTTAATGATAGCAAGACCAATAGGCTTAATCAAAATGTCTGATCAAGGTGAGATTGATGATAAAATTATAGCCGTTCATATTCATGACCCAGAATATTGTGATTACAGATCAATTCACGATTTAACGAATCATCGTTTAGACAAATTAAAAAAATTTTTTGAAGACTATAAGTCGCTTGAGAATAAAAAAGTATTTGTAGAGGACTTTTTAGATGCACAACCAGCAATGAATTGTATTTTATCAGCAATAAAGAGTTATAAATCTAAGTTTAAGTAAATTTAATTTTTTTAGATGGAATATGAAGGGGTGTTTTAAATTAATGGTGGGGGACGTGACAAATTAGTTGAACCAAGTCTTACAGTTTGTGAGATTTTTGAAACAGCTTGGAAACCACCTATTATTGACAGAGATATAGCAATATCTCTTTATAAATCAGGTACTTCTAAAAGAGCGATTGCTAAAAAGCTTGGAGTAGCAAGAGCAACTGTAACAAGAATTATTCAAACTGTGGACACTTAAATATTAATTTTAGGAGGTTCACTATTATGAAACATCAGCAAATCAATCTTTCTTTAAATCTCAGACAAGAAATTAAAAGAAAAAATTTATCTCAAAACAAATTAGCAATGTCCGTAGGTATGAGACATTCTACTCTTCATGACTATCTTTATGGAGTTATCCCTCATGGACTAAGAAATGTAGTCAGACTAGCAAATGAACTAGGTTTAAGCCTTGATGAACTCGTTCTTGGAGGAAATCATGGTTAAGCTTATCTCGAATCTAGTAAACGCTTGTGCTTCTATCGTTTTATCTGTCGTTATCGCAAATTATGGTATTGAAGAGTTTTATTCATTTCTTCAAAAAGAAGTTATTCAGAAAGTACAGATTGGACTTCCTTCTCTATCAACTATGACAAATCAGCTAACTTGCCAGAAGTTCAATGAAAAAATGGAACTGATACCTTACTCAAAAGGACATTGTTCTAGTCAAGGGGGCGGAAATGGCAACAAATAGTAATCAACAGCTTAGAGGTGAAATTTTTGATAAAATGTGGAGCTTAAGTGGCTCACTTAATGGAATTGGTGCCCTTTTACAGCAACAAGATCCAAATGCAAGCTATTGTTATGATCATGATGAGTTATTTGGATTAGGACAACTTTTAAAGCTCTTATCTAGTGAGATATCTAAAATAGAAGATATTTTAAGATCTGGAAATAAATCTATCTCAGATAAAGTATTAGAGAAATAACCAAGTTTCAGACGCCAGCTAGCAATTAAGCTAGCTGGTGAGCCTTGGAGTAGAGCCGAAGTGCCTTGGGTCCTTACTTAAAAAGAAGAGTGGCCTAAAAAACTTATTTCTAGACTTCTTTCACTCACATTACTCCCAAGTCTCAATCAACAAAGACCAGACGCAACGAAACCCAATGTTGTTGTTCGTGTTCGTCGGCGAATTGTTCAAGTTGAGCGTGAACGCCCCCGCATTCGTATTGTTGTTCCAATTACCGCCGCGAAGCGCCGCGCCGCCAGATAAAAAAGGGCAATCGACTCTACACCATTAATTGTCTCCAAGCTTTATAAGATTGAAGAACAATTGCAATATCTGAATGTGGAATATTGTTTTTATCATAGCGTTTAATCTTTTTCTCTAGTTTTCTCTCATTTCTCCTTAAGGTTCTGTATCCACCTGAATCAAGAACGAATCCAAGAAAAGGAATAGGATCATTGGCTAAAATTACTTTTTTATTATTTGGAATATTTAATTTGAGTTCATCTTTTGCATACTCTACTAATTTATTGGCCACAGAAAATGCTTCTTCTTTAGTCTTTGCTAAAATAACTGAGTCATCCATATACCTGATATAAAAGTTATTGTTTGTAATCTCATCAGTATAAAAATCAATGTTTAAAAACTTGCAAGCTAATTTATCAAAAGAGCTTAGATAGAAATTTGCAAATAACTGGGACGTTAAGTTTCCGATAGGGATTCCACTTCCAAGAGATTTAAATCTACCGTGAGACCCTATAAGACCTTTAATTAACTCATCAATAGTATTATCAGGGAGATGCCTTATAAATCTCTGGTAGAGGACTTCGTGATTTATTGATTCAAAATATTTCTGAACATCAAGTTTGATACAGTATCTATTTTCTCCCATTGTTTCTAGCTGTTTAAAAAGTCTGATAGCGGCATTTCTGTTCCCCATGCCAACTCGACAGGCATATGATCTAGCTCCTAAATGTCGATCAATAAGAGGCTCTACAATTCTATGAATTGCAGTATGAACGACTCTATCTTTAAAAGGTGCGGCCATTATTAATCTTTTCTTAGGATCATAAACATAAAAATCTCGATACTTTGACCATTTATAGTTATTTGTCTTTTTTAATTCCTCTTCGATTGATTTTAGTTTTTCACCGTAAGAAAAAATAAAGTTTTTATATCCCAAACTTCTTCTTTTACCTCTAGCGCAGTCTCTAAATGCTTCATAGAGGTTTTCAAAAGAGGATATTTTATCAATGAGTTTTTCGTTCAAATTTAATAAATCCACCGATTTCCTTTCCTATTTCTTTGGTTAGTCCTGATAGTTCACTAAAACCAGCTATATTTATTGCCCTTAAATCTCTTGATAGTTGAATTAAAGTTCTTATTTCATCAATTGATTCTGAAGCACGAACTAAATGATTTATTCTATTTTCTTTTTTAGCGACTTCGGCCTTTCTAAGACTTAGCATACAGTTAATTGATTCTTCCTCAATTTTTCGTCCTAGAGTTGGACGAAGTGCCCTTGGAAAGGATTTTGTTCGATTAAATATCTGTATCGTTGCTTGATAGCTATCAGCATAGACTTTAGTCTTTTTCAATTTTCTTCTCCAGCTTTCTAATAAGTGCGGAATAGGCTGGGATTAAATCTTCTTCTATTCTTTTTATGAACTCAGGTGTAGCTTGTTCATGAAAATGCCAAATGGTAACCAGACCACCGAGTGCGGCCCTTGCATTATCATAATAATTCTTTTTAGTTGTTAAATTGAAGCTGTAAAATCCAGCTCCTAGATATTTTAAGGCATCTATTTTACTTGAGTTAATCTCACGAAGTAGGTCTTTATTTTTAATAAATTCTGTATTATTAAAAACTAATGGCCTAAGAATTTCCACAGAGAGTTGATAAGCTCGTAATGTTTCAATTTTCTGATATTTTTTCTTGCTAGAAGATTGAGAAGTAGGTTCAATTATAGCTGACTGCTGACTGCTGACTGCTGACTGCTGACTGCTGACTGCTGACTGCTGAC
>CAXHCD010000144.1:0-5643 GCA_964015265.1 uncultured Oligoflexia bacterium
AAGTTGTGCAGTGACAGGAATTAATTCTGATACAGGGATATCTTTGATTTCTGTTCAGACTGAAGCTGGAAATGCAACAAGCAATGATGGTGATTCAAAAGAGGGTAGAGCCTGTACTAAAAATTTACTAGGTTTATTTTCTTGGGGAGACTCATCAATTGCAACAGCAAAACAACAAGGTCAAATTAGCAAAGTATCAAGTGTAGATAAAGACTATACAAATATTCTTTTTGTATGGGGATCAGTTTGTACTGTAGTTAAGGGAAGCTAATAAAAGTGCAGCTCATTAAGAGCTGCACATAATTTTTTGAATATCAGTGAGAATAAATGAAGAAAATAATTTTTTTAATTTTTTTAATACTATCGACAAGTAAAGTATTTGCATTAGAAAATACTTTTAAAATAAATGGATTTACATTTAGTAAAGATATTGTAGGTATTGAAAATTATTTGAATTATATTGAAAAAACAAACTCTGTTAAATTTGAAGAGTTACGACCAAAATTTCTTGAACTACATGGGAAAGTTAAGTTAAATCAAAAAATATCAAATACTATTTTAATATCTACTTCAACTATTGGAATAAGTTCAATTTTACTTGGAATTTATTATTTCTTTGATACAGAAAGTGATTTGAATAGTCCTGATTTTAATGAGCCTAAAAAAGATGGTTTGCCATATGTTCTTGGGGGAATTGGTATAGGGCTTGCTGGTTTGGGAATTAAAATTTTAATGTCAGATTTTTCTAAAGAATACGATGATTTCATCAAACAAAATATAAAAGATGAACAAAAAATTATAGTAAATTTTAGACTTAAAAATATTGACGACAAATTAAGTCCTTTTCTTCAAGCAAGTTATAGTTTTTAGGAGTAAATTTGAAAAATATATTCTTATTATTAATGATGAGTATGATTAATGCCTGCTCTTTAGGAAAAGTAGAGTTTTTAAAAACTTCAGAACTTAACTTCAAAGCAAAAGAGGATAATTGTGACTTTAGAGTTTACTCAACACCACCGTCTATCAAGTACGGAGAAATAGGAATTGTTTCAATTCCACTTAATTATGCACAAATACATACGAGTAGCATAATTGGATTTAAAAAAGAGTCCTCTAAATATGTTTGTGCCTATGGAGGTGATGCAATAATTGGTGTTTTAAATGGATACGGATTTTATATTTCAGGGACTATAATAAAAATGAAAGAGGATAATTTATGAATTTTAAAACTATGATATTGATATTAATATTTACTATATTGAGTAGTTGTTCATTGCTACCAAGTATTAAATCAGAAGCAAATTTATATGACGAAAAAATTACTTTAAATCCAAGTGACCCACAAAAAATTAAAATTAGTAAATCTAAAATGAGTGAAGAAGAGTATAAAGGAATTGGAGAGATTATTCTTCGTGGAAATATTGCTGACGATCAAAAAATTTTTGACAAATTCAAAGAAGAATCAGCTAAATACGGTGCTCATGCAGTTCATAAAATAAATATTAAAAGGGATGCAAAGCAAGAGTGGCAATCAAGTCAAGTGTGTACATCTACCGGTGCACAAGGAACTCAAACATCTTGTTCTTCTCAAAACTATCTAACAACTGTTTATTATTTTACAGCAGTTGGTGAGATGTTAGTAAAAAAATAAAAATGCAGCTCACTAAGAGCTGCACCCTATTATTCTATATACTAAATTATTTTTTAATTACATCTTCCATCTACACAATAGCTTGATCCACTACACTGGTAGCTATAACTACACTTACTACCTGTTCTTCCATCCTGACATCTACCATCAACACAAGAACTTGAACCGCTACACTGGTAGCTATAGTCACATGTACTTCTGTGAGATCCGTCAGTACATCTCCCATTAACACAAGAATTAGATCCACTACATTGGTAACTATAATCACAAGAGCTTCTATTGCTTCCGTCACTACATTGTCCATTAACACAAGAGTTTGATCCGCTACACTGGTAACTATATTGACAAGCGCTTCTACTACTTCCGTCTTGGCACTGACCATTTATACAATAGCTTGATCCACTACATTGATAGCTATAGCTACATGCTTGTGAATGGTCTCCACCACCTCTTCTGTGACCTCTGTCATCATCGTTACCACCTCTTCTGTGACCTCTGTCATCATCGTCACCACCTCTTCTACGGCGCCTATCATCATCACCGCCTCTTCCACGCCCATCTCCGGGCTTATCTTTTTTCTTTTCAATCTGAAACTTTGATTGAGTTGAACTTTCTTGAGCTTGAACTGAACTAAAACACAGTCCAAATACCATTAAACATCCTAATAACAATTTTACTACTTTCATTCTCTCTCCCTAGTTATCCTTAAATTGTGGATGAAGCATGAATCTTAAAAATTCAAACCATAGTCAATTCACTTAACTTATAAGTTTATAAAACTAGGTAAATGTAAGAATTATTTTTAATCTTAGAGACAATTTGACCCTAAATTAAACCTTCGCAATATTGGACAGGCCTTTTTTTGATTAATCATGTTATGATTTGGTATGAGTTCAATTGCTACAGGAAATGCCCACAGAAGGCAGCTTAATCAAGTATTTAATTATTTAAAAGATAATTTAGATCAAAAAATTGTTCTAGGTAATCTCGCTCACGTTTCAGGGTTTTCACAATATCATTTCATTCGAATCTTTAACGCTTATACAGGTGAAACACCATTTACTTTTTTAAGAAGAGAAAGAGTTGTTCAAGGTTTACAAAAATTGAGTGCAACACAAGATTCAATAACAGATATAGCTTTAGATATTGGATTTGAGAGCTCAAGTTCGTTTAATAAGGCCTTTAAAAAAGTTTTAAATTCAACTCCAAGTGAATTTCGCAATATGGGAAAAGATCGAAGGGATGAAATCATTTATGATCTTAGTATGACACCAAGAACTAAGGAGATCATTATGACTTTTGAAATGAATTTAGAACCTGAAATTATTAATCGAAATGAAACTATTGTTTATGCTACTCATGAAAGAGGAGGAGACTTTAAAGAAGTTGCACCTCTTGCTTGGGAGAAGTTTTTACAGGTAATGCCAAAAATAAAAGATAATATTGAACAATCTGAGTTTATGGGAATTGGCTTCATGGATGTAGAAGACACTAAAAAAGTTTGCGATTACAAGGCTGCTTTATCCATGCCTAGTAATCCTAATTTTGAAATTGAAGGTCTTAAAAAACAAGTTTTACCTGCTTCAAAGTACGCTAAGTTTTTATTAAAAGGATCATATGATAATATTTGGATTGCTTTTGATAAGGCCTTTGAAATTATTGGTCAAAAAGGATTAGAGTTAGCTGATCTTCCATGTTTAGAAAATTATCTTAATAATCCAGAAATTACTCCAGTTGAAGATTTATTAACTGAAATTCTTGTACCTATAAAATAATTAGGAGTTAGTATGTGTGCTTTAAATAAAGTCCTTCCTCATGGAAAGTTAGAAAAATTATTTGAAAATATTTGGTTTATGAAGGGGCAAGTGAAAATGTCTATGCCTCCTCTTAAAATCAGTAAGACAATGACGGTAATAAAAAACCCTCAAACTAATGATCTTACAATAATAAATGCCATGCCTCTTGATGGAAAAGGTCTAGAACAGTTAAAGAGTTTAGGAAATGTTAAAAATACATTGCGAATTGGTGGCTATCACGGAAGAGATGATAATTTTTATAAGGAAATGTTTGGTTGTACTGTTTACGCTCTTAAAGGTCATGTTTATGCCAAAGATTTTAAAGATGCCTGTATAGAAACTGAGAAAGGGTATTTCCAAGCAGATATATTACTTGATGAACAAAGTGAATTACCAATTCCAAATGCATGTTTAAAATTTATTAAATCAAGTCATCCTGTAGAAGCAATACTACATATTAATCAAGATAATGGAATTTTAATTACAGCAGATGCCCTTCATAACATGCCTGCACCTGATGAATTTGTTGGATTTGGAGCAAAGTTAGTTACAAAGAAAATGGGTTTTTATAAACCTTATAACGTTGGCCCCGGTTGGTATAAATTTGCTACACCATCAGCAAAAGAAGTTAATTCAATTTTAGATTGGAACTTTGAACATGTACTTCCAGGTCATGGAGATCCAGTTATAGGAAGTGCTAAAGAGAAGTATCGTCCAGTTTTAGAAAGTCTTGTCAAAAACCCATCGTAGAATATCGTGATGAGTTACAATGCCCACAAGTTTGTTTTTGCTATTGATAACAGGCATACCATTAATTTTTTCGGTATAAAAAACTTTAGCAAGATGATCTAAGGCAGTGTTCTCATCACAAACTATTACAAGATCATTCATTATATTGTTTAAAGTTTGTTTCGTATCAGTCTTTGAGTGAGTTAAAAGATCTTTATGTGATAGAAATCCTTCTAGGTGATAATCATTTAAAACGGGAAGATGATGAATATCTTTATTTCTAAAAAGGTTTAAAGCGCTTTCAATTGAATCAGAAGAGTTTAAAGTTTTAACATCTTTTTGCATGATCTCTATGACATAACTATTTGGACTTTGATCAGCTCTTTGTTTCTTTTTAGCAATAGGTGCTTTTGTTGGCTCAAGTCTTCTTCCACTATCTTTTGATAGATATTCAAATTCATGGTCTGTAAGCTTTCCGTTTATAATTAAATAAAATGCCATAGTTCAATCTTATAAATTAATATAGATCATACTCTAAAAGCCTACAATCTAGTTTTCCGTTATAAAACGTAATTCTTTTCGTAGTTTTTAGAGAGATCTTTTTTCTAAGCTCTGGATTACTTGTAAAAATATAGGCCTTAAAATTTTTGAAATTTTCTTTTAAGTTTTCACCTAGCTCATAATAAAGCTTTTCAAGCTCTTCTTCTTCACCAAGTCTTTCCCCATAAGGAGGATTACATATGACTATCCCACTAGAAAACACAGGCTTCACTTTCGTAGCATCGGCCCTTTCTATTTTTATAGCGTGAATCATTTTAGCACTTTCTATATTTTCCTTAGTCTTTCTAAGAACGCCGGATTTAAAATCGTGACCTACAATTTGATGTCCCGTTAATTTTTGAGAGTTTCCAATGATATCTTTATACATCTTATTAATGAGATCTTTGACATTTCTTTTTAATGAAGTTTCTCTTTTAAACCAATTGTGGTGCATGAAAGCAAAGTTTCTTCTGTTTGTTTCAATATGTTCTCTAATTTTTAAATAAGTTGGAGGAATTTCACCTTTAATAAGAGCAGCCTCAATTAAAAAAGTTCCCGATCCACACATTAAGTCTATTAAAGGAGCTTTTTTATCCCAGTCCATAGACATAATAATTGCAGCGGCCAAATTTTCTCTTAGGGGAGCTTCAGTTGTTTTTGATCTATACCCTCGATTTGAAAGGGCCTCTTCACCACTTAAATCGATTGAAATAATTGCTTTATATTTATTTTTACCAATTGTTTCTACTCTTTGATAAAAAGTGACGTGTGGGTTTTTCGTATCAACATTTGGCCTTTGGTTTTTCTCATTTCTAAAACAATCAACAATTGAATCCTTTAGAATTTGAGAAATATACATTGAGTTTTTAAATTCTTCTTTTGCCGCCGGATCAAAAATTGTTAAAATTTTGAAAGTCTGATCTATAC
>CAXHCD010000145.1:0-5635 GCA_964015265.1 uncultured Oligoflexia bacterium
TATTTATTGGGTATATGGCCTTGTTGTTAAATCGAATTCTCCAGTTTCAAAAGATGAAATTGTTAAAAAGTTGGGAGAAAAAAAAATAGGGACGAGACACTTTTTTTGGGGGATGCA
This sequence comes from uncultured Oligoflexia bacterium, assembly GCA_964015265.1. GTDB lineage: Bacteria > Bdellovibrionota > Bacteriovoracia > Bacteriovoracales > Bacteriovoracaceae > CAXHCD01. Next base: position 118 of record CAXHCD010000145.1, read on the forward strand.
TGAACAACCAGTCTTTAAAAATAATGGTCTTTTTAAAGATTTAAAATTACCTAATACTGAATATATATCTAGAAATGGTTTTTATATTCCAAGCGGTCTAGGTCTAAGTGATAATGATATGAAAGTCGTTGCAGATGAGTTATTGGAGATTTTAAATGTCTAACTTTGGAGAAGAATACTCCAAAATATATGACGCTTTATATGGTGATAAGCCATATGAAGAGGAGGCTGATTATATTCAGCATCTATTTGAAAGGTACGAAAAAGAACCGGCCTTAAATCTTATAGATCTTGGATGTGGAACAGGTCGACATACAAAGTATTTTTTAAATAAATATAGGTATAATGTCACTGGAGTGGATTTAAGTGCTGAAATGCTTGAAGTTGCAAAGACAAATTTAGGTGATAAGTTTAATGCAATTCAAGCTGATATTAGCGAGGTGAAGTTAGAGCAACTATACAATCGGGCTGTATGTCTATTCCATGTTTTTTCATATTTAACAACTGAATCTAAAATTAATAAATTTTTAAAAAATTTGCGATTCTCGCTTGAAAAGGGCTCTCTTTTTATTTTTGATTTTTGGCATGGGCCAGCAGTTCTTAAAGATAGACCAACAATTAGGGTTAGAGAAATAGATTTACAAGGTCTGAAAGCGAAAAGAGTTTCAACACCTACGCTTGATGAAAAAAAGAAAACTGTTAATGTTAATTTTAAAACGACAATTTATAAAGGTCATGAAGAGGAAGAATTTGAAGAAGAGCATTTAATGAAATATTTTTCTAAAGAAGATTTAGAAAAATATATGATGGGCACAGGAATTGAATTAATTGACGTGCTCGGTTGGATGAGTGATGAGAAGGTTACTGATGAAAATTGGTATGGAGTTGCAATATGTCGAGCAGTTTAAATGTTGCTATTTTTTTGGAGTCTAAAGTAACTGTTGGTGGGGGATTTCAACAATCTCTTTCAACTATAGAAATACTTGAATCAAAAAAGGAAAATACTAATTATAATTTTATATACTTTACTTCAATAAGAGGAAATGTTGATTTATTAAGAGCTAAGAACATTGAATGTCATTATTTTAAAGTTTCAAAATTATCAGATTTAATTGTTGAGTTGAGAAAAATTTTATTATTTTCTGCCATATTAGATAAAGTATTTAAATATAATCCTTATGATGATCAACTTAAAAAGTATGATATAGATTTAATACTTTTTTTGAGTCCTACTTTTTTTTCATCAAGATTTACAGAAATAAATTATATAATTACTCTTTGGGATCAGTGTCACCGCGATCGTGTGGAATTTCCTGAGATTAGAAACTTTTTAGAGTTTTCTAAAAGAGAGTATTTAAATGAAAAAGTTTTAACTCGTGCGTTTAAAATTTTTGTAGATGCTAAAATTTCTAAAACTCGGTTAATATCTAGATATGGAATAGATGCAAGTCGTATTGAGGTTGCACCATTTTTACCCTCTTTAAGTATAACGAAAAATCAACTTACTGAAGATAATACTGAAGGGGAGTATTTATTTTATCCAGCTCAATTTTGGTCTCATAAAAATCATATATTACTTCTTGAAGCTTTAAGTTTATTAAAAGATAGAAATAAACTTATAAAACTCATACTAACGGGTTCTGATCAAGGAAATAAACAAAATATATTAAATAAAATTAAAGAGTTGGGTTTAGAAGAACAAGTTCAATTGAAAGGATTTTTAAAAGATCATGAAATTTCAGATTTATATAAAAGGTGCAAAGCAGTTGTAATGCCAAGTTTTTTTGGGCCAACTAATCTCCCTCCTCTAGAAGCAATTTTTTTTAGTAAACCATGTTTTTATCCCAAGCAGCACTTGGAAGAAAACGAATTTAAAAACTTCGTAATAGAATTTGATTATTTAAGTCCTAAAGATTTGTCTTCAAAAATAGAAGATCTTTATGAGAATAGAATAGATTATTCAAAGCTTATACAAAATGGGAGAGATTATCTTTCAAAGTTTGATAAAAATTTTTATTGGAAAGTAATTGAAAATAGTCTTCAAGAATTTCATCAAATTTGTAAAAATTGGAAATAAATTTTTAATTGAACATTGATTTAATCTTTCGCTTAATTTTTGTTAAAAAACTTTTTTCCTTATAAAAAAAATTTACAAGAGTAAAAAATGCTTTATCATCTCTTTCAATTGGTCGTTTAATAACTTCAATTGGTTTATTTGAAAATTCTGAAAAAAATACATCAGTTTTTGAACAATGTATTCCAGTATTGTCCATTCCAATATTAATAACAAGAGTATTTTTAGGGTAAAGCGTATACATATCTTTTAAAAAGGTACTTGCAAGCCATCTAATGGCCCAAGAGTCTATTGCACCACTAACTTGATCTTCAAGCATTTTTACATATGGAAAAGAATTGTTTAAATCGAATTCTTTAGTTAAGGATTTTGCCTTTATTTCATTTAACAGCTCTTGAGCATTTGGATTGAAATGTTGCCATTTATTTTTCCATGTTGCCCACCCCCAACAATCAGCTCCTTTTAAAAAAAAAGTTTCGGGAAGCTCTACATTTAAAGGGTAATTATAGCCATGAATACTCGCTACTTTTGATTCATCACTATATATGTCTAAAGCTCTATTCATATATTGCAAAAAAAATGGAGAAGTAATCAAGTCATCTTCTAATACGATCACTTTTCCATATTTGTTTACGACTTGTGTGACTCCGCTAATAATTGAATTGGCCAGGCCTAAATTACTTTCTCTTTCTATAATTTCTATATTTTTGAAACCATTAATATTGCGGATGATTTCTCTAACTTTTCTCACACTAGATAAATGACTTTCATTTTTTGCGTAATCAGAGAAGATAAAAAGATCTGTTTCTTTTTGTTCTTTATTTTTAAGAAGGTAATCAATTGTTTTTTTTGTGTGCTCAGGTCTATTGTAAACGAAGAGACATACTGGTGCGTAATTCATGGGTTAATTGTAAATTGTAATTCTTAGAATTCAAGACATAACTAGCTTTGTAAGTTGGTGCGACATGTCGTTAGTGTATTTGATACCTCGGAGTACCTATTAATATCATTCTAGTGACAAATGATTGGTCGAACTTTATTATTGAGTGATTGAATTTGGAGATAAAATGAAAAGAGCATTAATTACTGGGATTACAGGACAAGATGGAGCATACTTAGCAGAACTACTCTTGAAAAAAGGGTACGAAGTCCACGGAATAAAGAGAAGGTCTTCTCTATTTAATACAGATCGAATAGATCATTTGTATCAAGATCCTCATGAGCAAAATATAAAGTTAAAACTGCATTATGGAGACCTAACAGACTCTTCAAATATTATTAGAATCATTCAAGAAGTTCAACCTGATGAAATTTATAATTTAGGGGCAATGAGCCACGTCAGAGTTAGTTTTGATACACCTGAATACACAGCAAATGTAGATGCATTAGGAACATTAAGAATCTTAGAGGCCGTTCGATTATTAGGACTGGAATCTAAAACAAAAATTTATCAAGCTTCTACTTCTGAATTATATGGTCTTGTGCAAGAGACTCCTCAAAAAGAAACAACTCCATTTTATCCAAGATCACCTTACGCTGTTGCCAAACTTTATGGTTATTGGATCACTAAAAATTATAGAGAAGCTTATAATATGTTTGCCTGTAATGGGATTCTTTTTAATCATGAATCACCTAATAGAGGTGAAACTTTCGTAACCAGAAAAATCACAAGAGCTACAGCTAGGATTGCACTAGGTATGCAAGAAACTTTGTTCTTAGGTAATCTTTCTGCAAAAAGAGATTGGGGACATGCTAAGGATTATGTTGAAGCAATGTATTTGATGCTTCAACAAGATAAACCGCAAGATTATGTTATAGCAACTGGTGAAACTACTTCAGTAAGAGATTTTGTTAAGAAATCTTTTAAATATGTTGGCATTGATTTAGAGTTCAGTGGTGATGGAATTGAAGAAATCGCAACTGTTTTAAGTTGTTCTAACCCTAAATATCAGATTCCCGTTGGTAGTGTTGTTGTTAGAGTTGACGAAAGATATTTTAGACCTACAGAAGTTGATTTACTTTTAGGTGATCCAACTAAAGCGCAAGATGAATTAAAATGGTCCCCTAAGTATAACTTAGATATGCTTGTTGATGATATGATGTCTTCTGACTTAAAAATTTATGAGAGAGACAAGTATTTAAAAGATGGCGGACACCAAGTAATGGAAGTCCATGAGTAAAGAGAAGAAAAATTATTTTTTTTTATTTTTCATTGCATTAGTCTATTTCTTAATTCTTTTTCAGCAAGTAAGAAAAAATCTTCAAGAACCTAATACTCCGCCAAATAATTTTCTAAAAAATGATTCAGTTTCCTATATGTCTTTATCAGGAGTAATGCATAAAGCTGTTTTTGGAGAAATAGAATCTAATAATATAGATGATGAACAAGATTTAAAAAAATATGATATCGATCTCGATTATTTTTCTTATGATAATCAACTGAAAAACCCGCACCGCCTTCCTTTATATCCTATTTTCTTATTTATCTCACGAGCCTTATTTGGCGATAATCTGATCTCTTTTGGTATTGTAAATTGTGTAATTGCTACATTACTTTTAATATTAGTTTTTTATGGCATTCAGTATATATTTGGAAATTATATTGTTTCTTTTGCATGTGTATTTGCCTATTGCTCTAATCAGTTTATATACAAAAATGTTACAACTGACTTTCTAACGGAACCATTATTTGTTTTATTACTTTTTTTAGTAATTATTAATTTGATAAAATTTATAAGAACTGATGAAAATAAATATCTATATTTGTTATCTATTATCTCAGGGCTTACGTTGATGTTGAGACCTAATGGGGTAATATTATATTTTTCGGCACTCTTTTCAATTATTACATATGAAGTTTATATTAAGAAAAAAATAAAAGAATATAAAAAGTATGCTTTTTCATTTTTATTATTTTTAATAGCGTCTTTCCCCGTTGTTGCCCCTAAGGTATATCATTTTGGAAATCCATTTTATTTTGGTTATTTAAGTAACTTCATGTGGGCAGATACATATGAAGAAGCAAATGTTTTTGGAAGTACTAAGTATACAGCTCTTAATTATATAAAAACTCATTCATTAAAGGATATGGGGAAAAGGTTTTTAAGTGGTCAGAAAAAAGTTTTTTTTAATTCATTTAAAAATCAAAATGATTTTCTATATCCAATTTACGCTTTAGGTATTGTTATATGTATATTAATTAAAATGATAGATTTAAAAATAATGACCTTGTTTATGTATATTCAACTTCTACCCATGTCATGGTCTGCACAAGCTAACCCCACATTGAGAATTCCAACAGCGATTCTCTATCCTTTTTGTTTTGTATATTTCTCTTTATTTATTTTATTTTTTATAAAATCGTTAAAACAATTTAAGATTAATAATCAGTAATTTTTATATAAGATTTTTCTTACCTGAGTTTTATTTTCTCCATTACTTATT
>CAXHCD010000146.1:0-5528 GCA_964015265.1 uncultured Oligoflexia bacterium
GTCGGCAGCGTCAGATGTGTATAAGAGACAGGCTATAGGTATAATTGAAAAATTAATTTTAGATTCATCTCCAAATGTATCTAAAGTAGCAATGGAAATTTGGTATAATGAAAAGATACAATCAAATATGTTAATAGAAATATTACCTATATTAGTAGATAAATCCATTTCAGGATACAAAGAAAACCTTGAAAAAATTATAGAATTATCTACTTTGTTAAATGAGCAAGAGAAGATGAAGTTTTTTTATCAATGTAAAAATAAACTAGGAGAGAATTATTTTTACTGTCTTAAAATTTTTAAAAGTGAGTACAATGAAGAAATTAAGAAAATTATTGAGCAGGCACTTGAATCAGGCTCAGATAAGCCTTTAAACAAGTATAGAGCTTTAGAGTATCTTAGTTATATAGATAATGATTGGGCCTTAGATATTGCGGAAAAATATATAGAGAGTGAAGACTCTATTACTGTAAATCTTTCAATAAAGGCCTTAAAAAATAAGTCAAATGATAGGTGGAAAAGGATCTTATTTAATTATATTGGGTATCCTGATAACTTGAAAGTAAGATCACTTCCTGTTCTGGAAATTGTATCTGTCCTTGAAGATATTGAAGAAGATTTTGTATATGATATATATAAACATCTTATAAAAAATGCTGGATATGCCGGGGCCGTGAGCACTCTTTTTCAAGATTTGTTATTACGTAATAATGAAAGTTCATTAAAGTTAATTGAATCATTATTTGAGAAAGGATCAGGTACTCCTTTGAGTATATTAGAGCTATTAGTAAGAAATATTTATAAGAATAATTCTCAAGCATTTAATAGAAATTTAATTTTAAAAATTATAAATCATCCCAATAATGAAATTAAAAACTTAGGTCTTTATTTAATGGCAAAGTCTTCAAATGAAGATGAATTTGAATTAATAGAGTCACTGTTTAAATTATCTATAAATAGCGAATTAACTGGAATTATTGAGCTAGTGAAAACTAGATCTAAGTCTAAAGATATAATTAGTAATTTGATAAAATCGATCAAAAACAAAGATATAAAAAATATGGAAAGAGTATTAAGTGAGCTTGAAATTTTTCCTCAAATTAAAAACTTTCTACTCTTAACAGCTTTTCAGCATCTAGATAAAGAAGATGTAAATTGGGGATTGTCTGAATTAAAAAAATATAAGTCATCTTTTAATTGTTTAGATGCCCTGCAGGTAATTTTAAATTAGGGTGCAAGGTGATTGCACCCTAATAATATTATGCTGCTTTTTGATGTTTTTTAGCTCCAGAAATCATAACACTTGAAATTACTCCATAACAATTTGACCATTGTTCATTTAATTCTGGAGTCCATTTTTCTTTGAAAAAGAATTCAAAAGTTTTTAATAGGGTAGCACCTACTATTGGATAGTGCTCTTCTTGAGTTCCATAGTTTAGATGTCTTGAACCCATAGCTTCCAAATATGGAATTAGTTTGTCTGTGTTGTCACAGTTTTCAACCGCAAATACCAATGAGTTAAGTAGTGCCTTTTTTTGATGATTCATATTAACTCCATCAAATAAAGCTTTACTTTCAGGATAATCAGACCAAAGAAACTCATAAAATTTATCAACAACATCGTTTGCTATCGGTTTTGCTAATTCAAATGATTCTTTAATAATTTTAGGGTCGAAACTCATACTTACTCCATTTCTATGTTTTGTAACTTTTCGGATAAGAAATGATGCCCATAAGTTAAAGTAAATTAAGTTTCTTTTAATAAATTATATATGTATTGATTTCAATAATTTATTAATAGTCTTAATAATTTTTCAGTACAAGTATGTTCACTTTTAATCGATTGCTTAATCCACATATTAAAAGCATTCTTAAAACCTTTGACTGTTACTGTACATTTTTCTCGTTTTTTTTCTAAAAAAGAAAGATTATTATTCATGGCACTGGAGGAAGTATTATATATAATTTAAATATGTGACTGAAGTATAGTTTTTATTAAAACCTCATATAAATTTTGAATATTTTACCGTCTTCTTGAAAGATTTTTCTTGTAGGTATAAAAGTTTACGGCACTAATACATTTAACAACGGTGTAAAAACCAAAATCTTAGGAGACTCGTATGAAAAAAATTTTAATGGCCATGAGCATGATTATAATGCTTTCAGCACCAACAAAAAAGGCCAATGCTGTTGCTACTTTAGCTTCTGGCAATGCTATACTTTTAGTAGCCGGTTTATCTCTCTATGTTGAATATAAATATACGCCTACAATATTATCTCGATGTGAGGGTTCTCTTTCTGCAAAATGTGCACTTGGTGTTGCTGCATGGAGCTTTATGACTTTTATATTATTAGAAAACGAAGCAAATGAATTTGTATTTGGTGAAATTTCTAATGAAAAAGCTCAAAGATGTGGAATTTCTCAAAAAGCAATGGAGACTTTTAATCAAAATATTGAAGAATATGAAATGATTAAACAGGAAGTTTCTTCTCAATTGGAAGAATCATCAACAGAAGAAGAATCATTTCAGCTTTGGGATGATCTAATGGAAACTTCCCATGTTCCAAGTAAAGGTGTTTTTAAATCAGTTATAAGATCACTCGTTAGCTGTAAGTAATGCTTAAGCATTTAATTCATTTACTAATTATTTTTATTATAGTTTGGTCTGGGCCTTCAAGGTCTCAGACTAAATTCAGAAATAAAGTTTATATTCTTAGCTCAATTGAAACTCCAAAAAAATTACCATTTTGGTATTCGTCGGATTGGAACATTGAAGAAGAAATAGAGAAAAAATTTAAGAAACATATAAGTGGAAAAAACTTTCAGATTCTTTTTGAACATAAAGTTAATCCCGCAAGGCTACATCAAATTTTAACGAGTGAGGAAACGATTGCCATTTTTTGGATTTCTCATGGGAAAGGAATTGATAAAAATAATCCCATAAATGAAATGGGTTCTTCTGGAGTTTTTGATTATAAAGGACGAAATATTTCCGAAGTTTTTCAAATAATTAATTCTGGAATAAAACTTGTTTCAATTATTGGATGCAATTCGAGAGTTATATTCGAACGGTATAAGGCACAAGGTTATTACAAAGGGAATTTAGAACTCACTCTTCAAACTTTTGACAAAAAAGTAGAATTTTATGATGCTCTAAATGTTTCTTTGATAAATGCGTCTAAAGTGATTGGTAAAAATGAAATAAAAAAAAATATTTGGGTTAGCAACTCTTCACAGGGGAGAAGACGAAAACTCAAAGTAAATAATAACTTTAAATTAAAAATAAAATCTGAACTATTTCAAGTTTTGTCAAAAAAACAAATTGAAGATGGAGGAAAGATTAAATTATCAGTTAGAAAAAGGGATGATTTTTCTGAAGATCTCATTTTAAATGTAAATAGAAGATTTGTAGGTGTGATTCCTGCTAAAAATCAAATTGTTGAATTAAGAGTTTTAAGAAATATATTTAAAAAGAATAACAAAATAGTTCTAAAAAGCGGTCATTTTAGTGGAATAAAATTAGCTCAGAAGCTTCCTCTTTTAGATATTGAATTAGAAGAATACAATTCAGAACTAATTCCATTTTCAAATTCTAAAGGTGAAGTTCTTGGAGATGTTCAAAATCTTTATTACTTTGAAATATTAAATTGATTATTAATGAATTCTTGAATTGTTATTCGATTTAATATTCTCTTGGAAAAGAAGTTTCTAAAATCTCTTTGGGAGCATCTTAGGAAGTAAGAGGTATAGAAACTTTAACAACTATCGATTGAAAGTATTGAATGTCTGTTGTTAAGGGGATGAGTGCAGAGGGTTACATAAAAAAAGAAAGAACAATTTTGTGGATACAAAGAGGTACTGCGATGAAGGTCAGTAGTGCATTTGTAGAGTTGATATATAAGGGTGAAGGACAAAAATCCTGCACCCCTTATGCACCCCTTTGCTGTGGCAATAGAAAAGGGTTAACTGTTTGTAATTATTCGAATTTAATGGTGCTCAAGGCGGGACTTGTTTCTTCAACATTCGCATCACGCTCATGTTTTGAAACCCTGTGGTTTCACTAATCAATTCCTCCTGAATTGATTCCCTCATCAAATGTTCGTACACTCACATTTGACTTCGGTCGTTAAACCCTTCAAGTCCACTTTTATACATCCATTCAAATCAAATATAAGAAAATTCTAGGAACCGAGCTCTGAAGGAGTGAGGTGTATAGACGATACTCCGCAGCGACTGAATGAGCGAGAGGTGACAACGAATTTTCTATATTTCATTTGAATGGTGCTCAAGGCGGGACTTGAACCCGCACAGCCTAAACGGCCGAGGGATTTTAAATCCCTTGTGTCTACCAATTTCACCACCTGAGCACAGATAAATAATTGGATTATTTGATAGAAATCGGTCATTATATTGACTTGGAGAGCTAGGAATGTCAATCGCAAAGGAATGTGTAATGGCCAAATATTTTGCAATTTTGCTTCTTATATTATCATGCGCCACAAAAAATGTTAAAAGAGACATTAAAGCGCCTAATTTTGGCTGGTTTAATTTTCCACAAGAAATTTTTTATACTGCAGATAAGGATTCACCTTACGTTCATAAGTTTTTTGATTTCTCTCCAGGAATAGATACAGACAATAATTCAGCATTCTTTCTTCCTTTGATTCTTGAAGGAAGTAGTTCAAATATTGAGATTGATCTATTAAGTGGAGCGAGAGTTTCCAAGGGGTCTTTTTGTCGTGAAAAGGATGTTTGGGAAAAATATAGAGGTGATATAGATTCACCTAACTTTACAATGGGAATAATTCCAAGAGTTTTAGACAATCAAGGTCAGCCACAAAAAATAGCTGTTTTTGGAGGAGGATCTTATTACAGATCTAAACGAAATAATTTGCTAACTTATAAAGTTAAAATAATTGGTGCAATTGTTTATCAATACTGTGACGAGTTTCCTTGTAATTCATCTTATCCATGGAAATCTTCTCCTTTAATTATTGCTGTAGATCCTTTCGATGAGAAATTTAAAGATGTGAATTCAATTGGAGATTTGGAAAAGAAAATTGATTGGAATTACACTCTGGCGTTTTTACAAAACTACAATGGTTATATTTTTATTGGAAAGGAGAGAAAACCTTCTGTGCGAGTTATTGGTAGTTCAGATGCTGATAAGGCCATGAATTTTATGTTAAAAAATGGTCTCGTATTTGTTCCTGATGAAATGGAAAAATTAAAGAAAGGTTGTTTATCTGAATATGATGAAGTTTGGAAAAATATTTCTGCTATTAGAAAGAATAACGGGAAAAGGTTTTCTAGGTTTACTGAATTATTGTTTCCAGAAAAATGGTCAAAATTAGAATCTTGCATGAGATATATAAGGCCGGCCAGTATTCATTTAAATCAAGAAAAATTTTGGTTTTTTACTTATTTAAATGGCTTCTTAAAATTAAATAAATTGGGTCACTTATATTTATGTTCAAAAAAAGCATGGATAAAAAATGTTCAAATAAGTAAAGGTAAATATTTATAT
>CAXHCD010000147.1:0-5506 GCA_964015265.1 uncultured Oligoflexia bacterium
CTGCACCGGCACCTGCACCGGCACCTGCACCGGCACCTGCACCGGCACCTGCACCTGCACCGGCACCTGCACCGGCACCTGCACCGGCACCTGTTCCGATGCCAGCTCCTGCACCTGTACCAATGCCAGCACCGACACCAGTATATAATTCTGCTCAAGAAGCTTTTCAAGGAACTGTTTATCAAATTACAAGAGGTAATGGTTCAAATGGAAAATGTATTGCTTGTCACTCAAGTGGTAAAACTCCTCATGCTTCGGCAGATTTAAATACAGCTTATCAAACTGCTAAATCAAAAGTTGATTTTAGCAATATTGGATCTTCAAAACTAATTGCAAAAGTAAAAGACGGACATTGTGGACTGAATTGTTTGACTGATGGAAGTGAGATGTTAGCAGCAATTTCCACTTGGGCCATGTATGATATGAATACACCTGCTCCAGTTCCTGCGCCAATGCCAGCTCCTGCACCAGCTCCTGTGCCAGCACCGGTACCTGTTCCAATGCCTTCGCCAACTCTTTCAGTTTATTTTTTCAATGCTGAGTTAAATACAGGTATTTCTCAAATTCAGAATAACTCATCATTTGATTTAAACTCAATATCTCAAAATCAATTTAATATAGTTGCTGATGTTATGGGAGCGGCCAGTGTTTCATTTAATATCAGTGGAGCAAGTACAATTTCAAAAGTTGAAAACTTAGCTCCTTATGCCTTATTTGGTGATAATGGAGAGGGAGATTTCAATGGTGGAACTCTACCAGTTGGTCAATATAGCATGACAGTATCGGCCTATGATCAAAGTGGAGCAACAGGAAATATATTAACATCAGTACAATATAATTTTTCTATAACTAACTCTATGCCAGCTCCTGCGCCAGCACCAGCTCCTGCGCCAGCACCAGCTCCTGCGCCAGCACCGGCTCCTGCGCCAGCACCGGCTCCTGCGCCAGCACCGGCTCCTGCGCCAGCACCAATGCCTGCGCCAGCGCCTGATCCAAATCTATCTGCCCACTTACAGGTGTTGAAAACTCATTGTATCAGTTGTCACAGTGGTTATCACAGCTCGTGGAATGATCTTGTGACTGATCAAGATTGGATCGATAGTGGATTAGTAAATAAAAATTCACCAGAGACATCTTTGATAATTTTAATTTCAAAAAATAATCCATATAGTGCTGGTGGAACGATGCCTAAAGTTAATAATGGGTATACTGTGGCCCAAGTTAATACTTTAATTGCATGGATTAATAATATGAAAGATGAAGCTCCTGCTCCATCTCCTGCGCCGGCTCCAGCTCCAGCTCCTTCTCCTTCTCCAACACCCGGGGATGGCTCATTTTTAATTGCAACGAATAGTTCTACAAGAATTGGAAACGCACAATATATTTCAAGTGTGCTATTAGATATTTTTGGATCGAGTATTAGTTCAGAAATAGAAGACAGTATCACTAAAAGAGTATCTGCATTTGGTTCTCCTTGTGGTCCTTATAATGATTATCTAGCTTGTGATGATATTGACTCAAAATCATATGATAATCCGATATATAGAAATTCTACAGTTGCTAGGGAAGGTTGGAGAATTAAGGCCTGTAAGCAATCAGTCATTTCTGATTCAGCTGTAGATAATGCTCTTTCTCATATTGGTCGAAGTGTGGCGAGTGCACCTAACAATACTGATTTAAAAAGTTTATATGGATTGTTTAATCCTGGTATGGAACCTAGTGATGCGGTAATAACAAAATTAAAGGCCGTATCTGATAAGGCCCAAACATTAAGTGCATCTAATAAAAATAGAGAATCATGGCGATATGTGCTTTATACTCTTTGTTTAGATCCTATTTGGCAGATGTATTAATGAAGTGTTAGTTAAATGTGAAATATAAGTAAGCTTTTAGAAATTAACTACCTAAGAAAAAAATTAAGTGTCATACTTAAGTTTTAGAAAGGAGATTTATGAAAGCTTACTTACTTATCTTTACACTTATTTTTTCAATCAGTTCTTATTCAAAAGATAATATTAAATTTGTTGGAACATTTCTTAAAATGCAAAAAAATGATCCTAAAAATATTACTGGAGATGAATATTATTTCGTTGTGGAAAAAGATCTAGAGCGAAAGGCAATTTTTCCGGTAGAAATTAGTGATAAAAAATTGAAAGCGAAAATTAAAGCGGGATCAAATAAGCTTAGTAGCTCATATTATATTTCCGCTCAATTAAAATATAAAAAAGTTCAAATAGGTGAGCAGGATAAAAATATTCCATATTTAAAGATAGATAAATACAAAAAAATAGATCTTGCCCAATTATCACTTCAAAAAGAAGAATATAAGCCTAGTGATGCTTTAACAGTTTCTAAGAACTCAGCAGAAGTGTCCCATACCGTGGATGGAATAAACGATACTTTAACAAATACGATAATAGGTGTTGCCGGAGCTCTCATTTTAGGAGATATCTTTTTTAATAAATAAGTTATCATATTTATGGTGGGGGAGCTTTGCAAAATTCAAAATTAGAAAGAAATATTTCCTTAATGTATGCCATTAAGTTCTTCGGGCTATTTATTGTTCTCATGCCCGTAATAGTTCCCTTTTTCGAGGCTGTAGGGCTTGGAATGAAGGGTGTATATTTAATTCAAGCAAGTTTCGCAATTACAGTATTTATCGCTGAAATTCCCTCAGGTTACTTATCTGACATGCTCGGAAGAAAGTATAGTTTATTATTGGGATCTTTATTATTTGGAATAGGTTTTAGTATATTTCCTTTTGCTGAAAGTTTATGGACATTTATTTTGGCCGAAATTATTTTAGGTATTGGGGCATCTTTAAAATCAGGAACAGATACTTCAATTATTTATGATACTTTGGAATCTCTTGGGAGTAAAAAAGCTCAAATAAAAATTTTGGGAAAAAGTATGTCATATCTAACTTTAGGTGAAGGATTGGCCTCTATTATTGCTAGTATTTTAATGTATTTTGCCTTTACTACTAAAGATTTAGCAGCTGTTTCTGCCTTTATGAGCTGGATTCCATTTGCTCTTTGTTTTTTTATAATTGAGCCACCAAGACAAAAGATGGAAAGTAATCATAGAGAAAACTTCAAGTATATTTTTAAAAGGTTATTTAAAGAAACAAGGCTATTAAACTTAATTATTTTAAACACTGTTCTATCTTCTTGTGCAACTTTGATGGCCGTTTGGTTGTTTCAAAAGTATTGGAATAATATTGGCATTCCTCTTGTTTATTTTGGACTTCTTTGGGGACTTAATAATTTAGTAGCTTCATTTTTTATGAGAAAGGCCCATAAAATTGAAAAAATATGGGGAAGTGCAAATGTCATTATCTTTGTAGGGCTAGTCCCTATTGCTGGTTATTTAGGAATTTCATTAATTGATCATATGATTGGATATGCAGCTTGTTTAATATTTCAAGTTGGTAGAGGTGTTGGGCAAGTTATTTTTAGGGATGCACTTAATAAAAGAGTTAGTAGCGATTTTAGGGCAACGGCCAATAGTGTGGCCCAAATGGGAACTCGTGTATTATTTTCAGTATTAGGTCCAGCACTTGGATTATTAATTGATGTAAAAGGGCTTTCAATTGCCTCTTTAGCAATGGCCATATTTTATGGGCTTATTTTTATAATTGCTGTGAGGGCCTTACTTAAAGAAAGAGAGAATTTTATTAAGTTTAAGGGCGTATAATTTCTTCATTTTTCTACCGTGAAATGGTGCAATGTGCTATGTTCGCCCAAATAGGTGAGCACAGATGTACGATTATAAAGACTGTATAAACAGATACTTAGGCGAAAAACAGCAAAAGAATACCTTATATTCTTTGCGTGCCTTTGCTCGAGACCTAGATATAAGCCCAAGTATTCTTTCTAAAATATTAAATGATAAGAAAACTCCAAGTCTTGCACTTGGAACTAAGATTGCCATAGCTCTGAAATTAGGAAGAAATGAACAGCGTTTGTTTATTGATTCACTATCTAAAAAAATTGTATCTGAACAAGGAAGTATTGATTCTAAGGATTTAGAAATTGTTCAATTTGATATTGATAATTATGAAATTGTTTCTAAGTGGTATCACTACGCTATATTAGAATTAACTTTTGTTGATAATTTTCAATCAGATTCATCATGGATTGCGAATGAATTAGGGATATCTGAGCAAGAAGTTAATGATGCCATATCTAGATTACTCTCTGTCGGTTTATTAGAAGAAGTTGATGGTGCTTTAAAGAAGCGAAATAAAAATATTACGACTAGTAATAAACATCTAACAACTCCAGGACTAATGGAGTATCAAAAACAAATTTTAAATTTAGCACATGATTGCGTTGATAAGGTTGAACACGACAAAAGAAGTATGCAGTCTATGACTATGGCAATAGATCCAGAAAAAATTGATATTGCTAAAAAGATGATTCAATCTTTTTTAAGTGATATTTGTGATTATTTAGAAAGTGGTGAACAGAAAAAAGTATATCAAGTAGGAGTCAGTCTTTTTCCCTTACAAAAAGAGAATAAATCATGAAAAAGTTATTAATCATTTTTATTTTAACACTGTCAAACGTTAACGCTGGAACAGGTGCTCATGGAGGAGATCCTGAGTCTTTAGAGTTCTCAATTATTGCTAGGCAGTTAATATATAAAATCGAAAAATATGGAAAAACTATATTTAATGAATTTAAATTAGAAGATTTAGATTCAGCAGTAAACGATACACAAGTTAAAGGCTATGAATTTCCCAATTCAGAAGAAGGAAATAAGTTAAGACTTCAAAAATTTGAATTAGGTAATAATTTTGAATTAAAATGTGCTTTAAATTATTCTGTTAAGAAAATAATTGAAATTGATCGATCATGTTTTAGAAAACTATCTATGGATTTAAAAGAAGCTTTAGTTTTTCATGAGTATTTGGGAATAATAGGACTCGAGTGGGATAGATCATTCATATCATCTAAACTTGCTTTAATAAGAAATCAAAATCTATCACAAGATAATATTAGTTATGTGGAAAAAATTGAAGAACTCGATTCTATCTACAACAGTGTCCACAATACTAATGTTGAAAGCGTATTAGGTAGAAGAGCTTTTAGCGTTTGGACATGTGAAGAGTACTCATATTTAAATGAAATGTATTTCGCAAAAATGAATGCTTATAATTTTTCGGAGGATGGAAAAAATCTTACTTCACAGAAATTTAGCATGAATAATTTTGTATATGATGAAAAATTAGGGTCTTTGAAAGCAACAAAATCTATTGGAGAAGATAAGTTTATTGAGTATTTAAAATTTAAAGATAAGAAGATTTATTCAAAAGTTATCTCTATGGATAATGGAAAAGAAACACCTATACTCATAAGAAAGTGTTCAAGTTTTAGAACGGATTTTTCTAATAGAGTTGAATTTATAAAAAATAAAATTATTCATTATTATAATTTAGTAAGTGATGGAACGAAACTATTAAAGTTTGCGAATAAGAAATTCAAATCATGGTCTTATAGAT
>CAXHCD010000148.1:0-5456 GCA_964015265.1 uncultured Oligoflexia bacterium
TAGTCTCGTGGGCTCGGAGATGTGTATAAGAGACAGGTATAAATTTTAAGAATACTTTTATCATCCGTTTTTCCATTTGATATTTGTTCAAGAACATTAACAATTAAATTAGCATGTTCTTTCCTTTGACCAAAGTGTACTAAGCTTGCAGCTTTTAAAAGAGGTAAAGACTCTTGAACATATTCATTAACTTGTTTTTCCAACTCTTTTGGAATTTCAATGTTTCTGACTGAGTTAATAATAAAATCAGCCTCATCCTTTAAAGTCCAAGATGGTACTTCAGAAATAATTTTGTTTAATAAATCTTCTTGATAATAGGTAATGTAAATAATCTTTTTTATATACTTTTCAGTAAGTTTAAATTGAGCAATTTTATTTTGATCACTATTATAAGCACCATTAAGTAAAAGTTTGAAAACATTTATACCTACTTGCTCTACCTGATCTTCAGTTAAAGCAGAGTTTGCAGCTAGTGCCTTTTTGATTTTTTTTAGATTTTTAAGATTTTCCTTTTTAGTTTCAGCATCATCGTTTAAAGGGTTTACACCTTTGGCCCTTTCCTTTATTAACTTGAACGTATCAACCAATGGATCATCAATTTCTTCTTGTGAAATTTGAACTTGATCAGTACTAGCTGAAATATCTTTAAGGGTATCATCCGCAAACGATATGTTTGCAAGAAATAGTGCAAATAGTATTAGTTTAAAAAAATTGCTCATCGTAATTACCTAGTAATGTTTTTCTTTTTACATATAGTAGTTCGTGAATCCATCTAAATCTTTGAAATGATTATATTTTCATTGCCGTATAATATTTAGACAAATTGCTTTTTTTTACAATATTCTCACTAATTTCATTTAGATAGGCTTTAATAGGCATAGATAAAATCATTTTGGAGGAATAAAATGTATAAAAAGTTAGGGTGTTTGACCTTAATCGCAATATTAATGACGTCTTGTGGACAAAAAACAAATGTTAAAGAAATTGTTATTGAAGACAATAATAAAGCCGCAGAGGCTGAAAATACAGGAAATCCTGTGGCCGAAAAAGAGGTCAATAATGAAATTTTTGGAAAAGAAGAAATAATTAGAGGTAAAGTATACTATATTACTGCATCTTCATTATATGTTCGCTCTGAGAAGAAAGTTGGTAAAAATATTTTAGGCCAACTAAGTGTAAATAATAAAGTTAAAGTCCTAAATATTGATTTAAATGATAAGACTGATTATGTTGAAATAGAAATCGTTAACACAGAAAGTAATATAAAAAAATCATCTAAATACTATGTTAGCTATAAATACTTGGATGAAAAGGCAGTTCCTCAAACTCAAGTTGCTAAAATTAGTAAAAAGTTTAAATACTTTGTCATTCAAAATATTGCTACTGAAAGACTTAGAGTTTATGAAAGGAATACCAGTGGTGGTGATCACAAACTTATTTTAGAAACAGTTATGGTTGCAGGTAGAGAATCTGACGGGCCGCCTGAAAACGTTTATAGATATAGAACGATTGTTGGAAATTTTACCATAACTAAATGGATAAAGTTTTATCAAGATAATGCTGGAAGTTATCCTTCATGGTATAAGTCTTCTTATCCAGATCCTCCAGAAAAAGGAAGTCGTTTCACTGATTGGTTTTCTGAGAAGTATATGCCAAAGAATAAAGAAGGTGAAAGAGTTGGTGATATGAGAGGAGCTTTTGGATGGTATACCGCAAAAGTTGGCCCTGATTCACATTATCAATGGACACATGGAACAATTGGGTATGGAACAGAGAGTGAAAGTTTCATCGCTCAAGCAAGAAACAAGTTTTTTAATATGTTTAAAGCTATGAGAAGTCATGGTTGTTCTCGAGTTAGTAATCCAATTATCGCCTGGTTATATGAATTTTTACCTGAAGGAAGTCCAATTATTAAAATATATGCAAAAGAAGATTTGGCAAATGTCCCAACAATAACAGAAGAAGAAGCGGTTAAGTATTATCCAAAGTGGAGATATATCCTTACTACTGGAAAAAATGATACAACTTCATTCAAAGGGTTCTCACATTTGAAACAACTTAAAGCAAGAGGAATTAATAAGTTAGACCTTGGGACTTTAACAATGGATAATTATCCAAATGCTGTTCCTTACGTAGAAAAAAACTCTATTTTGCCAGGACTCTTAAAGCCTGAAGGAAATGTATACGGAGTTGATGATGAACAAATGGTTGGAATATATTATGTCGATACAGGGAAACTTCAAGGATATCAACATCCTAAGGAATTAGTTCTAGGTGGATTAAAGAAAGTATTGTTTCCTCCTTATATCATCAAGGATTAAAACTTTTTAAAGGCATTTAAAAAGTTTTTTTCCAATTGAGAATGAGAAATATTCGATTTTTGATATACTTCTTCAATCAAATATTTCTCATCTGATTCTAGTAAAATTCTATCTTTTGGAATTATTGAAAGAGATTTAAATCCACTAGTACTTTCATTGAATAACTTTTCGCCGTAGGAAAAGAATGTATTATACTTTAAAAGAGAATTTGTTATCTGTTCATTACCATTGTAATCGTGAAAAATTAAAGTGATAGATTTAGGAAGCTTTTTTAAATATACTTCAATATCTGAGAAGGCCTTTACACAATGAAATATAATCGTATTTACCTTAAATTCATTGATTAATTCTAGCTGTTTTTCTAAAACTTTTTTTTGAGTTTCTATATTTAGGTCAATTGTTCTGTCTAGACCAATTTCTCCTAAGGCAACGCAATTAGAGTTAGCTATACCTTTTTTCAAAATTTCAAACTGAGCATTTAGATTTTCTTTTTCAATGAACCAAGGATGAATTCCAATAGAAAATGGATGATCGACATGAGTTTCTTTTCTTATATCAATAGAGTAAATATTCTTCGTATCAGATCTTTTACTATGAGTATGACAGTCATAATAAATCATTTAAAGGCCAGTTCTTTTAATACGTGAGAAGCAGCAAAATTTCCAAAAGTTGCAGTCACAAATGTTGCGGTTCCTAGACCACTTTCACAATCTAGTTTTAAATTAGTTTGTTTCAGTTGAACTGATTTTATATCACCTAATTCAAAAGGAAGTATTCTATTGTCGGGAGTATAAACACATGTAACACCCCAAGGTTTTTTATCACTTTTTTGATAACCAAAATCCTGCCTTAATTTTTTTCTAACACGCCTTAAAAGTTTATCGTTTATAGCTTTATTAATATCATCAACTCTAATATTGGTTGGAGATATGATCCCTCCAGCAGCACCTATACATATGAGTTTTTTATTATTTTTCAAGCAATAGTCTAAGATTAAACACTTATTGTGAAGGCCATCAATTGCATCAACTATGTAATCAAAATTATGTTTTAAAATATTTTGAAAGTTTTCTTTAGTAAGGAAATCTTCAATAATATTTACTTTGCATTCGGGATTTATTGAAAGAATTCTTTCTTTCATCGTATGAACTTTTGATTTACCTACATTTTCAAGAAGTGCGTGAAGTTGTCTATTAGTATTACTTAAGCATATATCATCAAGGTCAATAATTGTAATTTCACCAATACCAGATCTTGCGAATGCCTCAACTGCCCATGTACCGACACCACCAATACCTATTACACATATATGAGATTTTTCAAATTTAGCTAAGGCCTTTTCACCAAAAAGCCTCATAATTCCATGGAATCTGATTAAGTATTCTGAACTATGGCCCATTCACTTGAAATCTAAAGATAATTGTTTGATTGATATCAGCATTTCCAAAAATATAATCTATATATTTAAATCGCTGAATTGTTTCACCTCTAAAAATTACCATGCTGTGAGAGTCATAGTTTGATTTAATGACAGGAGCGAATAGTTTTTTAGTTAACAATCTACAAGCGTTAGTGAATTGTACTTTTTGATCATATGATAATGGACTATTTAAATATCTGTACAAGGCATTAAATCGAAAACAAAATGATGGAGCAGAGTTTGATTTAGGAAAAAGTGTTTTATTAATTTTGGCCCATTTGTAATTTACTGTTCTGTTAACTTTTAATTCTTGAAAATCAAATTTTTTAATTCCATCAACTTGCTCTAATGTTCTGGCCACCCATTTTTTAGGTTGAAAGCCATAGAATTTTGTAACTTTTGTAAAGAAAACTTGTTCACTTAATTTGTGTGTCATTTGTTCATGAAGCGTACCAACTTTTGTGTAAAGTGATGCAAATAAATTCGAGCAAAAAAGTGCGACAAATAAACAAGTTATTAGTTTCATTAGCTTCCCTAGATAAAATTTAACAGATTATTCTTTGAAAAATACCTTTTGTAAATACTCAGGTAATTATGTTGCGACGCATTTGTATTGATAATATTTTCTAATTAATGATAAAATTTATTTAGAGGTGTTCATGACGTCACGCATTCAACTATTTCTATTTTCATTATGTACTTTATCATTTGTTTTAATTCTGATTATTTTTACTGGAAAGTGGTTCTGAAGTTATTTCTTTAAGGTCTTTAAATATTCGGCATATGTTTTGTTTAACCAATCAAGCATTTTAATTTTTTCTTTTTTTATAATGATGAAATAAGGCCTACCTGTTGTTGAAGAGGAAGATGCAATCTTTTCTATAAAATCTTTTGTAGTGATCGTCTTTTTCTGCCAATAAATAAAAGGCTTCCTAGCATAGTCATATTTTCTTTTTAAGTGTTTATATGCTTCTTGGGCCGTATGTGAGTCGCCGTTTCTTTCAAACTTGCAACTACAATTCTTTATTTCGTTTAATAAGTACATAATGTTTTTATGCTCTTTTGGATTCTCATTTGAGTTAGCTACGAGTATTCCCATTGAGAGAAAAAATACTAATAAGAATAAATTTTTGAGCAATCTCATTTTGCACTCTCTGAAAAAGATGTAATCTACTAATAAAGGTAGATAATATTTTATGATCACACAAGCAGAACATGAATTTTTCCAAATGTTAGTTGGACAAGAATTAAATAATTCTAAATGTGAATATGGGTTATTTGAAGTTATCTTTTCAAAAACACAAGACATAATTTCAATACTGGATGAAAACTTAAACTATTTATATATCAGTAGGATGGAAGAAGGATGGGGAGAAAAAGATCAAGTTATAGGTACAAATTTAGTTGATCTACTTGGAAAAGAAGGTTCAGCTGGTTTTATAGACAATTTTAGAATTGCTTTAGAAACTAAAAAAGAAGTTGTCGATGTTTTTGATTTGATTAATAAAAAGTGGGAAAAGTCTTATTGGAAGGTAAGGTTTTTTGCTCACGTATCACATGATAATAGAATTTTTTATTATACAATTTCTACTAACATAACTGAAAAAATTTATATCGAAGAAAAATTAAAGGCCCAAGAAGCAAAGCTATATGCTTCGGCAAAGTGGGCGGCCATGGGTGAAATGTCTGCAGGTATGGCCCATGAAATTAATAAT
>CAXHCD010000149.1:0-5004 GCA_964015265.1 uncultured Oligoflexia bacterium
GAATTTACTTGGTTTGAATCTGTCTTGGGAATTGGATTAGATAAAATTGAGCAATTAATTTCAGAGTTGATTGCAGTTGGTGCAATTTTTGATGATGGAGGTATATTAAAAGCGAAGGATTTATCTTTAACAAATATTAGAAATAAAAATACAAGTGAAGATAGAAAACAGATGCAAAGAGACTTTTTAATTAAGTCTCTAGAGTCAATTGAAAGTATAGATATTTCAAAAAGAGATCATACATCAATGACCATTGCTATTGACTCAAAAAAGTTAGATAAAATAAAAGACCGAATTCAACGTTTTAGGCGCGAATTATGTTGTGAAATTTCTTCAGAATCTTCTGAAGCAGATGCTGTATATCAACTGCAGTTCTCAGTTTTTCCTCTCAATAAAGAGGTCTCAAAATGAGATATTTATCGCTTCTTTTAATTTTTTCATTAATTAGCTTAAATATTTATGCTGGTGGTGGACAAGAAGGTGGCGGCGGTGGAGTCGTACACGATTCTTTCATAAAGGCTGGTAAAGAAGTTCTTTATTTTCTAAAATCTACTAGAGAAGGAAAAGATATTGTAAAAAAGCGAAACTTAAACCTTTGCAGATTAAAAAATACATTAAATGAAAATCTTGTTTATGTTTATCAAGATGAGAAAATGGTAGATCATAGAGGAAGTATTGTTGATGCTTATACTTATAATTGGGCAATTTATATTCATGAACAAAAGTGGTTAACATATTTTGACTCAAACTCAGATATCAATCATTTAGTTTTTAAAGAAATGTTAAGAAGTGAGGGAACATACTTTAAAGATGCTATTAATATCTCATTAGAGTTAAAACCATTTAATTTGAATATGGATACAATTACTTTAAAAGATTGGAATAAGTTTTTAAAATGGTTCGAGACAAGCGATAGTAATTGTTTAGAAGTTGAAGATAAGATACAAATTAGTAAAAATTTAAGTTCACATAAATTAACAAATAAATATCATATTCCTAATTGTTCCAAGGATATTAAGATAAGCTCTGGTCAACAATTGGCCGATGTTTTACTTGATGGAATTAAAACAACCAAATGTAAGGTCGAAAAAAGCAAATGTAGCATAAGTCAAACAACTGAAGAAACTAAAGAGCATTTAATTTTATATAAGTCTGTTTTTTGGAAAGGACAAATTGTTTATAAGCTTCCACTGGCCGTAAAAGATAAAAAAAATAATAAGACTTACATTCCTTTTCCATTCAAATCTTTATTAGATGACTTTATTGATTTAAAAATTAATGATCTTAGCTTTGTAGGAGTTTGTGACAATAAGCCTGAAGCTGATTCAAAACTTCCTGAATTTGTAGATATTAAATTTAATCCATTATTAGCAGGAGTGATGGATTTTGAATATCTAAGAAAAGACAATTTCTTAGAATGTCCATTCTGCAAAAGAAATGATAATCGAGTTCTTGGTGTCGGTAGTAGAGTGAGAATATTAAATCAATCTGTAATTAAAGAAAATAGTTTTGGAGCTAAGTTTGTTAAGGTGAGAGTAGTTGAAAGTGTCTTGGATAAGCCAGTTAATAATGCAAGAAAAGCAAAAGTTGGAGAGGAAGGTTGGATTACAATCACATCGACAAATTATATGTATTATCTAAATAATGATTTTGATGTTCTTACTGACCGCTAAAATTTTCTAGTCTTTTTTAAGGGCCTTTAGTTTTGAGGCAACTTCTATCTTTGCAGCTATAAAGTCTTTATGTTCTAAGCAAAGTGAACTTGTGATTTGTCTAATTTCTTCACACTCACTTTCCTCGACTGAATTATCACTGGCAGCTATAGCAAAACACATTCTTAATACCTCAAACCTTTCATTTGGTTTCATGATTTCGACTAATGGATGGCAATACATGTGGTTTTCCAGTCCGGAAAGTTCAATAATCATATCAATTGCTACATTTGTGACGAATTCTATTTGGGACTCCGTTAAAAAGTTAAATAGTGAAAGAGATTTCTTAATTTCCTCTATTTCATCAGGGTGTACATTGAAATCACTGTGTGCAACTCTGGCCAAAAGCCCCGATATACAGGCTAGTTTGGTCTGTTCTACTTCTTCAATTTCAGGGAATTTATGTACTATCTTTTCATGTAATTTTCCTAACTGGGGAGAATTATTTTGATTTGTCTTAAAAAAATCGAAAAAACTCATATAATTTCCTATACTTAGATGTCATTTCAGCATTAACTGTAGTTAAAAAAAATGATAAAATATATATAAAGGTATGCCAAGGCATGCTTTAGAAAAGGTAAATATGATGAGTAAAAAAAATGGCCCTAAATTTCATATAGATGACGACCAAGAATCAGGTATCAAGACTATAGATCGTCAAAAAGTCAAAAGACCACCAAGGTTTAAAGTGCTAATGCATAACGATGATTACACGACAATGGAGTTTGTAATCTATATTTTAGAAAAAATATTCAAGAAGAATAAGATAGAGGCTGAGGCCATAATGCTCAAGATTCATCATGATGGTGTTGGATTATGTGGAGTATTTACCTACGAAATTGCTGAGACCAAAATGGCGCAAGTTCACAAGTTGGCAAAAGAAAATGGTCATCCTCTAAAATGCTCATTGGAACCGGAGTCATAAAATGCTCAGTTTAAGATTAGAAATTATTATTAATTCGGCCATGAAAAAGGCGAATGAATTAAAACACGAATTCATCACACTTGAAGGTCTTCTCCTTGCTATGCTTAGTGATGAACAAGTTAAAGAAGTTATCGAAAAATGTGGTGGAATTGTCGATGATATCAGAGGTGAGTTGGAAAAATTCTTAAAAGATGAAGATCAATTTGCAGTTCTGAGTGATGAAGAAATTATAGAGCTTAATAAAGAGCATTTTGTAGATGAAGAACTTAGGAAACTTGCTAAGCAAGGTGGGATTTTATACAGGCCAGATTTGAGTGTAGCTATTCAAAGAGTTATTCAGCGGGCTGCTTTGCATGTCCAATCGTCTGGTAAGGATGATATTAAGGGAATTAACTTGTTAGTTGCTATATTTGGTGAAACTAAAAGTTTTCCCGTTTATGTACTTCAAAAAAATGGAATTGATAGATTACATGTCTTAGAAGTTATTTCACATGATTTAGATAAGCCTCTAACACAAGATGATGAGGATGAATTAGACTCAAAAGATTCAAAAAGAAAAAAATCGGCCCTTGATAAATTTACGACTAATCTAAATGAATTAGCAAAAAATAATCAAATTGATCCACTAATAGGTAGAGAAATTGAAGTAAACAGAATGATACAAATTCTATCTAGACGGAGAAAAAATAATCCCATGTTAGTGGGTGATGCTGGAGTTGGAAAAACTGCCATAGCAGAGGGCTTTGCTAGAAAAATTGAAGAGAAAAGAGTTCCCACTGAACTTTTAGGTACGACAATTTATCAATTAGATCTTGCGAGTATGCTTGCTGGAGCAAAATATAGAGGTGATTTTGAAGCAAGACTAAAAGGTGTAGTGAAGGAAATAAAAAAATTAAATGATCAAAGTCGGCCTTGTATCTTATTTGTTGATGAGTTACATACTCTTATGGGAGCTGGGGCAACTGGGAGTGGAAGCCTAGATGCTTCAAATTTATTAAAACCTGCTCTTGCAAGTGGAAAGTTAAGAGTTATTGGATCTACTACTTTTGATGAGTTTCGAAAGTTTATTGAAAAAGATCCTGCATTTGGAAGACGTTTTCAAAAAATAGATGTTGATGAGCCTTCAAAAGAAGAAACAATAAAAATTGTTAAAGGCTTAAAAGATAGGTTTGAATCACATCATCAGGTTAAATATTCTGATAAAGTTATAAAGATGGCCGTTGATCTATCCGTCAAACATTTGACGGATAGGATGTTACCGGACAAGGCAATTGATGTAATTGATGAAGTCGGTGCTTACGTTAAGCTAAATAGAAGTATTGGAAAAAATGCTAGGAAAGTTGGTCCTAAAGATATTGAAGAAGTCATTTCAATGATGGCAAAAATTCCACGACAAACAGTAAATGCAAAAGAGGAAAAGAAACTTGAAAATCTAAAAACTAATCTTAAGTATTTGATTTTTGGACAAGATCATGCTGTTGATAAGGTTTGTGATACTATTTTGCTTTCTAGATCAGGGTTAATGACAGGACAACGACCAATGGCCAACTTTTTATTTGCAGGCCCAACTGGCGTTGGAAAAACTGAACTGGCCAAGCAATTATCAAATAATTTAGGAATCGAATTTATTCGCTTTGACATGTCTGAGTATATGGAAAAACATTCTGTCGCTAAGTTGATAGGGGCTCCTCCTGGTTATGTAGGCTTTGATCAAGGGGGAATGTTAACTGATATTGTTAAAAAGAATCCTCATGCAGTCTTATTATTGGATGAAATTGAAAAGGCACATCCAGACATTTTTAATGTTTTATTACAAGTTATGGACTCAGGTCGATTAACAGATGCTCATGGTAAATCGACTGATTTTACAAATACAATTTTAATTATGACTACAAATGCTGGTGCTCAAGAAATGGATACGGGACAAATAGGATTAATGAATGTAGGTTCTGTTGAAAACACATCCAAAAGAGATAAGGTCATTAAAAATTTCTTTACTCCTGAGTTTAGAAACCGCTTAGATGAAATCATTTTCTTTAACAAGCTACCAAATGAAGCAATTTTAAATGTTGTAGATAAATTCTTAGTAGAACTAGAACAAATACTACTTACTAAAAAGGTAGAAATGGATGTAGATGCAGATGCTAGGCAATGGTTAGCTGATACAGGCTTTGATCCTAAAATGGGTGCACGGCCAATTCAAAGAATCATTGATGAACAAATTAAGAAAAGATTATCTAATGAAATCCTTTTTGGAGAGTTAAAAAAGGGTGGAATTGTTCATATTTCATTTAAAAAATCGCAATTAAACTTTAAATTCAATCAAAAATAATTCAAAAACTGCCAATAAAAATTGCTATTTTCCCC
>CAXHCD010000150.1:0-4778 GCA_964015265.1 uncultured Oligoflexia bacterium
TTGGCACTAGTCTCGTGGGCTCGGAGATGTGTATAAGAGACAGATTTAATGTGATCTAACTCATTGAAATTAATAATTAATTGAGTTTGTTTCCGACCCATGGGTTTGATATACTGAGAACAGCTTCGGAGGCAATAATGTCAGAAATTACAATAGATCATATTAATAGTGAAGAAAGTGAACTTTTAAAAAAGGCCAATTCTTTAATACCAAAGTTTTCAAGTAATGGTGAAGCGATCTTGTTTTATAAAAAAAAATTAGAGTTATTTTCAAAGAAGTATAATTTAACAATCGAAGAACTTTTAAAAAAGGTCGAAACTGAAAATTCTTATAACGAAAATTTATTAGAAGTGATTTCTCTTTATCGTCGTATTAAAGTCTTAGAAAATGACAACAAAGCACGGCTGGAATACATTCGATAATTATTTGCGGGTTCACGAAAAAGTACTCAGAACTTATAGTGGTCATATTTTTACTCAAGACCCGCAATACACCATTTCTCAAATTACTGAGAATTATTATGAAATGAAAATTTCTAGGTTAGATATTCAGACAGAGAAAGGGACAAGGCTACTTGTAAAAATTGAAAAAGATATTTTAATTAAGCAAGGAGCAAGAAGAAAACAAGCTAAGACAAGTGGTTATTCGTATCACGCAGTAGATAAAAGTACAGATAGAAACCTAATTCGATATTGTAGTCCACATTTTGATCACAACAACTTTCATCATAAACATGATTACAGAAAAAATCCTCCATTACTTATAAAGATTAGAGAGGAAGATGTTCCTCATGTGAGTGAGTTTTTTGATGAGTTAATTGATAACTTCTAATTAAATAAAATCGTCCAAGAATCTTGTCCAAAAAAAAGTTAGTGGATGTCATTATACTTTTAAAAAACTTTATAACATGGGTTTTTAAATTCATTGGTACTTCGATTTATGGTGAATAGTACACTCATATAAGTTTAGTAATTATATATAATTATTCAAAATTATTGAGTTTTATAGATTTGTAAATATTCCGATATGTATTACAACATAGGGGAATATTTTGAAAAAACTAATCTACTCTTTTAGTCTGGTACTATTATTATCATTTAATGTTTTTGCGAAATGGGTTTCAAAATCTGATTTGAAATATCATAGTAATAAGCAAAATGTTAAAGTGAATGTACGTAAAGACGGAAAGTTCAGTGTCGTTAATTCAGTTGAATACGAGATTACTAAGCTAGACGGAAGAGATCATTTTTCTCCCTATAAAGTTAAGTATGATAAAACTATATCTAATTTTAGATTAATTGATGCTTATGTAATGAATGGAAAAAAGATTACAAAAGTTCCTAAGAAATATATCTCTGACAAATTAGTTTCTTCAGAAATGGATAAAGTTTTCGATAATATGTCAGAAGTTTCAATTCATTTCCCAAGATTGAAAGTGGGAAGCAAAGTATTTTTAATTTATAAATTAAAATACAAAATTGCTCAAATCCACAAAAAATTCTTTTTGACTTCGTTTTTAGGATTAGATGAATATGATAAAAACTCTGATATACAAATTAAATCAGAAATCCCTCTATTTCTAGAGGTAAATGATCCCTTTAAAGTCTTAAAAGTAAGCAAGAGAAAAGTAAAAAACAAATACATTATAGATATAGATCAAACTTCACCACTTTTTAAAAAGGCCATAGATGAACAAGGTTATTTAGGAAAAGATAAATTAACAGTTGTCTCAATCAGTTCTGAAAAAGATTGGAGTGAAATTAATAATGAATTTAGTTCTAATTTTGAAAAAATTATCAATACTCCTATAAAAAATGCTGAAATAGAAAAAGCAATAAAAAAAGCTTCTGGTTTAAAAAGTTTAGAGGAAAAAGTAGATTATTTGTCAAAGTATATAATTGAAAACTTTAATTACCTAGGTGATTTTAGATTAGTAAGAGGAAGATATACTCCTCAAAATATTAGTGATTTTATTAAATTAGGGAGTGGAGATTGTAAGGACTTTTCTTCATTAATGGTTAGAATGTTGAGAAAAGTTGGTATAAATAGTTATATCGCTTTAGTAGAAAGATCATCTTATCCAAACTCTATGCTTTATAAAGGATCTTTACCAGATCAAAGCAAGTTTAATCATTCTATTGTATATATAGAAGATGGCAAAAATAATTATTGGATAGATCCAACTAATAAAGTGACATATGGATTAAAAATTAGAAATGACATTGCTAATAAAGAGGCCTTAATTCTAAAAAAAGGTGTGAAGTCATTAACACGAATTCCTGATTTTAAAATTGAAGATAATAAATACATACATACAAAAGAATATAAATTTACTAATAATAATGAAGCAACTGTGAAATCAAATTTATATATTACAGGAGAAAATGCTCTGGCCTTTAGTGGACTTGAACAGGCCTTACCCAAAGATAAATTAGATCAAGCATTTAAGAGTATGCATGCTGAGACGGAGAAACTCGTTCATTCTAATTTATCAAGTATGGATCTTAAAGATTCAAAATATAAAGAATTAAATAGTAAGATGGAGTATGAAGCTGAAAGTTTAGGGAAAAATACAAATGGAGTTAATGTATTTACTCTTTCTTCACGCTTTTTTAGCCTCGTTTATTTAGATGATTTTGAAAATAAAGTGATGAATCATTTTTTCGGTTTGAAACAACATATTAATTTGAAATACAAGTATTATAATATCTTTGCAATGGGAGATTTTCCTCAAGATTGTAATATCGATACGAAGTGGGCAAAAGTAACACGTAAATTTGATTTAAACAAAGAGGGAATTTTTGTAGAAGATAATATTATGATAAAAAACTCCTTTGTAGATAGCTCTGAATACAAAGGAAATGATTTTGCCATGTTTATAGATGATGTGGTCAGATGTGCTAGAAATTCTCAGTTTGCATATAGTGTAGATTTAAAAGAGCACAAAGTAACAAGAAGTAATGTTGCTGAACTATTTAGAAAACTTCCATCAAAAGAGAGAATTGAAAAAAGAATTGAGTTGGTTGAAAAAATTCGAGATAGTAGGGGAAAGAAAAGTGAACTAGAGTATACCCTACAAGATGCAGTGAAATTATTGAAATTAAACCTTGATGAAGATCCTAAACATGAAGAAAGTTATGTTTTATTATCTAATGTGATTCTTAGTTTAGGATATATAAGAGGAACAAAATATACTAGCAGCAGTATTAATCAAGCTAAGCAAATAATTGATATGGCAGTCGCTCTTTACCCTGATAGTATTCAGGTAAATATAGTAAATGCAATAATATTTCATCATCTTAAAAAATCTGAAAAAGCGAAAGAGTTGATTGCAAGGTTAGAAAAACGCACTGATGAGATGACATATAAAAATCATAATAAGTTGAGTCATTTATATGAACTCACTAATGACTATAAAAACTCTAAAAGACATTTACTTCTTAGTATTGAAAAATCTAATGGTAAAGATCTAGAGTCTGCTTATTTTGATTTAGGAGGAATTGCTTACTCTGAAGGTGATATAAATGGGTGTATTGAAAATTATAAAAAATCATTAGATATCGACCCTAAGAATGCATGGGCTTGGTACAATATGGGACTTTGTTATCAAAAAATCCGGGATCATGATAATGCAATCTTAAAATTTAAAGAGGCCATCAATCTTGTAGAGTTTGGTGCAGTCAAACACGCTTTATATGAAAGTTTAAATGCAAGTGCAAATAATAATTTATTGGCCGAAAAATATGAGGAAGCGCTCAAGAATATAGAAGAAGCAATTGCAATAAGACCAAATAAAGACTCCTATATTTTATTGGCCAGAGCATATTTAGGAACAAAGCAAAAAAGTAAAATTATGTCTGCTATTAAAGATGGGATGAAGTATTTAACAAATTATAATAAATTTCAATATTTCCAGCAAGTAGCAACTGTTTTTAGTACGGAAATGAATGTTGTAAAGTTTGCTATTCAAAAAATTATAGAAAATACAGATGACTCATTCACTAAAGCTGAAGCCTTTGTAAGTTTAGCAAAAAGTTATATAGAAAATAGAAAAGAAAAAAAGGCAAACTCTACACTAGACAAAGCTTTAGGTTTTGCTAAAAAGGCAAAGGGTAATAATAAGATGAAATCTCATATTGAACTTCTTAAATACGATATTTTTGCACTTAAGTTAAAAATTGAAAATAATTTAGATAATATTGATGAAGCTGAAAAACATATTCTACTCGCTAGAAAGTTAGATCCTGAAAACTTTATAGTAGATTTTAAAATTAAAGAATTAGACTATTTAAATTCAGTCTTAGGTAGAAAACCAAATAATATAATGTGGAAAATGAAAAAGTTTTTTTACCAGGCCATGTCCGATTATGTTGACTCTGATTATTTTGAAAATATGAATTTGTTCAATGATCCGAATGTTCGTAAGTTAAAAGATGGGAGTATAGTTAGAGAAACTTCATATGTTGTTAAAGAAGGAGAAGAAGATAAAATGGCCGAAAAGTTTTTCAAAATAAAACAGAAGAGGGGTCCAGCACAAGTAAAAGAGAAAAGTATAAAAAATTAATAAAAAAGAAAATTACTTTTTAATAATGTTTTATTAAAAGGATTTGGAATATCAGAGAAGTTAATTATTAACTTTTCACTTATTTCACTTAGAAAATCTTCTGATAAGCATGGAAACTCTGAATGATTATTAGGTATAAGGGTGAATGAAAATGAATTATTTGCCACTAGTAGTAAAAGCTGTCTCTTATACACATCTGACGCTGCCGACGATA
>CAXHCD010000151.1:0-4550 GCA_964015265.1 uncultured Oligoflexia bacterium
TTATTAATCTTGCAAACATATTTTAATTACGCTAATCAGCTAGTTGAGGGAGAAGTTATGCCAATATGGTTAGATGAAGAAGTTCATTCTTTAAGAGCTGATGAGCAAGGAATTAATATTCTAATTGTTGAAGATGGAAAGCAGTATGCTCGAAACCTAGCTTCTAAATTGGGAAATTTTGGTAAAGCAAAATTTGTTTCAACTTTATCAGAGGGATTGAAATTAAATGAAGAGAAACATCATGACGTTATATTTGTTGATTTGGATCTCAATGGTGAAAGTGGGTTAGATCTTATAAAAGAAATAAATGCGAGAAAATTCTCGACTGGTGAAAGAATTATCGTAAGTGTTCTTACAAACAATAAGAACGGTGATGTTTTTAAAGAGGCTACTAAACTTGGAGCAGATTTTTATTTTGAAAAATCAGAGAACCTAGAAGAACTTAACGGCGAACTTGTACAATTGTTAAGAAGGACAAGTTTTAGTAAAAGACTAGAGTACGATTTTACAGCTCGGTACTGTACTCAAGATAAGCGTTTAATTAGAAACTTAAAAGAAGCTGGAGAGACAGCATTTAATAGAGAAATACCTATTCGCTTTTCTGGAGATAGCGGCACAGGAAAAACTTTTATCGGTAAGCAGTTAGCTTATGACTTGGATGGTCCATCTACACCCTTTATAAATATTAATATGCAGGAACTTTCCAAAGGATTGAAAGAGTCTGAATTAAAGGGAACAGTTAAAGGTATGTTCACTGGATCAGTAGGTTCTACAAAAGGCCTTTTTGAAAAAGCAAACGGCGGAACATTCTTCATGGATGAGATTCAAGATATGCCGTGGGAAATTCAAGGAATGATAAGAAAACCAATAGATGAAAGAATAATCACTCCTATTGGTGGTGAGCCGATTTGTTTAGACATTAGAGTAATGTCTGCACACAATATCCCACTAGACGGGTTGATTGAAAAAAAGCAATTTAGACATGACTTATTTTATAGGTTGGATGGAGTTGTCATAGATATTCCTCCTTTAAGAGAAAGGATTGATGATATCCCACTATATATTAATCGTTTTTTAAGAGATTGGAATAATAATCCTAAAAATGGAAAGAGAGTTATGTCAGAAACTGCTATTGAGGCATTTTGTGATTATCAATGGCCAGGGAATGTAAGGTCACTTTCTAAGGCATTCACTATTATTGCAACTAAAGCAAAAATTGAAATTACAGGGGATGAGGTTAAAAGCTATCTTTCTGAGAAATCTCGAAAATCTAAGCGAACATCCGAGATAATTGAGAAAGAGTTTGAAAAAGAATTAAAAAATCTAAAATACCAAGAATTTATGAAAGAACAAGAAAGAAGAATATGGAAGTGGTGTGAGAAAAATTGTTGGGATGTAAAGAATAATAAAGTAAAAGAATCTCTTGTTATGAGAGAGCTTGGGATAGGTCAAAGCGTCTTCCGTAGACTTAACAAAAGTTACGGAAATGAAACGAATTATTATGAATAGGTAATGAATTATGAACTTTAATAAGCTTATACACGATATCAAACATGATCTTACTGAATTGTTTAGTATTGTTGACTACTACAAGTCTCAAGGGCCTCGAAAGTTAATAGAGGAGTCAGATAAGAATGATGTTAGGGAAGCCATTTTTGCATTTCAGGAAAAGTGGAAGAAACTGGAAAGTGGAAAATATGATGATTGATATTGTAGAGCCATATTTAGAAATAATGGGTTGTAAGAATGCTAAGAAAAAACTTCTCTGTGTTCATGGCGGCCCAGGAATGGATTATTCTTATTTTCGTCCTTATTTAGACAGCCTAGAGAAATTTGAGGATCTAGCAGTAGTATATTATAAGTGCGGAAGTATTTTAAATGAAGGTACTTTCATTTCGCAACTTGAAGAATTGAAAAGCGTTATTGGATATCTTGAAGAGAATAGTCAGAGTATTTACCTTTTGGGGCACTCTTTTGGCTCGGCTCTCGTGATAGAGTGTCTTAGATACAAATTTTCAAAGATTAAGGGAGTGATCCTTTGTTCTTGGATTTTTTCTAGCACATTTAGAAATTATATGGATTTTGTAAAATTGAGTGAGTATACAGATGAACAATATAAAAGTGACACTATTTCTTCTGCTTCATCATATTTTAGTAATAACTTTTTAGAAGAAGGAAAATCTGTACTTGAAAAAGTAACTTATTCAGGAAGACTATTCAATGATTTAGAGGCTGAATATTTAAGTAAATTTAACTTAGCAGAAAATTTAAAAAGTATATTTATTCCTATTTTAAGTATCGCAGGTGTAGAGGATACTGTTGTTCCCATTAATCATATCATTGAAGGAAAAAAACTCTGTAAAAATATAACTCATATTAATTTTAAAAAGTCTAAGCATTTTCCCTTTATAGAAGAAAATGCTTTATTTATTAATTGTTTAATAAGTTTTTTATTTGACCAAAAGGGGGAAAAATGAAATTTAGTAGAAAATGTGCATTACAAGCATTGGTATTAATTACTGCGGTAACCTCTGTATTTCAGGTATACGCAAAGCTTAATGATCGAAAAAGAAATGAACTTCTCGTAGAGATTCAAAAATTTTCATTGAAGACAAATCTTTTACAAGGAAAAATTCAAAAAGAACTCGATAAAGGATTTCTAGGTGGTCCTCTTGAGAATTTGTATCAAGATTTGGGGATTGTACAAGATCAGCTTAATCAAACAAAAAAGCTTCTAAAAGAGTTCGATAAGGGCCGGCAAGCAGCTAAAGGTGGTGGGGGCGGTGTTTAGAGTTAATAAAAATGGAGGGAATCAATATGAATAACTTATTTCGTTATTCGAAGTGGTTTTGGGCATTTCTTTTTGCAGGATTCTCAATTAAGGATTTCTATCTATTTTCCTCTTCTTATAATGTAATATTACTTTCAAAAGGGATTTTAAGCTTGCTATTAATGGTTTCTTTTTCTGTTCGTAGTAATGCAAAGAAAAGAAGTTATTCTACAAAAGCCTTTATCATTACTCTCATACCCATTTTTATTCCTTTGCTCCTTTCAACTAAGGATGCTCATTTAGTTAGGGAGGAAATATTTTTTACATTAATAATTTTAGGTATTGCCGTTAGTGCTTTATCAGTTATTGAATTGTGGGATTCTTTTGGTGCATTACCATCTGTAAGAAAATTAAAGTTTGGAGGTCCCTATAAAGCAGTAAGACATCCCGTTTACACTGGATACCTATTGACCGCGATTGGGATAACTTTAGCTGGTTGTACGGCATATAACTTATCTATGTTAATTCTTCTTATTGTCTTTATGGTTCTAAGAATTGGGGAGGAAGAGAAACTTCTTAGTACCGAAGTAGCATATCTTGAATACAAGGATAAAGTTAAATATAGGTTAATTCCATGTATCTTCTAAAGGCAAGAGACATACTTTTGATCATAATATGCTTGATTGTTATCGGATCTTTTTTTTCCGCTCAGGATGATACGGTCGAACTCAAAAATGTTAAAGTATTTCGAAAGGCAATCTACTCGATTCCTGAAAAATTGATAATTCCAGAGATGGTATCGACTGCTGAACATACAATTTCTCATCTTACGCTTGAAGGGCTATTTACTGTTGACAATCTGGATATTGTTCCGCAGTTAGTTAAAAGAACATCCTTAGATGAAACTCAAACGGTATATGAATTTGAAATAAAGGAGAATATATTCTTCTCTGATGGAACAAAACTTACATTAAATGATGTGAAAGCTTCACTTGAAAGAACTTTCAAGAAAGATAGTCCAATTCGAGATACATTCAAGAGAATAAAAAGCGTAAACATTAGAAATAATAAAGTTATTGTTGAAATAAAATCTCCATATCCTCCATTTTTATCTCTCCTAGCATCATCTTTTGCAAAAGTTTATAAGGAAAAAGAGGGAATACCTTACCCTATAGGAACTAGTGCATGGAAGTATGAAAAAATCGAAATGCTTGATAAGCATAAAGTTTTGATACTATCTAGGAATAATTTTTCAAATAAAAAAGTATATATTAATAGAATTGAATTATGGGAGTTATCAGAAGATGAAGCTTTAAGTCTAATGGGAAAAGGGGTCATACACGATACTTCAATATATTTATCTAAAAGTAAATTATTTGGAGATAATAAAAGAGTCTCTCAAAACTTTGCTCAAGCCGCTGTAACATGGTTATTTCCATTTAATTTAAAAAATAAAAAACTTGCTAATATTGATCTTAGAAAATGTTTACATAAAAACTTTAATAAAATAGATTTTATTCACCGCTTTCGACCTGATCATAAAGAAGCTTTAGGATTTCTTCCGAAAACATTATTAGGTGGAGGGAAGGAAATTGTTAAAAATGATTTAAAAGATTTAGATTGTTCTCAGTTTAATGGGATAAAACTTGTTTTTGATATTCCAAAAGAGTTGGGAGGCCAAGTTGAGGGAATTTGTAAATATGTGAAGAGTTCCTATTCAAAAATTGTAATCAAAATAAAATGTAATCCTATTCAATTTGGACTACTTCTGTCTCTTATA
>CAXHCD010000152.1:0-4488 GCA_964015265.1 uncultured Oligoflexia bacterium
TTAAAGTAACCAATTATAACCAATATCAAAGTAATAAATGGAGGAATTGAAAACATGTATTTATTTACCACTATCCCAAATTCTTTAACTAAAGATGCAACAACTGAAAAAGAATCAAGCCTCATATTCTGAGAAAGAGGAACATCCATTGTCATTTTTTTCCATGAAGTAAAATCTAACATCCAAAAAGGTAACATTAGCATCAAAAATGGGATGAGGCTGAAAATAATAAGATTAAAGAATTTTTTTAATCCAAAACTCTTTAAACAAAAAATCCCATACAAAATCGCCACAACAGCACCATATTGTTTTGTTGCACATCCTATTCCTAGAAATATACCAGCATAAAGAATTTTCTCTTTTTGTAGAAAATACCAACTCCATATTAGAAAACAAACTAAAAGCGGATCTATCCATGATTGTTCTATAATAAATAATTGTATTGGAAGAGAAGACCACAATAAAATAATTAATAAAGCTATTTTGCGCATTGGAATCAACTTATATATCGCTAGAACAATACATATATTTGATAAAATTAATGCATATCGAATATCTGAAAAAAGAATATAAGATAAACTTTGAGTCATTAATAAACTTGGCCAATAGACGTAACCAGGAGTGTAATCATATAACCCATTATAAATATCTTTATACTCAGCACCATATGGATTAACACCTGAAAGAAAATATTTTACAGCATCAGTATTACTTGTGAATACATCAATGTGTGGATTTGGACTTGCAAGCGGAACGAGTAATTGAGAAATTAACAAAATCACTACTGAAACTAAAATTAAAAGATTAAGTTTCTTTTCGGAAATTTTGTTTGTTATAAAGTTGCAAATGAATACTATTCCAAATGCACCATATTGAAGCATTGGAATAATATTTGAATATATGTTCTCAACTTTATGAATAACTAAATTATTTCTAGCAAATTTCCACAATAAATAAGTGCTTGAAAGTAACAGTATTTTTTCTATTATCAATATATATTTTTTAACTTCTAGTTTAAAACTTTTAAATCTTAAGCTTGCCCAAATAAAAAAAAGAAATGGAATTACAAAATAGATCAACCTTCTAAAGTGATATAAACCTCTAGTCCTCCACATATTCTCACCAAGCTCTTGAAACATTAGAACAATAATCAGAAAAGGAAGAACCGATTTTAAATCACCTAATAAGTTTGAAAAATATGATTTCATTTTAAAGGTATTCATTAATATAAGTATTCTCTAGAACATATAAACTCCACAAAAATGACTTTGTATTTTCTTTTAAATTTCTGTGAAGTTTAATTTTGGAATTTATAAAATCATTATTCATATACTCACTATTATTTTTAAACGTGAAACTTTTTTCATCTCTTAACCAAGATGCGATAGGAATTCCAAAACCTTTTTTCTTACGATAGAGTATATCGTGAGGTAACTCACTCTCTAATGATTTTTTCAATATATATTTAGTAATACCTTTTTTATATTTATAGCTATGAGGAAGAGACATAACAAATTCAACCAATTCTAAATCTAAAAAAGGTGCTCTCACTTCTAAAGAGTTCATCATGCTAGATCTATCAACTTTACATAAAATGCCATTTTGCATATACATTCTGGAAAAGAAAGTAATAGTTCTATCCACGATATTATTAGAATTACAAGATTCCCACTCTTCAATTGCTTCAGAAAAAAGTTCTTCTGGTTTACATTTTTCATTAAATAAACTTTCAAACTCTTTTTTATCAAGAGAGCTCATCCACCAACTATTCCACTGTGACTGAGGGTAATCAAACGCTCTTAAAAATCTCTTAATTTTGAAGTCCAAACTCATATTATCGTGAGAAACGGGTAATAAACCAGAAAGTCCTCTGATGATATCTCGACCGAAGCTAGGTATAAGTTTTGAAACTAATAGCGCTGGCCTCAAAGCTTTAAATGGATCATAACCAGCAAATAATTCATCTCCCGCATCTCCACCTAAGATGACTTTTACATTTTCACGAGCAAACTTCGATACTAAATAAGTTGGTAAAAGAGAAGCATCTCCAAGAGGTTCATCAAGTTTACTTAAAACATGTGGTATTACCTCTTTGGCCTTTTCAATTGAAAGAGTATCAGTATGATGAGTTGAACCTATATGATTTGAAACAATTTTTGCATAAGCTGATTCATCAAAACTCTTCTCTTCAAATCCAATAGAAAAAGTATGAATTGGTTCTTTAGAGTTTTTTGCAGCAAAATTAGCAACACAGGAGGAATCGATTCCTCCGCTTAAAAATACTCCCAGAGATACATCACTTAACATACACCTATCGACTGCTTTAGCTAATTTCAAACGCAATTCATCACAGGCTTCATTAAAATTATATTCTCTAGGTGAAAACTTTAATTGATAATAATTAGAAATAATTATATCTAAGTTTTTCAAGTCAACTTTCATAAAGTTAGATGCAGGTAACTTATATATATTTTTAAAAATAGTTCGAGGAGCAGGTATATAATCATGAGCAAAATATTTTTTTAAAGATAATTTACTGACTTCAGGCCTAACTTCACTATGAGAGCACAAAGATCTCAACTCACTTGAAAAAATAAATGTATCTTTTGTACAAGTATAAAAAAGTGGCTTTTGACCAAAATGATCTCTTGCCAAAAACAAACTTTTTTTTTCTTGATCATAAATACAAAATGCAAACATTCCATTAAGCTTTGTAACAACTTCACTTCCCCACTCTATATATCCATTTAATATTGTTTCAGTGTCTGAGTGAGATGTTTGAAATTTATAATCTTTATCAATTAATCTTTCTCTTAACTCTAAGTGATTATAGATTTCACCATTAAAAACGATAACATACCTACCACAAATACTTTTCATAGGTTGTTTACCATTTTCTAAATCTAATATTGATAATCTTTGATGGCCTAAATAAATTCCAGGACCTTCAAATACGTCATTAGCATCAGGTCCACGATAAGAATGAGTAGAATTTATGGCCTTTAAATCTTCAAGGCTTCCTTTTCCATAAAAACCTGCAATCCCACACATAATTAAATATTAACCGTCTCTTTAACGAAATAAGAAGGTTTATTTTGGCTTTCAAAATAAGTTCTCATTTGCATTTCAGCGAGTAGACCCATCAAAATAAAATTAAAGGCCAAAATAAAAAATACCGCCGCCAAAATTAATAAAGGACTTTGAATAATTGATATATTATGTAAAAACTTATGAGCAATTAGAAATAAACTCGTTATAAAACTAAATACGAACATTAACAATCCGCCACCGCCAAAAAAGTACATTGGCTTGGTTGCATATTTCATTAAAAACTTAACAGTTATTAAATCTAAAATAACTTTAAAAGTTCGGTTGATTCCATATTTTGTAACTCCAGCGACTCTCGCTCTGTGATTCACAACAACTTCTGTAATTTTTCCACCTGCGGCAGTTGTATAAAGAGGAATAAATCTATGCATTTCACCATATAACTTTACACTCTGAATTAACTCTCTTTTAAAGGCCTTCAGCGAGCAACCTAAATCGTGAACTTGGACACCACCAACTTTTCTAATGATATAATTAGCAATTTTTGAAGGAAGCTTTCTATTTATCGCTTTGTCTTGACGATTTTTTCTCCACCCAACGCAAACATCAAATCCCTCATTCAATTTATTAAGAAGCACAGGAATATCAGCAGGATCATTTTGTCTATCAGCATCCATCAAGATTACCACGTCACCAGCTGCATGATCTATTCCAGCCGCCATTGCTGCTGTTTGCCCAAAGTTACGAGTAAACTCTACAAGCTTTACTCTGGTATCTTTTTGAGCAAGGGATCTAATAACCTTAGTCGAGGAATCTGTAGACCCGTCATCCACGCAAATAATCTCACCCTCATAAGATTCTTTACTTAAAACATGTGCAATTTCATCATAAAGAGGCGTTATGTTGTCTTGCTCATTATGAACTGGTAAAACGATAGATATATTCATGGAAAAAATATTACCTTGCAAAGGTCATATCGACCATGAAAAAGTTATTTTAAAGGAAAAGAAATGTCGATACTTGTAACCGGAGCTGCTGGCTTCATTGGAACTCACCTAGTCAAAAACCTTCTTTTAT
Organism: uncultured Oligoflexia bacterium; assembly: GCA_964015265.1. Taxonomy (GTDB): domain Bacteria; phylum Bdellovibrionota; class Bacteriovoracia; order Bacteriovoracales; family Bacteriovoracaceae; genus CAXHCD01. The sequence continues at coordinate 4,126 of CAXHCD010000152.1, forward strand.
CAGGAGAAAAAGTTATAGGTATAGATAATTTTGATCCATTTTATGACAAAAAAATAAAACTTAAAAACTTAGAATCTAACACACATGAGAACTTCACATTTATTGAAGGAGATCTTTCAAATAAAGATGATATTTTAAAGGCCCTTAATCAAGAAGTTGAATGTGTTGTTCATTTAGCGGCCAAAGCTGGCGTTCGTCCTTCTTTAGAAGCGCCTAAAGATTATGTAAAAGCAAACCTGGATGCGACAGTGACCTTGCTTGAAACTATGAAAGAAAAAGACATTAAGAATTTTTGTTTTGCTTCTTCTTCTTCAATTTATGGAAAAACTAAAGATATTCCATTCAGTGAAGAAGCAACATTTG
>CAXHCD010000153.1:0-4104 GCA_964015265.1 uncultured Oligoflexia bacterium
TTGGCACTAGTCTCGTGGGCTCGGAGATGTGTATAAGAGACAGCTATAAAACCCTAATCAAAAAACTTGTTAGGAAAAAATCTAAGACAAGAACAGAAATCATCCCCCAAACTACCGCCAAGTTAGTACCTCTTCCAACACCTTCAGCTCCTTTACTAACTGAAAAGCCAAAATAAGTACCAATAACAGATATAGTGAACCCAAAAAAGAATGCTTTTATCAAACCTTGGTAAATGTCTTCCACAAACATAAACTCACCTAACTTTGAATAATACATAACTTCATCAATATTTAATATTTTTGTTCCAACAAAGTACGATCCAACACTTCCTATAAATAAAAATAAACTTGAAAGCATTGGAAGCACAAAAAATCCCGCTAAAATTCTTGGCATAGCTAGATACTGATAACTATCAATTCCCATAACTTCTAAAGCATCAATTTGTTCAGTAACCTTCATTGTTCCAATTTGTGCGGCCATAGCAGCCCCGGCTCTACCGGCAACAATTAAACCTGTTAAAACAGGTGCAAGTTCTTTTGCCATTGATAATGCAGTTACAGGTCCAACTAATGAATCAACAGAAATTAACTGAAAACCAAAATAAATTTGATACGCAAAGACCATTCCTGTAAAAAGCCCGGATAGCCCGACAATAAATATACTTTTATTTCCAATAAAGAACATTTGAGCAAACAAAAGTCTAATTCTAAACGGAGGTCGCGCCACCCAATAAAAAAACTTGAAAATAAACTTAGTCATTTTTCCAAGTCCATCTAATGAATCAATTACTACACTTCCCAAACTTTCAATTGGGCCAGTGAGTTTTCGAACTAACTCCATTTAACCTCCGGCACTAGATTTTATTTCATATCGCTTAGGAAGGCGAACAGAAAGTTGGCATAGTACCTCATATGGAATACTTCCACTATTTTTAATAATATTTTCAAAATTCTGCGAAATACTATCTTCCCAAATTTTTACAACATTACCCTTTCTGAATTTATCAATATTTTCAGTTGATGTTACAAAATAAAGCATATCCATATTCACTCGGCCTAATATTTGTCCACTTACACCATTTAAAACTAATTCTGTATTTTGATAATCAGTTCTAATGCCATCACCATAGCCAATCGATAATATCACAACAGCTGAGTCCTTCCCTAAAATATGGGCCCCATATCCAATAGGCTCTCCTCGCTTAAGAATTTTAGAACTTAAGACTTCACATTGTAGACTTGAAATAAGCTTTCCATCCCACCAAGAACACTTTTTATCTCTTTCAATTAAACTTGATGGGCCATAAACCATAATACCTGGACGAACAAATTCATATTCAGTTGCAAACCCCTGTTCTATTGCACCGGAGTTTGCCATTGATCGGTTTAAAATCTTAAAGCCCTCTGACTTAAAAAATTCAATTATATTTTCAAACTTTTCTTTTTGTAATTTTGATCTTTGATCTTTTTCAATGCTTAATGATGAGCAACTAAAATGAGACATTAAGTGAAAAATCTCTAATCGATTATTATCTTTTATGAGTCTTATTACATTTTTTAATTCACTTTCCTCGAATCCTAATCGATTCATTCCTGTATTAACTTTTAAACAAAGAGGAACATCTTCAAACTCTTTACTAGAAACAAATATTTCCAAATCATCGACGTTTGAGATTACCGGAATAACTTTTGAATTATATTCACTTTTATATTGACTTAAATTCAACTCAGAAAAAATATAAAATGTCGGACTCAATAATCCATTTTCTTTGAGCTTCAAATATTCACCTATAGTGGCCAGTCCAAAATTTTCGATCTCGCATTCAGAATGTGAAAACTTAACGATATCTAAAAGACCGTGTCCATAAGCATTAGCCTTAACCATAAATAGGATACTCTTATCAACTTTATTTTGAATTTTACTTAAATTCTCTTTTAAAAGATCAAGATGAATTATATGTGAAGTGGACTCGCGCATTACATCCTGAATTCTAAATTTCTATTTATTGGTTTCTTCTCAACTGCCTTAGAATTTTTCTTCTGATTAGACTCTTGATCATCAAACTCTTGTTTTTGAATACTTCTATTCATATACATTTGAACTTTTTCATTTCGAAAAATTGTGTACGCGTCAGTACTATAAGGAACCATTTTCACAACTGGTCTTAAATTTTCAATTAAAACTTTGTCACTTTCTTCAAAGTATTGCCACAAAGGAAACCTAATAGCGTAGGCCTTTAATTGCTTGAATAATTCACCAGCACTATCTTTGTGTACAACGATGGCCAAATGTTTAATTCCAAAAGGGCAAAATAAAAAGTCAGACTTATATTGGTAAATAAATTTATTTATAAAGTCTTTAAAAAATCTATCCCAATAAAACCGACTTCCAACTCTTTTAAACATTGAATCCACAAGGTTTGTAAAATCAATATCGATCAATACATTTTCATCTTCAAATTGTCCTGATTCAGTTGAATCCCTATAAAAATCTTGATCTAAAAGAGAATGAAGTCTCCATGGTGAAATCAACCTCTCTTGATTATTATCAACAGAGTTATCTATATTTTCGTAAGCATTATTTAATCCATGTAAATATAATTCAAAAGAATTCCAGTCAAAATTATTTAAAAACTCTTCATCATTGGCACGAATAAAAATTATTTTCTCAGGATCACTCTCTTTTCCCTTTATAAGAAGAGTCATTAATTCTCCTCCAATAATATCAAGGGCCACTTGTGAAGCAAGATTTTGAGAGTAAGGACCTAGTCCGTTTTTATTAGATTCTCCCAACCAAACTGAAGGCATTTTAATATATTTTGAATTGTTTACATCAGGAGAGAATAGCTTCTGTCTATTTGGCGAAAGTTGCATATAACTAATCTTAGAAACTTCCCTAATTGATGCTAAAGCATTTATGCAAACATCATAAAAATTTTCAGTTTTTGAATTTGATTCAATTTTATTTATAATTGCTTTTAAAACTTGCTCATAATACTCTTTTTGTCTTCCAACTTGAACAAACTCCATCAAATCATTCATTTTCCCTTTTAGTCTTTGGTTTTTGCTTTCAATTACCTTTAAATCTAACTCTAAGCCTAAATACTTATGAACTCTTTTTAATAAACCTTTTAGACAACCAACATAGTTGTCATTTTCATTGATGAATCCAAAATGAAATAGCTGATGAGTAGAGTTTAATAATAACTTAGAAGAATCTTTGTAGAAAAAGGCAACTGGAAGATGCTCTGAACGAATTAACGGATGGTTTTTAAGTAATAAGTTTTGCTCCCCCATTTTTTTTACATCAACAATTGATAACTGGGGAGTTCTTTCTAAAACACCATTCCAAAAATCTTGTAAATTTTCATAAAAATAAGCAATAATTCCTAGATCTCTAAGAGCTGTTGAAAACTTTTTGATTTCTGCCATATCATCCAAAAGTAAAGCAATTTCAATAGTTTTAGCTTTTGGTTGTTTTTTCATATGCCTTCCTTTGCCATAAAAGAAAAATGGTCCGTTAAGCCCTTATTATGTCAACTTATAGGGTGTTCGTCCAATAATCTTATTAAGTCATTATAAGATTTAATGCCCCTAACTGACTCATTATCCATGATTATATCTGAGCTTCCATATAAGTTGCCTCGCCGCACAAACAAGTCATGACAATACTCTTTTCCCTTTAAGACTAAAGGGCGACTCTTATCGTGTTTAATTCTTTCCCAGCAGTCCTCAAAGTTCACATTGAGATGAACTAGCACGGTGTCTCTATAACTTTTTATCAAATTTAGAGAGCTATTATTTAAACTCCCGCCACCTAAAGATAGGACCTTAAAACTAGAACTTAAGATCTTCTTTAAGGACTGAATTTCAACTTTTCTAAATTCATCAAATCCGATTTTATCAATATATTTTGCTAAATTTTCTTCAGTCGGCGCATTTAATTTGAGAACCTCAACGTCGAGATCAAGAAATAAATTTGGGTCGTCTGAAATTTTACTGATTAGCGTTGATTTGCCACTTCCCATAAAACCACAAACGATTATTCTTTTTCCTTTCATTTCACACCTTTATCATGATCAATTTAAACAATCTAACTGAAGA
>CAXHCD010000154.1:0-4040 GCA_964015265.1 uncultured Oligoflexia bacterium
TTGCAATTGAGAGTTGTTTTTTACAATATTATTTAAAAAATAACTTAATTACTTGGTCTACTAAAAAAGTAATATCAAACACATTTTTATTAAATTCCAATTTTTCTTCAATTAATACGCAATCTCTAAAACTAAAAGTGGGAAGAGAAAATATTGATAATGAAATTCAAAAAATTAACAATATTGTAAATAGGAATACCTCTATAAAATTAAGGTTAGATGGAAACCAATTATTAACTATTGATGCAGTAAAAAAGTTTTATGATTGCTTTCATAAAAATATAGAATACTTTGAAGAACCATTTAAAAATTTCTTAGATTATAAAAACTTGATATATCCTATTGCACTGGATGAGAATGTTTCAAGTTTTTTAGTTTCACCTATAAAATTCAACATAAAAGCTCTAGTAATAAAACCAATTTTATTTAATGGGCTTAGCGAAGTTTTTAATATAATTGATAACTCTCCAGTCCCATGTGTTATATCTAGCGCTTATCAAGGCCCCATTGGCCTGCAAATATTGTATAATTTAGCATCATATCAAAACAAGAAAAATGAAATTGAGCATGGCCTAGACACGGAAAAATACTTCAAGTAAAATAATTGTCACAAAACTAAAAACTTATTCGTATAATAAATTAATGAGAATTATAACAAAGGATATGTAATGAAAAATCTATTAAATTTAGGTGTAGCTTCTCTACTAGTATTATCGCTAAGCTCTTGTTCACACTTTGGAAAAAAAGGTTGTTGTCACAAAAAAGGTGAATCAGGAAAACAATGTGAAATGAAAAAGAAAAAACAATGTTGTGCTAGTAAAGAGTGCAAAGGGCAATGTGACGTAAAAAAGAAAAAATAAAAAAGTTTCTTGACTTACGTAAAACTTACGCTTAAAGTGTTTATATGGCACTAACTAAAAAGCAAAAAGAAGTTTTAGATTATATACACGAATACTACCAAAGAAATGGTCTAGCACCAACTCAAAGAGAGATAAAAGATTATTTTAATCTGAAATCCTTTGGGTCGGTGCAAAGATACATTAAATATCTTGCGGATGCAGGATATATAGAAAATGATTGGAATGCACGTCGAGGATTAAAAGTCGTCGAAGAGCACCTTCCAGAAACAACACACACACACAACGGCCTAGAAATCCCTCTTTTAGGAAACGTAGCTGCGGGTAACCCCATTGAAGCTATTGAAAACCCTACTGAAACCATTCCAATTCCTCCGGGTCTAGTTTCTACAAAAGGTAAGCTTTTTGCTCTTTCCGTAAAAGGGGATTCTATGATCGAAGACGGTATTTTTGAAGATGACATTATAATTTGTCGTCAACAAAATACAGCAAATCGAGGACAAACTATAGTTGCAATTGTAGAAGGCGAAGCAACTGTAAAGCACTTTTTTAAAGAAAAGAATCATATAGAACTTCATCCGGCCAATAGTACTATGACTCCAATTATAGTTTCAAAAGATGAAGAATTTAATATTGCAGGTGTATTAGTAGGACTAATTCGAACTTACGAATAAATTAGCTACTAAAATTTTAACTTATTACTTTGAGAAAGGCAGAACTATGTCTAGTTTTAGACAGAGAAAAATCATTCACATAGATATGGATTGTTTTTATGCGGCCATTGAAACCAGGGACAATCCTTTCTTAAAAGGAAAAGCAGTTGCAGTTGGAGGACATCTTGATAATAGGGGTGTCCTCTGTACTGCAAATTATGAAGCTAGAAAATTTGGTGTTAAAGCTGCGATGCCTACAGCTCTTGCTCTAAAGCAATGCCCTGATTTACAAATAGTTCCACCAAACTTCAAAAAATATAAAGAAGCTTCAAACATTATTAAAGAAATATTCAAAGAGTATACAGATTTAATTGAAACAGTTTCTCTCGATGAAGCTTATTTAGATGTTAGTCAAAATTCAAGTTTCTCAAACTCTGCTACATTAATGGCTAAAGATATAAGGCATAAAATTTATAAAGAAACTGGTCTTACTGCTTCGGCCGGTATTGCACCAAATAAATTCTTGGCAAAAGTTGCCAGTGATTGGAGGAAACCAAATGGAATTTTTACTATTTCTCCCAGTGATGTACCTAATTTTTTACCACTTTTACCACTAAACAAAATAAATGGCGTTGGTAAGGTTACTAATAATAAACTAAATAGCTTAGGTCTGTATAAATGTTCAGACATACAAAACTTTCCCTTAGATTTACTAGAAGAAAATTTTGGAAAGTTTGCTTCAACCCTAAAAAATTATTCATATGGTATTGATAACCGTCCAGTTATTACTGAGCATATAAGAAAGTCATTAAGTGTCGAAAATACTTTTGGAACAGATATAAATCAAAAATCAACTTGTAAAGCAATGATGCTGGATATCATAGGAGAGATGTGTGACCGGATTCAAAACTTTAGAACTAAAAAAAATGAAATCGCCAAACATTTATTCATTAACAAGGCCTTTGTTAAGATTAAATATTACGATTTTAAAACCATCACAATTGAGCGTTCTTTTCCAAGGCATGTGTTTTCTGACCTTTGGTTTCATGGTCATATTAATGATCAATTAAGAGATATTTATAACACTCTATTTGATGAGGGATTAAATAGAAGAGAAAGTCCTATAAGGTTATTAGGTACAGGTGTTCGCTTTAAAGATCCAAATGAATGCCAAGATTTAGTTCCGGCCCAGCTTTCCCTTTTTTAAATTTTAAGCTAAGTTTATAAAATGAATTTTATAGACTTTGAGTCATTTAAAGATAATCAAAACATATTTTATATAAATAACGGCACTAATTATACATATCAAAATTTATATGAATCAGTTTTATTAATTTCATCTCATTTTAAGTCTTTAAAGCTTGATAATAAAAAAATACTTTTAAAGATTACAGACCCCTATTTATATTTCTGCTCAATATTGGCCTTGAATTCAATTGACTCCTTTGTAATACTTTCCCATATTGATCGGCCAAATAACGAAATAGAACAAATAATAGATTTTAATTATGAAATTTCAGAAATAAATATTGATGACAAAATCAAAACACTCAAGAAGATAACATTAAATTTTGAAAGAGATTTCATATCAGTTTTTACTTCAGGAAGTAGCTCAACTCCAAAAGCAATTGTCTTTAAAATGTCTGTTTTGTTGTATAGTGCACAGGGTACAAATGAATTTTACAATATACCAAAATACAATACATGGGCCCTCACGCTTCCAATTCATCATATAGGTGGACTCATAATATTTTTTAGACAACTACTAAATACAGGTAGCATTTTAAATACTTCATATAAAAACATTGAAGATTTAAAGTTTGATTATATTTCACTGGTTCCTGCTCAGATTAAATATTTTTTTGATAAAACTGAAGTAATAAAAAAATTAAAAAATATAAAATTACTGTTATTAGGAGGCCAAAAACCTAGTAAAGACACCATCAATTTTTTAAATGAAAACAAAATCCCCTATTCATTAACTTATGGCCTTACTGAATGTGCTTCGCAAGCTTGTGCAACAAAGCTTGGAGGTGATTTTAACTCTAAATTGAGTACGCTACCATATAGAAAAGTTGAAATATTAAATGGAAAAATAATGATAAGTGGAAAATGTATTGGAAGCGGTTATTATCAAAATAATAACTATTTTCCTTTTGAAGGACGTGTCATCACTAACGATATTGCAAAAATTGAATCAGATGGAATCAAACTTTTAGGACGTGCCGACAAGGTATTTCAATCCGGTGGTGAAAACATCAACCCTGAATATATTGAAAGTATAATTATCCAAAATAAAAATGTGATTGAAGCAATTGTGATCCCCTATCCCCATGATAAATTTGGAAATATACCAATAGCATTCATAAAGATGAATCATTTTGATGAAAAAGAAATTTTAAATTTTTTAAATACTAAACTAGAAAAGATTACCATTCCAAAGAGAGTTTATGACTTATCTAAAATTAAAAAAATTGGTATAAAATCTATTTATGATCTTAAAGAAATAACATATTTGGGTTTTACCAAT
>CAXHCD010000155.1:0-4033 GCA_964015265.1 uncultured Oligoflexia bacterium
TTGGGTAGAAGAATTAAAAAGTTCGCTAAATTCAAAAGAAAAAGTTGAGCAATTTTTTAACCAACCTCTTCCTTATGTTAGTTACCCCGTTTTTATACCAAGGCGAGTTGCTAAAAAAATTAAAGGTCAAGGTTTGAATGGCCCTTTGGGCAATCAGTTTTTACCAAAGTCTGATGAGTCAAACTGGGAAATTCAAAAAAATGGACTTTATGATCCTATTGGTGATCAGGAAAATTACAAAACAAATCAAATTATACATCGATATAAAAATAGAGTCTTACTGACACCAACTACAATTTGTCCAATTCAATGTCGATATTGTTTTAGAAAAAATGAATTACACGAAAATGATAATATATTTAGAAAAAATTTTTCAAATTCATTAGATTACTTAAAATCTAACTCCGAGATTGAGGAAGTAATTTTAACTGGTGGTGACCCATTAACACTTAAATCTAAAGATATTTTAGATATTGCAATAAAAGTTAATGAGATAGAGCATATAAAATACTTTAGAGTCCATTCTCGATATGCTTCTATTTTACCTTCAAGATTTGATAAGGAACTAATTAATGTATTTAATCTCATTGATCAAATGTATGATCAATTCACAATCGTCACACATATAAATCATGTTTCAGAATTTGATAGAGAAGTAGAAGAAGCTTTTTTAAAATTAAAAAACTTTCATCATTTAACACAGTCAGTTTTATTAAAAGGAATTAATGATAACCCCATAAGCTTAAAGAAATTATTTCTAAAAATTTCATCTTGTAATGCTAGAGCTTATTATCTTCATCACCCAGATAAAGTTAGAGGAGGTATGCACTTCTACCTTTCAACTGAAGAAGGTTATAGTATTTTCAATAAACTTAGAGACATCACTCCCGGATGGGCAATCCCGACTTATATTATAGATAATCCAAAAGGAAAAAGACCTGTTGGTGAATACTTATAACATAATCATATCCATTAAATATTGATAATTAATTCTATCTATTTTTTTCTGTATATACTCTTTCTTTAGACAAGAATTAAATTTATCCACAAGGATCTTATCTTTAAAATACAAACTAAATTTAGATGGTTGTAAAATATGAAAAAATTTAGTCTTTTTTTGAAACTCTTTTTTAGAAGGTTCCTTTTGTCTTAACTTCATATTATAACTTTGAAAAATTAAACCATCACTAATTACAGCATCAGCTCTTCCAAGGAATAAAAGTTTACTATGAGACTCTTGATCATTTATCTCATTATAGCTCTTAAAGAGTTTCATATTTTCTTTAATCTCGGGAATCAATTCACTTGCCCCAACAAAAGAAATAACATTTAAATTTTTCAAATCCTTCAATGTTCGAATATTTAATTTAGAGTCTTTTAAAACACTAACTCCATTTATGTACTTTATATGAGAGTTACTCTTATACCCTTTTAATTTCTCATTAGGAGGAACAGTCGTAATTACATCATAATCTTTGCTCTCATTATAGAGTAATAAATGACGTCCATATGGAACATTTTCGATTTTAAAATCACTTCCCATACATTTAAAAATTAAATTTATAATCTTATATTCTCTGATATTTCTATCATCTTTTTCACCTGATAGACTTACACCTAAAACATTTAATGTTTTTGAATTTGCATTTGTAAACGAGGTAAGTAGTAAAAAAAGAGTTAGAATTATAAATTTCATTTCATCCTTATTCTTTCACATAACTTATAAGTGTAAAGCAAAATATTCTTTATATTTAAGTTATGCCCTCCTATAAATATTCGTAAAATCAGATAGTTGCAATACAAAGTGCCCAAAAGATTGTCCATCTAAATACATTGGCCGTAAATATTTCAAATTCAACCAGATGAAAATACATTTACGTTATTATTAGTAAACATGAAAAATATTTTAATACTTCTATTCTTAGTTTTCTCAACTAGCATAATTGCTGCAGGGCCAACTTCATTTGAGCTTGGATCAAGTTCTAAAACAAAATGTACAAAATTATTAGATCTACTTTTAGATATTGATAATCTCCCAATAGAAGAGAGAGTAAGAAGAGCAGTAATTTGGCCTACTTTAGAAGAAATTACGGCAACAAACTCCAGAGTTTTTGATATTGGCGGGCACAACTTATCTAATGATGAGTTCAATTATTTAGCAAAACACATTAGTAAAAAGACAAAAACAATTGATGTAAATAAAAATAATGCAATCGACCCTGAACATATTATTGAAGCTCTTAAAAGTGCGCCAAATATTAGAAAGCTAAATTTATTCTTAACAAAGGCAAATGCTAAATCTGTTCTAGATACAATATTGAAACATAATAAAAATATAGAAGACTTAACAATTGATGGAATTACACCTGAGTTATTACCAAGATTAAAAAAGCTTAAAAAACTTAAAAGACTTGATATAACAAATGGTAACCTTGACCCAAGATCATTAGCAGAGTTTATTGCTGATCCACCTGAAAGTCTTGTTTCGATTTCAGTACCTAATAGACTAATTATTACAGAAAATAAAAAACAAAATTTTTATGTACATGGAATTATAAGAGAACTATCTGAAGTACAAGGTATAAAATATAATACTGAAATTATAGTTGAAGAAGTTTTCTTTCCAGCTCACAAGGCCAGAGAATATGTTTATGATGGTGATACTCCTTGGGTAGATATTCCTTACCTAGGGCCAGAGCTAGGACATGGATTTCCAATAAGAATCTATGGAATTGATACAGCTGAAATGAAAACAAAAGATCCTTATGAAAAGAAATGTGCAATTGCTGCTCAAAACTTTATCCTCGATCAGTTTTTAAATGCTAAATCGATAGAGTTACAAGGGGCAATGGAAGGTAAATACTTTAGACTTGTATCTGATATATACTTTGATGGTAAATCATTAACCTCAATGCTAGTTGATATGAGACTGGGTTATATTTATCTTGGAGAGACGAAACTTCCTGAAACAATTCCTCAGTTCTGGGAAAAGTTTTATAAACAAAATCCAGAATTAATTGATTACTGGGCATCAATTGATATTGATTCAATGATTCCAAAAGCTGATGATACTATAAGCTCTTATTTAGAAAAAATAGCAAATATTGAAGAAATAGCAGTAAATAACTCAAGAGCTCTAAGTGACGATCCAGTAGGTAGAGAAGAAGAGCTACAAGAGTTTGTTAACTTAGCTATTCAAATTAGAGATGGTGAAATTAAACCTTCGAGAAAAATATTTTTAAATGAAGAAGTAACTCCTCTATCGTACGGATCAGACCTTGACTCAGAAATTAGAAAAATGAGAAAGAAAACCATTGAGCTCATAAAGAATTCTCCTGCATCTGATAAATTGGTTATTTCTATCCCTGGTAAAGATGCTGTTATCGTACCCGCTCACAGAGATAACGTAATTAAAGATATTTTAGAGCTTAAATCTGAGCTACAAAGTAATTTAATTGCTAGAAATACTGAAAACGACATATTAGAACTTGAAAGAACGATGTCGCCTAAAAACTCTGACATGCTGACAAAAGAAATTAAAACTGAGCTAGATGAGCTGATTTTAGAAGCAAACGATATGATAGCGAATAGTGATAAAGTACCAACATCATTCAAGTATTACGATATGATGGGAAGAGAGATTTTTAAAATTCCTTCCAATTATAGAAAGATCAATAATCGCTTGAAGAAAATTCAAATTTTATTAAACGAATAAATTTTTTCAAAAAAACTTTTTTACTCTGTTGACATTATTTTTTTTTAGTTTATTTTAGTAATTAATACTAACGTGTTAATCCAAAATGGGGGTTACCAATGAACATTCTTTTAAATGAAACAAATTTAATCGTTTCGACATCACTGGTAGCTTCAATCACAGGTTCACCGGTCAGATTTCGAAATGATATTGATATGGCCGGAAATCAAGACTGCTAACTATCTGGCAACATTTATGAAGAAGTTCGAATAGATCTCAATAGCTGTATCTCTGTCTCTTATACACATCTCCGAGCCCACGAGACTAGTGCCAATCTCG
>CAXHCD010000156.1:0-3926 GCA_964015265.1 uncultured Oligoflexia bacterium
ACTTACTTGTGTTTCAATAAATATTTTCTCACCAGGAAATTTGCAAAAATTTATAATAAAAAATTCTCATTCAAACTTTCAGTATATTACTTATTCTTATATATTCTGCCTTGCTCTCATTCTAATAATTTTAATTACAATAGTTTGGAAAAAATATATTAAACACAAATATAACTTTTTCATCCCCTTAGCTATTTCAAGCCTTCCCCTTCTTTTTTTAATTAAAATTAGTAGCCCTTATCGATTATTTGGAACCCATTTTATAATATTTTATGTTTTTTGCTCTTGTTTAATTTTAAACTTTCTCAATTCTATTAAGAAGAAACAAACATTTTTTATTATGTATTTCTCTTCAATATTGTTCTTTATTAAATTTTCTTATGAGTTTCAAGATTGTTCTTTTCTCAGCAAATTTTACTGGAATCAATTTAATAACAAGTCACTAACCATTTTTAAATTAAAAGAGTCGAAGTATTGTTCACTTTACAATCAACAAACAATTTACCCTCAATTCAAACAAAATTATAAGGACCTTTTTAATAATCAGAACTTAATATTTGAAATTGTTGACTAATTAAATACAGATTACCCTATATTCAAATTGCATTCAATTAAAGCTAGTTTATAATATAACCATGAATAAAGATTATCCCTTCTATTTTACATGGACGACCCAAAAAGATGCTCAATCACATCGATTGACCAATATAACTAATACAACTTTAGAGTTGGATGATAAAGAAATTATAGATTTATCTAGTTTATCCCTTCAGGCTAGTTTTGGCCTAAAAAATCAAGTAATTTTAAACGAAATAAAAAAACAAATAGATGATATACCAATTAGTACTCCAAAATGCGTTTATCAGTTAAAAGAAAATGTAACAAAGGATTTATTATCATTAATAAACCTAGATCAAAGGGGAAAGATATTTTTCACTGTATCAGGAGCTGAGTCCATTGAAAATGCTATTAAAATGGCCAGACAAATTAAAAATAAAACTTTAATAGCTGCTAGAAATGACTCATATCATGGAGCTACACTGGGAGCTCTTTCACTTACCGGAGATTGGAGAAATCAAGAGCATAAAACAATTGATGAATGGACTTTAAGAATTCCATCCCCAAAAGATGATTTTAGAGCAAAAAAAGCACTTCAAATACTTGAATCACACAAAGATGATTTGACCGCTATTTGTTTAGAAACTATTAGTGGTGCAAATGGTGTTATTACAGGTGATCTAGACTGGTGGGTAAACATACAAAAATTTTGTAAAAAAAATGACATTTTCCTTATATTAGATGAAGTTGTCTGTGGTTTCTATAGAACTTCAAAATTTATGGCCTCACAAATTTTTAGTCTTGAACCTGATATGATTTGTTTTTCTAAGGCCATTACTGGAGGCTATCTTCCCTTAGGTGCAGTTTATACTTCTTCAAAAATTGCACAATACTACGACGAAAACATATTGAGTTGTGGATTAACCAATTATGCCTACCCTTTGGGCCTGTCAGCGTTGAAAGGTGTTTTAAAAGTAGTCAACGACTCAAGTTTTTTAACTAATTTAAAAAAATTAGAGCAATTATTTTTTGAGGAGCTAAGACAAATAGAAAAAAATAAAGTTGTTAATGAAATAAGAGTATATGGAATGCTTGCATGTATCGAGTTAATAAGGCCACCTGCACATAATTTATTAATCGAAAATGGTATTGACTGTATAATAAGAGATAAAAACTTAATACTTGCTCCTCAACTAACTTTATTAGAAAGTGAGTTAAAGTTCTCACTAAAAAGACTTAATAATTACCTGGAGAAACTTTGAGCAAAATTTATAAAAATGCACAAGAAGCTCTTTATGATATTAAATCAGGATCTTCTATCATGAGCGGTGGCTTTGGTTTATGTGGAATTGCCGAAAACTGTATTGATGAGCTCTCTAAGAAAAATATAAATAACTTAACAATTATTTCTAATAATATTGGAAATTCTGGCAGAGGCCTAGTTAAAATTTTAGTTCAAAACAAAATTTCAAAAGCATATTGTTCTTATGTTGGTGGAAATCCAGATCTTGAAGAAAAAATGATGAAAAATGAAATTGAAGTTGAACTAGTACCTCAAGGAACTTTTAGTGAAAGAATAAGGGCTGCAGGCCTTGGAATAAGAGCATTCTATACCCCTACAGGATATGGAACAATAATTGCCAAAGATAAAGATGTGAAGAACTTTGATCGCCCATGTATATTAGAGACAGCGCTACACGCTGATTTTGCTATTATAAAGGCCCAAAAAGCTGATCCATATGGAAACCTATGGTTTAAAGAAACAGCAAGAAATTTTTCTCCATTAATGGCCATGGCAGCTAGAACTACAATTGTAGAAGTAGAGGAACTTGTAGAACTTGGACAAATTAAGGCCGAAGATATTCATCTTCCGGGAATTTTCGTACAAAGAGTTTTTCAAGGTTCTAATTATTTAAATGATATTGAATTTCTTAAAACAAGTGAAAACACATGAATTGGGATAAAAATCAAATGGCCGATGAAGTTATAAGTTTCTTCAAAGATGGCGATAGTGTAAATTTAGGAATCGGAATGCCTACACTTGTAGCTAGTAGGGTTCCAAAAAAGTTAGATATAATGATTCATTCTGAAAATGGAATATTAGGCGTTGGCCCATCACCAAAGCCTGAACAAGTATCCCCTACATTAATTAATGCAGGAAAAGAAACAATAACCTCTATCCCTGGAGCTTCTTACTTTGACTCCTCTTTAAGCTTCGGAATGATAAGAGGAGGCCATATCGATTATTGTGTTCTAGGCGCAATGGAAGTTGATGTTGAGGGTAGCTTAGCTAATTGGATGATACCTGGTAAAAAGGTTACAGGAATGGGCGGAGCCATGGATTTAGTAAATGGTGCAAAAAATGTCATAATCATGATGTCTCATTTCAATAAAAATGGAGAAACTAAATTAAAACAGAAGTGTACTCTTCCCCTAACTGGAAAATCTGTTGTAAATTTTGTAATAACCGAACTAGGTGTCTTTAAAGTAGAAAATAATCACTTCAAAGTCTTAAAATATAGCTCGAAAGATGCCAAAAATACTCTTAATTCCTTAAAATTATATAGATTTCAATAATTTAAAAAAAATGTTATATAATAGCAAAATAGATCACCATTTTTAGTGAGGCCATAATGAGACAAAGTAAAAAATCTACTGATTGCGAAAGCTGTTCTTCAAAAGAGAAAGGAGTTTTTTGTGATCTAGAAAAATCGGACTTAGAAGAAGTGAGTGATAATAAAGTTACTAATTTTTATAAAAAGGGACAGACCTTATTTTTTCAGGGTAATCCACCATTTGGCCTTTATTGTATTGGTGAAGGTAAAGTAAAAGTTAGTAAAATTGGAAATGATGGAAAAGAATCAATTGTTAGAGTTGCAAGTGATGGTGATGTCTTAGGGCATAGATCTTTATTCACTGAACAATATTATACGGCCACGGCCACAGCACTAGAAGATTCGAGAATATGTTTTATTGATAAAAAATTTATTATGAAGGCCATGCAAAAACATCCTAGTTTATCTTTTAATTTAATATCAAGACTTTCTAGAGATCTAGGTTCAGCAGAGCAAAAAGTTGCATCATTATTTCAAAAAAATGTAAGAGAAAGACTTGCAGAACTTATATTAGTTTTAAAAGAATCTTATGGTGTTTCAAATGAAGATGGGTCTTTCACTTTAAATATCAAGCTAACTAGAGAAGAAATGGCATCAATGATTGGAACGGCAAGTGAAACACTTATCAGGTTCATGTCAGAATTTAAAGACGACGGACTTATTACGCAGCAAGGTAAAACTATTATAATTCTGGATGAAGAAGCTTTGGTAGATCTGGCAAACCTTACATATTAAATATAAAAACCTGATATA
>CAXHCD010000157.1:0-3812 GCA_964015265.1 uncultured Oligoflexia bacterium
GTTTTAAATATTTTATCCCATATAGAAATAAAAAAACCAAAATTTGAATTCGTCTCTATTCTATTCGGTCTGTGATGTACCCAATGAACTCGCGGAGTAACAATAAAATTAGATAAAAATTTATCAATAAACATAGGTGAATTAATATTTGCGTGTATAAACACAGAAGAACATAAAATTATTAATTCAAAAATAGCAAATTCATATGCCGACAAATTAAACAAAACAACAAAACTTAATTTCACAAACATAGAAATGAGAATTTCTACTGGATGAAAACGAAAACCTGAAGTTGAATTCAAAGTTTTATCAGTATGATGGAGCTTATGAAACTTCCAAAGAAAATCAGATTTATGAAAAATTCTATGCTGAAAATAAATCATTAAATCATATAATAAATAACTAACAATAATATTGAGTTTAAAATTATGAACTAGAAAACTTCCAAAAGCTTTTTGAAAACAAAAAATCATAAAAATAGTTACTATTACATAATTAAATCCTCCAATAGCGATATTGAAAATGTGATTTCTATAAGGATTTCTAAATTTATATTTCGGATAAATAAATTCAATAATGTAAAAGATTACAAAAAATAGTGGGGAAATAATCTCTTTAGAAATTAAGGGGGAGCGCATTGTCTCCCCTATGAATTACATAGATGCTCTAAGCGCATTTATTCTTCTTTCTAATGGAGGGTGACTTGAAAATAGCTCCATAAATGAAGTCTTTGAACTTATCTGCATAGTTTTAAGAGATGTTTCTGAGCCTTTTAAAGAATCATAATTTCTTTGAAGTGCTTCAAGTGCAGAAATCATTTTTTCTTTACCGGCTATTCGAGCACTACCCGCATCTGCCCTATATTCTCTATATCTTGAAAACCACATTAATGGAATAGATGCTAGAATACCAAAGAAAATTTGAAGACCAATTTCAACTGCAATGTGAGCAATAAATCCAAGTCCTCTTCCCTCATCATCATCACCCCTAAGTGCTTGATCAATTAAAATTGTAACTATTTTGGCCGCAAACATAACAAAAGCATTCATTACACCTTGAAGTAGGGCCATTGTAACCATATCTCCATTAGCAATATGAGCAACTTCATGAGCTAAAACACCATCTACTTCATCTTCATTCATGCGTTCTAAAAGCCCTGTAGATACTGCAACAAGAGAGTTATTTTTAGATGGCCCTGTAGCAAATGCATTTAATTCAGGAGAGTGATAAATACCAACTTCGGGCATAGTCTCAAGACCTGCTTTCTTTGCAAATGTATGAACTTTCATTACTAGTTGAGAGTATTGACCTCTACCATCAACGATTTCAACTCCCATAAACCTTTTGGCCATAAACTTTGAAAGTTGAAGAGATATAAATGAACCAACCATCCCCCAAATTAAACAAAAAGCGGCCAGTCCGTAATAATTTATACTTCCATTTGAATAATAACTTGGATCAATTCCAAATACTCTTAATAAAAGGTTAACTGTAACCATGATGAGTATATTCAATCCAATAAATAAAGCGAAACGCTTAAACATAATAGTCTCCTTAAAACATAACTATGTACTTAGGAGCAATTATGCCAAACTTTGAAATGTTTTCCAATATATGGCCGTCGATTTGACGGCCAATTGACAATTATTTACTACAATTTAATAGATCTTTCTTAGACATTATGCGTTTTACTTGCTCAAGCTGAACTTCTCTATCTTTTACCATCTTTTTCACTTTTCTTACTTCAGTTGAAAACACACTCTTGATATACCTTTGAACATTACCACCTTGATAGGCTTCTTCGGTTTTAGGATCGATAACATCATTTAATCCGTCAAAACATTTATCTCTCAAGTAAGGGTAAGCGTTTGCATTTACTATATCTGAAAAAAGAACACAATAATCAAAAGCAGAGTTAATATGAGTTTGAGCATAGAAATGATCAATCTTCATATGCTCAAGAGCACTACACATATCTTTTTTGTCATTTTCTCTTACACGATCTACATTAAAATAATCAAAAAGATCATCTAAATTATCCATCTTTTCAACTTTATCTTCTGTTTCTTCAATAAACTTCAGCTCTTTTTTAGAACTCTTATACGCTTGTCTAGCTTCTTCTACGGCCTCTTTAGAATACTTAGAGTCTTTTTTAATTTTCTTCCAATAATTATACTTTTCACTTTTTTCTTTTTTAACTACATCTTTATCATTATTAATCATTATTAAGGTATTTTCTCTAATTCTTTCTAAGAAATTCTCATAAGCTTTTTCAAAGCTATCAAGTCTATCAAATGAATCTTTAACTCGTAATGAGATGTATGCGTCAACTGGTGAGTCATAGTCCTTCCAAATACCTTGTTTGTTTTCCCTGACTCCAAATAGGGAGTCCATTATTCCTCGTCCATGAATATCTATTTCTGAAAGCATTGTATTAGTTACAGATTTTTTAAGATCAGTTACTATTTTTTGCCGAGATTTTAGTTGTTCAATTTCAAGTTTTAATTTAACAATTTTAGATTTTTTTGAAACTTTTCCAATATTATCTTCATTTTGTTTTTCTAAACCTGAAATCATTCTTTCAAGTGATCTATTAAAGGCCAATACGCGATCCATTATCGTTTTAGTTCCTTTAAATTCAAATCCCGTCAATTGAATTGATCCATCAATTAAATCTAAGTAATAATCTCTTTCACCACCATAGTTACTAATCTTTTCCAACATCTCTTTTGCCAGTCTAGAAACGACTTTACTTGGTTTATTAGCTAAATATGTTTCAATTATCTTTTTATGATTATCTTCTAAAAGAAATATCTCTAAGGTAGTTACTCCATAATAAATATCTTCAAACTCTTTATCTGTTTTATTTATAAGAGATTCACCGGCCTCCGCTAACTCAGCACTATACTCTTTAAAGCTTTTTCTAAGTTCAGCGATAGCTTTTTTCTTTTCTAAAAGTTCTTGAAGTAATTGTTCACTTTCAGAATCAGATTTTTGCAGAGACTTTATTTCCTCTTCTTTTTCTTTAATTTGCCCCTTTATATCTGTTAAAAAAGCATCGTCCAATTCATCGATAACTGCTTTTTGATTTGTCCATAGTCTTCTAAACTCACAAGAGTGAGATATAAATGCATTTCTTTGGGCATCATCATTTAGATCTATGTCATTACCGGTAAAAAAATCAATTATTGCCTTTACTGTTTCTCCAATTATTGTTGTACCAAACACATATTCAACGGCCTTTTCACCACCTGTTAATAAATAAATTGGTGCTAGACCATTTAGCACATCAAAAAAATTATGAACGTAATCCTTTAGACCAAGTGATTTAGTTCGACACTTATTAGTTATACTATTTATAGACTGTGTTAATGTTGTTCCTATATTTAAGGCCTGAAGCTGTTGCTCACTTAACGTCCCAGATGTATTACCTGTTTGTTCGTATAACTGCGCCCCATTAGATTGTACTGTATTTTGAAGCTCTTTCGCCTTATTAATTAATTCTTGTTGCTGATCTTCACACTCAGGTGGTAAATCAATTGATTTTTGCAAAGCAATCAGCGCACTATCTAATTTTTGTAATCTCTCACTTTTTGATAAGAGTTTACAGTGTTCGCTGGCCGAAATATTTCCACTCATTATAAATGATAAAACTAAAAAAAGTTTAAAAAACTTCAAAACTCCTCCGAATGAAATAAATATACGCTTTTATTTTCACATAATTAGCAATCATATGGGTAAACCTTGAATAATTTTTACCTGTGCACTTTTTTTTAACAATATCGAAATATTAAGTATTTACAGCTTAAATA
>CAXHCD010000158.1:0-3804 GCA_964015265.1 uncultured Oligoflexia bacterium
AGGGTATTGCCGCCGGCGGTGGCCGAAGGGTATTGAAGCTGAGTGGAACATAGTATATTTTGAAAAAGTAATTAGGAAAATTTCGAAAGCGAAGCGACCTCGCTCAATATTTTTATTTATTCATCAGAATCGCTGTCATCTTCAGGATTAAATTTCCATGCCTTCACACCATTTGAATTTTCAGATTTTGAAGATGGACCTCTATCGTCGTCGTCATCTAAACTTTCAATCACTTTTTTAGACTCTGAGCTTGGATTTCTAAAATCATCTTCATCATCTTCAGATGCTATAAACCTATCTTGATCAAGCTTTTCTTGAACTTTATATGTTGATTTTGAATCTAACTCTTTTTTCTGTGAAAAATCTATTGGGGCAGCTGGGTGCTTAGCAAGTTTTATAACTGGCGCGATATATGTAGATTCGGCCATTACGTTAAGAGAAAAGCTGAGTAAAATAATCAATAATTTCTTCATAAATTGGTCTCCCAATAAAAGTTTTCTTATAAAACTATCGGTATATTTTTTTTTCTTCTGAATATTACTTATATAGAAGATATTTTTAGTAAAAATGTTCCGCCCTCGTTATAATATGTATGCGAAATGACTTTAATACTTGAGTGAAATAGGAGTTTATGGTGTCTGAGAGTAAGAGATCAATTGTTGGAGTATTCTTTTTAGTTGGAATTTTCTTTTTTGTTTTAATAATTTTTGCTTCTTTTACTTTAAAAGGTTTGAGAGATTCATCTAGTTTTGAAGGAGTTCGAAATGGTGGGTCACCAATCAAAGTTGTTGAAGTAAATGGTGTGATAATGGAATCAAAAGAAGTAATTGAAAAACTTCACAGGGCCGAGTCTAACTTAAATACTAAAGCGATAATTATTAGAATTAATTCTCCAGGAGGGGCCGTAGGTCCTACACAAGAAATATATGAAGAGATGCTAAGAATTGATAGCTCTATTCCAGTTTATGCTAGTTTTGGTACTATAGCTGCTTCTGGCGGTTATTATATAGCTGCGGCAGCAAGAGAGATTTATGCTAATGCGGGAACATTAACTGGTTCAATTGGTGTAATTATGGAGTTTATGAATTTAGAGGAGCTATATAAGTTTGCTAAACTTAAACCTAATACGATTAAATCAGGAAAGTATAAAGATATAGGACATCCATCAAGAAAGATGAGTGCTGAAGAAAAAGACTTAATGGAAAAAATGATTTCTGGTGTTCATAAACAATTTATTTCAGATATTTTAATGAGAAGAAAAGATAAGATTAAAGGTGATATAAACGAACATGCTCAAGGACAAGTATTTTCGGGTGAAGAAGCTTTTAAATTAGGGCTTGTTGATAAAATTGGAAGTCTATGGAAACTTGGCAGAGATATTCACTCAGAGTTAAAGCTGCCTGGTGACTTCAAGTTAGACTTTGTGAAAAAGAAGAAGAAGTTAAGTATTTTAGATATAGTAGAAAATTTAGAAGAAGTGAGTTCAAATTTAAATTTCTTTTCAAAGTTTAAAGACTCACCATTTTTAATGTTTAGATAGAGGAAGTTAATTATACATGGAAGTATACTTAGAATGGTTTAAACAATATCACTTTCAAGTTATTGCTTTAGCAATAACTTTAGTTTTTATTTATCACTATCTTAGTGAGCGTGATACGGGTGTAAAATTATCAAAGAGATATCGAAATTCTATATTTGAAGCACAATCTAAAATATTTTTAAATGCGACTCAATATTTAATTATTGGGAATAAAGATCTTGCGATTAAAGAGTTTTTAAATGCAGTTGACTTAAACAGAGAAACTTTAGAAACATACTTTGCTCTAGGAGGACTTTTTAGAAGTAATGGTGAAATCGAAAAGGCCATAAGTATTCATCGATCATTAATAGCTAGAGATAATATTTCTGAATCAACAAGGCTAAGAGCATTAAAAGAATTGGCCGTTGATTTTGATAAAGGTGGTTTTGTTGATAAGGCAATTGAAACTTACAAAGATGTATTAAAAATAAACCGCGACCAGTTTGAAGTCATTAGTTCTCTTTGCAGAATTTATGAAGATATTGAAGATTGGGATTCAGCTTATAATTTTAGAATTATGCTTTCTAAGGTTGGACATGAAAATCAAGCAGAAACTATTTCACATATTCTTGTTCAAAAAGCAATTCAACATTTTGAAAAAGGAGACTACTCAAGGTGTACTGAGGACCTAGAAGATGCTTTCAGATTTGCCCCGTCCGTATCAGCAAAAATACTTCAGCTGAAACTATATTTGGTGAAAGGTAATACAGAATTAGCTAAGTCTTTACTTATAGAATTAATTAAAGAACATCCAATGTACGCATCTTTTATTTTTGTATCACTTGATGAAGGTTTGAAAACGGATGAAAAAAATCAAGGTGATTATTTAAGTCGTTTAGAAATACTTAAGAATTATTTTTTAGGAATTAAAGATTCTGAAATACTAAATTCTCCTTCTGTTATTTTGTCCAAAGTCAGGCTTTTAAAAGCAAGTGGTAAGAAACAAGAAGCTTATGAAATTATTAAAGGGTGGATGGAAGTTACAAAAACTCCTACTGAAGTTATTAGGGTTGAGTATATCAAATTATTGATAGACTTAGGCATGGAAAAAGATGCAGTAGAAAAAATGAGCGAATTATTAAATAATTTACATAAATCTATTTCAAAACATACTTGTTCGCAATGTGGC
The DNA here is from genome assembly GCA_964015265.1 of uncultured Oligoflexia bacterium. Classification (GTDB taxonomy): domain Bacteria; phylum Bdellovibrionota; class Bacteriovoracia; order Bacteriovoracales; family Bacteriovoracaceae; genus CAXHCD01. The sequence goes on from CAXHCD010000158.1 coordinate 2,709, forward strand.
TATAATTCTGATGCAATTTTTTGGAGATGTCCACAATGTCATTCTTGGGAAACTATTAAGTTTAGGTGGAAGGTGTAAATGAAAATATTAATTTTCCTATTTTCAATATATTGCACAAGCGTTTTTTCAAAAGGAAGAATTCTTTATTTTCAAAAAGATTTTGGTCATGTTCATAAGAACTCAACTCAATATTCTGCTGCTTTAACTACAATATCATGTTCTCACCCTGTAGAGTTATTGAAGGCAGACAAAAAATGGACAAAAGTGAAAGTAGGACCTTACCATGGGTATATAAAAACTGCATTCTTAGGGGCAAAAAGAAAAAAATGCTTTCAAGATAAGTATCCACGTTTTTTTGAGGCCATGGAATTAGATGTTAATGATTATTATTATTGGGGACAACTTTATGGACAATATATTATTGGTAAATCAAAGGTAAAAAAATGAAAATAGTCTTTATGCTTTTAATTTCATTTTCAGTTTTTGCACAAGATAATAGCTCTTCAAAAGAATCTGACAAAAAGATTATAGATTTTGAGAGAATCAAAAATGTATTAAAAAATGATTTATTAGATAAAGAAGCCGAGAAAAAAACAAAAATTTTAAAAAAACAAAAAATTAAAAAATTACAAAGCAATAAGGAAAAATATGATTTTCCATCTGAAGACGATATTTGGGGATTCTTATCTGAAATGTGGCTTGTGAAGAATGCACCTATATTAAAATGGGATTTTGAAAAAGTTGACTTCGGATTAGAGCATTCATTTTCTAAGTTTTTAGAAACAATGGGAATTTATGAAAAAAAATTTAAAATACTTATAGTAAATACTCCTACAATTACTCACATGGGAATCCCTGGTTCCAATGGAGAATACATTTTCTTACTTTCCTTGCCTTTTATGAGAAAATTGGATCTTTCAAAACTAGAAATTTCATTAATTATGTTTGAAGACTACTTAAGAGTAGAAAATCAATACTTACAAAAATTTGTTTTAACTAAAGAATTAAAACAAATGCTAGGAAAGAATTTTCATAATAAAAAATTTGATAAAAAAGTAATATTTGATGTAGTCAAAAAATATGATAATTTTATTCT
>CAXHCD010000159.1:0-3627 GCA_964015265.1 uncultured Oligoflexia bacterium
GCGCTGGCATTGGCGCTGGCATTGGCGCTGGCATTGGCGCTGGCATTGGCGCTGGAGCTGGAGCTGGAGCTGGAGCTGGAGCTGGAGCTGGAGAAATAACTGTATCATTATCAATTATAAAAAGTTGAACCTCAGATACTGGACCAATGTCAACAATATTTTTATTTAAATCTGTTTCTAAAATTTGTATTTTAAAAACTTCACTGTCTTCAATAAAATCATCATCATTAATATTTAAAGTGAGCTCCGCAACCTTACTCCCCTTTTGAAATAGGAAGTGTGGTAACTCAATTGAGTAATCATCATCTGAAACACTTCCACTCACTTTATAATATACTTTTAAATCCTCTTTAGTCTCCCTATCAAGAGTGGCCTTAATTTTAAGGCTTCCTATCGTTTCACTAATACTAGAACTACTTAAAGGATATAAATTTACATTAAACTGTTTTATTTCTTCGAGAGACATTATCCAAAGTTTAATCGATTCAATTTCATGTAACTTCAACGGATGCCCTAAAGGCATATTTTCTAATTGTCCTAAACCTGATCCCTTTAGACGATAAAACAAAGGTGATTCTGATAAACTTTTTGGTACCACATATTTTGAATTAATTAAGTCCTTTTCATTTTCAAAGTTTAAATTCGAAAAACTAGCACTTGCTCCAATCGAGTGACAGCTAATACAATTAGATTGCAGAATTGACTTAATATTTTCAAAGCTTGAATCTGGAAAAGTGCTAGGACCTTCATCTACATCTTTTCTTAATAACTTTTTAACATTTAACTTATTTGCCTTTTGTGGAGTTAACTGGGGAAGACAACTTACTAAAGTAAATAAAAATAAAATAATTATAATTCTCATGTTAATAATCATCGTCTATTTTAAAATTAAAACTAAAAAGCAAATTTTAAAGTGGCTCAAAAATGTATTATTCAGTCGCAACCGATTAAAATAAATAGTCTTTTTAAAAGTCACATTTATAAATCAATCAAATAGAAGTGAGAATTTTTGTTGGCACAATCAGTGAGTCTAAAATGCCTTTTTCTTTATTGTGAGTGACAAATTACCTATGGCAACTGGCACATTCCCGAGCCACCCCTTTTGATTAAAATCAATACATAAAGTGTAACTTTTGCTTTTACCATGCAGCAATAATGCAACGGTATTATATTTATAAAAAGACTTTTTAATTTCTAACAAATAAAGGAGGCTAGATTATGAAAGGTTTTTATTCTATATGCTTATTACTTGCATTATTAAATAATATTTCACATGCAACAACTCTTTCAGTTGAATTATTTAGTGAAAGCGATCTTGGAGGAGAAAAACTATCTGTATCAGGTGAAGTCAGAATTTCTGAAGAAAGAAGATTTGTACAAGGAAGCCAAGAGGTATTTCAAGACGGTTTTCTACCTGTAGGAAAAAATAATATTTCAAGTTTAAAAGTTTATCCTGGAAAATGTGTCATTTTAACAGATGGTGATTTTTTTGAAGGTGAGTGGCATATTTATGGACCAGGGGAACACAGAATCATTGATAGCGCAATTAATAACAAAGCTTCATCAATGGCCGTTTATAAAATGACAAGGCCAGGGCAAACACATTGTGACCCTATAAGAGATATACCTATTGTTTATGATGTTGATAGTAACGGAACAATAAAAAGAAAATTTCCACTTAATATTAAGTATGGAGACCTTAATGGCGAGCATAGTTTAACATATACAGAGGATACTTCTATCTCAAATTACTTTTCGAATAATATTACATTTGCAAGTACAAGAAATAAATTTGTAGCATCGGGAGGATTATTGGGAATCATAGATTCAATTTCTGTTCCTAAATGCTATCAAGTAGATTTTTTTGGTGGTAACTTTTTTAACTCTACTTTAAACTCTGAAACTCAAAATATTGAAAATCAATACTTAGATTCAAGTATAAGAAATAATAAATCTACTGCTTATGCAAAAATAACACGAGTAAGTGAGTGTTATGACGACTTTGACATTAAAGAAAAGCTAATAAATTATGATCCTAATTCAAATGAATGTAAAAGACATCCTTTAAGAGGTATGAGAATGCTATACATTCACAACTTAGATTCCGCAATTTACACTCCAAATGAAAAGGTAGCTGAAGAAGCATGTCAAAGTTTAGGTGTTGTACATATAAATAGACCAAAATCTCTAGAGTACTTTGCTTGCGTTGATTCAGATGAAGCAGACAAAAGTTATGAAGAATGTTTAACTACTCAAGAATTAAACGATGAAGTTGCAAACTAGTTTTAAATATATTCTTAAAATAATTTCCCTCTTTATAATCAGCACCTACTCTTTTAAAGTTGGTGCTGATTATACAGAAAAAAAGTGTAGAAAATCATTTCAAAGCTTATTTTCTGACAAAGTTATCAATATCGATATTTTCATTGGTTATCTAGATATGGAGTCAAATAATAAAAAAACCTTAGATAAACAGTTAGAAAGCAGAATTGAAAAATTGATTACTTCAAGCTGCATAAATAGCCCTTACAATCAACTCTGTGACTTTATACAAATCGATAACGATAATAATGAAAATAAAAAAACTTTTTTAAAAGATTATATTTCTTTAAATAATAAAGAACATCAATTAAAAATACGATTATTTTCTTCTTCACATACTAATAAGAACTTAGATAACTACGGGGAAAACTATAAAAAACAATTAAAAAAAACAAAAGGTGTAGAAGACGCTTTTATTAAGTCATTGCAAAACTCTCATGAAATGATTTTTTATATTGGTCATAGGCGTTTTGGTGCTGCCCCAAGTTTTAGAAAAGAGTCTGCTCTATCATTACTCAAAGGAAATCATGGAGAAAAATTGATTGAAAAAGGCTTAGAAATGAATAATAAGGATCCTAAGATATTTGGAATGGCATCTTGTGAAAGCTATGAATATTTTGCTTCAAAATTAAATAAACTAATGCCTGGCACGGCCCTACTACTAACCCATCAGCAAGTAACTTTTTTAGATTCAATGAATATTGTACTGACGTCAATTGATTCATTGTTAGATATGTCATGTAGTAAAAAGTTTCATAATGAGTTAAATACTTCTATAAAATATTTATATTTACATGAACCACTAGTTAGTAACAACTCAATAGATAATGTAAAATATCCTAAGCTTTATGGCTTTTTTGAAGAACATAAAGAATATAATCAACCAAGACGAGTTGAAGCTTTAATGAAAAGATCAATTTTTGAGAAAATTAAAATAAAAAACCCATTATATAAGAATTAATTTTTACTATTATTCCACTATACTAAATTCTTTTATAAGTCTTTTAAATTCTTTTTTTAGGAAATAAGAATCATCAAGAGTGTGGGCAACCATAATAACGCCTTGTATTTGTGCCAACAATCTTTTGGCCTTTATATTCGCTTGACTCTTATTAGTTCCCATTTCAATAAATTTCTTTTCCAACCAATTAATAAAAGCTTCAAACATTACAATAGTAATTTTGTGAATATTTTTATTATTCTTTGCAGACTCTGATACGATCGATCCCATGGGGCAACCATATTTTAAAAGATCATTTGAGTTTTCAAGTATTTTTTTACACAACTTCACAATTGACTCTTTTG
>CAXHCD010000160.1:0-3333 GCA_964015265.1 uncultured Oligoflexia bacterium
GTATAAGAGACAGAATTTAAAGATGTAAATATAGCAACTCTATTAACAACATTTCCTTGGGCAAGTCTGTATTACTATAAAAACATAAAAAAGCCGACAATATCTCAATTCCCTAAAAAACTAAATATCAGTCTTCCGGCCAGATTTATACCTAAGTATTTAAAAGTTTCTTATGAATTATATAAATTAAATTTAGAAGAATTTATTAAGTACGCAAAAATTAATAATACAAACTTAATTTTAGTTACAGCACCAATAAATTTAGAAATTGCTCCAAAAAGAGTTTGTGAACATACTTCTACTAATACACTTTTCTATCTATTAAATGAAATGGAAAAAGAACTTGAAAAAGATAATCCACTATTAGTTTTACAAAAGCTTAATAAACTAAAAAAAGATGTTATTAGTAATCCAAGATTTCACTATATTAGAGGGAAGGCCCTTGCTAGTGCTGGGCAAATAATGAATGCAAAAGATGAGCTACAAAAAGTAAGCGCTTTTGACTGTGAGCTGTGGAGAGCAACTTCAGTACATAATGCCATAATGAAAAACCTAGCTGCCAAATACAATATTCTTTTAGTCGACTTTGATGAGTTTGTTAATCGAAGCTATGGCAAAAATACTACTTTCTTAAATGATTTATTTCCACAGTTTGTTCACTATGAAAAATTCGCAGAGTTGTTAGGTGCAAAACTCAAGCGTATAATGAGATTGAGGTAAATATGAGTGAGGAATTACAAGGTCCATTAACCAGAAGTTTAAAAAAAGACGATGTCTTATGTAGAGCTGGGGATAAAGACTCGGACTTATATAAAATTCATAAAGGCCAATTAATAGTTTGTTTAACTAAAGGAACACAAGTCATTCCAATTGCATTTTTAAATGCTGGAGAATATTTTGGTGAGCTTTCTTTTTTCGATCAAAAACCACGTAGTGCTCATGTTATTGCCACTGAAGACACAACTCTTATTCAAATTCCTATTTTAGAACTAAAAAAGCATATGCCAAAGTGGCTACTAACTATGGCAAAATCTATAACAGCAAAAATCAGAATTACTGATCAAATTATTAGAGAAAAAGGTCTAAGTAAAAGGCAAACAATTCATATGAAGCCATTAAGTATTGAAGAGCAGCGCCATTACTATTCCTTAATCAATCTTCAAGAATAACTAGGGTTTTAAATTACATTTTAAAACTTCATTTACTTTGCACTTGCAATTCCCACAACCTGTAGAAGCACCAGTCATGTTTTTCACATCATCTATATTTTTTGCGCCAACTTGAATCGCTTCATTAATTTGTCCTAACGTAACATTATAGCAAAAACAAACTTTATCAGCTTTCTTCATTTTCTCTACAGGAACATTGCTCACTGTATGAGACTCAAAAGGTTCAGTATGAACTCTATCTGGACTAACTCCGAGTTTAATTAAATTAGATTGCGTGTCTTGATTCATAGAGGAATTACCAACTATATAATAGTTTGCATCCTCAGGTATATTTTGAATTTCCGTTTGTAAAAAATCTTTATCAATTCTTCCAGTTTGGCCTTTCCAACTAGATTTAGGTTTACTCAAAATATATTTAATTTGAATATTAGGATTTTTCTTTTGTATTTGATCTAATTCATTCTTAAATGCAATGTCACTTCGATTTGAATAATATAAGTAAATAGGCGTTTTTATCTTTTGAGAATTTACATAATTTAAAAAGCTTCTACAAGGAGTAATTCCGATACCACCAGCAATCATCACGATAGGTTTAGTTTCATCAAACCGGAGTCCATTTGAAACTTTTTCGATTTGAACCTTTCTACCAACTTTTAATTTTTTGAATGCTTTTTTAAACTCACTATCTGATAGACCTGCACTAACTTCAATATAATTACTAGTAGGAGAACTCGCAAGAGATAGAATTCTTGACTCGCTTCCATTTTCAGTCTCTATTGTTATTCTAAGGGCATCACCTGGAGTTAATTGAAAATACTTAGGTTTAGACAATCTCAATAAATGAGTACTAGAAGAAATTTTTGCTGATTGTAAAATTTTTGTGTCAGTAGGTGTTGATTCTTTAATTTCTCTATTTAACTGAGATTTTTTAAAATACTTACTTAAATAATTTTTCACCATTCTATTATCATCAGGCAGCTCACCTCTTAATCTTGCAGACTCTTCATAGAGCTCTAGACCTTCGTAAAGTCTTCTAGCTGCATCTGAATTGTTAGCGACTTCTGACAATGGAAAATTATAAACTTTCATTGTAAAAACAAAAGCTCCACTTTTAGGAAGATATTTTATTCTCTGTGATTCACTTCTAAGAAAAAGTTTGTCACCTACATTCTTACTGGTAATTCTTCCATCATAATATAAAGAATCTCTATAATTTGGTTGAGCATGAGTAGGATCATTCATAACAAACCAATTATTTCTTTTCACAAATGTAGGATTACCTTCCTCATAGGCAGTTTTAAGCGTCATCATTCTTCTTTCAATTGCCTCGCCTAAATTCATGCCTGGTGGGCCTATACCTTCATGAATCTGAACCATATTTTCACCTATCTTGGAAGGCAAGCTCCAATTTGTAGGAAACGCAAGAACCCCTCCACGAATATATAGATGTCCACCACGACCGGGTAATAAAATAGCGACATCCTCTTGAACAATTTGAGCTATTATATTTAATGGATGAATTTTGCGATTTACTCTTTTAAAGGACTCACCTGTTTTTAAACAAGTCAAAATGTCTTTATTTCTAGAATAATACTCAGGATACTCCCTCGGAAGAATTTCAAATAAATAATCTAATAACTCTTGTGAAGCTGATTTGAATTGCTTGCTTTTTGTTGTCATTAAAACTTTATCTTTATTTTTTGCAAGCAAACTTTTTCTTAAACTAATTTGATCCAAAAAGTCTTCATCTAACTCAAACATTTCTCTGTCTTTAGATGAAAAAGTCATATTCCACTGAGGGTAGTGTCCCTTATTAAATTGTGCTCTATCTAAGTATGATAAATCACTTGAAAAACTTGTTCGGTATATATTTCTTTCGATCGTAAGTTTTTTAAGTGAGTTCTTACAATCTCTTAGGCCTGCACTTAAACTTGAAATACTTAAAAAATAAATAAGAATATAAAATAGGAAAAACCTAATCACGTTAAATGCCTTCGTTAAAAATTATTAGTTTAATAATATAATTTTTAAAGGACTAAACATTTAAGATTGAAAAGATGATAAAGGAGTTAGAATTTTAAACAATCAAAATTATTCTATTTTCAAGTACTTATATATCATATTAAATAAATAATCCCTAACCTACCAAACAACTCGGGGCCAC
>CAXHCD010000161.1:0-2325 GCA_964015265.1 uncultured Oligoflexia bacterium
CACGAGCTCTATCGTCGGCAGCGTCAGATGTGTATAAGAGACAGGATTTAAATATTTTAGAGCCAACAAACGTAAACAAAAAACAAAAAAGTACAATTCCGATATGTCCAATCAGAGACTGAATTGTATATTTTTTCATATCGTGAGATCTAAACATTATTTTTTCTCAGTTTCCGTAACTAAAGCAATATTTGAAATTCCACCTTGCTTTAAGTGAGACATTAACTTTGCAACCTTTCCATAAGGAATTCGATAATCGGCCCTTAAATATAAAGTTTGAGTATTGTTCTGCTTGAATTGTTCTAAAATCATTGGATTAATTTCAGCTAAAAGAAACCTCTCCTCTCCAATGAATAATTCACCTGAGGAAGTATAAGATAAAATTATTTGAGTCGTATTAAGATTAACTTTATTAACTTCTTTTGTTTTTGGTAAATCTAAATTGATACCATTCAATATAAGTGGCGTTGTAATCATAAAGATAACTAATAAAACTAACATAACATCTACTAATGGAGTTACATTAATATCTGCTACGGGTCCTTTTTTATTATTTCCAGTACTAAAGGCCATATACCACCTAATTGCTCATTAAAGTTCTTTCGATTCTATTTAATAAATCTTGCCCAAAGTCTTCCATTCTTCCATTAATCACCGAATTTTCACTTGAAAAGTAATTATAAAACCAAACAGCAGGAATAGCAGCTGCCAAGCCAACAGCAGTTGCAATTAAAGCTTCTGCAATACCAGGAGCAACAGCATCTAGAGTTGCACCTCCACCGGCCAGACCAGTAAATGAATCTATAATTCCCCAAACAGTTCCAAAAAGACCTATAAATGGAGTAATAGAACCAATACTGGCGAGAATGGACAATAACTCTTCTAACTTTCTATTTGATTCATTCACACCTCGACTTAAACCTCTTTCGATAACACCAAGTCCGAACGTTTCAAAGTGTGATCTTAAAATATCCATACTCGATCCATCTTTTAGTTGGTCTTTAATCTTTTGTAATTCATCAAATCCATTATCAAACAATGGCCTTAGAGTAGACTCAGGCAATTCATTTGTCTCATCCCTAATTTGTTTTAAGTTTGAGCTACTATTATAAACTTCAAGAAATTTTTTATCACCTGCGAGTAATTTTCTGATGACCTTTCTCTTTTTAATCACAATTGCCCAAGAAACTACTGATGATGCGATTAGTGACAATAGTACTAATTTTACAACTATTCCTGAGTCCAAAATAATTTTTAACATGTCTAATTTTTGTGCTTCCACAATATCTCCTAATTCATTGCAATTTGTTTTAACTTAATCGTAAATCTTGATTTATTTTTATAAAAAATATATCCAAAACCAATTATATAAGCGACAAATATACTCTCTGTGTTTAGGTCTTTAGTCATTTTAAACAAGGAAAAGCTATCTTTCCAAATAAAATCTAATCCAAACAATGAATCAATCAATGCAGTATTAAGGGCCATAAACAAGAAAGGACCTCCCCAATTAAACTTACGTTTTATTCCTAGTATTAAACATACTAAAAAGTTCAAAAATAGAATAATATTAACTTCTCCACTAAAGAGATATATAAGACTATTTGAAAAAGAAAACATTAAAGCAATTAATATAATTGTCCAAATAGAATATTTTTTTTCAACTTTATTTCCCTGAAGCACAATTAAAAGATCAGTAAAATACAATAAAACTGTTGAAATATATGAAGTAAATATTTTTAAATAATAAACTTCATTTTCAACTAAAGTTATTGGAGAACCTACTAGAATAAAAAACAAAAGAAAAAAAGTTATTAAAACCATCACTTCTCTTCTTAATGGAAAAAAATTTTCCTTGAATGTTTGAACTAATGTCTTTTTTGAAATGGGTTGATACTTATCTTCTCTAAAGTAATTCCAAAAAATAAAAAGTGCACTTAGTTTTGAAAAAGATAATAGAATCCATTGTTTATCGAATATCCAGCGTTCAATAACTTTTAAGTCATGATCTAATAAGAAATGAAAAAAAGCGACTATTGAAAGTATTAAGATATAAATTATTAACAATACAAAGTAATGTATTAAAAGCCGATAAATTAATTTATCTAAAAAAATATCTTTTAAAACTTTTTTCATAATTTTTTAGTTTTTGGCCTTAACCAATTCATTTGTATTTCAGGTGACGGATATATTTTTAAGTATTCCTTATATAAAACATTCGTCTTGATTAGGTCGTCAATTTTGACGATCATTTGATAGTATGAGTTCCACAATTTTAAATCATCTTTTAAATATCTAGACATAGACTTAGTCACTTCAAATTGC